>NZ_JBITSA010000005.1:201247-381719 GCF_044540385.1 Kitasatospora sp. NPDC086009
CGGTCCCGCTCAGGGGGGGGCCCCCGGGGGGGGGGCGGGGGGGGGGGGTGCGGGGGGGGGGGGCGCGCGGGGGGGGGGCCGCGCGCCCCCGCCCGCCGGCCCGGACTACCAGCCGATACCGAGGGTCAGCCCGGTGGGCGGAGCCGCGTTGCCGAGGATCTGGACGGACGACTGGTCGTTGATGTCGTCGTAGGGGAAGGCGTAGGAGCGGCCGCCGAGGCTGATGCCGTGCAGGTACCCCGCGTAGTCGTTCGCGGCGTCGGCGCCGCGGTAGTAGGCCGCGGGCCGGTACCAGTCGGCCGGAGTGAGCGCCACGCCGCGCTGGAGGGCCGCGCACAGCTCCGCGCCGAGCTGCTTCTCGGTGTCGTCGCCCGCGGCGAGCGGGCCCGCGCAGGCCATCACGTCCGGCGAGGCGGGCTTGGCCAGGTGGAACGGTCCGGCCCCGTTCTTGGTGAAGGTCAGGGTGTCGCCGGTGACCCGCCCGGTGAACGTCTCGCCGAGCCGGGTGAGGGTGAACTGCCGTGCGCTGAAGGCCGACCAGAACCGGTCGATGGCCGGCTGGAGGTAGCCCTGCTGTGCGCCGCCCGCCTGGAACAGGGCGGACGACCGCGGGGCGGTGATGCGGTAGGTGCCCTGCAGCGCGCGGAAGGCGGGCCCGACGGCCGCCGCGTAGCCGGCCATCACCTCGGCGCGGGTGCGGGTGATGCCCTCGGTGGAGTCGTAGCCGCTGGCGGTCTGCCGCAGCCGGGCGGTCATCGGGAAGCCGAACCCGTCCACCTGGGTGGTGTTGCCGCCGAACGGGACCTCGCCGGGGACGTAGGTGTACTCGTACCAGTCGTAGTAGACGTCGTTGTTCGGGTCGGCGGGGTTGCGCGGGTCCGGCCCGCCCCAGCCCTGGTCGTCGGGCGAGACGGGGATGTACAGCGGCGAGCCGAGCGAGATGTAGACGCGGCCGCCGCGGATGGCGGCCGGGGAGGGGACGGTGGCGGCCCGGTCGAGCGTGAAGGACATGTTCGGGTAGTCGACGCCGTTCTTGGTCAGGTGCCCCGGGGCCTGCGCGGCGCGGTGGTCGATGTGCGCCGTCGTGCCGTCGGGCCGCAGGTAGGACCACTGGCCGGGGGTGACCATGCCGAGCACGGTCACGTAGACCTGGGCGTCGCTGAAGGCTCCCCGGGTGTTGTTCACGAAGGTGAGCGGGAAGCTGCCCGTCGCCCCGCCGCCGGTCGAGCCGCCCGCGCCGACGGTCACCGTGAAGTGCGGGGTGTCGTAGAGCGGTCCGGCCTTCTCGTAGGTGAACCAGTACTCCAGGACGGTCCCGGCCGCCAGGCCGGTGGCGGTCGTCTCCCACCGGCTCGCGCCCGCCGCCATCCGGACGTTCTGCTGGCCGTCGGCGGTGGGCCGGTAGTGGACGTCGACCAGGGCGGCGGGCGTGGCCGGGGTGAAGGCGAAGAGGACCGAGCCGGGGGCGACCGTGGCCGCCGACTGGGTGTAGTCGGTGGCCGCCCGCGCGCCGGCCGCCGTCCACAGACCGGCGAGCAGCAGGGCGAGCACGGTGAGGGCCGCGACGGCGCCGCGGTGGCGGGGCGCTCGATGGCGGGGCGCGGCTCCGCGGGCGGGGCCGGGCAGGGGTGGGGTGGCCGTCATGGGGATGCCTTTCCCTCGGCGGTGGCAAGGCGGCGGAACCGCGTGAGAGCGCTCTCAAGCGTCGACACACTGTCTCGCCCCGCCGGACGGCGGTCAAGAGACGAAGCGGTGGAACTTCCTTGTGGGCCTTGTGACTTCACTTTGTGAAAGGAAGGCCTGCGGCGAATTCCTGGACATGTGTCTATGATTGCTGGACAACAGTCCAGAAAGGGGCCCCGTCATGGGCATCGTCGCGAGCACACTGGTGGGCCTGGTGGCCGCACTGCACGGATACATCCTGGTGCTGGAGATGTTCCTCTGGGAGCGGGCTCCCGGGCGGAAGCTCTCCGGCTTCGACCCGGAGATGGCCCGGGCCACCGCGCCGCTGGCCGCCAACCAGGGCCTCTACAACGGCTTCCTGGCCGCCGGCCTGGTCTGGGGCCTGATCGCGGCGGACCCGACCGGCTTCCGCGTCCAGGTCTTCTTCCTGTCCTGCGTGGTGGTCGCGGGCCTGTACGGGGCGGCGACCGCCAACCGCCGGATCCTGTTCGCCCAGGCCCTGCCCGGCGCCCTCGCGCTGGCCGCGGTGCTGGTCGCCGGATGACCGACGCACGGGCCGACCGCACCCGCGCCCGGCTGCGCGAGGCCCTGCTCGCCGAGTGCGCCGAGCGCCCGCTGGCCGAGGTCGGCGTGGCCGCCGTGGTCCGGCGCGCGGGCGTCGGCCGGGCGACCTTCTACCTCCACTACGAGGACCTGCGGGCGCTCGCGGTGGACGCCTGCGCGGAGGTCGTCCGGGACGCCGTGGACGCCCTGCACGCCTGGCGCGGCATCCCGGACCCGGCCGCACCGCCGCCCGCCCTCGGCGCGTTCCTCACGGAGGTCGAGCGGCACGCGGCGGTCTACCGCTCGCTGCTGCTGCCCGGCGGCGCCGGACCGCTGGGCGAGCTGCTCCACCGCGAACTCCGGGAGCGCAGCCGCACCGAGCGGGAGCTGGCCGGCGCGCCGTACGCCGGGCTGGTCGCCACCGCCGTCGCGGCGACCTTCACGGCGCTGCTCGCGGACTGGCTGCACGCCCTGGTGCCCGCCACCGCCGACGAACTCGCCGCGCACAGCTGGCGCCTGCTGATCTCGCTGCACCGCACCCCGTTCGGCTGACCGGCCGGCGTGCAGTGCGGGTGCCGGTCAGGCGGCCGGCGGGGGCTCGGCGGCCTCGGGCGCCGGCTCCGTGGCGGCGGACCGAGGTCGGCGGGCAATCCGGGCGCCGGCCAGGCGGTCGGCGGGCGATGCGGGCGCCGGTCAGGCGGCCGGCGGGGGCTCGGCGGCCTCGGGCGCCGGCTCCGCGGCGGCCGGCCGGCGTAGCGAGGCCGCCAGACTGCCCGGGGCGGGCGCGGCCGGGGGCTGCTCGGCTCGCAGGCCGTCCAGCGAGATCCGGGACCAGTCGGCGTCCGCCAGGTGCTTCGCCAGCAGCTCGACGCGCTCGCGGTACAGGGCCTCCCGGTCGAGGTCCGAGAAGGCCGGCGGCAGCACCTCGCGCAGCGGCTCGAACCGCTCCCCCGCCCCGGCCAGCAGGCTGCGCAGGACCCGCTCCCAGGTGACGCCGCGCAGGCCGATCGACAGGTGCAGCGACGGCTCGTCCGTGGTGTCGCCGACGTGCACGAAGCCGCGCGGCAGGTAGAGGCACTCGCCCTCCTTGAGGACGACGTCGAGCACCGGTTCGCCGACCTCGGACGGGGCCACCGGGCGGGCCCGGCTCGGCAGCCGCCGCACGGGGGCGCTCACCCGCCAGCGCTTGGAGCCGTGGAGCTGCCGAAGGAAGATGCCCACCAGGTCGAAGTGCGGCGCCGCGCCCCGGGCCCGAGGCGGCGTCAGGAAGGCGGTGCAGTCGGCCTCGTAGCCGGTCTCGCGGGCCACCTCGGCGGCGAAGCGCGCCACCTCCGGGCTGTGGTTCTGGAGCTCCTCCAGGGTCAGGGTCGCGCCGCCGGCCACCTGCTCGGCGACCTTGGTGCCGTCGGCGAGCTTCTCGCGGCTCCGCGGGTTGCTCCCCCGGTTGCGCAGGACGAGCTCCGGTGGCACCAGCTTGCCGTCACGGAAGAGCCGTACCGCGCTCATCGGCAGGCTGCTGTGGATCAGCCGCTCGGCGGTCTCCAGGGAGAACACGTCACCGAGGTCGCCCAGCCCGGTGCTGACGAACGGCTCGCGCTCCCAAGCGGTTTCGAGCGTCGGCAGGTCGTCCACGAGCCGGAGCAGACTGTCCACGGAGGCCTCACAGGGTGGTCGGGTGCCGGGCGGGAAGGCGACGGCCGGCCTGCGCGGTTGCACCCGCACAGACCGGCCCGGCCTCGTCCCGCCGGGGTGGTCCGGCCCGGCGGCGAGTCGGCCGATGACGAAGCGTCGGGCTAGACGCCGGCGGGGCCGTCCGCGGCGCTGGCGTTGAACTGGATCCCGCAGCCCGCCAGGTCCTCGTCGTCCTCGCCCACGCTGTGGGCCTGGACCTCGTCGTCCACGGCACTGGCGTTGAACTGGATCCCGCAGCCCGCCAGGTCCTCGTCGTCGCCGCCCACGCTGTGTGCCTGCACCTCGTCGGACATCGGAACTCCTCTCGCTCGCGCTCGGACGTCGGCCGACGTCACAGTGCGACGCTAGGAGCGGGCGGTTGAACTCCGGTATGTGCGTGGCTTCCTGGCAGCTTGTCCTGTCCCTCTCGACCCCCGGGCACCGCTGTTCACCAATCGCTCACCGCGTCCTTGCCAGACATCCTCTTCTCGGCGAAGCTACCCGTCGGAGTACAGACGAGGGCGACCGGCCCCGATCGGGCCGGCCCGACCTGTGCCCATCGCGTGGCGCGCTCTGGGGGAGGGGCCATATGACCGGGAACACCGGTGCGGAAAGAACGCTGCGTTTCACGATGCTCGGGCCGCTACAGGTCCGGTCCGGCGACGACCTGCTCGAACTCGGCCCGTACAAACAGCGATTACTCCTGGCCGCGCTGCTGTGCCGGGCGAACACCGTGCTGTCGGTCGACCAGCTCATCGACGCGCTCTGGGACGGCGACCAGCCCCGGACGGCGCGCAAGAACCTCCAGGTGTACGTCTCCGCCCTGCGCAAGGTCCTGCGGGACCGGATCGGCCACGTGCCGTACGGCTACACCCTGACGGTGACCTCCGAGGAGTCGGACCTGCTGCGGTTCGACGAACTCGCGGCGGCCGGGCGGCAGGCGCAGCGGGCGGGCCACCCGGCCGGCGCATCGGCGCTGTTCGGCGAGGCGGTACGGCTCTGGCAGGACCGGCCCCTGGTCGACCTGCTCGGCAGCCCGTTCGCGGCCCGCGAGTCGGAGCGGCTCGCCGACCGCTTCCTCGCGGTGTACGAGGACTGGGCCGAGCTGGAGGTGGAGGCCGGCCGGGCGCTCGGACTGCTGGACCGGCTGGCCGAGTTGACCGCCCGGCATCCGTTCCGCGAGCGGCTGATCGTGCTGCACATGACGGCGCTCGACCAGGTCGGCGGGCGGCGGCAGGCGCTCGCCTGCTTCGAGCAGCACCGGCAGTACATCGCCCGGGAGCTCGGCCTCGACCCCAGCCCCGTGCTGCAGCAGGCCTACCGGGCGATCCTGGCCGGCGGGGGATCGGCCCGGCCGGGCCGCGACCGGCCGCGCGAGCACGCCAGGCCCTCCCAACTCCCCCGCGACCTGGCGGACTTCGTCGGCCGCCGGGACGAGGTCGAGGCGGCGGTGGCGGCCCTCACCGGCGGGGCCCGATGTACCGACGTCACGGCGGTGTCGGGCCCGCCGGGGGTCGGCACCACGGCGCTGGCCGTCCACGTCGGCCACCGGATCGCCGACCGCTTCGCGGACGGCCAGGTCTTCGTCCCGCTGGGACACCCCGACGGAACCCCGCGCGACTGGCACGAGGTGCTGACCGAGCTGCTGCGGAGCACCGGCCTCGACCTCACCCCGCCCCGGGAGGAGACCGCGGCGCTGGCCCTGTGGCGGTCCTGGATCGCCGACCGGCAGGTCCTCCTCGTCCTCGACGGCGCGACCGGCGAGTCCCAGGTCCGCCGCCTGCTGCCGGGCCGCGGGCCGACCCGCACGCTGGTCACCTCGGCCCGCCGGCTCAGCGGCCTGGAGTGCGTCCACCGCATCGAACTCGACGAGTTCACCCCCGGCGAGGCCCGCGAGCTCCTGGCGCGCGTGCTCGGCGAGCGACGGCTCGTGGACGCGGACCGGACGCTGCGCCGCCTTCAAGAGGTGTACGGGCTCTCCCCGCTGGTCGTCCGCGCGCTGGCCGCCAAGCTCACCACGCTGCGGCACCTCTCGCTGTCCGAGTACGCGGAGCAGCTGGGCCGGCTGCCCGCCGGACCCCACGAGCTCTCGGTCGGGGGCTGCTCCGTCCAGGACGGCTACCGCCGGTTCCACCGGGGGCTGGATCCGCAGCAGCGGGCGGCGCTCGGCGCGCTCGGCGCCCTGCCGGGGCCGGCCTTCGACCAGGCAGTGCTGCTGGCGGCGCTGGGCGGCCTCGCGGAGCCGGCCGAGCGGATCGTGGAGGAGCTCATCGAGGCCCATCTGGTCACGGTGGCCGAGGACGACGAGGTGCGGGCGCACGCCGTCCGCTACCGCATGCCGAGGCTGGCCCACCGGTACGCCGCCGCCCTGCACCGCGGCCCGGGTCCGCTGCCGGGCGGCTGCTGACACCTGGACGAGACCGGGTGGCGGGCCGGTGCCGATGACCGGGACGGCCTCGCCCCCCGGTCAGCGCGCCGCCCCGCCGCCCCGCGACCCCGCCGCCCGGTCAGCGCGCCATCGCGGCGAGCACCTCGTGCAGGGACTCGACCAGCCGCAGCCCGCTGGCCCGCTGCTCGGGCGCCAGCGCGCCGAGGACCTGGACGATGCCGGCCAGCCGCTCGAACTCCGCACCGCCGAGGGCCAGCGCGCTGCGGGCCGCCCGGCTGCGGACCAGGCCGTGCAGGGCGAGCCCGGCCTGGCCGGCGAAGGCCACCAGCAGGTCCAGGTCGGCCAGGCTGGAGCGGGACTGCGGGTGCGGGTCGAGCACCTGGATGACGCCGAGGATCTCGTCCCGGTGGACGACCGGGGCCGCCATGATCGCGTCCGGCACGTAGCGGGTCCGCTCCGCGAGGTCCTGGGCGAAGATCGCGCTGCCGCGCAGGTCGTCGACCGTCACCGGCTCCCCGGTGTCGGCGACCCAGCCGGCGATCCCCCGGTGCGCCGGGAACCTGGTGCCGACCAGGAAGTCCTCGCCCTCCCCGGAGACGGCCTCGAAGACCAGCTGGTCCTCCTCCCGGTCGAACAGGAAGATCGAGCTGGCGGCGGCGCCGAAGATCGAACGTGCCACCCGCACGATGGAGGACAGCAGTTCGCGGTCGTCCGGGCCGGGATCGGCCAGGGCGCCCGAGATCGCCGCGATCATCGCCGTGGAGTCCGCCGACTGGTCCATGGATCTCACACTCCCCGCACGTTGGCTGCCGTCAGGTAGAGGATCGTCTTCAGCTCGAAGCTCGTCAGACGAGGGTGCTTGCCGAGGATGAGCGCGCTCAGTCCGGTGACGTGCGGCGCCGCGAAGCTGTTGCCGGTGTTGCGGGTGGTGCTGCCGTTCGGCCCGGCGACCTGCACCGCCTGCCCCCGGGCGAAGAACTCCACCGGCGGGTCCGGGTTGTAGAGCACGAGGTCCGAGTCGTCCTCGGCGTGGCTGCCGACCGAGATCACCGAGGAGAACCGCCAGGGAAAGCTCTCGATCCGGGAGTTGTGCGCCGAGGCGACGATCACCGAGCGGTTGAAGTAGGCGTCGTCGGCCATCTCCCGCAGCACCTGGCTGAACTGCGGGCGCGAGGTCGACAGGCTCAGGTTGATCACGTCGAAGCGCTGCTCGATGGCCCAGCTCAGCCCGGCGAGCAGGGCGGCCCCCGTCCCGCCGCCGTTCTCGCCGAGGATCCGGACGCTGTGCAGTTCGCAGCCGGGGGCCACCCGCCGGACGATGCTGGCGCAGGCCGTGCCGTGGCCGCAGGTGTCCATCGGCTCCACCCGTTCCACCGTCAGGCCGCCGTCGCGCCCGACCACGGCGTGCGAGGCGACCACCTCGCCGACCAGCGGATGGCCCGCTTCGACGCCGCTGTCGACGACGCAGACCCGGACGCCGCTGCCGTCCGCGCCGCCGTACGCCCAGTCGGGCGTGACGGGCACGGTCTCGGAGGTGGCGACGGGGATGTCGGCGGGGCGGCGGTCGAGCAGGTTCCAGGTCAGCGCGGTGGCCCGGGTGGCGGTGTTGGTCCGGTCGGCGCTACCGGTCCGTTCGGTGACGGTACCGGCCCGGCCGGTGACGGTACCGGTCCGGCCGGTGGCGGCGGTCCGGTCGGCGGTACCCGGGGCGGAACCGGTCCCGGTGGCGGTCATCGGCTACTCCCCTCTCCCGCCGGCCCGTCCGGCCCGTCCGCCCCGCCCGGCCCGCGGTCCTGCTCCCGGCCGGGTTCCCGGGCCAGGCCGAGCTCCTCCGCCAGCAGCCCGGTCCGGGCCGCGCCGACCAGGTGCCCCTTCGCCTCGAAGCGGCGCCGCGCGGCCAGCAGCGCCGCCCGGGCCTGCTTCGGCCGGCCGACCAGGGCACGGGTGTACGCGAGGTCGAGGCAGGCGGTCGCCTGGTCGGCGGGCGAGTCGGTGCGGTGGGCGAGCAGCACGGCCCGCCGGGCCAGCGCGAGGGCCTGCGGATGCTCGCCGCCGAGCGCCCGGATCCTGGCCTGGACGCCGTACCGGTTGGCCTGCACCACCGGGTGCGCGTCGGCGACCGTCAGGTCCTCCACCAGCTCGGCGGCCCGGCGCCACTGGCCCGCCGCGAGCTGGGCGCGGGCCAGTTCGAGCGCGGTGGTGCGGACCAGGCCGCCCGCGTTGAGGGCCCGGGCCGCGTCCAGCGCCTCGCGCAGGGCCGCCTGCGCCTGCTCCGGCCGGTCCGCCAGCGCGGCGAGCGTGCCGTCGAGCAGCGGCCCGAACACCGCGCCCTCGCCGTAGGCGAGCGCCGCCATCGCGCGCCGGACGTCGGCCAGGCACTCGGCGGCCCGGTCGGACCGGCCCTGGAGGGCGTGCAGCACGGTGAGCGGGAACCCGAGCGTGACCTGCACGGCCAGCCGGTCGGCGCCGTGGGTGGCCAGCAGGTCCTCGCACCGGGCGGCGGCGGACGGCGCCGGCTCCGGGCCGTGCCAGAGCGAGAGCCCGGTCGCGCCCAGGGTGTTGGCGAGCTCCCGGTCGGCCGCCGCGGCGAGCGAGTGGGTGAGGGCGTGGCCGAGCGCCGCCACCGCCTCGCCGTGCTGCCCGCGCCGCTGGCAGGACCCGGCGAGCACCAGGCGGCTGCGGGCCATGCCGAGTTCGTCGCCGCAGGCCCGGAAGACCGTCAGGCCGTCGACGGCCGCCCGTTCCAGCGCGGCGTCGTCGTGTTCGCACGCGGCGAGGTGCAGCCGGGCGTGGGCGGCCGTTCCCGCCGCGCCGTGCTCGCCGGCCTCCGCCACGGCGCGGACCAGCACCTCGCGCGCCTCGTCGGAGCGGCCGAGTGCCAGCAGCACCTCGCCCAGCCGTTGCAGCACCTCGGGCCGGCCCTGGTCGCCCGGGTCGGCGAGGTCGGCGGCCCGCTGGAGGAGGGTGAGCGCCCACGGCAGGTCGACCCGGCCGAGCGCGCCGACGCCGGCCCGGGCCAGGTGGCGCAGCGCCCGCCGGCGCAGCAGCGGATTGCGCTCGGTGCGGCGGCCGACCGCACTGCGGTACCGGTAGGCCTGCTCCAGATGGGTGCCGACCAGCGCGTCCGGGCGCCCGGCGCGCAGCAGGTACTCGGCGTAGCGCTCATGGAGTTCGCCGCGCCGGACCTTGGTGAGCCCCTCGTAGGCGACCCGCTGGGTCACGCCGTTGACGAAGCAGTAGGCGGCGCCGGCACCGAACGGCCGGCGCATCGGCTTCACCAGGCCGCGCCGGGTCAGGGTGCGCAGCACCGCCGTGCTCACGGCCGGCAGCCCGGGCTCGCCGGCCAGGGCGCCGAGGTCCTCGGCGTCGAACTCGCGCCCCACCACCGAGGCCTGGCGCAGCACGGTCCGGTCCGCCTCGTCCAGCCGGTCGATCCGGGCGGCGAGCAGCGCGTGCAGGTTGGGCGGCAGGCCCTCGGTGCCGCCCGCCTCCTCGACCGTCGCGGCGAGCTGTTCCAGGTAGAGCGGGTTGCCGTCGGCCTGGGCCACGATCTGCTCGGTGGCCGCCGGGCTGTGCAGGGCGAGATCGACCAGGTGGGCGGCGAGGACGGCGGAGTCCGCCGGGGAGAGGCCGGTGACGGTCACCGTGGTCGAGTTCGCCCGGCCCGTTCCCCAGCCGGGACAGGAGTCCATCAGCTCGGGGCGGGCCAGGCAGAGCACCAGGATGGGCAGCCGGCGCAGGTCCTCCACCAGCCGGTCGAGCAGGGCGAGGAAGGGCTGGTCCGCCCAGTGCAGGTCGTCGACGACGAGCAGCATCGGGTGGTCGCCGGTGCGCACCGTGAGCACGTGGGCGACCGCCGCGCAGGTGTCGTCCTCGGAGGGGGCCGGGGTGCCGTCCAGCAGCAGCCCGGTGCGCAGCAGGGCCAGCGCGGCGGCGGTGGCCGAGCCGTCGAGCGCGTGCCGCCCGGCCTCCTCGGCCAGCGGGGCGACGCACTCGGCGAGCGCGTGCAGCGAGCCGCCGGTGCCGGCCGCCCGGCAGCGGCCGGTGCCGACCGCCTCCGCGGCGGGGGCCGAGCGGCGCAGCCATTCGTCGACCAGGCGGGTCTTCCCGATGCCCGCCTCCCCGAGCAGGGTGAGGACGTGGACGTCGCTCTCCTCGGCCACCCGTCGCCAGGCCAGGTCGAGTTCGCTGAGGTAGCGTTCGCGGCCGACGAAGGGCACGTCGGAGCGGGGCGCGCGCTCGGGCTCGGAGAGGCCCAGCAGGCGGCCGGCCTCGATCGGCCCGGCCACGCCCTTCAGCTCGACCGGGCCGACCTCGGCGACGGTCAGCCCGGAACCGCAGGCCCGCCAGGTCTGCGCGCTGAGCAGGATCTCGCCGGGGCCGGCGGCCTGCTCCAGCCGGGCGGCGACGTTGACCACCTCGCCGGAGACCAGCGCCTGCCGCCTGGCCGGATCGGCCGTGGTGACCACCTCACCGGTGTGCACGCCGATCCTGACCCCGAGCCGGACCCGGTGGTCGCGCTCCAGCTGGGTGTTGAGGCCGTCGAGGGCGGTCAGCATGTCCGCCGCCGTCTCCAGCGCCCGGCGCGCGTCGTCCTCCTGCGTCGCGGTGAGGCCGAAGACGGCCATCACGGCGTCGCCGATGAACTTCTCCACGATCCCACCACGGGAATCGATCTGACGTTCCATCAGTTCGTAGTAGCGCAGCAGGATCGACCGGAGCACCTCGACGTCGAGCTTGCCGGACAGCTCGGTCGATCCGACGAGGTCGCAGAACAGCACGGTGACGACCCGGCGTTCCTCGGCCGCCGGGGTCGGGGGGGTGACCGGGGTGCCGCACCGGGCGCAGAATCGCGCGTCCGCGGGGAGTTCCGTGGCGCAGGACGGGCAGCTCATCGGTGGGGCCCTCCGGTCAGTACGCCGTCATGTTGCCTATGCACCAGGGGGCTTCGCCGTCGTCCCCGTCCGCGGAGTGCAGGACGACCTCCGGTTCGTCGTCGGCCGGCGCGGCGCCCGGGAGGGTGTCGGGCAGGTCCGACAGGTCGTCGAGCAGGGCGTCCGACAGGTCGGGGGGCAGGTCGGCGGGGGTCGGCTCGGGCACGTCGATCAGCCCTCTTCCATGACGTCGAGGTCAGGCGTTCTGGTCGTCGCCATGAGCCTAGGAGCGGCCAGTTGGGGTTCGGTTTACGTCCGGTATGCCCCCGTCGGCGCCCCGGCCGCCCGACCCGGGCCGGACGGTGGACGCGCCGGCCGTCCGGCCCGGCCGGAAGCTGCCCGTCAACCTGTCGCATACCGGCGGCAAACCACGGCTGCCTAGCCTCGCGCTGTCAGGGCCCGCCGACGGCGGCCGTTTCCCGCCGACCCCAGGGAGAGCAATGATCGGCACCCGGCTGGACGAGGTGGACGCGCCCCGCCTGATCAGGAGCGACCGCGGCTGGTGGTTCATCGGCAACCGGACGTGGACCCTGCTCAAACCGGAGCACGTCGCGGCCGACGGCCGGGTGCGGCCGGACATCGACGAGTTCCTGCGCGACGCGGGCGCGTACCGGGAGCGGACCGCGAAGTCCTTCGCGCTGACGGTACTGACCAGCACGGCCTGCAACCTCGGCTGCGGCTACTGCTTCCAGAACACCGGCCAGGACCCGAAGGGCGGCCACCGCCCGCCCCGGATCAACCTCCGCCGGCTGAACACCCGGACCATCGACCGGATCGTGGACTTCACCGCCGAGCGGATGGCGCAGGCCGGCCTGGACCGGCTCTACCTGCTGCTGTTCGGCGGCGAGCCGCTGCTCAACCCGCGCGGCTGCGTGGAGTTGCTGGAGCGCTGCACGCCCCTGGGGCTCGCCACCGCCGCCATGACCACCAACGGCGTGCTGCTGACCGGGCGGCGGGCCGTCCAGCTCGGCGCCGCCGGGCTGCGCGCGGTACAGATCACCTTCGACGGCAGCCGGGAGGACCACGACGCGACCCGGGTCACGCACGCCGGCGGGGGCACCTTCGACACCATCGTCGCCAACGTGGCGGCGGCCACCGAGGCCACCCGGCTCTCCTGGAACTTCCGGGTGAACGTCTCCCACCACAACGTGGACCGGATCGGCGCGCTCTTCGGCCAGCTCGACGGCAAGGTCGACCCGAGCCGGTGCACGTTCACCTACGCCTGGGTCGGCGACTCCGGGATCGGGTACCGCAACGACCTCGCGCGGGCCCGGCAGGTGGAGGACCGCTTCGTCGAGTGGGCGGTCGAGGCGCTCGAACGCGGCTACCGCTTCGCCAAGCCGAGCATGCGGACCACCTGCCAGATCTGCTCCGAGCCCGGCGGCCGCGAGGGCGCCGTGATCAACGCGGACGGCACGCTGTTCAGCAGCTGGCAGTCGGCCGGCAAGCCGGGCTTCGAGGTCGGACACGTCGACCACGGCTACCTGGAGACCGGCTCGGTGGCCGACCGCTGGGTGACCTGCGGCTACGAGTACGAGCAGGCCGACACCGAGGTCATGACGCGCTTCCAGGACAACGTCGACGCGCGGATCCTCGACCACCTGCACGCCACCGGCCGGCTGTAGCCGGGGAGGGGGCGGCCATGCTGGCTGGCGTGCTGCGCACCAACCGCGACTTCCGGCGGTCCTTCCTCGCCGACCTCACGTCGAACCTGGGCTCGGCGATGTCGACGATCGCCTACCCGCTGCTGGTGCTGAGCCTGGGCGGCAACGCGGCGCAGGCCGGGGCGGTCGCCACCGTCGCCCTGGTGACCAGGCTCGGCTTCCGCCTCCCGGCGGGCGGTCTGGTGGACCGGTGGAACCGGCGCCGGGTCATGCTGACGACCGACCTGGTGCGTCTGGTGGCGGTGGCCACCATCCCGCTGGTCGCCCTCTGGGGCTCCCCGTCCTACGCCCAACTGCTGCTGGTGGCCGCGGTGGAGGGCGTCGCCACCGCGATGTTCGGGCCCGCCAACACCGTGCTCACCCGGGACGTCGTCGCCAAGGAGGACCTCGCCGACGCGCTGGGCATGGGCCAGGCCCTCCAAGCCGCCGTCAGCCTGGCCGGTCCGGCGCTGGGCGGCGTCCTCTACGCAGCCGACCGGATGCTGCCGTTCGCCGTGGACGCGCTCTCCTACGCCGTGTCGGCCGCCCTGATCTGGCGGATCACCGTCCGCCCGACGGCCGCGGAGCCACGGGCCGAGGACCGCGGGCTGACGGCGGGCATCCGCTGGCTGGTCCGCCGGCGCGAGCTGTTCGTCATCCTGGTCTACGCGGCCGTCATCAACCTGGTCGCGGCCGCCATCGATGTGATCGTCATCCTGGAGCTGCGGGCGAACGGGGCCTCCGGCTGGGTGATCGGGCCCGTGCTGTCCTGCGCGGGCGTCGGCGGGATCGTCGGCTCCCTGCTGGCGCCGTGGTTCGTCAAGCGGCTGAGCGTGCCGACCATCCTGCTCGGCATCGGGGTGGGCTGGACGGCGGTGCTGGCGGTGTTCACGCTGACCTTCGCGCCCGGGGTGGTCGCCGCCCTGCTGACGCTGCTGATGATGCTCTCGCCGGCCGCCGGCGTGGTGGTCGGGCACGCCCTGTTCGGGCAGACCCCCCGGCACCTGATCGGCCGGGTCAGCGCCGCCACCGGCCTGCTGCTCAGCGGGCTGGCCGCGCTGGGCCCGGTCGCGGCCGGCGCGCTGCTGCAGGGCCTCGGCGGGGCGGGCACCTGGGCGGTGATGGCGGTGCTGACGGCGGCGGTCACCGCGGGCGGCTGGATTCCGCTGCGGACCACCCAACGGCTCGCCGCCGGGCCGGCGGCCGACGGGGACGCGCAGCCGGCGGCCGGGCCACCGGCCACCCCGGACCTGGACGCGCAGGCCGGACCGGCCCCGGGCACCCGGACGGCTCCGGCCCCGGAGGCGGACCCGGAGCAGCCGGCGGAACCCGCCGTCGTCGCGCACGCCGCCCCGCCCGTCCCCGGCCGCGCCCCCGCGCCCGGCACCGGACCCACCGCCGCCCCGGCCGGCACCGACCCCGGGAGGAGCTCGGATGACTGACGGCCCGCCGCCGCCCGACCCGTACCGCTGGCTGGAGGACGCCGACGACCCGGCCGTCCAGGAATGGACGGAGAAGCAGGACGCCCGCTACCGCGCCGCCGCCGACGGCTGGCGGGCGCGCGCGAGTGCCGAGGCCCGGCTCACCGAGCTGTCCGAACGCCTCGGTGCCCGCTCCGCCCCCCGCCCGGCCGGCGCGCGGCTGTTCCTCATCCGCTCGCTCCCCGGCGCCGAACACCCCGAGCTGGTCGTCGTCGAACCCTCCGGCGCCGTCCGGGTCCTGGTGGATCCGGCGTTGCTCGACCCGACCGGCGGCACCACCCTGGAGGAGTGGGAGCCGTCCTGGGAGGGCCGCCGGCTCGCCTACCAGGTGGCGTCCGGCGGCACCGAGAACGCCGCCCTCTTCGTCCTGGACGTCGACACCGGCCGCGTCCTGGACGGCCCGATCGACCGGGTCCGCCGCAGCACCGTCGCCTGGCTGCCCGACGCCGACGGCTTCTACTACGTCCGCCGGCTGCACCCCGCGCTCCACCCGGGCGAGGGCCAGTACCACCGCCGGGTCCAGCTGCACCTGATCGGCGCCGACCCCGAACAGGACGCGGTGGTCTTCGGCACCGGCCGGGCGAAGACCCAGCACTACACCGTGCGGATCAGTGCGGACGGCCGCTGGCTGGTCGTCGGCGCCGCCGCCGGCGCGGTGCCCCGCCGGGACCTCTGGATCGCCGACCTGACCGAGGACCGGCCGGACCGGCCCCGGCTGCGCCCGCTCCAGGAGGGCCTCGACGCGCGGTCCCAGCCGCACCTGCGCCCCGGCACCGCGCCGGACGGCCGCTGCTGGCTCACCACCGACCTGCACGCGCCCCGGGGCCGGGTCGTGGTCACCACCCCGGGCGCCCCCACGCCGGACACCTGGACCGAACTGATCCCGGAGGACCCGCAGGCCGTCCTGGAGGACTTCGCGATCCTCGACGGTCCCGATCCGGACCGCCCGCTCGCCCTGGTGGTCCGCACCCGGCACGCCGTCGGCGAGGTCACCCTGCACGACCTGGCCGACGGCCGGCCGCTCGGCCCGGTGCCCGTCCCCCCGCTGGGCACCGTCGGCAAGGTCCGGGTCGCCGCCACCGACGCCCACCGGGCCTGGTTCGTCCACACCGACTTCGCCACTCCCCCGGCCGTGCTCTGCTACGACACCCGCACCGGTGCGGTGACGCCCTGGCCCGTCCCCGGGGCCGCCGTGGCCGAGCCCGCCGTCAACCCGGCCGACGGCCTCGAAACCCGCCGACTCGCCTTCACCTCCCGGGACGGCACCACCGTCCGGATGTTCCTGCTCGCCCGGCGCGGCGGCCCGGACCGCCCCCGGCCGGCGATCCTCACCGGCTACGGCGGCTTCGGACAGTCGCTGACGCCCGGGTACGCGCCGGAGGCCCTCGCCTGGGTCCGGGCCGGCGGGGTCTACGCCGTCGCCAACGTGCGCGGCGGGGGCGAGGAGGGCGAGCAGTGGCACCGCGACGGGATGCTCGACCGGAAGCAGAACACCTTCGACGACTTCCACGCCGCCGCCGACCACCTGGTGACAACCGGCTGGACCACCCCCGGACAGCTCGGCATCTGGGGCGCCTCCAACGGCGGCCTGCTGGTGGGCGCCGCCCTGACCCAGCGGCCCGCGAGCTTCGGGGCGGTGGTCTGCATGGCCCCCCTGCTCGACATGGCGCGCTACGAACTCTCCGGCCTCGGGCCGAGCTGGACGGGCGAGTACGGCACGGCCGCCGATCCGGAGCAGCTCGCCCGGCTGCTCTCCTACTCCCCGTACCACCACGTCCGCGCCGACACCCGCTACCCCGCCGTCCTGTTCGCCGTCTTCGACGGCGACAGCCGGGTGGACCCGCTGCACGCTCGCAAGATGACGGCCGCCCTCCAGGCCGCGACCGGCAGCGGGCAGCCGGTCCTGTTCCGTCTGGAACGCGGCGCGGGCCACGGCGCCCGCGCCGCCTCCCGCCGCACCGCGCTCTTCGCCGACCTCCTCGCCTTCTTCGCCGACCGCCTCGGCCTTCCGGCGGGCTTCTGACCCGGGGGCCGCAGCGGGGCTCACCCCGGGCGTCGCTCCCGCGACGACGGGCCCGTCCGCGGCAGCAGGAGCTTCGCCACGGCCGGCTACGGGACCGATCCGCGCGGGACCACCACCGGCGGCCACGACGACACGACCGCGCGTACGGTCGCCGTCCGCGAGGGCGAGGAGTTCGACGAGCCCGCCCTCGGGGCGGTGTTCCGGCGGATCATCGCCGACAACCGGGCCGGCGGCCGGCGTGTGCCGGAGCGCGGCGGGTGGCCGGGCGCAGCTACCCGGCCGGCCCCCGACGGGTCCGTCGGGGGCCGGGCAGGGCGGGCGGAGCGGGGTCAGGGGCCGGTCAGCAGGGTGAGCAGGTCAGCAGATCAGCAGGTCAGCAGGTCAGCAGGTCAGCAGGTGAACTTGATCAGCCGGAAGGTCGCGTAGTGGTCGCCGGTGTAGTAGTCCTCCCGGTACGCCTGGCCGGTGACGATGCGGCGGGCGCCGCGGGTGGGCGAGCCGGGGGTCACCACGGTGTACTCGTGGTAATAGCCGGTGGACCTGCTCGGCAGGACGCGCTCGCGGTTCTGGAAGACGACGCCGTCCTGGGAGTACGGGAACGGGCCGTTGCTCGCGATGAGGTCGAGGGTGTGGTCGGCCTCGGCCGGCAGCGCGGAGAGGCACACCGAGCCGCTCACGGTGGCGTGGGCCTCGGTGGCGGTCACGGCGGGGGCGAGGGTCAGCAGGGCGACGACGGTGACGGCGGCGGCGCGCGTCTTCCACGCGCGTAGAGTGCGGGTCATGACAACAGTGTGACCAGGCACGGAGCGGCGCCGGAAGGCCTGATCCAACTCTTCACCTGCGGGTAAGTCGCCGGACGGACGGGCGACTTGAACCGTACTCGGGCGGCCGGAAACCCGGCGCACGAACGCCCGCGCGCCGAACGGGCGACCGGGCCGTCCGGACAGCTCCGAACGGCCCGGTCGGCCCGGTCGGCCCCGGCCAGCCCCGTCAGCCCCATCCGGTCGGTCAGCCCCGGGCCCCGCGCCCGCCCGCTGCGGCCCCCTCCCGGAGCAGCGCGGCCAGCGACTCGGCGTACGGCGACGGGCGCCGGCCCCGGGCGACGGCGATCCCGAAGTGCCGGGCGGGGCGGGGCGCCACCACCGGCACCACCCGGGTGCCGGGCAGTACCGGGTCGAGCGCGACGGACGGGACCAGCGAGACGCCGACCCCGGCCGCGACCAGGGTGCGGGCGAAGAAGTAGTCGGTCGTGGAACCCGCCACGCGCAGTTCGAAGCCGGCCACGGCCGCGTACCGGCGCAGGAAGGTCTCGGTCTTCAGGCAGCCCAGCACCCAGCGTTCCTCGGCGAGTTCGGCGAGGTCCAGGGCCTCGCGACCGACCAGCCGGTGCCCGTCGGGCAGCACCACCGAGAGCGGATCGTCCATCAGCGGGGTCCAGTCGAGGCCGGAGCGGTCTCCGGGGAGCACCGGCAGGGGGCCGTCGAAGTGGTAGGCGAGCGCGAGGTCGGCCACCCCCTCGCGCACCATCGGCAGGCTGTCCTCGGGCTCCCGTTCCAGGATGCGCAGTTCGACCTCCGGGTGGTCGGCGGTGAACCGGGTCAGCGCCGCCGGCAGGAGGTGCCGCCCGCCGCTGGTGAAGGTGGCGAGGGTGAGCCGGGGCCGGGCCGCGCCCAGCCGGCCGATCTGCTCCTGCGCGTGGCGCAGTTCGGCGGCGACCGCGGTGGCCGCCTCCACCAGCAGCTGTCCGGCCTCGGTGAGCCGCACACCCCGGGTGGAACGCTCCACGACCGCCGTGCCCAGGCCCCGCTCCAGCGCGGCGACCTGCTGGGACACCGCGGACGGCGTGAGCCGCAGGGCGGTGGCCGCCCGGTTGAAGCTCCCGTGCTCGGCGACCGCCCGCAGCACGCCGAGCCTCCGTACGTCGATCATCGCGCTCCCTCGGTCGACAGTTCTGCTGATGACTCGTTCAGCAGGTCGGTAGTTCCGCTGATGACGGTACGGCAGCAGAGTGGGGGCATGCGAAACGTCTGCGTCATCGGCGGAAGCCGGTACTTCGGCCTGCACCTGGTCACCCTGCTGCGGGACTCCGGTACCCGCGTCACCCTCGTCAACCGCGGCTCGACCCCGCCGCCGCCCGGGGTCGAGCACGTCCGCGCCGACCGGTCCGACGAGACCGGGCTGGCCGCCGCGCTCGGCGGCCGCGACTTCGACGCGGTGATCGACCAGGTGCTCTACACCCCCGTCCAGGCGGCCGTCGCCCGCCGGGTGTTCGCCGGCCGCACCGGCCGGTACGTGATGACCTCGACGATGGAGGTGTACGACCCGGCCACCTCGCCGCTGGTGCGCACCACCGAGGGTGTTCCGGTGCCCGAGTCCGCCGTCGACCCGCTCCGGGCCGTCCCGCCGGAGCTGCCGTGGCACGATCCGGCGGCGCTCGCCCGGCGCACCGACGAGGCGACCGGGTACGCCGAGGGGAAGCGGCAGGCCGAGGCGGTGCTCGCGCAGGATCCGCCGTTCTCCTGGGCGAGCGTGCGCAGCGCCCACGTCCTGGGCGGCGGGGCGCGGGACTTCACCGGCCGGCTGGCGCACTACACGGAGCTGATCGCGGCCGGGCGGCCGGTCGCGGTGCACGCGAGGCCGCGGCCCACGTCCTTCGTCCACCACGAGGAGATCGCCGCCGCGCTGGTGCGGTCGGCGGCCTCCGGCGACGCCGGTCCGGTGAACGCGTGCTCGCCGGACGCGCTCGACGTGGTCCGGCTCTGCGAGCTGATCGCCGACCGGCTGGGGACCACCGCCCGCTACCGGGTGACGGCCGGCGAGGACGCCTCGCCGTTCTCCTTCGACCGCTGGTACCCGATGGACGACCGGCGCGCCGTCGCGCTCGGCCTGCGGTTCTCCCCGCTGGCCGACTGGCTGCCGGGCGCCGTGGCGGAGGCCGCCGCCCTCTCCCCGCGGGAGGTGTGACGTGCGACAGCGCACCATCGGCGCCGCGGCCGTCGGCGCGATCGGGCTGGGCGCGATGCCGCTCTCCGTCGAGGGCCGCCCGGACGAGGCCTCCGCCCTGGCCACCCTGCACAGCGCGCTCGACGCCGGGGTCACCCTGATCGACACCGCCGACTCCTACCACTGGCACGCCGGCGAACTCGGCCACAACGAACGGCTGGTGGCCCGCGCGCTGGCGAGCCGGACCGCCGCCGACCGCGCCGCCGTGCTGGTCGCCACCAAGGGCGGGCGCGGCCGGCCCGGTGACGGCTCCTGGACGGTCGACGGCCGCCCGGACCGGCTGCGGCAGGCCTGCGAGGGCTCGCTGCGGCGCCTGGGCGTGGCGGCGATAGACCTCTACCAGCTGCACAAGCCCGACCCCCGGGTGCCGTGGGCCGAGTCGGTGGGCGCCCTGCGCGAGCTGCTGGATGCCGGGAAGATCCGGGCCGCGGGGATCTCCAACGTCGACGAGGGGCAGATCCTGGTCGCGCGGGACATCCTGGGCGCCAACCTGGTCTCGGTGCAGAACCGCTTCTCCCCCGCCGTCCGCTCCGCCGAGCCGGAGCTGCGGCTCTGCGAGCGCCTGGGGCTGGCCTTCCTGCCGTGGAGTCCGCTCGGCGGGCTGTCGCGCAGTGTCCTCGACGGCCCCGACGACGTCGCCGTCACGTCCGGCGCGTTCCACCGGATCGCCGCCGAGCGGGGCGTCTCGCCCCAGCGGATCGGCCTGGCCTGGCTGCTCGCACTGTCCCCCGCCGTCGTCCCGATCCCGGGCGCCCGCCGGTCCGCCAGCATCCGCGACTCCGCCGCGGCCGCCGACCTCACCCTCACCCCGGCCGAACTCACCGAGCTCTCCGAACTCAGCTCACTCGCCGCACCGTTCGGCCCGGCGCAGCCCGGGCCCACCGGGTGAGGCTCCGGCCGTCGAAACGGCGGAGAGCCGGGGCACGCAGTCGCTGCGCGCCCCGGCCCTCCGCCGGCACTGCCCGGATCAGCCGTAGATCGTGAACACCGAGTCGCCCTGCCCGCCGTAGGCGTTGCTCAGGGCGAAGACGTGGCTGCTCGGACGGAAGATCCCGAAGGTCGTCCGGCCCCGGCCCAGCCAGTCGCCGACCACCGGAAGGTCACCCTTGACGCCGTAGGCGGCGGTGGAGACGCTGCCGTCGTCGTGCCGCAGGATGAACAGGTTCGGGTCGCCCTCGTTCCGCCCGGGGCGGAAGACGCCGAACTGGGCGTGGTGCACGCCGTCCCAGTCACCCACCACCGGAAGGTCGCCCTGGTCGCCGAAGCCCATGGTGGAGACGCTGCCGTTGTCGTGCCGCACCGCGAGGGTGCTGGTGCTCGGACGGAAGATGGCCAGCTGGTCGTGGTTGTCGCGGTCCCAGGCACCGACGACCGGGAGGTCGCCCGGCTCCCCGAACTGGACCGTGGAGACGGACTTGTCGGAGTGCTGCAGGGCGAAGGTGCCGGTGCTCGGACGGTAGATGCCGGACTGGCACCGGCAGGTGTTGTCCCAGGCGCCGACCACCGGAAGGTCACCCGGGTCCCCGAGGCTCCAGACCAGGTTCGCCTGGCCGGAGGCCTTCTGGTAGGAGAGCGCCCAACGGCCCTTGTCGAAGAGCCCGACGTGGCTGGTGGGGCCGCCGAAGTAGCCGGCGAACGGCACGCCGGCCTGCGGACCGGCGACGTTCTGCTGGGTCCCGGTGCTCGCGGTCCGGCCGTGGTCGTCGACGACGGTCTCGGTGACGGTGTACGAGCCGGCCACGCCGTACTCGTGGGTGACACCGCTCGGCGGGGTCGGTCCCTCGCTGACGGCCGGGGCCGTGCCGTCACCGAAGTCGATGACGTAGCGGGCCACCGGCCAGGGGCTGACGGTCCGGTCCGTGACGGTGACCTGGGCGACGGTGCGATCGGGCTGGTACACCCCGAAGGACGGGCGGAGCTCGCCCACCGGGGCCAGCTTCACCGTCCCGGTGGAGGTGCGGACCAGGCCGGTCTCGCTGGTCGCGGTGAGCGTCAGGGTGTAGCTGCCGCCGGCCGGGTAGTCGTGGTCGATGGTGATGTTGCCCGAGGTCACCGGGACCGGCGCGGTGCCGTCACCGAAGTCCAGGGTGGCGCCGACCGGTGCCCAGCCGGGGGTGTACCAGACCGTGGCCCGGGCGTTCAGCGGGTGCCCGGTGGTCGAGTAGGGCAGCGCCGACACCATGACGGACATGGTGTCCTGCAGCTCCACGGCGCCGCGGTCCTGGTAGCCGTTGCCGGTACCGGTGTTGGCGATCTTCGGGTGGTCGGCGCGCGGGTCTCCGTAGAGGTCGGTGTCCAGGGTGCCGGGAGCCGAGGCGTCGGCGGCGTCCGTCAGGCCCTCGACCGCGACCGGCCGGTAGTCCGTGGCCCACGGGGAGAAGGCCGGATCGGCCCCGTTGTCGTGGGCGCCCTGGCCGGTGGCGCGGAAGGCCTCCGGCGTCGCGTAGGAGGTGCCGCCCCACGCGTAGGCGGCGGCGCCCGGCGCGGGCTGGACGCTGTTGTAGTCGACCTTGGTGCCCTGGGTCGAGCCCGCCGACACCGTCAGCGCGACCGAGGAGACCGGTACTCCGCCGCACCAGTCCGCCGGACGCTTCGCCAGCACGTTGTTCTCGACGGTCGCGCCGGAGGAGTTGCCCGCGAACTCGATGTCGCTCAGGCAGTTCCGCCCGAAGGTGTTGCCGACCACGACGGTGCCGGGGGCGTCGGTGACCAGCACGCCCCGGCCCTCGGTCTCGGTCACCCGGTTGGTGGTGAGGACGGTGCCCGTCACCCCGGCCTCGACCGCCACGCCGATCGGGCCGGCCGAGGCGATCTGGCTGCGGCTCACCGTGACGCCGGCGCTGTGGCCGGTGATCCGGACGGCCGGACCCGGCTGGGCCGCGCCGCCGCTGCCCCCGCCCACGATGGTGCGGTCCAGGACGATCCGCTCGGAGTCCTTGACGAGCACGCCCTCCTGCGGGGCCATGATCTGCAGGCCCGTCACGGTGACGTCGTGCACGCCCGAGATCAGGAAGCCGTAGCCGGGGGCGTCCGGCCCGTCCTGCTGACCGACCTCGACGCCCGTCGCCGGAACCTTGTAGGGAATGTCGGCCTTGAAGACGATCGGCTTGCCGGGCAGGCCCGAGCGCCTGACCGTGATCATGCCCTGGTAGGTGCGGTTCGGGGCGATCTGGACGGTCTGCCCCGGCTGGGCCGCGTCCGCGGCGGCCTGGATCCCGCAGTACGGCTGGGCCTGGGTGCCGGCCCCGGCGTCCGAGCAGTGCGCGGTGGTGCTGTTGTCCACGTAGAGCACGGCGGTCTCGGCCTGCGCGACCGAAGGCAGCGCGGTTCCCGCGCCGGCCGAGCAGGCGACGGCGATGGCTATGCCAACGCGACGGTGGAACGACAAAGTTGATCCCCCTGGGGTGACGTTCTGGTGGTGCGCCGGTCCAGAGGACGCCGAGAGACCCAGGGCGTCCCTCCTGCGCGGCGATCAGTATCCACGACGGCGCCGCAGCTCCGCACCCCGGTATCGGAGCTGCGGCGGCGGGCCCCGGGCCGGGGTCAGGAAAGGTCGGCGGCCGGGCTCTTCTCGGGCTGGACGGCGCAGACCGCGTTGACGCCGCCCGGGCCGAACAGCAGGGATCCGCCGACCAGGGTGCCCACCACGCCGCGGCAGACGGCGGCCTCCTGGGGCGTCTTCGGGCCTTCGGCGGCCGCCGGGTGGGCGGCCAGCAGCGGAGCGGCGAGCAGCAGGACGGCACCGGCCGCGCGGACGGCGTGGCGGAGCGGCTTCGGCATCGGGCTGAGCGGGAGCATGGGTCGGCCTTTCGGATCGGCGGGGGACGAGCCATCGCGGATCGGCGATGGACGAGCCATCCCTATCGGACCGGCCGTGCGCGGCGCCGGACTCTGCGCCGTCCGTGGGCGTGTCAGCCCGTGCCCGTCCGCTCAGCGCTCGTCCGGGTAGCCCCACTCGACGGCCGGGCGGGCGTGCGGCGCGACCTTCCCGACGGCCTCGGTGACGGCGCGCTCGAACGCCGGCCGCCAGGCGTAGAAGCGGGTGATGACCAGCGGGTACTCGCTCTCGCCCGAGACGATGAACTCCCCGTCCAGCTCGCCCACGCCGATCCGCACCTCGTCGTCGATCCGCTCGTCCCGCAGCACGGCGGCGAGGGCGTGCACCACCTCCCACGCCTGCTCCCGGCCGGTGAGGCCGTCGACGAAGAGGGCGAGTTCTATGTTGACCGACACGGGGGGAATGGTATCCGGGCCGCCCCCGCCGACCGGCGGCGGGCGGGTCAGCGGGGGCCGAAGGACGCCCCGGGCGAGGCCAGCACCCTGGCGGCGCAGCGGTGGCCGCGCGCGGTGGCCTCGCGCAGGCCGACCTCGGCCAGGAAGCCGGCCAGGAAGCCCGCGGCGAACGCGTCGCCGGCGCCGGTGAGGTCGCGGACCTCGCCGACCGGCGGGACGGGCACCGCGAAGGGGGCCCGCCCGGGCGCGTCCACGGTGGTCGCCGCCGCGCCGGCCTTGGTGACCACCGTGGTGCCCGCCAGCCGGGCCCGCTCCGGGCCGGGCCGGCCCTCCACCAGAAGCCCGAGGAAGGCGGCCTCCTCCTGGTTGGCGAACAGCAGGGTGGGCGTCAACCCGGCGGCCAGGGCGAGGAAGCGCTCTCGGCCGAAGCCGGCGAGCATGCCGGTCGAGGAGGCGTCGAGCGAGGTGGTGCCGCCCGCCCGGCGCACCCGCCGCAGGGCGTCGGCCGCCGCGCTCCCGACCGGCTCCCCGTCGAAGGAGTAGGCGGGCACGTGCAGGTGGGTCAGACCGGCGAGCCACTCGTCCGGCACGGTGTCCAGCAGGGTGGCCGCGCCCCGGTCGGGGAGCATCGTCCGCTCCCCGGCGTCGTCGACGAGGACGACGATGCTGCCCGTCTGCCCCCGCCTGACGACCCGTACGTCGACGCCGTGGCCCGTCAGTTCGGCGACCAGAGCGTCCCCCGCCGGGTCGTCGCCGACGCAGCCGAGGAACCGTGCGGGCCACTGCCCGGCGGCGAATCCCGCGACGTTCGCCGCGCTGCCGCCGCGCCGCCGGAAGACCCTGGCCGTGGAGTCGGTGCCGTGCCGCAGCGGCCCGTCGACCCAGACGACGACGTCCTCGACGAGGTCGCCGAGTACCCCGAGTACCTCGATCACCGGCGCTACTCCCCGCCCCGCAGCGCCGCCAGCGCGGCGGCGATCCGGCCGCCGAGGAGGACGTTGCCCCGGTAGACCGCGACGTTGACGTCCAGGCTGCGGCCCTGCGTGTCGCGCTGGATGAAGTCGAGCAGGAACGGCGTCGAGGCGTTGCCGGTGATGCCCCGGCGCTCGGCCTCGGCCCAGGCCCTGGTCAGCAGCGCGTCGAGCTCCTGGGGCGGCAACTGCTCGGCCGGGTCCACCGGGTTGGCGATCAGCACGGCCTGGGGCAGCTCCAGCCCGTCCCGGGCCGCGATGATCCGCGCGGCCTCCTCCGGGGAGTCCACCCGGTAGGCGATCTCGTGCCCGGAGTCGGTGACGTAGAAGCCGGGGTACCGGCGCGTCCGGTAGCCGATGACGGGGATGTTGAGCGTCTCGAAGCGCTCCAGGGTGGCCCGGATGTCCAGGATCGACTTCACGCCCGCGCTGATCACGGTGACGGGCGTGGCGGCCAGCGTGGTGAGGTCGGCGGACTCGTCGAAGCTCTCGGCCGCGCCGAAGTGCACGCCGCCCAGGCCGCCGGTGGAGAAGACCCGGATCCCCGCCCGGTGGGCGAGGAAGGCGGTGGCCGCGACGGTCGTCCCGCCGTGCCGGCCCAGCGCGGCGACCACCGGCAGGTCGCGCAGGCTCGCCTTGTCCAGGTCGTCCGACTCGGACAGTTCCTTGATCTGGTCCGGGCCGAGTCCCACGGTGGGCACCCCGGCGAAGACGCCGATCGTCGCCGGGACGACCCCGGCGGCTCGCAACCGCTCCTCCGCCTCCAGCGCGACCTCCAGGTTGCGGGGCCGCGGAAGGCCGTGCGTGAAGATGGTCGACTCCAGGGCGACGACGGGCGCGCCGTCGGCGACGGCCCGGGCGACGTCGTCGGAGATCCGGATGGGCAGTCCGCTCATGGGAGGCACGAACTCTCTCTGGGATGCCACCACGCTGTGGCAGTTCCGGTCAGCCTAGGGACGGTTCGCATCGGGATCCAGAAGGAGTACCGGGCCTTCCCATAGGGTTTCGACTATGGGATTCACCTTGCGTCAGCTCGAAGTCTTCCTCGCGGTCGCCGACGGTCTGCACTTCGGCCGCGCCGCCGAGCGCCTGCACATCTCGCAGCCGACGGTCAGTCAGGAGGTCGCCCGGCTGGAGCGGGCGGTCGGCGTCGAGCTCTTCGACCGCAGCCGCCGGGCCGTCGCCCTCACCCCGGCGGGCGAGGTGATGGCCGACGAGAGCGCCCGGCTCCTCGGCCAGGCCGCCGCCCTGCTCGCCCGGGTCCGGCTGCACGAGGAGGCGCGGACGGGCACCGCCCGGATCGTCGCCTCCCCCAGCGTGATGAACCGGCTGCTGCCCGCCGTGGTCAGCCGGGCCGAGCGCGAACTGCCCGCGCTGGACACCGCGGAGCTCGCCGTCGACACCGGCCGCGTCTCCTCGACGCTGGCCGCCGAGCTGGCCGACATCGGCCTGGGCCGCTTCCTCGACGAGATGCCCGGCTACCGGCGGGAGACCCTCGCCGACGAGCCCGTCCGGGTCGCGCTGGGCCGCGACCACCCGCTGGCCGGGCGCGACGCCGTCCGGCTGTCCGAGCTGCGGGACCTCCCGCTGCTGCTCTGGCCCCGCGAGCAGCACCCGCGCTACTACGACCACGTCCTCGGACTCTGCTCCGAGCACGGCGTGGAGCCGCCGGTCCTGGTGAGCCCGCCGCGCATCGTCGGCTCACGGCTCTACCTGCTCTCCCAGAACCGGGCGTTCTCGCTCGTCCCCCGCTCGATGACCGGTCACCTCACCGAGGAGGTGGTCACCGTCCCGCTCGCCGGCCGGGCCACCCTGCCGCTGGAGATGCAGTGGCGGCTCGACGACGGCCGGCCCCGGCTGGCGGCGCTGCGCGAGCTGATCCGCCAGGAGGCGGGCACGCTCCAGGGCGGCTGAGCTCCAGGACGGCGGATGCGAGCCGCCGGCCGCCGCTCGCGCCACCGTCGCGCCAGCGCACGCGCCACCGCGTGCGCCACGGCGGGCCGGGTACGGGGGGAGGCGCGTGCCGAATCGTTCGCCACCAGGGAGGGGAAACCGGCCAGAACCGGCCGGGTGGCCGGAATGTTGCATCCACGTGAACCGGTTCCGCAGACTCTCGCACCATGCCGCCCACCGCACCGCCCTGACCTGTACCGCTCTGGTGCACGGCGGCCGAGCCCTGGCCGCGGCCGTCGAACGCCTCGACCGCCGGGCCATCGCCCTCTTGCTCGGGCTGGTCCGCCCGGTCACCGCCCGGCTGACCGCCCTGCTGCGCCGCGCGGTGGCCGCCAACTGCGGCGACGCGTTGAACCGGCACCTCCCCTGCCGCGGTCGGGAGCCCGTCCAGGACCGGTGGACCGAGGGCGCGCCCGGGCACCGGGACGCCGGCTGACCGCCCGGGGCCGGGGCCACCCGCCGGCGGGGCGGGGGCGGGCGGGCGCGAACCGACCGTCAGATGTGGTCCCGGGGCCCGAGGATCAAGCCCGGCAGAGCCCGGTCGTCCAGTCGACGGTCGCGGCGGCCTGCGAGTACGTCCACTCCGGCGCCAGCAGGTCGCGGTCCAGCTGGGCCGCCGCACCCTTGTCCTCGACCACGTAGCCGAAGTCCTGCAGCCAGGCCGGGTAGAGGTTCTTCGACCCGATGTAGAAGGCCGAGCCGTCGACCGCGACCAGCTTGTGGTGCAGCGCGTACGGGTGCCCGTCCGCCCAGGTGGCGGTCGGCGCGGCGCGGAAGGACGCGAGCTGGAGGTTGCCGCAGAGCGCGGCGCCCGCCTTCGCCGGGTCGCCGGTCAGCCGGGTCAGCCGGGCCCGCAGCACGTCGGAGACCTCGGAGAGCGACTTGATCTGCGAGTAGCCCCCGCTGCCGACCGTGCCCCGGTTCGCCGGGTCGCTGACCACGATCCGCACCTTGACCCCGGCCACCAGCTTGGCGGCCAGCAGGTCGTAGAGCCGGGCGTCGTAGCGCGGCAGCGGCGGGCAGGTGCCGTTCATGTCCTGCTGGGAGATCTCGATGTGGCTGCTCGCACTGCCGACGAGCGCGCGCAGGGCGTTCTCCTCGGGATTGACCGTCTCGTAGTCGCGGTCGGCGTTGGTGTTGTCGTGCAGGGCCAGCGGACCGCACTGGGTCTCGGAGACCCCGGCGACCGGGGCGGGCCGGTAGGCCGAGGCGGGGTCCGCGGCCTTGACGCCGACACCCAGGCCGCCGACGGCGATCACCGGAACGCTGCCGGTGGCGGGCGCGGCGGGGTTGGTGTCCCGCTCCATCGAGGGCCGGCAGGCACCGCCGTCGGAGGAGGCGAACCACGCGTTGTCGAACAGGCCGGTGCGGCCGCAGGTCCACGCCCACAGGGTGTCCAGGTAGCGCGCGGCCGAGGTGGCGGCCGGGCCGGTCAGGGCGAGGTCGACGTCCGAGACGGGGTGCGCGGTGTCCAGGTAGTCGTCCTTCCACCCGTTGATGCCACCGGCGATCACGCTCCGGCCGTCGACCACCAGCAGCTTGGAGTGGTTCCAGGAGAACGCCGTGCGGGAGGTGGTCATCGAGGCGACGTTCAGCGTCACCGAGCCGGCCGCGGGGCCGAGCCTGGCCAGCAGCTCGTCGCGGTAGCGGGAGGGGAGGACGTTGGCGTTGTAGAGCGGTGCCGCGCCCACCAGGATCCGCACCTGGGGGCGGTGGCCGGCCGCGACCGAGGCCTTGAGCCCCGCCACCAGCGCGTCCTGGAAGCCGCCGTTGGGGAACGGCGCGAGGGTGGAGACGTCGACCGTCCGGGTGGCCGAGGCGACGTCCGCCTGCATCCTGGCCAGCAGCGCACGGGTGCCCCGGCGGTCGGCGCAGCCGGCGTCACCCCAGCAGCCGGGCGTCTGGAGCAGCCAGCCGGCCGGATCGTCGGGGGCGCCGGCCAGCGCGTTGCCCTCGGTGCGCTCCCAGACCGAGCCCTCCAGACCGGGCGACACCTCGCGCAGCGCGCGCTCGACGGCGTCGAGGTGGGCCGTCCCCCCGTCGGCGGTGGCACCCTCGGCGGGGGCCGCGAGGGCCGACGGGGGCGGGACGGCGGCGAACAGGGTGGTGGCTGCGGCGACGGCCAGGGCCGAGCGGACGAGGCGGCCGGACCGGCGGGACCAGGGGAGGCGCACGTGAGGTTCCTTCAGGGAGCGGCGGGTGGTTCACCCGCGGGACACCCTGAGATTACCGAAAAGTAACTTGCTGTCGAATCTGCGCATGACAACCAGTCACCGGGCCGGAAACAGACCCGCCGGTCGACCCCCGCCGATCGGCCGACACATCGTCAGGCGCCGGTGTGACGGTACGTCGATCAGCGGTGTCACGCGGCGGGACGCGCTCGCGGGACGCGGCGGGCCGACCGTCCGTCCCGGTCACACCGGGGCACGTCCGGGCGGGTGACGGCGGCGGCGATCCGGACCCCGCGACCGGCGAGCCGGGCGCCCGCCCGGCCCCGGATCCGTAGCGTCGGCCCATGCTCCTCGGCCTGCTGGCGGCGCTCCTGGCCGCCCTCCTCACCGGCTCGGCCACCGTCCTCCAGGCGGTGGGCGCGCGCCGCGCCGCGGTGGGCCACCACGCGGGCGAGGCCGCCGCGCTCGCCGGGGCGTTCCGCCAGTGGCCGTTCCTGGTGGGTGTCGGAATGGACATGCTCGGGTTCGCCGCCGAGCTGGTCGCGCTGGAGCGGCTGCCGCTCTACGAGGTCGAGGCCGCCCTGGCCTCCGCCCTCGCCGTCACCGCCGTGGGGGCGTCCCGGGTGCTGCGGATCCGGCTGCGGCGCAGCGAGTGGATCGGGGTGGCCTCGGTCTGTGCCGGGCTCTGCGTCCTCGCGCTCACCGCCGGACACGACGGCCGCGGGTCCGGCGACCAGCCGCTGCGCCTGGGCGTGCTGCTCGTCTCGGTCGCCCTGACGGCCGTGGGGTGGGCGGTGGTCCACCTGGCCGGGGCGCGGCGCGCCCCGCTGCTCGGCCTGGTGGCCGGCCTGCAGTTCGGGGTGGTGGGCGTCGCGGTCCGGGTCCTGCCGGGGGCACGGCTGCCGGAGCTGTTCGGCGAACCCTCGGCGTACGCGATCGCCGTCGCCGGGCTGGGCGGCTTCACCGCGCTCACCTGGGCCATGCAGAGCGGGTCGGTCACCGCCGCGACGGCGGCGATGGTGCTCGGCGAGACCCTGGGCCCCGCGATCGTCGGGGTGCTGCTGCTCGGCGACCACACCCGTCACGACGCGACGCCGCTCGCCGTCGCCGGGTTCGCCGCCGCGGTCCTGGGCGCGCTGACCCTGGCGCGCTTCGGTGACGCCGAGCAACCCGCCACCGCCGGGACCTGAGCCCCGGACGGCCGCCGGCTCCCCGCGGCGCCGGGCCGGGGCCCGGCGCCGCGAAGCGGCAGGTGCGGAACGGCAGGTGCGGAGCGGGAGGTCAGGCCGCCGGGCCCGCGAGGACCTCGTTGACCAGTTCGCGCGCCTCGGCCTGGACCCGGGCGAGGTGGTCGGCGCCGTGGAAGGACTCGGCGTAGATCTTGTAGACGTCCTCGGTGCCCGAGGGGCGGGCCGCGAACCAGGCGTTCTCGGTGCAGACCTTGATCCCGCCGATCGCGGCGCCGTTGCCGGGCGCCTCGGTGAGGACGGCGGTGACCGCCTCGCCCGCCAGGTCGCCGGCGCGGACCTGCTCCGGCGACAGCCGGGCCAGCAGCGCCTTCTGCTCGCGGTCGGCCGGGGCGTCCACCCGGGCGTAGGCGGGGGCGCCGAAACGGTCGGTGAGGTCGCGGTAGTACTCGCTGGGCGTGCGGCCGGTCACCGCGGTGATCTCCGAGGCCAGCAGGGCCAGCAGGATGCCGTCCTTGTCGGTGGTCCACACCCCGCCGTCGCGGCGCAGGAACGACGCCCCGGCCGACTCCTCGCCGCCGAACGCGATCGAGCCCTCCAGCAGCCCGTCGACGAACCACTTGAAGCCGACCGGCACCTCGACGAGGTCCCGCTTGAGGTCGGCGGCGACCCGGTCCAGCATCGAGGAGGACACCAGCGTCTTGCCCACCGCCGCGTCCACCGGCCAGTCGGCGCGGTGGCGGTACAGGTAGTCGACGGCGACGGCCAGGTAGTGGTTCGGGTTCATCAGGCCGCCGTCCGGCGTCACGATGCCGTGGCGGTCGGCGTCCGCGTCGTTGCCGGTGGCGATCGCGAACCGGTCCCGGCGCTCGATCAGCGAGGCCATCGCGGCCGGCGAGGAGCAGTCCATCCGGATCTTGCCGTCCCAGTCCAGCGTCATGAACCGCCAGGTCGGGTCGGTGACCGGGTTGACGACGGTCAGGTCCAGCCGGTGCGTCTCGGCGATCCGGCCCCAGTAGGCGACCGACGCCCCGCCCAGCGGGTCGGCGCCGATCCGCAGGCCCGCCGCCCGCACCGCGTCGAGGTCCAGCACCGAGACCAGGTCCTCGGTGTAGGCGGTGAGGTAGTCGTGGCGGCCGGTGGTCGCGGCGGCCAGGGCACGGGCGTAGGGCACCCGCTTGACGCCCCGCAGGCCGTCCCGGATCAGGGCGTTGGCGCGGTCCTGGATCCAGCCGGTGGCCTCCGAACCGGCCGGACCGCCGCTCGGCGGGTTGTACTTGAACCCGCCGTCGCGCGGCGGGTTGTGGGAGGGCGTCACCACGATGCCGTCGGCCAGTGCGTGCGGGTGGCGCCGGTTGTGGGCCAGGATCGCGTGCGAGACGGCCGGGGTGGGGGTGTAGCCGTCGGCGCTGTCCAGCAGGACGGTGACGCCGTTGGCCGCCAGCACCTCGACGGCGGTCGCCCGGGCCGGCTCGGACAGGGCGTGGGTGTCCGCGCCGAGGAACAGCGGGCCGGTGGTCCCCTGGGCCACCCGGTACTCGCAGATCGCCTGCGTGGTGGCGGCGATGTGGTCCTCGTTGAACGCGGCGTCCAGCGAGGAGCCGCGGTGCCCCGAGGTGCCGAACGCCACCCGCTGGCCCGGCTCCTCCGGGTCCGGGTGCAGCGTGTAGTACGCCGTCACCAACCGTGCCACGTCCACCAGGTCGTCCGGCTGCGCCTGCTGCCCGGCCCGTGCGTGTGCCATCGTCTCTCCCACAGTGTTCCTCGCCGTGCGCCGGCCGCGCGGCCCGGCGCATCCTTCTGCCCCGTGCTCACCGATCGTAGCCAGCGCGCGACCTTCGGCCCACACGGGGCGACCCCCGGGGCACCGGACCATCCGGCACGAGCGGCGCCCGGCGGGGCGGGGCGGGGGGCGCACGACCGGGGGGCGCACGGCGACGGCGGAACACCCCGGCACCGGGCGACCGGCGACCCCGGGCACCGGAGCACCCCGCACGAGCGGCGCCCGGCGAGGCGGGGGGGGCGCAGCCCGGCCCGGGCCGGTGCCCGGAGCGCCGCACACGGCCACCCGGCTCGGTCCCGGGGCGCGCACGGCGACGGCGGAACACCCCGGCACCGGGCGACCGGCGACCCGGCGCGGGCCCGCGGGCGCTCAGTCGCCGGGGTGCGGCTCCGCCGGCCGTGCCCGGGGGCCGGGCCGGGGTCGGGGGCCGGGCCGGGGTCGGAGCGCCTGGGTGACGCCCCAGGCCGCGGCCGCCAGGCCGGCCAGGGCGATCGGGCGCGACCACTCCCCCGCGCCGGTCGACGCGAGGGCGACGGACAGGACCAGGCCGGACGCGGCGAGGGCGGCCAGTGCGTGCACGGGCCGGACGCGGTCGCGCTGCGGGCCGAGGACGTCGACCAGCAGCAGGTAGCCGATCAGGAGCGCGGCCACCGCCGCGATCCCGCCGAACGGGGGCTCGCCCAGCGCGGCCAGCAGCACGCTCCCGGCCGCCAGCACGGTGCTGCGCGACGCGGCGAGCCGACCGGGCCAGCTGTGCGGGCGGCGCGGCGGCTCGTCCAGCGGCGGGGCGGCCCAGAGGGCGAAGACCGCGGCGACGACCGCGGCGACCGGGCCGAACCGGTCCACCGCGCCGTCGACGGTGCCGCCGACCCCGGCGGCGGTGAGCGCCAGCGCGACGCCCGTGCAGCGCAGTGCGGCCCGCTCGGCCCACCCGACCCACCGGGCGGCGGGCGCGATCCCAGGCTCGGCAGCGACCGAATCAGCGACCGAGGCGGTTGTCGGGGCGGCGGTCGGGGCAGCGGCCGGGGTGTCGTCGACGGTGGTCATCGGGCTCCTCCCCCGATCCGGCGGCGCAGCAGTGGCGCGAGCGCCAGGTCGAGCGCCTCGCCCGGGGTGTAGCGGGCCACCGGGATGCCGCGGGCGCGCAGCGCCGAGCGCATCGCCTCGCGTTCGGCGTGCCAGAGCCGCAGGGCCACCGCGCCGATCTCGTCACCGGGCTCCACCGCCGGTTCGCCGGCCGGGACCTCCACCACGACCAGCGGGTTGCCGCGGTCGCGGACCTGGCCGAGCACGTCCAGGATGCGCTGGTCGGCGAGCGAGGTGAAGGCGTACACCAGCGCGTGGCCGGGCAGCGCCGCCGCCGGGAGCCGGGGCACCAGGGGCCCGCGGTGGCCCCGGTCCTGGCGGACCTCCAGCACGCTCTCCACCATCCGGTAGAAGTGCCGGTCCCCGCTGCCCGCGGCGAGCCAGCGCAGCTTCCCGCCGACCGCGATCAGGCCGACCCGGTCGTGCCGGCGCAGGTAGGCGCGGGTCAGGCCGCCGGCCGCGCGCAGCGTCTCGTCGAGGCTGGACCGGCCGGTGGCCGCGTCCAGGAAGTCGGCCAGCGTGTCCAGCAGGACGACCGCGTCGGCGGCCCGCTCCGCCGCGAACTGGTTGATCTGGACGGCGTCGCGGCGGGTGGTCGACGGCCAGTGGATGCGCCGCTGGCGCTCACCGGGCACGTGCGGGCGCACGCCGACGACCTCGACGCCGGTGCCCTCGTGCGCGGTGGTGTGCTCGCCGAGGCGTTCGGGCAGCCGTACCGGGATCGGGGTGAGTCGGGCCGCGCTCGGTACCGGGAAGACGTCCACCGTGCCGAGGTCGGTGCGCACCGTCCGGCGGGCCAGACCGCCGGCGTCGTAGACGTCGATGTCGACGCTGCCCAGGGTCCAGCGGCCCCAGCGTTCGGCCCGGAGCACCAGGTCGACCTCGGTGGCGCCGACGGTCACCGCCGTCAGGGCGACGCCGGGGCCGAGGGCGACGGCCGGGTCGAGCCGGCCGATCCGTCCGTCGTGGCGGACGGTGATCCGTACGGTGATCGGCTCGCCCTCCAGGCAGCGGCTCGGTTCGACGCTGTTCTCGGCGGCCAGCCGGGACGGCCGGCCGGTGCCCGGGGCTGCCAGTGCGAGCAGGACGGCCGGGCCCGCGGCCAGCGCGAGCAGCCAGGCGTGGCCGGTGGCCAGCGCGGCGACGGCCGCGACGGTGGCGACGGTGAGCAGGCGCAGGGTCCGCTCGCCGGGGCGCCAGTGCGGGGAGGGCGGGGTGCTCGGCAGGCCGGCCGCGGTGGCCCGGGCGCTGCGGGCGACCAGGCGCGCGGCGGCCTGCTCCGGGCCCCGGGTGGCCGTCCGCCGGGCGGTGCCCGGGCCGGTGCGCGGGTCGGTGCGCGGGCCGGCGCTCAGGCCGGACCGCGTACCGGTCGGCCCTCCGGTCCGGACGGTCCGGGCCGGGCGGCCGCGGGCGGGGCGCGCACCGGGGCCGGCGGCCGGGCCGGCGAGCCGCCGTACCGGGCGCCCGCCGGGTCCCGCGCTCTGGGCGGCGAGCCGGCGGGCCTGCTGCCCGGGCCGGTCGGCGGCGGAGGGCTCGGGGTTCACCGGGCGGCGTCCGGGGCGTCCACCGGGCCGCTCCCCGGCCCGCCGGCCGCGCGCGGCAGGGTCTGCGGCGCCGGGACGGCGGCGACCAGGCGCGCCAGCACGTCGTCCGCCTCGACCTGGCGCACCCACAACTCCGGGGTCAGGGTGATGCGGTGGGCCAGGGCCGGAACGGCGAGCGCCTTGACGTCCTCCGGGGTCAGGTAGTCGCGGCCCTCCAGCATCGCGCGGGCCCGGGCCAGCTGGACCAGCGCGAGACCGCCCCGGGGCGAGGCGCCGACCTGGATCTGCGGGTCGTTGCGGGTGGCGTGGACCAGCGCGATCACATAGTCGACCAGGTCGTCGTCGACCTCGACCCGCTCCAACGCCGCCCGCATGGCGAGGAGTTCGGCCGGACTACTGACCGTCTCCAGGACCGGCTCGGGCACCGCCCGGTCCAGCCGGGCCCGGAGCATCGAGGCCTCCAGACCGGTGGTGAGGTAGCCCATCCGCACCCGGAGCAGGAAGCGGTCGAGCTGCGCCTCCGGCAGCGAGTAGGTGCCCTCGTACTCGATCGGGTTGGCGGTGGCGATCACCACGAACGGCTGCGGCAGCCGGCGGGTGGCGCCGTCGACGGAGACCTGGCCCTCGGCCATCGCCTCCAGCAGCGCGGCCTGGGTCTTCGGCGGGGTGCGGTTGATCTCGTCGGCCAGCAGGAGCTGGGTGAAGAGCGGCCCGGGGCGGAAGACCATCTCGCCGCTGCGCCGGTCGTAGAACGGCGCGCCGGTGACGTCCGAGGGCAGCAGGTCGGGGGTGAACTGGATCCGGCGGAAGTCCAGGCCGAGGGTGGTGGCGAACGAGCGGGCCAGCAGGGTCTTGCCGAGCCCGGGCAGGTCCTCGATCAGCACGTGGCCGCCGGCCAGCACCCCCAGCATCACCAGCCGGAGGGCCTCGGGCTTGCCGACCACGGCGCGTTCGATCTCCTCGACCACCGCGCGGGCGCGGCGGCCGGCCTCCTGCGGCGTCAGCACCTGGGCCTCGGCCGGACGCCCCGGGGACTGCTCGGCCACCGGGGCGTGCTCGGTGTCCGGGACGGGGGCCTGGGGAACGGCGGTCATGGCTCTCCTGAAGGGCGGCGTCGGCCGGCCAACTACCGGGTCCGGCGGGGGTGCGGGGAAACGGCGGGTGCTGGGCGTCCCTCGGGGACGGCGCCGGCTACCCGGACTTCGACGGCCTGGGGCCGGGCGGCTGGAGGGATTCGAGCCGGTCGACGAGGGCGAGCAGGACGGGGCCCGGGAGGGCCGCGTCCGGGTCCGCGGCGTCCGGGTCGATCCACGGCCACAGCCGGGGACCGATCAGTTCGGCGGCCTGGGCGCGGTCGGTGTCGAGCGAGACGCCGTGGGTCTCGGACAGGCGCGCCGCGAAGAGCCGCCGGAGCCGGCCGCGCAACGGCCGGGCGTCGCCGTTCGGGTCGAGGCCCTGACGGACGGTCCAGCGCCAGTCGCCGAGGCCCGGCTCCCGGGAGTCCATCACGCGCTGCCGGTCGCGCAGGCCGATGTCGAGGAAGCCCGCACCGGCCACGTACCGGCCGGCGACCAGTCCGGTGGCGGTCAGCAGGACGGCTCCGGCGGCGGCCGCGGGCGCGCCGCCGACCAGCGCGAACAGGACCTCGGCCAGTACGGCGGCCACCGTCAGCTCGATCAGGCTGTGCCGGACCGAGCCGGGTGCGGCGAGCTCGCCACCGGCCCGGCCCTTCGGGTCCACGGCTGCGGGGGCGGGGGCGGCGGAGGAGACGGCAGGGTCGGCCTGTCGCCCGTGCCGGCGGGCGCTCATCGGTGGCCTCCGGTACCGGCCGACCCGGCTGCCCCGGCCGACCCGGCTGCCCCGGCTGCCCCCGCCGTCGCGGGCTCCGGCGGTGACCCGGCCCGGTCCGCCAGTCGCTCGGCGAGCGCGTCGAGGGCCGACCGCGCCCGGCGCACATGGGTCTCGTCCATCGGGTGGGTGGAGTACCGGGCCTCCCGGAACAGCGCGGTGAGCGCCCGCGCGTGGACGGGGTCGACGCGGTCGTCGGTCACCGCACGCTCCAGCAGTTCGGTCGGGCTCTCGGGAGCCCGGCGGGACAGTCCGGAGGCCGCCAGCGAGGCCTCCATCGCGGCGTAGCAGGCGATCACCGCCGCCCGCGCGTCGGCGCCGGTGAGGGCGCGCCGGGCGGTGTCGACCGCGGCGGCCAGGGCGTCCTCACCTCGGGCCGGCGCGGCGGGCAGTCGCGCCGGCGGCGGCCGCCGGGCGATCCGCAGCCGCCGCAGCAGCAGGACGGCGACCACCACCACGACGACCACCAGGGCGACGGCGAGCGCGCCGAACACCACGGGGATCACCGTCGAGAGCCAGCTCTTGCCGGACACCGGGTCGGGCCAGACCGGCGGCGGCGACGCCGGGGGCGGGGTGAAGGCCGGCACCGGCGGCAGCGACGGCGGATCGACCGAGTCCTTGACCGCCCGCCCGTGGAAGACGAACAGCAGCACCGGCACCGCGGCGGCGGCCCCGGGCAGCAGGACCGCGGTGGCCTCCCGCAGGCGCTCCGCCCACGGCGTCGGCCCGTCGAGGTGGCGGACCTCCGCGCGGAAGCGCAGCGCGAAGCGGCCGATGACGAACAGCCAGCCGAGCGCGAGCAGCAGGACGAGTCCGAGGGCCTCCACCGGCACCGTGGCGGCGGGCGCACCGAGCAGACCGCCGTCCGGCCGCAGGGCCGAGGCCGCGAGGAGCAGGCCCACGACGGCGACCAGGACGCCCACGGTCCGGCCGGCCGACCCGCCCGCGCGCTCGGTGTCGCCCGCGCGGTCGTCCGGGCCGCTTCGCCCGTCGTGGCGGGGCCCGCTCGGGTGCAGTTCGTCGTCCACGCGGCCGTCCCCCGGTTCCCCCGCAGCGCGGTCGGCTCCGCGCGAGGATGCAGCGTCGCACACCAACTGTCGTATTGTCACCCCGCGTCGCGGGCCACCGAGGCCTCCGCACCCGGGCGGCCGCCGACCCCGGGAACGGGCTCAGACCAGGCGGTGCATGCCCACCGAGTGCGGGGCGGTCTCCCGGAAGCCGTACCGGGCGTAGAGCCGGTGGGCGTCACCGTCGGCGATCAGCGAGACGTAGGCGCCCGCCGGGGCCCGGCTCTCCAGTTCGGCGGTCAGCAGGGCCATGATCCGCCCGCCGAGGCCGCGGCCCTGGTGCTCGGGCAGGACGCAGACGTCGGCGATCTGGAAGACGGACCCGCCGTCGCCCACGATCCGGCCCATCCCGACCACCCGGCCGTCCAGGTGCACCGTCACCCCGTGCCAGGTGTGGGGAAGCCCGGCCGCCACCGCCGCGGCGGGCCGGTCGCTCATCCCCGCGCCGGTCCGCAGCCGTCGGAAGGTGTCCACGTCCGGCACACCGGCGCGCAGCTCGTAATGGTCACTCGCGCTAGTCATGCATTACACGATAAGCCACTGCCGCCCCTCCCGGCGGAACGCGCGGGTCGGGACGGCGGGCGGGACGGCGGTGGCGGGACGGGCCGTCAGCCCCGCGTCAGGGCGAGCGACTGCACGGCGGGGAGCTTGCGCCAGTCGCTGGAGACGATGCTCGCGTGCGCCCGGGCGAGCTGCTCGGTACGGCCGCGGGCCTGGTCGGCGGTGGGGTCGGTGGCGCTGATCGCGGGTGCGACGTTCTGCGCGTCGGTCATCGTCAGCAGGTAGTGCCGGCTGTCGTACCAGGCGGTGTCGATGCCGCCCAGGTAGGCGGCGGCGTCACCGTCGAAGACCACGAACCAGGGGCGGATCGCCGTCTCCGGGTACTTGGCGCGGGGATCGCCGGCCGCGGCGCCGTGCACGGCCGGGAACACCTGGGCGTCGCCGATCCGCCCGGCCGCGGCCAGGTCGCGCAGGTGACGCCCGTACTCGACGTCGGTGTGCAGGGTGTCGAAGGGGTTGCCCTCCTCCAGCGATCCGGGGATCACGTACACCAGCACCCGCCCGGCGAGCGAGGCCCTGGTCGGCCAGTTGCCGGCCCGGACCGCGTCGTCCGCCGTGGCGTACGAGCCGCCGCCCGGCCTGGCGAGCAGGTCGGCCGGGCGCAGCACGGCGGAGCCCAGGTGACCGGCGATCAGGGAGTCGAGCTGGGCGGGGCCCATGCCGCGGTTGGCGGCGAACCCGGCCTTGAGCTCCAGCTTGACCACCAGCGGGCCGGCGCCGGGGTGGGCGCCGAGCCAGACCCGGACGTCGTCCAGGCAGGTCTCCAGGTTCTTGTTGGCACCGCCGGTGTAGAGCTGGGCGGGCGTGCTCGCGCTGACGCAGTTGTTGGCGTTGCCGAGCGGGTTGGAGTGGCTGACCTTCCACTCCTGGGTCACGGTGTCCGTCCAGGCGTCCAGCTCGATCATGCCGGTGCCGGTGTCCAGGCCCTGGGCGAGGTAGCCGAACGCGGCCGGGTCGTAGGTGTTGTGCAGCCCGACGGTGGTGGCCGAGCCGAACGGGAGCTCACCGGGGCCGCTCGCGGCGGCCGACTGCACCGGGAGGAGGGCGGCGGCCGCGGCGAGCAGACCGGTGGCGATGGTGCCGGCGAGGGCGCGGCGTGCGGTCACGATGACTTGTCCCCTTGTCAGAACGCGGTCGGCGGTCGCTTCCGCCGTTCGGAAGGATGCCGTGGCTGAGCATCCCTCATGTGAAGGGGACACAACAACACCATGACGGGGGCGGGACGATCCCGCGGCGCCGCCGACGGTGACCGGTGACCGGCGGTCAGCGCGAAGCGGTCAGCGGTCAGCGGTCAGCGGTCAGCGCAGGTTCTCGCGCAACCAGTCCAGCTGCTCCCGGACGACCTGCACACGGGGGTGGCCCGGGCCGTGGATCCGGCTGTAGTCGGCGGCGCAGCGCGTCAGCAGGCCGGCCGCCTCGGCGAGGAGGCCGGCGTCGATCAGGACGTTGGCCAGGTTCTCCCGGGAGCTCACCGTGACGGGGTGACCGTCCCCGTGCAGGGCGATCCGCCGGGCCAGGATGTCCCGCAGGAGGGGGACGGCCTCCTGGTAGCGCGCCATGCCGTGCAGAACGGCGGCCAGGTTGTTGCGGGCGGAGAGGGTGTCGTCGGCGTTCGGCCCGGCGAGCGACTCCCAGGAGGCCGCCACCGCCCGCAGCTGCGGCTCCGCCTCGGCATGGCGGCCCAGCCGCACCAGGGCGGCGGCGAGGTTGCTGCGGGCCGCCACGGTGCGCTCGTGGTCACGCCCGTAGCGCTGTTCGATCCGGGGTACCAGGGCCCGCAGGGACCGCTCGGCCGCCCGGTGGCGGCCGCTGTTGATCAGGGCGGCCGCGTGCCGGTTGACGGCGGACAGCACCTCGGGGTGGTCCGCGCCCAGCAGCCTGGTCCGGCGGTCCAGCGTGTCGCGCAGCAGCGGTTCGGCCTCCGCGGAGCGGCGCAGGGACTCCAGGGCGGCGGCCAGCCCGTCGGCGCTGTGCAGGGTGTCCGGGTGGTCCCGGCCGAGTGTCTTTGCCCTGGCGCGGAAGTTCGCCTGCCAGAGCGACTCGGCCTGCTGGACCCGGCCGAGGTGGTGCAGCAGGTCCGCCAGCTCCGCGTCGGTCCGCAGGGTCTCCTCGTGGCGGGCGCCGAGCACCGCGCGCTGGGTGCCCGCGACGTACTCGTAGAGCTCGACCGCGCGGTCGTCGCCGCCCGGGGTGTGCGCCAGGACCCGGGCGTACTCCCGCAGGAGGATCAGGGTCTCGGGGTGGTCGGCGCCCAGCTTCTCGATGGCCGCGTTCGCCCGCCACTCGGCCACCTCCACCGGCTGGACGCGGACCCGGGCGATCTCCTGCTCCGGCCGGCCCTCCGTCACCTCGGTGACGGTGATGGTGGCCCCGGGCGGCTGCCAGCGCGGCTCCCGGAGCCCGTCGGCGGCGGCCGGCCCGTCCTCGGCGCCCTCGCCGGGCGGTCCCGACGGCGCGGGGCCGCCCGTGCCGTCGGCCCGCGCGGCACGCTCGGCCCGCCTGCGCCACCATCCGCTCATCGGTGGTCCTCCTTCGTCGTCTCGTCGTCTCGTCGTCTCGTCGTCGCGGTCCGGCCGGTCAGGCGCCGGCGTGCACATGGGCGGCCCAGAGGCCGGGACTGGTGGCGAACGCCGTCCGGCACTGCCGGACGGCGTGGTGGAGCGCCTCGGCCGTACGGTCGGTGTCCAGCCCCGGCGCCCCGGCGGGCCGGCCGGCCCGCAGGCCCTGGTAGAGCAGCCTGGTCATCCGCAGCGCCAGCAGGTCGTGCACCGGCCAGAGGGTGCCGACGGCATGGGCGTACCCGGCGAGCTGGAAGGCGGAGGTGATGTGGATCGCCTCGTCGGCCAGGTCCGCGGCGCCCCGGGCCGTCTCGCAGGCCGAGAGGACGGCGAGCCGGGCCGCGGGCAGGTCCAGCCGGGCGATCCGGCGGACCGTCAGCGCCGCCGTCCGGTGGTCGTGGACGAGGAGGCGGGCGTTGGACGGGTCCCGCGGCTCGCTGACGCCGTGGCAGGCGAAGTGCACGTGGGAGTGGCGGGGCAGCGCTTCGAGGACGCGTGCCAGGGTGGCCTCCTCGCCGATCAGCAGCTCGGTGGGCAGCAGCCCGCGGAGCAGCTCGACCTCGCGCCGGGCGCCGGTGAGCGGGCGGGCACCCGGGGTCTCGGGCAGCGCCACCGCGAGCAGGCCGTCGGCGGCCGGGGGGCCGCCGGGCGCGGACCCGCCCGCCGACGGTCCGGCCGGGCCCGGTCCGGCCGGTTCCGGTCCGCTCGGTTCCGGTCCGGTCTCCCGGGTGCGGGCGTACGCGAGCGCGCGGACGGTCGGGGTGTAGGAGGAGACCACCCGGTCGAGCACGGTGCGGGGCCTCCCGCCGGGCGCCGCCTCGGGCCGGCCCGCTCCGCCGTCGTGGCCCGTCGCGTCCCCGTGGTGGCCCGCCGCGTGCAGCGGCAGGGCGGAGAGCGCGCCGCCCGGCGACCACCAGACCCGGGGCCACCGGCCGTCCGCCGCCGCCCCGGACAAGCCGAGCCGGTCGAGCACCGGTCCGGTGACGTGGTCCCAGGTCCAGCGGAGCACCCCGCCGATCGCCACCTGGGCCGCCCGGTCGGTCGCCGGGTCGGCCGCCGCCGCCAGCGCCGCCTCCAGCCGGCGGACCTGCTCGTCCACCGCCTCCGGAGTGGCCCCGGGCAGTGGGACCAGCAGGACCTGACCCGACCACAGGACCAGTGCGTCGCTGCGGTACCCGCTGCAGTAGGCGAGCACCACCGGCCCGCGCCGGGAGACCGCCGCCAGGAGGTCCGGGGAGGGCGGGGAGAAGAAGTCCGCGAAGCCCGGCAGGGCGCGGATCTCCGTCACCAGCTGCTCGAACCGCGCCGCCAGGGTGTGCCGCAGGTGGCTGCCGGTGGTGCCGGGCAGCCCCGGCGCCCCGTCGGCCGGGTCGGCGGCGTCCCGTGCGTCGGGGGCGTCCAGGGCGTCGGGGGCGTCCAGGGCGTCGAGGGCGTCGGCGTCGGCGGCGTCGATCCGCTCGATCAGCTCGCGGAACCGCTCGGCGGCCGCGGGATGGGCGCGGCGCAGCCGGCCCAGGCCGTCGCGGGTGGCGATGGTGCGGCCCAGCAGGACGCCCCGGCCCTGTTCCAGCAGCTGGACGGCGAGGACGAGGTCCCCGGCCTGAACGGCGCAGGCGGCGGCCTCGGCGGCCAGCCCGTGCACCCGGGAGAGGCTGCGCTCCTGGTCACCGCGGGCCAGCCGGCCCGAGGCGGCGAACGGCAGCAGCCGTACGGCCAGTTCGTAGCCGTGCAGGGCCTCCTCCCACCGTTCGCCGGTCGCCGCCGCGGCGCCCCACTCCCAGGCGGCCAGGACCCGGCCGTGGGCCGGCATCGCCTCGGTCCGCGCGGCCCGCCGGTAGGCGTCCTCGGCGGCCCGCAGCACGCCCGGGTCGCCGTCCCGGTGGTGGAGGATCAGCAGGGTGTCGGCGTAGTACCGCAGGTAGCCGCCGTGCGCCGCGGTGCCCTCGGCATCGGCCCAGACGGCCCGGCCGAGGTCGCTCACCGCCGCTTCCAGCGCCGCCCCGTCCCCGGTCGTGCGGTACTGGTCGAGCCGGGCGTTGCCGAGATTGGAGAGCACCAGGGCGAGCCGGGGGTCGCCGTACGGGCTCTCCTCGACGGCGCGTTCCAGCAGGGCGACGGCCTCGTCCAGGTCCGCCAGGTCGCCGGTCGCGTCGAACCGGGCCCGCAGCGCGTTGGCGAGGTGGTTCAGCCGGTCGCCCAGGGCCGGGCTGCCGGACCGGGTCAGCGCGAGGGCCTCGCGGGCCGTCGCGATCGCCTCGTCGGCCACCGCCGGCTCGCCGGTCGCACCGTGCCGGCTCTGCAGCACCACACCGAGGTTGGCCAGCCGGTCGACCCGGTCGGCGGGCCGGACCGGTCCCTCGTCGACGGCCCGGCGGGCCAGCTCGGCCGCCTCCCGGAAGGCCTGCGGGTCGTCGGTCTGGAACCCGCGCTCCCGCAGGGTGACGGCGAGGTTGGCGAGGATCTCGCCGAAGGTCTTCGTGCCGGGCCGCTCCCCGGCCAGCGCCTCGCGCAGCACCTCGACGGCCTCGTCGAGGAGTTCCACGTCACCGGTCCACTGCGCCAGCCGGTGCAGCGCGTTGCCGAGGCTGTTCAGCCGGTGCGGGCGCCGGGTGGCGTCGCGCTCCGGCACGGCCGCGGCGCGGCGCAGCAGGTCGACGGACTCCCGCAGCACCGCCAAGTCGCCGGTGGCCTCGGCGGCCAGCCGCAGGGCCACCCCGAGCCCGGCCAGGCAGCCGCCGTGGCCCGGCTGCCCGGCCGGCGTCGCGGCCAGCGAGGCCCGGTTCACCCGGAGCATCTCCTCGCGGTCGCCCGGGTCGCCGGTGAGGGCGTACCAGGTCCGCAGGCCCTGGGCCAGGTTGTGCAGCGCCGGCAGCCGGGCTTCGTGGCCCGCCGGGACCACGGCCGGCACCTCGCGCCACAGCCCCAGCGCCTCCTCCAGCGCCTCGGTGTCGCCGGTGAGTTCGTAGCCGGAGTGCAGCACCTCGGCGAGACCGAGCAGCAGGGCGACGAGGTCGTCGGGGTCGGACGGCAGGCCGTCCAGCGCCCGCCGGTAGGCACTCTCGGCCCGGGTCAGGTCCTGCTCGCGGCCGGCGGCCCGGTAGCGCTCGGACAGTGCCGCGCCGAGGCCGGCCAGCGCCTCCCCCACGGTGGGCGGCTGCTGCGGCAGTCCGGCCGCGCGGGCGAACATCGCCACCGCGCCGTCCAGATCCGCCGGCCGGTGGTCGAGGTCGAACCTGGTCCGGTACCCGAGGGCGAGCAGCCGGACGTCCTGGGCCGCGGGCGGCTCGGCCGCCGCGCGTTCGACCCCGAGCTCGATCAGGGCGTCCAGGTCCCGCCGGTCGCCGAGCAGTTGCCAGCGCACCAGGAGCGCCACCAGGAGGTTGCCCGCCCGGACGGGCCGGCCCGGGTCGCCCGGCGGCGCCGTGCGCAGGTACTTCCGGGTCGTCCGGACCGCCCGGTCCAGCGCCGCCCGGTCGCCCGTTCTGAGGTGGTGCAGCAGGAGTTCGGCGGCCGGATCCGCCCCGCCTCCCGTCACCGAAAGCCGCGCCTGCGAGACGATCACCCCCGGGCGCTCCGTCGCGCCGATCGGCCGGTCTGCTCCAACTCCCCGCCTCGGCGGGTGGAATCGCTCCATATCCTAGCGAACGTACCGTCAGGAGGCCGTCGTTATACTGATCCACGATCCGCGACGACGATCCACGATCCGCGGACGACGCCATGAAGGGGGCCGGGTGGTCGAGACGGCGAGCCGCGAGCCGGACGGTCCGACGGCCGGGCACGCGCGGTTGGGGGAGTTCTGCCGGCGGCTGACCTCCGCACCCGACTCGCTCGACCTCGGCCCGGCGGGGCACCGCCTGGTGGAACACCTCACCGCTGAGCTGCGGGCCGGCCGGCCGGCGGCGGAACTCGACGACGTGTTCGACGAGTTGGAGGAGCTGCTGCTGATGGCCGGGCACAGCGCCGGGCTCGGCTCCTTCCGCACGACCCCCGTCCCCGGCCCCGCCTACCGCGCCCTGCCGGTCTCCGGCCCGGGCCACCCGCCGCTGCACGTCCTGGCCTGCCCGCACGGCCACTGCGGCCGGGTGGAGGTGCCGGACGCCGCGCAGGCGTCGCAGTGCCGGGTGTTCGGACAGCCGCTGCGGGCGGTCGGACTCCGGTGACCAGCGCCTTCCTCGGCGCGCTGGGCGGCCGAATCGCCGAACGCTGGGTCGCGCTGCTCGCCCTCCCCGGCCTGCTCTACCTCGCCGCCCTGACCACCGCCGGCGTCCTCGGCCAGCGCCACTGGGGCGACCTCGGCCGGCTCCGCTCACGACTCGACGACCTGGCCGCCGCGCCCGGCTCGCACAGCGCCGCCGTGATCGCCGTCGTCGCCCTGGCCGTCCTGGTCGGCGCGGCCGCGATCGGGGCGGCCGCCCAGGCGCTGGGCACCGGGGTGGAACTGCTCTGGTGCGCCGAGGCGCGCGGCCCGCTGCTGCGTCGCCTCGCCGACCGGCGGCTGCGCCGCTGGCGCACGGCGGACGAGGCCTACCGGTCGGCCCTGCTGGCGGCGGGCCGCGCCCGGATCGCCGGCGCGGCCGACGCCGACGACCTGGCCGACGCCGCGGAGCTCCGCTACGCCGAACGCAACCGCGTCGCGGCGGCCCGCCCGCGCCATCCGTTCCGCACCGGGGACCGGCTGGCCGCCCCCGGCCAACGCCTCTGGCGCGCCTACCGCCTGGACCTCGCGGCCGCCTGGCCCCATCTGTGGCTGCTCGCCGCCGACGGCACCCGCGCGGAGCTGCACACCGCCCGCCTCCAGCTGGGCGCCGCCGCCCGGCTCTGCGCCTGGGGCATCGGGTACCTGCTGCTGGGCCTCTGGTGGTGGCCGGCCGCACCGGCGGGCGCGGCCGCCGTCGGCCTCGGCCTGCGCCGGGGGCGGGACGCCGCGGTGGCGTTCGCCGACCTCACCGAGGCACTCGCCGACCTGCACGTCCGCGAACTGGCACAGTCCCAGGGCATCGACTGCCCCGACGGCTTCGACCGCGCGGCGGGCGAACGGCTCTCCCGGGCCCTGGCCAAGGTGGACTGACCGCCCGCCGAGGCCCCGCACCGCCGCCCGGCAGCCGGCACCGGGCTCCGGCGGCGCTCCACCGGCGCTCCACCGGCGCCGGTGTCGGCGGCCGGGAGGCCGTCCCCGCCGGGGCGACGAGCCCCGTGGCGGCGCCCCCCGCGGACGGCCCAGCGGCCCGCCCCGCCCGGTGGGGGTCCACCGCGCGCCGCTCGGCGGCCGAGCAGCGGTCACCCGGTGGTGACCCGCAGGTTGGCGAGGACGGCCGAGCCGTCGGCGGTGGTGGCGAGCACCCGGCCGGAGCGGTGCCAGAACGTCAGTGCCCCGCCGTGGTGGCGCAGGCCCACCGCCGGCAGACCGGCACCCGGCTGCCCCGCCGCCGTCGCGTTCGGGAGCAGCAGGGTCCGCGGCGGCTCCGCCTCGCTCGCGGTGCCGGTGTGGACGCGGACGGTGCCGTCAGCGGCCGGGGCGAGCGTCAGGGCCCAGTGCTCGCCGTCGACGACCGGCCCGGCCGGCGCCACGCCGTCGACGAGTCGTTCCACCGGCTCCCGGTCGGTCGACCAGCGCAGTGTGGTGCCGCCCCGGGCCGGATCGGGTTGGCCGGTCAGCAGCCGGCCGGTCGCCAGCAGCGCCGTGCCCTCGCCGAGGAGGTCGGCGTCCAGCGCGGTGCGCGAGCGCAGCTCCCAGCCGGGCTGGTCCCAGCGCCACAGCTCCGTCAGCACGCCACCCCCGGGCAGCCGGGAGGCGACGACGGACGCGCAGGACGTGGGCGTGCGCACCAGCGGGCCGACGGGCCGCTGCTCGCCACCGAGCTCCCGCCACACCACGGTCGGGCGCGCGGCCAGGGTGTCGAGGACGGCGATGCCCTCCTCGTCCCGGGTCAGCAGCTGTCGGCCGTCGAAGGACGGCACGAGCCCGCGCACCCGCAGCGTGCCCCAGTACCGGACGGCGCGGGTGCCGAGGTCCAGCCGGGAGATCTCGCGGACCTGCCCGTACCGGGCCACCAGCAGGGCGGTGCCGCCGTGGTCGGCCAGGACGAGTTCGTCCGCCGGGACGTCCCAGCGGGCCTTCACCCGGCCGTCGGGCCCGAGCAGTCGCACCCCCGCCTGGCCGCAGGCCACCAGCAGCAGGCCCGACTCCAGCCGCGCCGCGTCCAGGACCGGGAGCGTCCCGGGCCGGTCCACGAAGGCCCACTCGTGCCCGCCGTCGGCCGTGGGACGGGCGCGCCGGCCCGGTCGCGGCAGATCCGCCGCGACCAGCGGGTCGGCACGCTTCGCCAGCTGCTCGAACAGGGCGGTCTCGGTGCGCTGGTCGAGCGGGGCGCCGGAGCCGCCGGCCCCGCCGAATCCGCCGTCGCGGACCACGGCGCGGAGCGCCGCCGTGGCGAGTTCGCGGTCGTTCGCCGGGTCCGCGCCCGGCAGCCCGGCCAGCGCACCGGCCAGCGCGGACCGGCCGGTCGCCCGGCCGCGGCCGGCGTCGGTGGCGCCGGCGTCATCGGTGGTGCCGGTGTCGTCGCCGGCGTCCTCCAGGACGGCCAGCGCGAGCGCCCGGGTCGCCTCCCCCGCGCCGAGGGCCAGCAGGTGGGCGAGTGCCCGGCCGCGCGCCGGGCCGCCGAGCGCGACCGCGTCCCGCAGGTCGGCGGCCACCGAGGGGCGCAACTCCTCGTCCGGCCAGGCGGCTTCGACCGCGTCCAGTCGGTCGCCGCCCGCGCGGCAGTGCTCGACCCAGGCGGCCCGCAGCTCACGCCCGGCCCCCGGGTCGTCGGCGCTCAGCCGCTCGACGGCGTCGGCGAAGGCGGCCCGCCGGTGCGCCGTCCGGACCGCCCGCGCGCGCTCACCCGCCCGCCACCAGAGCCGCACCACCAGATCGGCGGCCAGCCCACGGCCCTCGGCGAGTTCGGCGGCCTGAGCGGTCCGGCCGTGCCGGTCCAGCAGGGCGACGGCCTCGGCCGGGGCGTCCAGCAGGTCGGCGAGCACGAACGCCGCCTCGTCGATCCGCCCCTCCCGCTCCAGCGCGGTGGCGGCCTGCCGGTAGAGACCGGCCAGGTGCTGCTGCACGGTCGGCCCGGACATCGGCGAGACGCCCGCCGGGCCGCCGGTGACCGGGGTCGGCCGCAGCGCGCCCGCGAAGCGCCGGGGCAGGCCGAGCGAGAGCCACCCCTGCTCGGTCGGGCGGGATTCGCCGGCGAGCCGGAGCGCGTCGCGCAGCGCGTCGTCCCAGCGGCGCTGCTCGAAGGCGCGGGTCAGCTCCCGCAGGTAGCGGGCGTGGCGGCCGTGGACCAGCCGGCCGGCGGGGCTGCGCACGACGAGCCGGGCGAGCAGCCCCCGCAGCAGCGGCCGCCGGGCGCGGACCGGCCGCCCGCCCGCCGGGCGCGCGGCGGAACCGCCAGTTCCGGCGGTTCCGGCGGACGTGCCCCGGGTGGCCCAACTGCCCCGGACGAGGAGGGCGGTGACGGCCACCGCGAGCAGGACCCCGCCGGGGTGGAAGCCGCGGTCCACGATCAGCTGGGCGAACCGGACGACCAGGAACACGGCGACGACGACGATGAGGACGGCCGCCGCCATGAACGCCACCGGGCCGGACCCGTCCCCCCAGCGGGGCAGCCGAAGCCGGCCGAACCACCGGGCGGCCCGGGACAGGCCCGGGAGGCGGACCCGCCGACCGCCGCCGGGCGGAGCCGCCTCGGTCAGACGGCGGGCGCGCTCGGAGCGGGCCCCGACGCCGGCCGCCGCCCGCAGGTCGGGCCGGGCGGGCCGGGGCAGGTCCTCGACGACGGGCGCGGGCTCGGCCACCGCACCGACCGGCGCGAGCCGGTGGAGGGTGAGTCCGGCCGGGTCGAGCCAGTCCGAGGGGTCCAGCGGCGGCAGTTCGGCGATCGGGAGCGTCGTCACCGCCCCCGCCACGGGGAGGACGAGCCGGCCCGTCGGCACCGGGGCGCCCTCGGCGCCGACGGCGGCCAGCCCGCCGCCGGGCAGGCGCCGCACGGGCAGTCCGGGTGCGCGGTCCGCCCGGGCCTCGACCGGCTCGGCGAGGACGAGCAGCCAGCGGCCGTCCGGGAGCGCGCGCAGCTCGGCGCCGTCCGCCCAGTGGGCCAGGACGCGCTCGGCGGCCTCGGCCGCGCCGATCAGCGGGACGTCCAGGACGAAGCCGGCCGCGGCCACGGTGGCGCGGAACGCGGCGGCGGTGGCGCTCACTGGTCGCTCCCGAGGTGGTAGAGGACGCGGCCGGTGTTGGCGTCGCCGATGACGATCCGGCCCGGGCGCGGTTCGGCGGCGAGCAGGGGCAGGGTCGGGTGGACGGCGGCCGGACTGACGCCGCCGGAGAAGCGGCCGAGCGTGCGGGTGCCGTCCGGCCGGATGCTGCGCACCTGCCGGCCGTCGAGGGTGCAGGTGATCAGCGCCGGCACCGCGCCCTGGTGGACCAGGCCGACCACCTCGGCCCGCTCCCGGAACGAGAGCCGTACCCGGCCGCCCTGCCGGGGCTGCACCACCCAGTTCCTGCCGTCCTCGGACCAGGCCTGGGTGGTGCCGCCGTGCACGACGTGCCGGGCCCGCTCCGCCTCGGGCAGCAGCGGGTGCGGGAACAGCCGCCGCTCGCGGACCCGCTGGAAGCCGCGCTCCTCCGCGCCGGGGGCCAACGGCCCGTCGTCCCGGGCGCCCCCGCCTCGCTCGATCCGCCACCACCGGCCGCCCAGCGGGCAGAGCAGGTCGTCGCCGTCGCGCAGCACCGGCCGGAGCGGGCCGGTGCACACGGGTTCCAGGACGGCCCGGTCGAGCCCGAGGGCGGCCAGCTCGACGGTGAACTCGCCGCTCGCCCCGAGCGGGCGGCCACTGACGTACGGGAGGAGCCGCTCCCCCCTGAGGTGGAGGGCGATCAGACGCCGGCCGATGCGGCCCGCCGCGACCACCGGCCCGTGCAGGTGGTGGCGGCGGGTCCGGATCGCGCCGTCGTGCTCCGGCCCGGCACCGGGCAGGTTGGCCGCGAGCAGGGTGGCGGTGTTCCGGCCCCTCAGCAGGAGTGTGCGGGCGTCGGTGGTGAAGACCGGCTGCGCCCGCCCGGTCGCCCCGACCGGAACGGCGACCACCGCCGGCGCGGCCCGGCGGAACTCGGCGCCGCGCAGCGCTCGGACGGCGATCGGCGCCGGGGGCAGCGGCAGCTCGACGGACGTCCGCGCGAGGCGCACGGTGACGCGGACGGCGCCGTCGGCGCTCCAGCCGCTCGGCTCGCTCGCCAGCACGTGCTGCGGGGAGGCGAGCCGGTCGGCCAGCCGGGGCGAGGTGAGCAGCCAGGACCGGTCGGCGTCGTCCAGCCCCTGCCGGGCCCGCCGGACGTCCTCGGGCGTCGGGTCGGTGTGCCGGCGGGCGGCGAGCCAGCGCGGCAGCAGCTCCGGGAGGTCCCCGGTGAGCCACTGGCCGGGCGGGTCACCCAGGATGCCGACGACCAGTTCGGTGCCGCGCGCGGCTGCCCGGCGGTGCAGGACCAGCAGGGCGGCGAGCTGGACGAGCCGCCCGGCGCCCGCCTGGGCGGGGCCGGTGTCGGCCAGCGCGACGATCCGGCCGCGTACCGTCGGGGCACGGAACTCGGGTGCCAGGTGCAGGAGTTCACCCTCGGCCAGGCGGCGCAGGAACTCGTCGGGGGCTTCGTCGGCCAGCAGCCACTCGGAGGGCAGCAGTTGGTCGGGCCGACCGGACCGGGCGAGGCCGCCGTGCCCGTCCGGGGTGCCGCGGTCGTCGACGGCGGGCTCACGCTCGCCGATCAGGGCATCCAGGCGGCGGAGCAACGGGCCCAGCGCGACGGCGAGTTCCGGCGTCAGCGCGGACAGACCGGCGGCCCAGGGGGCCAACGCGGCGGGGAGTCGGGCGGTCATCGCAGGACACTCCCGCAGGACGGGCCCGGGGCGCTCAGGGCGCGACGGACGGCGGGAGTGGGCGCGGGAGCGGGCACGGCCCCGACACCGGGGAACAGGCAGCCGCACCCTGGCGCGGCGGCGACCGGACGCCGACGGCGGGTTCGCGCGGCCGGACGGCGGGTTCTCGCGGCCGGCCCGGGGTGGCCCGGCGGGACGGCCGTGGGTCGGGCGGTCATCGCGGGCCACCCCCGGCGGCCGGATCCGGCGCCGCCGGGGTGGACGCGTCCTCGGTGGAGCCCGTGTAGGGGTCCAGTGCGGCGGGGTCGGTGGTCGGGGGCGGCGGGTCGGCGACCAGGGCGTGCCCGGGGAGCAGGACGCAGAGCCGGTCGCCCTCGGCACCGACGGCCCGGCGCCAGAGCGCCGCGGCGGGCCGGGGGCGCGCGGTGGTGGGTATTAGGACACCGGCGTCGAGGCCCAGGTAGCGGGCGCCGTCCGCCCAGGGCAGGTCGGCCTCGGCGCCGAGCACCAGCAGCGCGCCGTCGCCGGCGACCACGCCGAGCCGGGCACCGCCGGCGAGCCGTTCGCGCGCGGCCACGGCCAGGGCGGCCACGGCATCGCCCAGGGCGAGTACGGCGGCGGCGGGCAACGGCGGCTCGCGGCGCTCCCAGCGCAGCGCGACGGACGGCGGGACGGACGGCGAGCCGGGCAGCGAACCGGACGGCGGGGCGGTGACGGTACCGGTCATGCGGGCGCGACCGCCGCGACCAGCTCGGCACGTATCCCGGCCAGGGCCCCGGACAGGTCGGCCGGGTCGAACCCGGCGTCGATCTCCCGCAGCGCGGCCTCCAGCCGCAGCCGGGAGTCCCGCCCCTCGGGGAGGGTGCGGTGCGCGGCCAGCAGCTGCGTACCGGTGCGGACGAGCCGCTCGGCCCGGGCCGCAGAGCTGCGCGACAGCTCCTCGGCGGCGTGCGCCAGGCTGCGGTTGGCGGCCTTCTCGACCAGGTCGGCGAGGGTGTCGCGGGCCTGCGCCTGGGCGTCGGCGGTGGGGGCGACCAGCGGCAGCACCCACAGGTCGCGGGCCGAGGCCGCCGTCCGGCCGTCGAGCACGGCGGCCGCGGCGACGAGCTTCTGCGACCGGACCGCCCGCCGGTCGCTGATCGGCACGCCCGCGGCACGCAGCCGGCGCAGCGCGGCGGCGACCAGCGGGGTGACCTCGTCGAGGTCGCAGGCCCGGGCGGCGGCGGCCAGCCGGTCGAGCGCGCCGAGCCGGTCGGCCGCGGCCGCGGCCGCGAGGCCGGTCGGGCCCATCGGATCGCCCGAACCGGCGAGGTCGCGCGGGTGGAGTGGGGACGCCGCCGGCCGGCGGCCGGTCTCCAGCAGTTCCTCCAGCCGCGCGTCCGCCACCGGCTCGACGAAGACCCGGGCCAGGAAGCGGTCCGCGAAGGCGGCGAGCGCCGGGTCGTCCGGCAGGTGGTTGGCCGCGCCCACGCAGACCCGCAGCGGGCTGTGCAGCACGGTGCCGCCGCGCCGGAAGACCCGCTCGTTGAGCAGGCCGAGCAGGGTGTTGAGGACGGCGGTGGAGCCGAGGAACACCTCGTCGAGGAAGGCGATCTCGGCCTCGGGAAGCATCCCGGCGGTCTCGAACTCGATCCGGCCCTCGCGCAGTCGACGCAGGTCGACCGGGCCGAACAGCTCGTTGGGCTCGGTGAACCGGCCGAGCAGGTACTCGAAGTAGCGGCCGCCGAGCTGGCCCGCGATCCGGCGGACCGCCTCGGACTTGGCCGTGCCCGGCGCGCCGACGACCAGCAGGTGCTCGCCGGCCACCGCGCACAGGACCACCACTTCGGCCACGGTCTCGCGGTCGATCATGCCCTGCCCGGCGGCGGCCACGGCGTGCCCGATCAGCTCGGCGTCGGCGGCGTCGGCGGCGTCGGCGGCATGGGCGGTTGCGGTGGCGCTGGTCTCGGTCACGAGCACCGGAGTCTACGGGCGGCTCCGCGACGCCCACCAACCGGTTTCCGGGCTACCCGCCCGCGGCATCCAGACCCCCCCGGGTTCGCTGCTCACCGCTGTCGGAGTGATGCGGGCCGGCCGCTCCTTCACTCTCGAGCCTCACGGCAGGCCCATGTCGGACAGGTGTCGGACAGGCTGCGAATCCGCTCGGTCGCCTTCTTCCGGGAGTAAGGCCCCGACCGCCCGACGAGGTGGGCACTCATTGGGTCAGTGAACTACCCCAGTGCGTGTCCGGAGGACGTCACTGACCTCGGCACTTCAAGGCGTCGGGTGGTGGGAGGTCGAGGTTGGCGGAGAGCCGATATTCCTCCCGTGTCGTGCTCCTCGGGGTTGGTCTCTGCGGGGCCTGCGGTGGCCTCCGGCTCCAGCCCGGAGGCAGCCGAAATGGTGTCGCTCCGCGTGCCGGGGGCCGTTACCGTGCACCCTTGTGAACCCTGAAGATCCGAAGGACTTGGTCCGGCGCGGGTACGACTTGCTCTCCGTTCAGTACGAGCGCGCGTTCGGCAGCGAGACGAAGTACGGATCATGGATCGAGGATCTGCTCGGTCGGCTTCCGGATGCGGGCGCGGTACTGGATGTGGGGTGCGGGACCGGAGTTCCCGTGGCCCGGTCGCTCGCCGCGGCAGGGCACCACGTCACGGGTGTCGACATCAGCGGTGTCCAGGTCCAGCGGGCTCGGGAGCTGGTACCGGGGGCCGAGTTCATCCGAGCGGACGCCATGACCCTGGCGTTCCCCTCGGAGACCTTCGACGCCGTCATCTGCCTCTACGCGCTGATCCACCTACCGGTCGAGGAACAGCCCGCTCTGCTGGAGCGGATCGCCTCGTGGCTGCGGCCGGGCGGCTGGCTTCTGGCCACCACCGGGCATCAGTCCTGGACCGGGACCGACGAGAACTGGCTCGGCGGCGGAGCCGCGATGTGGTGGAGTCACGCGGACGCGGCGACGAACCGGTCCTGGCTGCTGCGTGCCGGCTTGGAGGTGTCACACGAGGAGTTCGTCCCCGAAGGCGACAGTGGCCACGTCCTGTTCCGCGCACGGCGCCCGCAGGGTTGACGGTCCGGTCGGACCGCGGCCGGCGGCGTTGACGCGGGGCGTCGGCAGCGGTTCGGCGGAGGTCGGTCGCGCGGGGTTCGAGGCACCGCCGCACCGATGAGGGAGCCGGCGGGGCGGGGGCCTCATCGGTGCGGACCGGCGGATCAGGCCTGCCAGTGCGGCTTGCCGCTGACCATGCGGCAGTAGATCACCCGGCCGCCGGCCTCGTGGGTGCTCTTGCCCAGGTCGGCGTCGCGGCAGAACTGGCCCGCCTTGTAGCAGTTGCCGGCATTGGAGCGGATCTCGCAGTCGCCGGCGGCCGCCTTGGGCTGCGCGGTCGGCTCCGGGTCCGTCGGCGGCTTCGCGGTGGTCGCCTTGGGCTCCGGCGCGGCCTTGGTGACGGGCGGCTGCGTCTTGGGCGCGGCCGACTGGGGCCTGGCCGTGGTCGGCGCGGGTGCGGGCTCCGCGGGCGGCACCGGCGTGGTCACCGCCGACGGGGTCACCACCGGCGCGGGCTCGGGCGCGGTGACCACCGGTGCGGGGGTGGCCGGCGGGACGGTGGCGACGGGTGCGGCCGGGGCCGTGACGGCGGGCGGGGAGGCGGCGGTCGTGGCGCCGTCGGCCGGCGTCGGGTCGCACCCGGTCAGCGCGAGACCGACGGTGAGGACGAGTCCGGCCACGGCGGCCAGACCGCGACGGCCGCCGCGCGTGCGTGCGGTCGTGCGGGACGACATTCGTGCGGACGTGCGTGAGGGCATGAGGGGAGACGCTCCGATCCGATGAAAAGATGTTCGGGATTCAATCAGGGCGACCACACGCCACAAGCACATCCCGCACACTTCGTTGGCAGATCGAGACCTTGCGACCACGGAGAGCAACCGGGCCGCCCAGCGCCGATCACCCACGGTCGACCGGCCTCCACGCCGTCCGGCCCGCGCGCCGCCGTCTCCGCCGGACAGGTCCGGTATCCCACCCGCCCGGCCACGCTTGCCCGGCTTCGAACCCCTGCGGTGCGTACGGTCGGTGCCGTCCCGACCGAACCCGGTCGGCGGGCGAAGGGCCTGTCGTCGTCTCTCCCACGGGCGGGAGTACGAGGGCAGGGCGAAGGAGACCGGCAGCCATGCAGCGCAAGTGGTGGACCCTCACGTCTCCCTGGCGACGGCGCGAAGATGTTCGCGGTGTCGCTGGCCCTGGTCGCCCCAGGAGTTCCCGCCCGGCCGCGAGCGGGGCACCGCGATGGACGTATACGGGACGACCATCAGGGTGGCGGTCGCGGTCGGCCCGCTGGTCGGCGGCGGGCGGAGGCCGTGACCGCCCCGTCGTGACGGCCCGGGCCCGAAGGAGTCTCCGGCCCGGGCCGTCGCGTTGCGGACGCCCCGCGCCGCTAGCCGATCGAGATCGTGAAGACCTTGTCGGCCCCGTCGGCCGCCCCGCCGTTGTTGTCGGCGTTGGTGGTGGTGAGCCAGATCCGGTCGGCCCCGGGTACCTTGGACACCGTCCGCAGCCGGCCGTAGGCGCCGACGTAGTACGCGGTCGGCGTCCCGACGTTCTCGGTGTTCCCGTCGATCGGGATGCGCCACATCCGCTCACCGCGCAGCGCCGCCATGTAGACCACGTTGCGCACGATCGCGATCCCGCTCGGCGAGGCCTCGTTGACCGGCCAGCTCGCCTTGGGGTCGGTCATCCCGGCCACCCCGCAGGTGCCCTCGCAGGTGGGCCACCCGTAGTTGGCCCCGGGCTTGACCAGGTTGAGCTCGTCCCGCTTCGAGTCGCCGAACTCCGCCTCCCAGAGCCGTCCGTCGCGGTCGAACGCCAGGCCCTGCGGGTTGCGGTGGCCGTAGCTGTAGACGTAGTTGCCGAACGGGTTGCCGGGGGCCGGCTTGCCATCGGTGGTCAGCCGCAGGATCTTCCCGTTGAGCGAGTTCTTGTCCTGGGCCAGCGAGGACGTCTGGGCGTCACCGGTCGACGCGTACAGGTACCCGTCGGGGCCGAAGGCCAGCCGGCCGCCGTTGTGGTAGCGGTTCTTCTTGATGCCCTGGAGCAGCACCTTGTAGCCGCTCAACGTGGAGCCGTTGTACGTCATCCGCACGATCCGGTTGCCCTCGGCGGCGGTGTGCATGAGGTACACGTAGTGGTTGCCCGCCCAGTCGGGGTCGACGGCGATGCCGAGCAGGCCGCCCTCCCCGTCGGTGGTGACGGCGTTGGGCACGGTGCCGACCGCCGTCTTGGCGCCGCCCGTGGTGAGCCGGAAGACCTTGAAGCTGTCCCGCTCGGTGACCAGCGAGGTGGTGCCGTCCGGCAGCCAGGCGATGCCCCAGGGAATCGTCCACCCCGTGGAGAGGGCGCTCGGGGAGCCCGGGACGCCGCCGTCGGCCGGGCAGGCGCCGGTGGTGAAGGAGACGGGGTCGGACGGCGCCGAGTAGTTGCCCGCGGTGTCCCGGGCGACCACCGAGAGCGTGAACGGCGCGTCGCAGGCGAGCCCGGTGACCGCCGCCGAGGTGGCCGGCGGGGTGCCGGTGACGCTCTTCACGACGGCGGAGCCGCTGCGGATCTCGTACCCGACCACGCCCTTGTCGTCCGTCGCGGCGCCCCAGGTCAGAGTGGCGCCGGTGGGGGTGACGGCCGAGACGGTCGGGGTGCCCGGCCGGCCGGGCGCCGGGTCGGTGCCCGCCGTGGTGGTGCAGTCTACGGCGACGCTGGCCGGCGAGGCGTTGCCGGAGGCGTCCCGGGCGATCACGGTGAGGTTGTAGGTGGTGGCCGGCGCCAGCCCGGTGAGCTGCCGGGAGGTCGCGGTGCCCGGGGCCTCGGCGAGTTTGTTGCCGTGCTCGTAGATGTCGTAGGCGGCGACGCCGACGTCGTCGCCGGCGGCTCCCCAGCCCAGCGTCAGAGCGTTCGGCCCGACGGCGGAGCAGCTCGGCGCACCGGGACGGCTCGGCGGGGTGGTGTCGGCCGCCGCGCCCACCCGGAGGCGGTCGAGGTTGGGGCCGCCGTCGGCGGTGGTGGCGGTGGCCCGGATCCGGTTGGCGCCGGCGGCGAGGGCGACGCCGACGGTCTTCTCCGCCCAGGTGTCCCAGTCGGCGGTGGGCGGGAAGGCCACACCGGCGGCGACGACCTTCCCGTTGACCGCGATGTCCATCGGGCGGTTCGCCGTACCGGCGTTGGCGTACCGGAAGGCCAGCGAAGCGGTCCCGGCCGCGGTGGCGCTCACCGTGAACTCGACGGCGGAGCCGGTGGTGTTGGTGTAGTCGACGAAGCCGGTCCCGGTGTACCCGGTGTGGTTGGTGGCCGTCTTCGCCTGCGCGAGCACGGCGTCCTCGGCCTGGTAGTCGGTGCTCGCCGCCGTGGCGGCGGTCGCCGCGGGCGGCGCCGCCACGGCCCCGAGGACCAGGGCGGCCGCGGCGAGCGCCGCTCCGCCGGCCCGGGCGAGCGCCGTCCGCCGGTGCGCCGCGGCTGTCGTGCGCGGGTGTCCGGTGTCGGTCATCACGGCACCCAGTAGTTTCCGGAGGCGACGATCATCGACTGCAGCTGCACGCTGCCGCCGTAGTAGAGGGCCGGGTCGATCGCGGTGCCGGCCAGCTTGGCCCAGAGCGCGTCCAGCCAGGCCTGCGAGCCCGGGTCGGTCATCGCGGTGACCACGAACGGCGCGGTGAAGGCCATGTCACGGCCGTTCTCGAAGACCGTGCCGTTCAGCTTGTAGCCGGTGGCGATGTTCGCCGGGTCGCCGCCCGTCTTGCCCTTGATCCAGGTGTTGATCTTTCGCGCCGAGGCGAGCGAGGCGGCGTCCCCGCTGGTGACGGCGTCCGCGCCGATCCGCCACGGGTCGCGGCAGGCGTTCCAGCTGTAGTCCCCGTCGTTGGGGCTCTCCAGCACCTCGCCGGCGGCGGGCTTGGCGGTGCCGTTGGTGTTGACCACGAAGTCGGCGAGCAGCCCGGTGTTCGGGGCGTAGCCGCTCTGCTGCTTGGTGATCAGGTTCTGGTGGGCGGTGCGGACGGTGTCCCAGGTGGTGTCGCCGGTCGCGGCCCGGAAGGCGCGGAAGTGGTCGATCATCCAGTCCGAGGAGCGGGTGATGTAGTAGGTGGAGTCGCCCGAGGTGGACCAGTCGCCGAGCCGCGTCAGGTGGGTCGTGGGGTTGACCTCACTGGCCTTGATCGCGTTGATGTGCTTGACGGCCAGGCCCTTGTAGTCGTACGTCCCGCCGCTGCCCCACTGCCGGTCGGCGAGCAGCAGCCCGTACGCGACGTCCAGGTCCCCGTCGGTCGCCGAGTCGGAGCCGTTGACGCTGCGGCAGGAGGAGTCCTGCTCGGCGGCGAGGAGGTTGGCGTTGTTCACCGACGGGTGGGCGAGCACGAACTTCACCATGCCGTCGAAGACCGTCCGCGCGTTGGCGTCCGCACCGGCCATCAGCGCGGTGACCACCATGCCGTAGCCCTGGCCCTCGGCGACGTACGGGTGGTCGGCGTCCGGCGAGATGGTCTCGTACCAGCCGTTGCCGCAGTTCTGCCGGACGAAGGCGGCCTTCCAGGCGTTGTACTTGTCGATCACCTGCTGGTCGGTCACGGACTGCGCGCCGGAGGGCTTGAGGGTGCCGGCCGCGTACGGGTAGCGGTGGCTGCCGAACGGCACCGCGGGGCCGCCCGGGGCCGGGCCGCTGCCGAGGTCGGCGTCCAGGTAGTCCAGGTTGGCCGTGCCGCCGGTGGTGGTGGAGGTGAGCCGGATCCGGTTGGCCCCGGCGGTGAGCCGGACGGTCAGCGTCGAGGTCGCCCAGGTGTCCCAGCTCCCGGTGGACGGGAAGGCCCGGGCCGGCTCGACCGTGGCGCCGTTGACGGCCACGGCCGCCGGGCGGTTCGCGGTGGTCCCGTTGGAGTAGCGGATGCCGAGCACGGCGTTGCCCGCGCTCGCCGCGTCGACCGTGAACTCGACCCAACTGCCTGTGGCGTTCTCGGTGTTGACGAATCCGGTGCCGGAGTAGCCGCTGTGGTTGGACTCCACCACGCCCTGCGACAGGCCCGCGCCCTCCGCCTCGTAGCGGACCGGCGCGGCCGAGGCCGGCGGGGCCGCGAGCAGCCCGGCGGCCAGGCCGGCCCCCGCGAGCAGGGCCGCGGCGCGGCCGCGGTGTCTGGTGCTCGGTCGTGTCATCGGAATGCTCCTCAGCCCTGGTACTGGACGACGATCTTGGTGAACTCGTACGGGGACTGCGCGACGCCGCTGCAGGCGTCAGCGTCCGTGCCGGAGCCGCAGGCGCGGTCGCGGTTGACCGACCAGAAGGCGTACCGGGCCAGGTGGTGCTGCTGCGCGTAGCCGAGGATGGTCCGGAAGTCGGCGGTGGTGACCGTCTCGCCCGCCTCGTCGGTCTTCCCGTTCATCGAGGAGACGCCGATGTGCCGGTACGCGGCGTCGTCACCGTAGCCGTAGGCGCTCTTGACCGCCGCCTTCAGGCCCTCCAGCGCGCTGACCGAGGCCTGGCCCATCGTGCCGGTGTGGCCGCCGAAGTCGAACGGCATGATCACCCAGCCGTCGTTGGCGAGGCCGGCCTGCGCGCCGCGCTTGATCAGGTCCTTCCCGGTGGCGTCCGGGCCGCTCGGGGTGGTGCCCATGGTCACGTAGGTGACGATGCCCGGGTTCTTGGTCTTGACGATCTTCAGGGCGTCGACAACGCGCTGACGGACCGTCGCGTTGGAGAACTCGGTGTCCTCGATGTCGATGTCCAGCGCCTTGAGCTTGTAGGCGTCGATCACCTTCTGGTACGCGCCGGCGAGCGCGCTCGCGCTGGAGCACTTCTCGCCCAGCTTGTTGCCGCTCCAGCCGCCGACCGAGATCACCACGTCGCCACCGGCCGCCCGAATGGACTTGATCGCCGCCTCGTCGGACCCACCGGTCAGCGCCCGGCTGCCGTCCCACTTGGGGTTGCAGCCGCCGTCGGAGAGGACGAACGCGAGGGTGAACCACTTCACCCCGGTCGCCTTCATCACGTCGGTGGGCTTCTGCGGGCTGCCCCAGCCCAGGTACTCGTACGGCGCGGCGGCCATCGCGGGCACGGCCGCCGCCGCGGCGGGAGCGGCCGGGGCGGCTTGGGCGGCTGACGCGGCCGGGGCGGCTGTCGCGGTGGTCGCCGAGGCCAGCAGCAGGGCGGCCGAGCCGAGGACGGCGGCCACCGACGGGGCGGTCGGACGGACTCCGATAGATATGGGCATGCCAACTCACTTTCGCCGATCCACCGCCTGCGACGGCGGATCGAGGGGGAGACGGGCGAGGCGGAGGGGGGAGCGAGGCGGAGGGAGGAGCGGAGCACTCGGGGCGGACGGCGGCGACCACAGCGGGCGCCTACAGAATCGGGGCGGCGCGGCGCGCGGTCAATGGCTTTCGTTAGGAAAGTTTCCCAACTGTCACCGGAGTAACCCCCCTGCCGTCCGAGCGGCTTGACGAAATAAGTAATGCTCCCTAACTTGAACCCCCCGGCACCCCGCCCGGCGCCCGACTCCCCCACGTTCGGAGGCCCCGGTGTCCCCCGGCCTTACCCGAAGAATCGGCCTCTTCCAGGCCACCGCGCTCAACATGAGCCAGATGTGCGGCATCGGCCCCTTCGTCACGATCCCGCTGATGGTCGCGGCCTTCGGCGGCCCGCAGGCCGTCATCGGCTGGATAGCCGGCGCCGTCCTGGCCCTCGCCGACGGCCTGGTCTGGGCCGAACTCGGCGCCTCCCTGCCGGGAGCCGGCGGGACGTACGTCTACCTGCGCGAGGCCTTCCAGTACCGGACCGGGCGACTGATGCCGTTCCTCTTCGTCTGGACGGCCATGCTCTTCATCCCGCTGATCATGTCCACCGGCGTGGTCGGCTTCGTCCAGTACCTCGGCTACCTCTGGCCCGGCATGACGAGCGGCCAGGGCGATCTGGTCGGGATCGCGTTCTGCGCGCTGGTGGTGCTCCTGCTCTGGCGGCGGGTCGAGAACATCGCCCGGCTCACCACCGTGATGTGGGGGGTGATGATCCTCTCGGTGCTCGCCGTGATCGTGGCCTGCTACACCCACTTCAGCCCGAGCCGCGCCTTCGACTGGCCCGCGCACGCCGTCGAACTCACCCACGGCCAGTTCTGGATCGGCTTCGCGGCCGGCCTCACCATCGGCATCTACGACTACCTCGGGTACAACACCGCCGCCTACGTCGGCGCCGAGGTCCGCGACCCGGGCCGGGTCCTGCCGCGCGCCATCGTGCTGTCCATCGTCGGCATCATGACCATCTACCTGCTGCTGCAGATCGGCGTCCTGGGCGCGATGGACTGGCACGCGATGCTCGACCCGGAGTCGGTGGCCTCCAAGTCGGTCGCCTCGGCGGTCCTGGAGAGCACCTGGGGCAAGGGCGCCGCCCAGGTGGTCACCGCACTGATCCTGGTCACCGCCTTCGCCTCCGTCCTCGCCGGCCTGTTCGGCGGCTCCCGGGTGCCCTACGACGCGGCACGCGACGGCGTCTTCTTCCGGGCCTTCGGCCGGCTGCACCCCAGGCACGGCTTCCCCGTCCTCGGCCTGGCCGCCATGGGCGTACTCACCGCGGCCGGCTTCCTGCTCGGCCGCCACCTCGGCGCCAGCACCGACCACCCCCCGCTGACCCTGCTGATCAACCTGCTCACCACCGTGATGGTGATCGTCCAGGCCCTCGCCCAGATCGTCGCGGTCACCGTCCTGCGCCGCCGCCAGCCTGGACTCGTCCGGCCGTACAGGATGTGGCTCTACCCGGCGCCCGGCATCGTCGCGGCCGTCGGCTGGCTGGTCATCTACGGCTACGCGGACCGCAACGCGCCCGGCTTCCACCCCATCGAGTGGTCGCTGGCCTGGGTCGTCGCGGGCTGCGGCGCCTTCCTCCTCTGGGCCCGCACCGAACGCACCTGGCCCTTCGGCCCCCGCGAGATCCGCGAGGAGTACCTGACGCCGACCACCAGGGCGGACGCCACGGCCTGACCCGTCCGACGACGGTGCGGCGGCCCCGGAGCTCCGGCTCCGGGGCCGCCGCACCGGTGCCCCGTGATCCCGGGGGGGGGGCGAACTCCGAGGTGCGGGGTCAGAAGGCCGCGGCGACGCCCGGGGGCGGGTTGATGCCGAACTCGGACGCCAGCAACTCCACCAGTTCCTCGGGGCTTTCGAGCTCCCGGGCGGTGGTCGTGCCCGCCGCGGCGGTGTGGGTGAAGGTCTTCCCGTCGAGCCGCACGTGATCGGCGGTCCGGGTTCGCTGGAGGTAGAACCGACGGAACGGCGAGCGCGGGTAGGTGGCCACGAACCAGTTGGACATCGTGAGGTCTGGCGCCGGGACCGGGTCCAGGGTGAAGGCGTGCTGGTCCTCCCAGACCTCGCCCGTCCTCGCCTGCAGCACCCAGATCGGCGCGGGGCCGTCCGCCTCCTCGACGACCAGCCGGTGGGTGCGCCCGGCAGCCTCGCGAGCTTCACCGGGGATCATCGGGAGCGGCTCCAGCAGCCCGCCGATGGACCCGAATCCGACGTCGACGAGGTGGCGGCCGGATTCGCCGGGCACCTGGACGGCCAGCACCATATGGGTCCGCGGTCGGACCTCCCCGGCACGCGCGCCGACCCGCACCCGGCCGGTCAGCCGGGTGACCCCGAAGCCCAACTCGTCCAGCACAGCAGCGAACAGGGAGCTGTGTTCGAAGCAGTAGCCGCCGCGGGAGCTGTCGACGAGCTTCGCCTGGAGCTCACCGACATCCAGCGACGGCACCGAGCCGGTGACCACGTCGAGGTTCTCGAACGGGATGCCGAGGATGTGCGCGCGGTGCAGGGAACGAAGGGTCGCGGCGGTGGGCGCGGACTCGCCCTCCCATCCGATACGGGCGAAGTACTTCTCCAGATCGACAGTCATTCCACCACGGTACGGACCGAGCGGTCCGGCCGGCCTCCGCCGCTGGTCCCGGTCGCGATCGGCCGAGCGGCCTAGGCTCTGCCGCCGGGTCGGTCCCGGCTGGAGGATCATGGTCCGGCCCTGAACTGCGGGAACACGGACGACTACGCGCGGCTTCCCGCCGCCCAGGACGCCCCCGTCCCGACCCGGCACCGCGATGCGAGAGAATGAACCCATGAACGACGACCAAACCCCACCCGCCTCGGCGATCGAGCGCCGGCAGCGGCTCCTGGACATCATGCGGAAGGACGGCGGCACCTGGGACTGGCACCGGGCCCGCGAGACCTACCTGCCCCGCCCGGACCCGCGCACCGTGCGCCGTGACCTCCAGTTGCTCGCCAAGGCCAAGCAGATCTTCCGCGCCGAGGACGGTGGGTACCAGGCTGTCGGCTAGGCGCGGGCCGGGGCCCGCGGCCCGCGGGAGGGGCGGTTCACGGGGGCGGCGAGGGGAACAGTGGGAAGTACGACCTACCCGGTCTCCTGCCACCCGGGCCGCGCCCGGCGGTTCGTCCGCTGTTCATACGGCGCTCGCCCGGCGGCGGGCACCCGTTGGGTCGGTGGCGGAAGGGTGGTGACACCCTGACAGGACGATCCCGGGACGGACATCGTGACCGAATCGCGCGCACCGCGCTGGCGCCGAAGCCTCGCCTTCCTCCTCGTCGCCGCCGCCGGGCCGGCGGGGCTGCTGAGCGCCTCGCCCGCCCGCGCGGCCTCGACCGACGACATCCGGATCAACGAGGTGGTGACCACCGGGGACGTCGACGACTCCGTCGAGCTCTACAACAAGGGCACCACCGCGGTGGACGTCTCCGGCTGGATCCTCAAGGACGACGACAACGGCTCGAAGTACGCGATCGCCGCCGGCACCACGCTGGCCCCCGGCGGGTTCCGCGCCTTCGACGTCCACGGCGCGTTCGGCCTGGGCTCCTCCGACAAGGCACGGCTGTACCTGCCGAACGGCAGCACCCTGGTCGACAGCTTCAGCTGGAGCGAGCACTCCGCCCCGTCCTGGTCGCGCTGCCCCGACGGCACCGGCGCCTTCCGCAAGGCGGCGCTCACCCTGGGGGCGGCGAACGCCTGCGGCAGCACCGGCGGCACCTCGCCCGTGGCCTGGCCGGGCAGCGGGACGATGGCGAACGCCGACGCCTCCAACGTCTTCGGGTCGGACCTCAGCGGTCTCTACCAGGAGGGCGGCGTGCTGTGGGGGGCGCAGAACTCCGGCAAGCTGTGGCGGCTGGTGCCGAACGGGTCCGGCGGGTGGAAGCCGGACACCGCGAACGGCTGGACGGCCGGCAAGAAGCTGCGCTTCCCGGGCGGCTCCGGCACCCCTGACAGCGAGGGCGTCACCCTCACCGGCGCCGGCGCCTCGGGGGGCGTGTTCGTCGCGAGCGAGCGCAACGGCGACGCCTCCGGCACCAGCAGGCTCTCCGTCCTGCGGTACGACGTGAGCGGCACGGGCACCACGCTGACCGCCGCGAAGGAGTGGAACCTGACCTCCGCCCTGCCGTCGGTGGGCTCCAACCTCGGGCTCGAAGGCATCACCTGGATCCCCGACGGCTATCTGACCGGCGCCGGGTTCACCGACGAGTCGACCCATACGGCCTACAACCCGGCCGGGTACGGCGCGCACGGGGGCGGGGTGTTCCTGGTCGGCGTCGAGGGCGGCCAGATCTACGGCTTCGTCCTCCAGGACAGCGGGGCGTTCACCAAGGTGGCCACCCTCGGCAGTGGCATGGCCGGGGTCATGGAGCTGCAGTGGGAGCCGCAGGCCTCTCGGCTCTGGGTGGTGTGCGACGACACCTGCGACGGCCAGCACCGGACGATGCAGGTCGGCGCGGGCGGCACCTTCGTCACCACCGCGGTGTTCAACCGGCCGAGCGGCCTGGCCAACCTGAACAACGAGGGCTTCGCCCTGGCCGGCGCCGGGGAGTGCACCGCCGGCGCCAAGCCTGTCTACTGGGCCGACGACAGCAACACCGGCGGCCACGCGCTGCGCCGGGGCAGCATCAGCTGCTGACCGGGAGGCACCGCCGTGGTCCGGGCCGCTCCGGCCGGGCCACGGCGCGATGGTCCGGTCGGCCGGTCGGCCGGTTCGCCGGAGCGGCGGGGCCGCGGTCCGTCAGAGCGGCATGCCGTGGTCCGCCAGGGCCGAGCGGCGCTCGAAGACCTCGGGCCGCGCGGTGTCCAGGGCGGTGGCGACGGCGCCGAGCAGCACGGCCTGCTCCCCCAGCCCGCTCGGGGCGAGCTTGGGGCGCAGCGGGGTGAGGCGGTGCAGCTCGCGCTCCAGCGGTTCCAGCAGGAGGTCGGCGCTGCCGCCGACGCCGCCGCCGAGCACCACCAAGTCCGGATCGAGCACGGCCGCGAGCACGGCGATCGCGTACGCGAGCTGTTCGGCCTCGCGCTCGACCGCGCGGGCGGCGAGCGGGTCGCCGGCCCGGGCCGCGTCGAAGACCTGCTTGGCCGTCAGCGGGCCGCGCATGCCGAGGCCCAGTGCGGTGCGGACCACCGCGTCGGCCCCGGCCTCCTGCTCGATCGTCCCGCCCGGCTCGCCGTCGGCTCCGGGGGGCAGCGGCACCAGACCGACCTCGCCGGCCGCGCCGTGCGCGCCGGAGAGCAGTTCGCCGTCCTTGAGGACGCCGACGCCGAGGCCGGTGCCGATCAGCAGGTAGGCGAACATCCGGCTGCCCCGCCCGGCGCCGAGGGTGAACTCGCCGAGGGCGGCGAGGTTGGCGTCGTTGCCGACGGTGACGGCGGTCTCCAGCCCTGCCGCGATCCGGTCGAACAGACCGCGTCTGCCCCAGCCGGGCAGGCTGGTCGCGTACCGCACGCCGCGCCGCTGCTCGTCCCAGACACCCGGGGTGCCGATCACCGCGTGCACGATGTCGCCGGCCGCCAGCCCCGCCTCGGCGGCGGTCTCCCGGGCGGCCGCGACCACGGCGTCGGCCACCGCGTTGGCCGAGCGGCCCTTGTTGGGCACGTCCCGGCGGGCGACGATCCGCCCGGCGAGGTCGGCCACCGCGACCCGGAGCCAGCCCCGGCCGATGTCCACGCCGAGTACGTGGCCGGCCGTCGGGTCCGGCTCGTAGAGCACCGCCGTCCGGCCGCGCTCGGGGACGAACCGGCCCGCCTCGCGGGCCAGTCCGGCCTGCTCCAGCGCGGCCAGGGCGGCGGAGACGGTGGGCTTGGACAGCCCGGTGTCCCGGGCGAGCTGGGCGCGTGAGGAGGGACCGCCGGTGCGCAGCAGTTCGAGCAGCAGCCATTCGTTGTTGCTCCGCAGTCGCTGCCGGTTCCACGGCTGCGCCGGCGTCGCGCCCGGCGGAACGGTGGTCGGCAGGTGGCGGCTCATCGGTTCCTCCGGTCTGGGGCGTGCTCGGCGCCGTCGTCGGCGCCTGTGGCCTGCGCTCAGGCCTCGCCCAGTATGACCGGTCGTCAATCCGTCCATCGGCTGGAACCTCTCGGGGGCAGGTGCCGCTCCGCACCCCGCTGACCTGGCATGTCCTCGACCAGAGGAGGTGCGGGGGCGGCCCCGGCGGCGGTCAGCCGACCCAGCCACCGGTGAGCTCCTGCACCGCGGAGCCGTCCAGATCGGCGAGCTTGGCGCCGACGAAGGCGCGGGCGGTCTCGGAGGTCTGCATCCGGAACGGCGGCTGCTCGGCGGTCAGCGCCTCCACCACCGACTCGGCGGCCTGCTCCGGGGTCTGCGCCCGGGTGAACGCCGCCCGGGTGCGGGCGGCGTAGGCGTCCAGCGCGGGGGCGTAGGGGCCGGCGGCGGCCAGCAGGGCGGGGATGTCCAGGCCCTGGCTGGCGACGAACTCGCTGGCCACCGCGCCCGGCTCGACGACGGTGACCTTGACGCCGACGGTGGCGGCGACCGGCGCCAGCGCCTCCATGAAGCCCTCGACGGCGAACTTGGCCGCGCAGTAGGCCTCGTTGAAGGGTTGCCCGACCACGCCGCCGACGCTGGTGACGGTGACCACCCGGCCGCCGACGGCCCGCAGGTGCGGCAGCGCGGCGCGGGTGACGTCGACGACACCGAAGAAGTTGACCTCCATCGTGGCCCGGACCGGCTTCAGTCCGTCCTGCTCGACGGTGCCCACGTAGCCGGCTCCGGCGTTGTTGACGACGGCGTCGAGGCGCCCGTGCCGGGCGACCACACCGGCCACGCAGGCCTCGACCGACCGCGGATCGGTGACGTCCAGCCGGGCCACCTCGATCCGGTCGGCGACCCGCCGCCTCGGCGGCGGCGAGCAGCGCGCCGGAGCGGCCGGTGTCACGCATGGTGGCGACGACGTGGTGCCCGGCGCGGGCGACGGCCACGGCGGCGGCCAGGCCGATGCCGGAGGACGTACCGGTGATCAGGGCGATGCGGGCGGTGGTCATGAGGGTGCTCCCGACGGCTCGGATTTGTGTGCGTGCACACACACCATAGATCCGTGTGTGCGCACACGCAAACAGGTAGGGTGTCGGCATGGCGCGTACCGAACTCACCCTGGGCGAGCTCACCGCCCGCGACCACGCCTTCTACGGGCTCGTCTGGGCCGGCACCACCCTCAGTGCCAAGGTCGACCAGGCCCTCGGCAAGGCCCACGACCTGCCGCTCTCCTGGTTCGAGGTGATGCTCTGGCTGCACGGGCAGGAGGAACCGGTGGCCGCCTCCGACCTCGGCGCCAAGACGCTGCTCAGCCGGAGCCAGGTCTCCCGGGTGGCCGACTCGCTCCAGGCCCGCGGCCTGGTCGAGCGCGTCCCCTCCCCCGTCGACGCCCGCTCGGTGCGGATCACCCTGACCCCCGAGGGCCGCCGGCTCTTCGCCGCCGCCGACGCCACCCGGCGCGCCGTCCTGGCCGAGTCCTTCGACGACCGGCTCGACGACGCGGACATCGCGGCCCTGGAGGTCGTCTGGGCCAAGCTCAAGCAGCCGCCCGCACCCGGGGCCTGACCCCGCCGCACGCGCCGCCGGCGAGCCGGACGACCTGCTCGCCACGCCGCACGCGCTCGGCCCGGCCGCCGCCGGGGCGGCCGAGGACGACATCGCCGTCCTGGCCGCCCCGGCCGCACCGCCGCACGGCCGTCGGGCTCACAGCTTGGCGAGCGCCTGCTCCAGGTCGGCCCAGAGGTCCTCGGGATGCTCGATCCCCACGGCGACTCGGACGGTGCCCGGGCCGATGCCGGCCGCCGCCAGTTCCGCGTCGTCGAGCTGGCGGTGCGAGGTGCTGGCCGGGTGCAGGACGAGGGTGTGCACGCCCCCGAGTGAGGGAGCCAGCGAGGCCAGCCGGACCGACTCGGTGAAGGCCCGGGCCGCCTTCCGGCCGCCCGCCAGGTCGAAGGCGAGCACCCCGCCGTGGCCCTCCGGCAGCAGCCGGCGGGCGAGTTCGTGGTCGGGGTGGGCGGGCAGGCCCGGGTAGTGGACGCCGGTGACGGCCGGGTGACCGGCCAGCCGGCCGGCCAGCTCCCGGGCGCTCTCGCAGTGCCGGCGCACCCGCAGGGCCAGGGTCTGCAGGCCGCGCAGCGTCAACCAGGCGCTGTGCGGGTCGGCCGAGGCGCCCAGTTCGACCGCGTAGTGCCAGACGGTGCGGTGGAGTTCGGGGTCGGCGAAGACGGCGATCCCGGCCAGCACGTCGGAGTGCCCGCCGAGGTACTTGGTGGCCGAGTGGACCACGATGTCGGCGCCGTGCTCGATCGGCCGGCAGAGCAGCGGGGTGGCGAAGGTGTTGTCCACCACGCTGAGCACCCCGGCCTCCCGGGCGACCCCGATCAGCCCGGGCAGGTCGGTGACGCGGGTGGTCGGGTTGGAGATCGTCTCCAGGTGCAGCAGGCGGGTGTTGGGGCGCAGTGCGGCCCGCACCTCCTCCGGGTCGTCGCCCCCGACGTGGGTGACCTCCACGCCCCAGCGCCGGGCGAGGTCGGCGAGCATCGCGAAGGTGCCGCCGTACAGGCTCCGCTGGGCGATCACGTGGTCGCCGGAGCTCAGCAGTGCGAGCAGCACGGTGTTGATCGCGCCCATGCCGGAGGCGGTGGCGATCGCGCCCACGCCGCCCTCCAGCCCGGCGACCGCCTGCTCCAGCGAGCGGACCGTCGGATTGCCGTAGCGGTTGTAGAGGAAGGCCTCGTCCGGTCCGGCGAACGCGCGCGTCAGGGCGTCGTTGTCCTCGAACGCGAACAGGTGGCTCTGGTGCAGCGGCACTCCCATCGGGCGGCTGCCGGTCACCTCCGGGACGGGCGGGTGGACGATCCGGCTCTCGGGGCGCAGCGCGCTGTCGAAATCGCTCATACCGCTCATCCTCGGCCGGTCCGCTCCGCCGGGGCCAGGGCCAATCCCGGGCAAGTGGCCTGCCGCGGCCCGGTCCGGGCCCGGGCGGCACCGCCCCGACGGGGCTTCAGAGTCCGCCGACGGGCAGCAGAACCACCCGCGCCGGGTCGAACGGCTCCCAGCGGGCCGGGCGACCGCTCCGGGCCACCCTCAGCCGGCACCAGCGCCGTCCGCCCGCGTCCTGCCACCAGCCGCTGATCCGCCCGAGGGCCCATCGGTCGTCGTCGAAGTGCACCTCGACCGGCTGGTAGACCCACTCCACCTCGGTGTCCACCGGGCCCGCGCCCCGCTCCGGTCCGCCCCGCTCCGGTCCGTCCGGCCCGGGTTCACCCCACCCCGGTCCGCCCGGTCCCGCTCCGCGCGGCTCTGCTCCGCGCGGCTCTGTTCCGTTCCGTGCCTCGCGCCTGCCTTCGAGTACGGGCATGCCCCGACCTTCCACCACGGTTGCGCCCTCCCGTTCCGGTGCGGTCGCCGGCTCCCCGACGGGACGGCCGCGCGACCGGGCGTAGTCGCCACCCGAACGACTCTACAGCGCTGTAGAGGATCCGTGCCGGAGCCCGCCCGAATCATCGGTGGGCCGCACCGCCCGCCGACCGGGCCACCGGCCGACCGCACCACCGGCCGCCCGCCCCGGTCAGGACGACTGCAGGGCCCTCGCCAGGTCCTCCGCCTCGCGCAGCTGCGCGACGCCCAGCCGCCGCAGGCCCCGGAGCAGCAGGGCGGCGTCCGCGACGGCGGCGTCCGGCCCGGGCAGTTCCGGCGGCAGCGGCATCCCGAGGAGCGCCGCCAGGTCGCCCGCCGGGATGCCCAGCACGAGCGCGAAGTCGGCGACCAGGTCCGGGGTGGGCGCGTCCGCCCCGGAGGAGATCCGCCCGTACGCGTCGGACATCCAGTACCGGCCGGTGAGCAGGTGGAAGATCTTCGTGGTTCCGGTCCACCCGAGGTTCCGGGTGGCGACCATCCGCATCAGCAGGTTCCCGGCGGAGGCCGGGTCCGGCGTTGAGGCGGGCAGCCCCTCGATCCGCCCCGGCCGGTCGGCCGGCGGCAGCGAGGCGACGAAGGAGCGCAGTTCCGCCCGCCGGTCGGCCGGCAGCGCCATGCCGAACCGCACCACGCCGACGATCGAGGTGGTGGCCATCCCGCCGGCCGGCGCGAGGTCCGCCGACAGCGGCAGCGCCGCGATCTCGAACAGGTCGGCGGTGTCCAGGCCGAGGGCGGGCGCGAGTCGGCGCAGCAGCGCCGGATCCGGCGCGGCGCCGTCCAGCACCGCTGCCAGCTCGGCGTCGGTGACGCCGGCCCGGCGGGCCGACTCGGCGGGCTCCGGGCCCCGGTGGTCCAGCAGTCGGGCCAGCAGCGCGGCGAAGCCGGGAAGTTCGCTCATCCCGCCAGCATAGGACGGCCCGGACGCCCGGCGGACCGCTGCCCACCAGGCGCGATGGCAGCTGTCCGGCACCGGCCGGGGGCCGTCGCCGAACCGTCGGCCGGGCGGGCCCGGGCTGCCTCGGCCCCAGTCCTCGGTCACCCGTTCGGCCGACGTTCCCGGCCGACACGCTGACGGAGCGTCACCTTCGCGGGGCGGCGGGCCCGCTCCGGGCCTAGCGTCGGCGGAGTGCGCGGTCATGCCCCACCGGGCCGCCCGACCCGCACGACCGACCCGCACGACCGACCCGCACGACCGACCCGCTTCGGGGACAGCCGAAGCCCCGACCGCGCCCCGACCCCGCCCTGTCCCCACCTCCTCCCCGTCCCGCATCCCGTGCGAAGGAGCCCCCTTGCCCACCATCACCACCAGCGACGGCACCCGGATCCACTACAAGGACTGGGGCAGCGGCCGCCCCGTCGTCTTCAGTCACGGCTGGCCGCTGAACGCCGACGTGTGGGACGAACAGCTGCGGCTGGTCGCCGGGAACGGCTTCCGTGCGATCGCCCACGACCGGCGCGGCCACGGCCGGTCCGACCAGCCCTGGCACGGTAACGACATGGACACCTACGCCGACGACCTCGCCCAGCTGATCGAGCAGTTGGACCTGCGTGACGCCGTCCTGGTGGGCCATTCGACCGGCGGCGGCGAGGTGGCGCGCTACCTCGGCCGGCACGGGTCGGCCCGGGCCGCCAAGGCCGTCCTGCTCGGCGCCGTCCCGCCGCTGATGCTGCAGGGCCCCGGCAATCCCGAGGGCACGCCCCTCGCCGCCTTCGACGACATCCGGGCCGGGGTCGACGGCAACCGCTCGCAGTTCTACTGGGAGCTCAGCGAGTCCTTCTACGGGTTCGACCGCCCCGACGCGGACCTCGTCGGCGCCGCGGGCATCCGCCGGGCGTTCTGGCTCTGGGGCATGCAGGTCGGCGCGCGCGGCGCGTACGAGTGCGTCCGGCAGTTCTCCGAGACGGACTTCACCGAGGACCTGCGGCGCATCGACATCCCCACGCTGATCGCGCACGGTGACGACGACCAGATCGTCCCGATCGCGGCCGCCGCGCTGAAGGCGGCGAAGCTCGTCCCGGACAACGTCCTCAAGGTCTACCCGGGCGGCTCGCACGGTCTGCACGGGGCGTACCGGACCGCCTTCGAGGCCGACCTCCTGGAGTTCCTCAAGTCCTGAGTGCCCCCGCGCCGCGTCCGTCCCCCCGGGGTCCGGGGGGACGGACGCGGCGCGGCCGGACCGCCGCTCGTGCCGCTCCCCGCGCTCTCCTCGACACTCGTCCCCGGCCCCCTCCGCACCGCCTCGCGGGGCCCCGATCGGAACCCCGCGGACAGCTAACGCACGGGGGTTCCCGGCTTCGCCCGGACGTGGATGCGTTCACCCTGGGCGCCGAACAGGCTGAGGAACTCGACCGCGTTCGGCCCGGCGTTGCCGAACGCGTGCGGGGTCCTGGTGTCGAACTCGGCGGCCTCCCCGGCGGTGAGGACGAGGTCCTGCGAGCCGAGCAGCAGGCGCAGCCGCCCGGCGAGCACGTAGACCCACTCGTGGCCCTCGTGCACCCGCGTTTCGAGCTCGGGGCCGGCGCCGTGGCCCGGCGGCATGATGTGCTTGTAGGCGTGCAGCCCGCCGAGGTGGCGGGTGAGCGGGATGAAGGTCTGGCCGTAGCGCTTGAACGGGCGGGCGTGGATCCGCGGGTCGCCGGTGGCCGGGGCGCCGACCAGTTCGTCCAGTGGCACCCGGTACTCCCGGGCGAGCGGCAGCAGCAGTTCCAGGGTCGGCTTGCGCTGACCGGACTCCAGGCGGGACAGCGTGCTGAGGGAGATCCCGGTCGCCGCGCTCAGCCCGGCCAGGGTGCTGCCGCGCTCGCGCCGCAGGGCCCGAAGTCGGGGGCCCACCGTGGTCAGGACCGCGGCGAGGTCGTCACCGGCGGCGCCGCGGGGGTCCGCGGTGGGGTCTGCGGTGGGGTGGACGCTGTCGTGGGGGTGGTCGGCCATGGCTCCTATCTGCCGCTCCGGCAAGGGGATTTGTCAAACGGGCATCGGCCGACCGGGTCCCGTCGCCCGCCCCGCCCCCCCGCTCAGTGCCCGCCGCCGAGCATGATCCGGGCTATCAGCTCGCGGCGGCTGGCCACTCTCGCCTTGGCGAACACCGACTTGAGGTGGTCCTGCACGGTGTAGGGCTTCATCGTCAACAGCCGTGAGACGTCCCGGGTGTCGCAGCCGCGCACCAGCAGCAGGGCCACCTCCTGCTCGCGCGCGGTCAGCCCGTACGCGGAGAGGTAGAGCGGCATCGCGTCGGCCAGGGTGGCCGCGGTCGCCACCACCGTCACCTCGTCCGCCGCCGAGCCCTGCAGCGACGAGCCGTGCAGCACGTACCAGCGGCCGTCGCCGGACTGGATGCGGATCTTCGCCTGGGGCACCGGCAGCCCGCTCGCCGTGCGGCGGGCCTGCTCGGCGGCCATCGCGAAGGCGGTCGGCAGCCCCAGCGAAGTGCGGGACGGGTCGGCCAGCCGGGCGAGCAGTTCCTCGGCCGGGCCGGAGAGGGCGACCAGCCGGTTCGACGGGCCCAGTACCACGACGGCCGGTCCCGCGTCGGCGTCCGCCCCGCCGCCCGGCGGCAGGTGGCAGGCCCGCAGCGCGTGGCCCAGGTGCCGGGCGGCGGTGTCGGCGAGCTCGCGGTGGCGGCCGAGGAAGTGCCCCCGGTCGGCCGCCCGCATGAACGCGGCGCAGCCCCACATCCCGCCGTGCGCGTCGAAGGTCGCGCGCAGCTCGTCGCCGAACCCGGCCGGGGCGATCTGCTCGCGGAAGCGGGCGGCCCGCTCGGGGCGGCCCTGGGTCGCCCGGCTGAGCGTCTCGGCCCGGACGCCGCTGCGGCGGATCCTGGGGAAGGTGGCCGGGTCGTCGGCCCACACCTCGAGCCGGACGGCGTTCTCGAAGGAGTCCAGGCTGAGGTCGTCACTCAGCACGGAGTTGACCAGACCGGTCGCCGGGTCGGCGGTGTGCCAGCAGACGGCGTCGTACTCCAGGACGTCGCGCAGCAGTCCGTCGGCCCGCCGGAACACCTGCTCGGCCGTCAGCCCCGCACCGGCCAACTCCCTTACGCCCTCGATCGCCTGCTGCGCCGCGGCCGCGCGTGACCCACGTGATCCCATGGCCCGGAAGCTAGCACGCACACCAAGCACCGGGCGCGCGCCGATCGGCGGGGTGCCGGATCCCCCGCAGGGATGGCACCGGCCCGGTCCCCTACACCGGAGGTCCCGGCCCGTACGCCGGAAGTGCTGGACCCGTACGCCCGGAGTGCCGGACCCGTACGCCGGAACGGCCGACCCCGTACTCCTGGCGTCCCGACCCCGTACACCCGGGGCCGGGTCCCCGTCCCGCTCCCCCGCTACAGCCAGTCGCGCCGCTTGAAGATGAAGTAGAGGCTCACGCAGACCAGCGCCATCAGGCCGATCGCGAACGGATAGCCGAAGGCCCACTTGAGCTCGGGCATCTTCTCGAAGTTCATGCCGTAGACGGTCCCGATCAGGGTCGGCGCGAACAGGATGGCGGCCCAGGAGGAGATCTTCTTGATCTCGTCGTTCTGCATGTGCCCGGCCTCGGCCAGCTGCTTCATCTCCTCGTTCTGCCGCTGCGACACCAGGGTCGCGTTGACGGTGAGGATGTTCTGCAGCATCTGCCGGAAGCCGTCCACCCGCTCGGCGGCGTAGGTGGCGTGGTCGGCGACGTCACGCAGGTACCGCTGGAGCTCGTCGTCGGTGCCGTACTTGCCGAAGCCCGCCTCCAGGCTCTTCATGATCTCCAGCAGCGGCCGGGTGGCCCGCTGGAGCTCGATCACCTCGCGGGAGAGTTCGTAGATGCGCCGGGAGACCTGCGGGTCGCCGCCGAACACCTCGGTCTCGATCTCGTCGATGTCGTGCTGGAGACCGGCGATCACCGGCGCGTAGCCGTCGACCACCGCGTCGAGCACCGCGTACAGCACGGCCTCGGGGCCGAGGGCGAGCAGCTCCGGGTCGTCCTCCAGCCGGCGGCGCACCGCGGAGAGGTCGGGCGCCTGCGAGTGGCGCACGGTGAGGACGAAGTCGGGGCCGACGAAGAGGTGGACCTCGCCGAAGTCGACCTCCTCCACGTCGTCCAGGTAGCGGGCGGCGCGCAGCACGACGAACAGCGTGTCGCCGTAGCGCTCCAGCTTCGGCCGCTGGTGGGCGACGATGGCGTCCTCGACCGCGAGCTCGTGCAGGTTGAACCGCTCGGCGGCCTCCAGCAGCTGTGCCTCGGCGGGCCGGAACAGCCCGATCCAGGCCATCGTGCCGGGCTTGGCGGGCAGTTGGCGGTAGATGTCGGCGAGGCTGGCGGGCGGCTCGACCCGGCGGCCGTCGCGGTAGACGGCGGCCTCCACGACGGAGCGCTCCAGCGCCACGGGCTCGACCGGCTGGTCGGGCCGGGGGTCCATCGAGTGCTCGGGCGCCGGCTGGACCTCGCCGCCGGGGGCGGTGTTGTCGGAGCGGGAGAACGGACGCTTGCTCGCGCGCACGGCGCGCACACGCCAGTCGGACATGGCGGGGTACCTCCACGGTTCGGTGTCCGCCGCGCTCCCGGGACGTCGGTCGCGGGAAGCCGGGGCGGGTGGGGAGGCGCCCGGCCGGCCTCCACCGCGCACGGCGCCCGGCCGCGCGGTGGCCCGTCGTCAGCGACGGGCGGTGCGGCGGCGGGGAGCGGGAGCGGTACGGGAGGAGGGGTGCCGGGGGCCAGGAGAAGAGGGGGCGGTGCCGGGGCAGGGCCGACTTCGGCCCGGACTACTGGGATCCACAGCTCTCACCTCCTCGCCGTCGGGGCGCCCGTACCCCGGGTCGCCGTTACCGGGCCATCAGGGAGCGAGCCACGCCGTACGGCCGAGGGCACGGCTGCCCTGCGGGAACGGGTGGGCACCCCTGATCTCGTCAGAGCTTTGGCACGCCACGGCGTAGCGCCCGGGGGCGCAGCCACTTGGGGTCACCCCTTAGGCCGGGGAGACCTGTCCTGAACCTGGGCGTCTCTCGACGTCGTGGGGTCAGTGGCCTGTGTCCGTGGCGACGCCTCACCGAACGAGGTGCCTGCACAACTGTCCCGATTCTAGTACCCGCGCGCCCGTGCCTCCGACCAGGGCCCCGACCGGAGTGGCGCCCCGGCCCCGGCTAGAGGTGCGCGGCCACGTACGGGACGGCGGTCGACTCCAGGCCGCCGACGGTGCCGAACTGCGGGTGGACGTTCACCTCGAAGACCACGCCGCCGCTCTCGGCCGCGAGGTCGACGCCGGCCAGCGGGAGGCCGAGCGACTTGGTCGCGGAGATCGCCAACTCGGCCAGACCGGCCGGTAGTTCACCTTCCGGAAGGACGGCCGAGAGAGCGCCCCGGCTCTCGTTGCAGGGCGCGTCCGGGTCCGGCTGGACGTGCTCGACGGCGCGCACCACGCGTCCGTCGAGGACCACCACCCGGTACTGGTGGCGCCGGCCGTCCGCGGTGAAGTTCCGGGCGTCGCGGGCGATCAGCCAGTCGGCCCCCGCCTCGGCGTAGTAGCGGGCGGCGGCGGCGAGTTGGGCAGCGGTGGTGAGGTGGAAGACGTCGTTGCCGCCCATCCCGACGGTCGGCCGGGCCCAGACGTCGCCGCCGAGCCGGCCGAAGGCCTCGGCGACGGCCCCCGGGGCGGGCCGGGAGAAAGCGACGGTGGGCATGTGCGCGATGCCGTCCCGGGTGAAACGTTCGACGGTGCGGTCCTTCTCGGTGGCCACCCGCCAGGCGTCGACGTCGGTGCCGAGCGAGCGGGCGCCGTGGGCGCTGAGCAGGCGCTGGCACTGCTCGAAGTCACGGCGCCGGTGCGGCGGGATCTCGTAGACGATCACCGCCCCGGCCGTCACGGCGACGCCCTCGCCGGGCACCTCCAGCCGGAGGCCGCCGCCCGCGCCGGAAGCACCGGAGCCGGAGATCCGGCCGGTGCCGCCGGTCATGAAGTGCCGGGCGTCGAGGAGGACGGGTGCCCGGCCGGTGAGTTCCCGTACGGCGGTCGACAGGATCTCCCGGCTGCCCTCGGTCGAGCTGTGATCGGTCATCAGAACGAGCTCGCTTCGGACCATGCCGCCATGGAACAGCTGCCCGGCCCGCGGCGACAAGGGTGCCTCTTGCGCCGCTCCGGCTCCGGATGGCCGAAACCGCCCCTGCCGGGCGGGCGGGTCGTCGGGCGGGCTGGGGCGGTCGCCGGTCGCGCCGGCTCGGCGGCGGCCCCGGAAAGCCCGCAGCCCGCCCCGGTGGCGTCCGGGGCGGGCTGTGTCACGGGTGCGGACGGCGGGCGCGCGTCCCGCCCGCCGCTACGGCCGCGCGGGGGCCGGGCGGACCAGCTCCTTGAGGACGTCCTCCATGGTGACCAGGCCGGAGGCGGTGCCGTCGGCGGCGATCGCGGCGGCCAGGTGGGTGCCGGAGCGGCGCATGGCGGTCAGCACGTCGTCCAGCGGGGTGGACTCGGGGACGCGCGCGATCGGGCGCAGCGCGCGGGCCGGGAACGGCCGGTCGCGGGCGCCGTCCTGCTCCAGGGCGTCCTTGATGTGCAGGTAGCCGAGCACCGTCCGGTCCGCGTCCAGCACCGGGAAGCGGGAGAACCCCGTCCGGGCGGCGAGCTGCTCCAGCTCGACCGGCGTGGTGCCGGGGCCGGCGAAGACGATCTCCTCGCGCGGGGTGACCACCTCGGAGACCGGGCGCGAGCCCAGCTCCAGGGCGTCCCGCAACAGCTCGGTGTCGCGGTCGCTGAGCAGTTCGGCGTCGGAGGAGTCCTTGACCATGCGGGCCAGCTCCTCCTCGGTGAACACCGAGGCGACCTCGTCCTTGGGCTCGACCTTCAGCAGGCGCAGGATCCGGTTGGCGAAGGCGTTGATGGAGAAGGCGATCGGCCGTACCGCGCGGGTCACCGCGACCAGCGGCGGCACCAGCAGGTAGGCGGCCTTCTCCGGCGCGGCCAGGGCGATGTTCTTGGGGATCATCTCGCCGAGCAGCATGTGGAGGTAGGTCGCCACGGTCAGCGCGACGACGAAGGCGATCGAGTGGATCAGGGCGTCCGGCACGCCGACGCTGTGCAGCGGGGGCTCCAGCAGGTGGGCGATCGCGGGTTCCGCGACCGCGCCGAGCACCAGCGAGGAGACGGTGATGCCGAGCTGGGCGGTGGCCAGCATCGCGGAGACGTGCTCCAGACCCCAGATCACCGTGCGGGCGCGCCGGTCGCCGGCTTCCGCGCGCGGTTCGATCTGGCTGCGCCGCACCGAGATGAGGGCGAACTCGCCGCCGACGAAGAAGGCGTTGGTCACCAGCGTGAGCAGCCCGATGACGAGCTGGATCGCGGTCATCGGTTCTCCTCCGGGCGACGTCCGGTGCCGTCGGCGGTACCGGTGTCCGGGTCGGCGTCGGGTGCCGGGCCGCTGATCCGGACGCGTTCGGCGACGTGGTGCGCGACGGCCGTGACGTGCAGGGTCCAGCCGTGGGTCTCGACGACGTCGCCGGGCACGGGGATCCGGCCGAGGTGGTCGGCGATCAGTCCGGCGAGGGTCTCGTACGGCCCCTCGGTGTCGGGCAGTCCGACGGTGTCGAGCTGGTCGGTGCGGGTGATGCCGTCGGCGTCCCAGCGGTGGCGGCCGTCCTGGCCCTCGCCGAGGTCGATGAGGTCGGGCAGTTCGGCCGGGTCGTGCTCGTCGACGACCTCGCCGACGACCTCCTCGACGATGTCCTCCAGGGTGGCGATGCCGGCGGTGCCGCCGTACTCGTCGATCACCACCGCCATGGTCTCCTCGCCGCGGAGCAGGTCCAGCAGGCGGTCGACGGTGAGCGTCTCGGGCACCAGCAGCGGCTCGGTCACCAGGTTCGCCACCGGGTGCAGGTGGCGCCGGTCGGCGGGGACGGTGAGCGCGTCCTTGATGTGGACGGCGCCGACGACCTGGTCGAGGTTGCCGCGGTAGACCGGGAACCGGGACAGCCCGGTGGCCCGGGTGAGGTTGGCGACGTCGGCCGCCGTGGCGTGCTCCTCCAGGGCCCGGACGTCGACCCGGGGGGTCATCACGTTCTCCGCCGTCAGCTCGCGCAGGTTGAGCGAGCGGACGAAGAGTTCGGCGGTGTCGGGCTCTATCGCGCCGGCCCGGGCGGAGTGCCGGGCGAGGGCGACCAGCTCCTGCGGCGTCCGGGCGGAGGCGAGGTGCTCGGCGGGCTCCAGGCCCAGGCGCCGCACCACCCGGTTCGCGGTGTTGTTGAGGTGCCCGATCAGCGGCGAGAAGGCGGCCGAGAAGTAGTACTGCGGCCCGGCCACCACCTTCGCGACGGCGAGCGGGCGCGAGATGGCCCAGTTCTTGGGCACGAGCTCGCCGGCGACCATCAGCACGACGGTGGAGAGCAGGACCCCGAGCAGGATCCCGACGGTGTTGACCGCGCCGCTCGGCAGGCCCAGGGCCTCCAGCGGTGCGCGCAGCAGCCCCGCCACGGCCGGCTGGGCGACCATGCCGATCACCAGGCTGGTGATGGTGATGCCCAGCTGGGCGCCGGAGAGCTGGAAGGTGAGGCGCCGGGCCGCCTTCAGCGCGACGGGGGCGCCGCGCTCACCGGCGTCGGCGGCGCGTTCGAGGGCGCCCCGCTCGACGGTGGTCAGGGAGAACTCCGCGGCGACGAAGACCGCGCAGGCGGCGGTGAGCACCAGGGCGAGGAGCAGCAGCAGGACGTCGGTCACCGTGCCACCCCCGCCCCGTTGGTCGAACACGTCTTGACGGGAACAGCACGGTGAGAACTGGGAGGTTCGTCCATCGCGGGGTCCGCGACTCCTTCACTGCGACGAGGGTGGCCGGTCGGCGGGCGGCCCGGTCCGGGGGGAACGGGTCACCAGCTCTACAGGAGTGTAAAGGGTTGGCAAATCAGAGTGCCGTAAGGGCCGCCACCTGTGCGGTCGCCGCCGCTTTGGGCCAACCCTGCCGTCGCCGCGGCCGTCACCACCGCCGGCACGGCCCTCGCCGCCGGGAACATGTGCACAGGTACGCACATATTGGCTACGATGGTGGGCGTACCCGCACGACGCCGACCGGGGACGGGACCACCGCATGCCGGCCATCCTGCGCAACCGCACCTACCGCCACCTGTTCACGGCCCAGCTCGTCGCCCTGGTCGGCACCGGTCTGGCCACCGTGGCGCTGAGTCTGCTGGCCTACGACATCGCCGGCGACCACGCCTCGGCCGTCCTCGGCACCGCACTGGCGATCAAGATGGTGGCGTACGTCACCATCGCCCCGCTCGCCGGCGCGCTGGCGGACCGGATCCCACGCCGGGCCCTGATGGTGGCCATGGACCTCACCCGGGCCGCCGTCGCGCTCACCCTGCCGTTCGTCACCCAGGTCTGGCAGGTCTACGCCCTGATCTTCCTCCTCCAGGCCGCCTCCGCCGCGTTCACGCCGACCTTCCAGGCCACCCTGCCGGAGGTGCTGCCCGCCGAGCGCGACTACACCCGGGCCCTGTCGCTGTCCCGGCTGGCCTACGACCTGGAGAGCCTGTTCAGCCCGGCCCTCGCCGCCGGGCTGCTGGCCCTGCTCTCCAGCGGCTGGCTGTTCGCGGGCACCGCCGCCGGCTTCCTCGCCTCGGCGGCCCTGGTGGTCTCCGCCGTCCTGCCCAAACCGGCGCCCGTCGAGCGCGCCGGCGGCGTCTACGCCAAGGCCGCCTTCGGCACCCGGCTGTTCTGGGCCACTCCCCGGCTGCGGGCCCTGCTCGCCCTGGACCTCGGCGTCGCCGCCGCGGGCGCCATCGTCTTCGTCAACACCGTCGTCCTGGTCCGCGAGCACTTCCACCGGCCGGCCGGCGCCCTCTCGCTCGCGCTCGGCGCGTACGGCGCGGGCTCCATCCTGGCCGCGCTGCTGCTGCCGCGCGTGCTCGGGCGGATCGGCGACCGGGCGGTGATGCTGCCGGCCGCCTTCGCCCTGCCGGTGGTCCTGGCGGGCGTCGCCGCCGTCACCGCCACCGCCCCGAGCGCGTGGTCCTGGGGCGCCGTGCTGACCGCCTGGGCGGCGATCGGCGCGGCCTGCTCGGCGGTCCTCACCCCCGGCGGCCGGGTGCTGCGCCGCTCCGCGGCCGACGCCGACCTGCCGGCCGCCTTCGCCGCGCAGTTCTCGCTCTCCCACTCCTGCTGGCTGCTGACCTACCCGCTGGCCGGCTGGCTGGCCGCCGGAGCCGGGCTCCCGGCCACCGCCGCGGCCCTCGGCGCCGTCGCGCTCGCCTCGGCGGCCGCCGCCACCGCCCTCTGGCCCGCCCGGGAGGCCGCCGAGCTGGACCACGTCCACGCCGACCTGCCGCCGGACCACCCCCACCTCGGCGACGCCCACCCGGCCGCCGGCGGCTGGCGGCACGGGCACCGCTTCGTCATCGACCAGTACCACCGCCGGTGGCCGGTGCACGGCGACGTCCGCCCCGGCTGACGGCCGGGCACCCCGGGACGTCAGGGGCACCCTTGGCCGCACGGCTCAGCCGAAGAAGCCGAGCGCCCCCAGCGCGCAGACCCCGCCGAGGCCCATGAACACCGGTGTGAGCACCTTGAGCTCGACCCAGCTGCCCGCCCGGAACCGCATGCCCTTCGGCGGCCCCACCGGGTACCAGCGCTTGCGCCCGATCGGGATCGGCCAGAACACCGGGCAGCCCGAGACCGTCAGCGCGTCCCCGAGGCAGTGCACCAGCGAGCCGAGCGCGATCGGCAGGCCGATCCACAGGTACTGCTGCCCGGGCTGGTCGAACAGCCACTGCGAGCCGTTCCCCGGCTTGTCCAGGACGTCCGCCAGGACCCAGGCGCTGGTCGCCCCGAGCAGCCAGACCAGCACGTCGCTGGAGACCCGGGCGTGGCGCCAGAGCAGCCCCTCGATCGCCAGCACCATGTGCACGAAGAGCACCGCCAGCACGCCCCAGCGGCCGCCGTAGACCGCCACCGCGGCCGCGCCGGCGCCGCACAGCACCGCCCACAGCCAGGTGTGGGTCAGCGTCCGGTGCCCGCCCGAGCGGCGCGGGTCGCCCTTCTTCCGGGTCGACCGGTAGGCCGCGTACGAGAGCTTGTCGATCACCTCGCAGAGCGTCCGGGACACCGGCCCGAACGCCCGGGATATCGTCGCCGCCTTGTGGTCCAGATCCGGCGCCAGCGCGGCCCCCGCACAGATCAGCGTTCCCGCCAGCAGCACCGGCCAGGGCATCGGCTCGCCCAGCCCCGCGGCGATCGCCCCCGCCCCCAGCCACGCTGCCGCACCCGACAGCGCATGCGCCGGTCCCATCATGAGCTGGCTCCCGCCCTCGTTCCCAAGCGCCCTCCACGAGGACGTGACGGGGCAGCAGCCTAGCCGTCCAAGATCCACTCCCGTCGCCGGGTCGAACCCGACCGCCCCCGTCGGCAGTGCGCCGCCGAGGGCGCTGTCAAGCACCGCGCCCGCGACACGCCGCCCGGGCGGGACCGGCCGCCGCGATCGCGAGTCCGGGCCCGGGACCCGCTAGCCTGGACGGCTTACGCCCCCGGACCGCCAGCCCCACCGGCCCCGTGCACCGCGCCCCGCCCGCACCCGCCGGAGCCCCACCCGTACCGCCTCGCGCCCCGCAGCGAAGCGCACCGCACGCACCGAAGCGCGCAGCACCGCGCCGCACCGACAAGGAGCCCACCGCCGTGTCCGACACGTTCGCACACCTGCACGTCCACACCGAGTACTCGATGCTGGACGGAGCGGCGAAGAACGGGAAGCTCTTCGCGGAGGCCGAGCGGCAGGGCATGCCGGCCATCGCGATGAGCGACCACGGCAACATGTTCGGCGCGTACGAGTTCTTCCACGCCGCCGCCAAGACCGGCGTGAAGCCGATCATCGGCATCGAGGCCTACGTCGCCCCGGCTTCGCGCTTCCTGAAGAAGCAGGTGTTCTGGTCCCCCGGCGGTCAGCGCCCGGCGAGCTCCGACGGCGAGGGCGGCAAGGACGTCTCGGGCGGCGGCCGCTACACCCACATGACCATGTGGGCGCAGAACGCGACCGGTCTGCGGAACCTCTTCAAGCTCTCCTCGCTCGCGTCGATGGAGGGCTACTACATGAAGCCCCGCATGGACCGCGAGCTGATCGCGGCCAACGCGACCGGCATCATCGCCACCACCGGCTGCCCCTCGGGCGAGGTGCAGACCCGGCTGCGGCTCGGGCAGTACGACGAGGCGGTCAAGGCGGCCGGCGCCTACCAGGACATCTTCGGCAAGGAGAACTACTTCCTGGAGCTGATGGACCACGGCCTGTCCATCGAGCAGGACGTCCGCCAGGACCTGCTGCGCCTGGCCAAGCAGCTGAACATCCCGCTGCTGGCGACCAACGACTCGCACTACGTCACCGCCGACCAGGCGGACGCGCACGACAGCCTGCTCTGCGTCGGCGTGGGCAAGAACAAGGACGACCCGAACCGGTTCAAGTTCCAGGGCACCGGCTACTACATCAAGACCGCCGACGAGATGCGCGAGCTGTTCCGCGAGCTCCCGGAGGCCTGCGACAACACGCTGGCGATCGCCGAGCGGGTCGAGTCGTACGAGGACGTCTTCACCTACGTCGACCGGATGCCGCAGTTCGACGTCCCCGAGGGCGAGACCCAGGCGTCGTTCCTGCGCAAGAAGATCGACGCCGGGCTGAAGGTCCGCTACGGCGACAACCCGAGCCAGGAGGTCCTGGACCGGATCGAGCTGGAGATGGGCGTCATCTCCCCGATGGGGTTCGACGCCTACTTCCTCGTGGTCGCCGACATCTGCCAGTACGCCCGCGACAACGGCATCCCGGTCGGCCCGGGCCGAGGCTCGGCGGCCGGCTCGATGGTCTCCTACCTCACCCGGATCACCGAGCTGGACCCGCTGGAGCACGACCTGCTGTTCGAGCGGTTCCTGAACCCCGAGCGCATCAACCCCCCGGACGTCGACATCGACTTCGACGACCGCCAGCGCGACCAGATGGTGCGCTACGTCACCGAGAAGTACGGCTCCGCCTACACCGCGCAGGTCAACACCTTCGGCACGATCAAGGCCAAGGCCGCCGTCAAGGACGCCAACCGCATCCTCGGCTACCCGTTCGCGATGGGCGACCGGATCACCAAGGCGATGCCGCCGGACGTCATGGGCAAGGGCGTCCCGCTCGCGGACCTCTTCAACGAGAAGCACCCGCGGTACAACGAGGGCACCGAGATCCGCTCGCTGTACGCGAACGAGCCCGACGTCAAGAAGATCATCGACACCGGTCTGGGCATCGAGGGCCTGATCCGCGGCACCGGTGTGCACGCCGCCGCCGTCATCCTCTCCTCGACCCCGCTGCTCGACCTGATCCCGCTGCACATGCGGGACAAGGACGGCGTGATCATCACCGGCTTCGACTACCCGTCGTGCGAAGCCATGGGCCTGATCAAGATGGACTTCCTGGGTCTGCGGAACCTGGGCATCATCGATCACTGCATCAAGATCGTCAAGGCCAACCGGGGCATCGACGTCGACATCGAGAAGATCGCGCTCGACGACCCCACCACCTACCAACTGCTCGCCCGCGGCGACACCCTGGGCGTGTTCCAGCTCGACGGCGGCCCCATGCGCGCCCTGCTCAAGCTGATGAAGCCCACCGAGTTCGCCGACATCTCCGCCGTCTCGGCGCTGTACCGGCCGGGCCCGATGGGCATGAACTCGCACACCAACTACGCGCTGCGCAAGAACGGCCAGCAGGAGATCATCCCGATCCACCCCGAGCTGGAGGCCCCGCTCAGCGAGGTCCTCGGCCCCACCTACGGTCTGATCGTCTACCAGGAGCAGGTGCAGCGAGCCGCGCAGGTGCTGGCCGGCTACAGCCTCGGCCAGGCCGACCTGCTCCGCCGCGCGATGGGCAAGAAGAAGAAGGAGGTGCTGGAGAAGGAGTTCGTCCCCTTCCACGCGGGCTGCAAGGAGCGCGGCTACTCCGACGAGGCCATCCAGGCGGTCTGGGACGTGCTGGTCCCGTTCGCCGGCTACGCCTTCAACAAGTCGCACTCCGCCGCCTACGGCCTGGTCTCGTACCAGACGGCCTACCTCAAGGCCAACTACCCCGCCGAGTACATGGCGGCGCTGCTCACCTCGGTGGCGGACGACAAGGACAAGATGGCGGTCTACCTCGCCGAGTGCCGCCAGATGGGCATCAAGATCCTGTCCCCCGACGTCAACGAGTCCGTGGTCGACTTCACCGCCGTCGGCAGCGACGTCCGGTTCGGTCTGAAGGCCGTCCGCAACGTCGGCGTGCCGGTCATCGAGTCCCTGGTCAAGACCCGCAAGGAGAAGGGCAAGTACGCCTCCTTCGCGGACTTCCTGGACAAGGTCGAGCTGGTGGTCTGCAACAAGCGCACCGTGGACTCCCTGATCAAGGCGGGCGCCTTCGACTCGCTCAGCCACACCCGCCTGTCGCTCAGCACCGTCCACGAGAGCGCGATCGACGCCGTCACCGGCCTGAAGAAGCAGCAGGCGATCGGCCAGGACGACCTGTTCGGCGCCCTGGACACCGGGGACGGCGGCGCACCGGCCATCGGGCTGGACTTCGAACTGACCGACCGGGAGTGGCCGCGCCGGCAACTGCTCAGCCTGGAACGGGAGATGCTCGGCCTGTACGTCTCCAGCCACCCGCTGGACGGCGCCGAGCACATCCTCTCCCGCAACCGCGACACCTCCATCGCCGAACTCCTCGGCTCCGGCCGCACCGAGGGCGAGGTGCGCCTCGCCGGCCTGATCACCGCCGTCGACCGGCGGATCAACAAGGCGGGCAACGCCTGGGCCATCATCACCCTCGCCGACCGCGACGGCTCGGTCGAGGTGCTCTTCTTCCCCGCCACCTACAACCTGATGGCCGATCAGATGGTCGAGGACAACGTCATCTCGGCCCGGGGCCGGCTCAATGAGCGCGACGGCTCGCTGAGCATCTTCGGCCAGGAGATCACCACCCTCGACGTCTCCTCCGCCGAACTCGGCACCAAGCCGCCGGTGCAGATCACCGCGCCGCTCGGCAAGATCACCCCGACCGTGGTGGGCGAGCTGAAGCTCGCCCTCCAGGCCCACCCCGGCGACGTCCCGGTCCGGCTGCTGACCACCAACTGGGACAAGGACACCCTCTACGAACTCGGCTTCCTGGTGAACCCCGACAACGGACTCGCCTCGGACATCAAGACCCTGCTCGGCACCAACTCCTGGGCGGGCACCCTGTAGCGGGCCCGCCGGGCGGGACCGGCTCCGGACGGGGACGAGGCTCCGGACGGCGGGCCGCGTCAGCCCTCCGGCCGGACCGGCGTCCCGGCCCGCCGGTCCGGTGCGCGCAGCACCGGGACCGGCAGGCCGGGGTTCCCGGCCGCGACCGCCGCGCTGTCGGGCTCGCGCAGCAGGGCGACCAGGACGGCGGCGGGCAGCCGGGGATTGCGGGCGGCGGCATGACGGACCCCCGGCCCCGGGTCGTCGAGCAGCCGGACCGCCGACGCCGCGGAGAGCCGCGGGTCCGACGCGACCCGGCACCGCACCTCCTCGGCGGTGTCCCGACCGAGCCGCTCGACCAGCTCGGCCGTCGCCCCCCGGCCGCGAGGTCACAGCGGTTTGCGGGCCTCGATGAGGAAGCGTGCGGAGTAGGCGACGAACGAACCCTCGGCGCGGATCTGCCGGTCCAGGTCGTGGAGCCGGTCGCGATGGGCGGCGACCGTGAAGCCGGGCACCATCCAGATCACCTTCCGGAGGAAGTACACGACCGCGCCGATGTCGAAGAACTCCATCCGCAGCCGCTCGGACCGCAGGTCCGTCACCTCCAGCCCGGCGGCCCGGGCGTCGGCGCTCTCGGTGTCGGGGTGCCGCGCCAGGCGGGCCTCCGGCTGCGGGCCGAGGAAGTACTCGACCAGCTCGAACACCGAGGCCGGGCCGACGTGCTGCGCGACGTACGTACCACCGGGCCGCAGCACGCGGGCGATCTCCGCCCACCAGACCGTCGCCGGGTGACGGCTGGTCACCAGGTCGAACGCCCCGTCGGCGAAGGGCAGCGGGGGTTCGTCCGGGTCCGCGACCACGATCGCTCCCAGCGGGTGCAGCAGCCCGGTCGCCCGGGCCACGTTGGGCGGCCACGACTCGGTGGCGACCATCGCGGGCGGCAGGGGACCGGCGCCGGCCAGCACCTCGCCGCCGCCCGTCTGGATGTCCAGCGCCGCCGAGGCCGCCGCCAGCCGCTCCCCCAGCAGGCGTTGGTAGCCCCAGGAGGGGCGCTGCTCGGTGGCCCGCCCGTCCAGCCAGGAGAAGTCCCAGCCATCGACGGACACGGCCTCGGCCTCGGCAATCAGCTCTTCGAACGTACGCGACATAACCGCATCATCGCTGCCACCGGCAGGCCCGGCCAACCGGATTTCCGCAGGCGGGGCCGCTGCCGAGGGGAGCACCGGCCGTCCCGGCGCGGCCCGGCGGCCTCCTCGTCGAAGGGGCCGGCGGAGGAATCGGCGACACCGGAGCCGCCCCGCCCCGAGAGCGTCGGCGGTCGCGGAGCCGGGATCGCCGCCCAGGCCCGGCAGGGTGCCCGGGGCGGACGCGCGGGGCCGGGACGGGGAGTCACCCGGTGTCCCCGGCGGCCGACGGAGTGCGTGGCGGTGATCCACCTGCGCCGGGCGGGCCGGGTCGCAGGGCTTCGGCCCAGTCGCGGGGGCCAGCGGGTGGGGCCCCGGCGGGTGCGCCGGTGCTGGTCGCCGAGGAGGCCCCCTCCGGTGGTCGGGGGGGTGGGAGGGGGCCGAACAGGTCCGCGCGGCTGGTCACCGGGCGGGGCGACGGCCCCGCGGTCGGGTGCTGCGGCCCGGCGTCGGGCCGATTCCTCGGCTACGGTCCCGGGGCCGACCGGCCCGTTCGGGTCGCCCGGTCGACGCAGAGGCCGGTTGACGCAGAGCCCGGTCGACGCAGAGGCCGGTCGACGCGGTGGTGCGCCGCGGCTCCCCGTCAGGCGGCGGCGTTGCGGGCGGCGGTGGCCCAGGCGGCCGTGACGGCGCGGTGGGCGGTGGCGGTCGCGGTGGCGAGGTCGTCGTCCAGGTGCAGTGGGGCGCCGAGGTGGACGTGCAGGGCCGGGCGGCGCGCCGGGGCGGTGGTGAGGCCGGCGAGCTGCTTGACCGCGCCGCCGGAGCTCAGGCGGCGGGCGCCCGCCTGGCCGAGCGGGACCACCGGTGCGCCGGTGGCCCCCGCCAGCCGGGCGAGGCCGCTGCGGAACGGGCCGGGCGCCAGCTCGCCGGAGTCGGAACGGCGCGGCAGGCCGCCCTCACCGTAGATGAGGACCAGGTGTCCGGCAGCGAGGGCGTCGGCGGCCCGGTCCAGGGCGTCGGCGGCGTGCTCGGTGCCGCGGTGGACGGGGATGTGCCCCTCGTGGCGCAGCAGCCGCCCCAGCAGCGGGACCCGCCAGAGGCCGACCGTCGCGAGCACCACCGGTCGCGCGCCGAGGCGGTGCAGGGCGGCGAACACGATCGCGGGGTCGGCGAGCGAGGTGTGGTTGGCGGCGACGATGCTCCCGGGTGCGAGCACGGCCTCGGGGTCGGCGCTCACCCGCAGGGAGCCGAAGGCGGGGACGAGGAGGGCGGCGGTTCGGCTGAGCATGGCTGGTGGGTCCTCCGGTGGGCGGGTGAGCTGCCACCAGTGTTCGCCGTTGCGGCCCGGCACGCCTGAGTACCCGTACTCAATGCCGCGCAGATCTGCGGGAGCCCGACTAGGCTCGCCGGATGAGGCGACTCGACGCAGTGGACCGTGCTTTGTTCGACCGAGTGGCGCTGGCGCGCCTGCGCCATGCCCAGCCGTGGCTACGGCGCTTGAGCCGGGCCGCGGACCACGGGGTGCTCTGGATGGGCACGGCCGCCGTGCTGGGGGCGGTCGGCGGCCGGGCCGGGCGGCGGGCGGCGCTGCGCGGGGTCGGATCGCTGGCGATGGCCTCGGCCGTGGCCAACATCGCCGCGAAGCAGCTGACCCGCCGTCCGCGCCCGTTGCTGGACCAGGTGCCGGTGGTGCGGCAGTTGCTGCGGCAGCCGGTGACGAGTTCTTTCCCGTCCGGCCACTCCGCCTCGGCCGCCGCGTTCGCGACGGCCGTGGCGATCGAGGCGCCGCTGCTGGGCGTCGTGGTGGCGCCGGTGGCGGCCGCCGTCGGGGCGTCCCGGATCTACACCGGCGCGCACTACCCCGGAGACGTGCTGGCCGGGTTCGCGCTGGGTTCGGGGCTGGCGGCCCTGACGCTTCGCTGGTGGCCCCGGTCGAACGACCGGCCGCCGCTCGCCGGCCCGCCGCCCCGGCCGGCGCCGGCGCTGACCGAGGGGGCCGGGCTCTCGGTGGTGGTCAACAGCGGTTCGGGGAGCGGGGCGTTGCTCGCCGACGGCCCGGAGGACACCGCGGCCGTCCTGCACACGCTGCTGCCGCGCGCGCAGGTGCGGGTCTGCGGACCGGACGACGACCTGCCCGCCCTGCTCGCCGAGGCGGCCGACCGGGCGGCGGCGGACGGCGGCGCGCTCGGGGTCTGCGGCGGCGACGGCAGTGTCAACCTGGCCGCCTCCCTGGCGGTCGAGCGCGACCTGCCGCTGGCCGTCTTCCCCGGTGGCACGCTCAACCACTTCGCGCTGGACCTCGGGATCGAGTCGCTGGAGGCGACGGCGGGCGCCGTGGAGGCCGGCTCCGCCTGCGGGGTCGACCTGGGCCTGGCCGTCGACGACACCGAGCGGCGGATCTTCCTGAACACCTTCAGTCTCGGCGTGTATCCCGAACTGGTCCGGCTCCGCGAGTCGTTGGAGGGCCGGCTGGGCAAGTGGCCGGCCCTGGCGGTGGCCGTCGCCCGGGCGCTGGGAAGTGCCGAACCGGTCACCGTCGAGGCCGGCGGACGCAGCCGGCGGCTCTGGCTGCTGTTCGCGGGCAACGGCGCCTATGACCCGCCGGGCTTCGCCCCCACCCGGCGGACCGGCCTGGCCGACGGCCTGCTGGACATCCGCGTGGTGGACGGCGGCAGCCCGTTCGCCCGGACCAGGCTGGCGGCGGCCTTCCTCTCCGGCACGCTGTCGCGTTCGCGGGTCTACCACTCGGCCCGGCTGACCGGCCTGGGCCTCGACTCGCTCGGCGACGCCGACCGGATCGCGGTGGACGGCGAGAGTGTGCCGGCGGCCGGTGCCCTGCGGCTGGGCAAGGCGCCGAACGCCCTGACGGTGTACCGCCCCGCGCCCTCGTAGCGCGCGGGGCCGTGGGGGCCTGCCGGAGGCAGCCCACCGTAGGCGCCGCCCGCGGCCGCGGTCCGGGCTCTGGGCGAAGCCCCGGGCCGGGCCGCGGTCCGGTCGCGGCCCCGGCCGGGGGCGACACGCAAGGCGCACCATCCGGGTGACATTCCCCGGCGGTGCCCGCCCCGAGTCCCTAGTGTGCAGAGCAAGTTAGCCTACGAAGGGGTTACGCCATGTACCGTACCGTCCGCACCGTCGCCGTCCTCCTGGCCGCCATCGGCGCCGCCGCCGCCGTCCCGACCCAGGCGTTCGCCGACGGCCCCGAGGTGACCACCACGACCATCACGGTCATCGGCACCGGCAACCAGCTCGCCGGGGCCGACATCTTCAACACCGGTGGCGACAACGTGGTCGGCTCGTTCAACGGCAACGAGATCTCCTGACCCTCCGAGAACCGCCCGGCACCGGGCCGTACCGGTACTGCCCGGACCGCCACCACCGCCCGCGCCCCCCGCGCGGGCGGTGGTGTGCTGTCGGCCCGCTTCGCGGTCGCCATGGCGGCGCCGGCGGAGCCGCCGAGGATCAGCGGGGCGGCGCGCTGTCGTACTCCTCGCGGGCCTGCGCGACGCGGTCCAGATTGGCGGCGGACCAGTCGGCGAGGGTGGCGAAGAGCGGGGCGAGACTGTCACCGAGTTCGGTGATCTCGTATTCGACGCGGGGCGGCACTTCGGCGTGGTACGTCCGCCGGACCAGCCCGTCGCGTTCCAGCTGGCGCAGCCGCTGGGTGAGCACCTTGGGGCTGATGTCCGCCACCCGCCGCTGCAGTTCGACGTAGCGCTGGCGGCCGTGCGCATGGAGCGTCCACAGCACCGGGGTGGTCCAGCGGCTGAACACGAGGTCGACCACCGGGCCGATCGGGCACGCCCGCACCGGATCGGTCGTTCCGTCCGCCGCCCAGGCCATCTCGCTCATGCCGCCCCCTCCGAGCCGGGTCACTTTCCTCTAGGTACCTACTGTACGCAGGCTGTTAGCGTCGTCCTGTCGCCACCGAGGGATCCCCTCAAGTGGCCGTAACTCCCCTGTGAGCAGGGGGAATTGACGACAACGAAGTACGAAGGACGGGGACGGACATGATCGTGGTGACGGGTGCGACGGGCAAGGTCGGACGACCGCTGGTGCAGGCGCTGGCGGCGGCGGGCGAGCAGGTGACGGCGGTGTCCCGGCGGCCGGCGGACGCCACCCTGCCGGACGGCGTGCGGCACCACCGCGCCGACCTCGCGGACGCGGAGAGCCTGCGGACCGCCCTGGACGGCGCCGAGGCGCTGTTCCTCCTCCTCTCCGGCGAGCTGCTGACGGGCGGTGAGAGCCCGGCCGCGCTGGTCGACGTGGCCAGGTCCGCGGGTGTGCGGCACGTGGTGCTGCTCTCCTCCCAGATCCTGGGCACCCGGCCGGTGCCGCCCTCGCACGCCCGGCTGGGGGCCTTCGAGCAGGCCGTCCGGGAGTCCGGGCTCGACTGGACGATCCTGCGGCCGAGCGGCTTCCACTCCAACGCCTTCGCCTGGGCGGAGCCGGTCCGCACCGGCGGGACGGTGCCGGCACCGTTCGGCGATGTGGCCCTGCCGACCGTGGACCCGGCGGACCTCGCCGCCGTGGCGGCCGTCGTGCTGCGCGGCTCCGGGCGGCACCACGGCCGGACGTACGTGCTGACCGGGCCCGCGCCGGTCTCCCCGCGCGAGCAGGCCGCCGCCCTCGGGGAGGCGACCGGCGCACCGCTCGCCTTCGTCGAGCTGAGCCGCGAGGCCGCCCGGGCGCACCTCCTGGCCTTCATGCCGGAGCACGTGGCCGACGGCACGCTCGACATCCTCGGCGCGCCGACCGACGCCGAACGGCAGGTCAGCCCGGACGTGGAACGCCTGCTCGGCCGCCCCGCCGGCACCTTCGCCGACTGGGCCCGGCGCAACGCCGCCGCCTTCCACCGGACGAGCCCCGCCGAGTGACCGGCCGTCGGGGGCGGCCGGCGGTCGGGCAGCCGGCCGTCGCTACCGCCGGTAGAGCTCCCGGGCCCGGGCGAGGTCGACGGGGCCGCCCTCGGGCAGGTGCAGGAAGTGCTCCAGCTGCCACGCCTGCGCGCTGCCGGCCTGCCGGTTGGTGGGGGTCACCCAGGGCGGGTAGACGCGGAAGGCCCGCTTCCCGCCGGAACCGCCCACCGCGACGACACCGTGCCGGCGGAGGGCGTCCATGGGCAGGACGAACTGGCCGGCGTGGCGACCGTCGCGGGTGCCGATGACGAAGAGGTCGACGGGGTCGGTGGCGTCGAAGGGCTGGATCGGCCCGCCCGGGGACCGCTTCCAGACCGTGACGAACTGGCCGGCCTTGGTGGGGGTCGTCCTGGCCGCGCGGAAGCGGACCGGGCGGCCGTCCAGGGTGAAGGCGTGGGCGGCGTAGTCGGCGCTCTCGGCCTCGGGGACCGGCCGGGTGCAGGTGAACCCGCAGGGGTCGTAGACGAGCGCCTTCGCCGCACGGAGATCGCCGTGGAGATCGCCGTGGACCTGGTCGGTGTCCGACCACGGTTCGAGGCGGCCCGCGCGGGGACCGGCCGGGTGCTCGTCGTTCGTCGCCATGGCTTCACCCTGTCACAGCCGCCCGGCCCGCCCGGACCGGGCAGGCGACCGCTCAGGTCTCGCGCCGGGGGTGGTACTCCGCCTCGGGTATGCCGAAGGTCCAGGCGACCCCGGCCCGGGCCGTGCGGGTGCTCGGCGGGACCCGCAGCCAGTAGGTGCGGAAGGTCCCGTCCGGCTCGGCGGTGGAGTTGACCACCTCGACCATCACCACCGCCTCGTCGTCCGGGAGTTGGATCCGCCAGAGCACACCGGTCTCGTCGCGGTGCAGCGGCTCGGCGCCGGAGTCCGCCAGGTACCGCTCGTAGCCGTAGTGCTCCAGCAGGACGCGGCGCAGCTCGGCGTTCTCCTCCGTCCGGATCCGCTCGACCGTGACGCCGCCGAGGCCGGACAGGAAGTCGGCCGGGACGGGCATGCCGCGCCAGGCGTGCAGGGCGAAGCCGTCGGCGAAGCCCAGGGCCGGGCCGTCGGCCCGGTCGAGCCGGCCCGCCTCATCGCGGTGCAGCGCGACCGGCCGCTCGCTGACCAGGGCCACGCCCTCGTACGGCCACCACCAGCCGGCCTCGCCCGCGACCTCGGCCAGCGCGTCGATCCCGGCCGGCGCGTCGATCCCGGCCCGCTCCGCCGGTGCACCGGCGAGCACGCCGGCCGCCTCGAAGGCGGCGAACCACGGCGCGTCGTGCTGGCCCCGGACGGCGTCCAGCAGCGCCAGCCGGACGGCGGTGCGACGGGCGCGGGCCACGTCGGCCTCGGGCTGGTCGACCTCGTCGAGGTCGGGCTCGGGGGCGAGCCGGTCGAGCACCGCGTCGCGGATCCGCCCGGCCAGCGCGTTGGTCACCGGGCCGATCTCACCACCGGTCAGGGACCAGAGCGGCGCCCACCCGGCCGGCCCGACCCGCTCCACGGCCCGCCGCCTGGCGGCCTCCCAGGGCAGCGTCCGCACGGCCTCGCGGACGCTCACCGCGCCGGCGGCCCGCAGCTCCAGGGCCGCCTGCGCCGCCGCCGGCGGCGAGCCGAACCAGCGGACCTCGGCCGGCTCGGCCAGCCCGGCCGCCCGGTAGGCGGCCCGCACCGCGCGCTCGACCGCGACGCGGTCGGCCGCCCCGGTGGCCGCCGCGCACGCCCGCCAGCGGGCCGTCACCTCGGCCGGCCCGACCGTCTGCTCCGTCACCATCACCTGCTCCTGTCCCGGCCGGGCCCGTGCCCGGCCGACCCACTCGTTCCGTCCACCGCCACCACCCCGGGAGCCGCCGGCCCCCGGCCCGCCTCGCCGCCCGCGGGCCCCGCCCGCCCGGACCTCGTCAGTCCGCGACGACGCGCACCGCGCCCGGCACGTACTCGCGCTGGCGCACCACCCGGTACCAGCCCTTGGGCAGCGGTATCGCGGCGTGCTCCTCGTGCACCACCCGACCGCCCTCGGGCAGGTGCAGCCAGGCGGCGCCGAACGGCCCGGCCTCCCGGCGCAGCTCCCCCGGGCCGACCACAGCGTGCGCGTGGCCGGTGACCTCGCCGAGCGCCAGCACCAGCCGGCCCCGCGCGTCCCGCGGCTGCGCGGCCAGCGCCGCCACCCGCGGGGGCACCGCGGCCTCCGCCGTCGGCACGATCAGCACGTCACCCTGGCGATACATCAGTCCTCCCTGACCGTCCCGACGGGCGTCGGAATCTCACGGTCCGAAACGTAGAACAGGGGTCCGACAAACGCGCCCGGGTCCGCCCCGGCGACCGGTTTGTCGGACCCGGCTGGTAGACAGTTGTTCGGCCCGCATTCCGGAGGAGCAGCGCATGACGGTCGGCAAGCACATCGAAGAGTTCCACGGCCTCCCGGTCCTCGACTTCGTCCAGGCGGTCGAGGACGGCACCGGCCTGCCCGAGGCGGCGGCGGTCGCCTGGAAGGTCGGCATCGAGTTCGACTCGCCCACGTCGTTCGTCGAGCGCTGGCAGCAGTTCCTCGACGCGGTCGACACCGAGCGGGTCACCGCCGTGGTGGTCGGCGAGTGGTCCTCCGACGGGCCGGAGAGCTTCACCGGGCCGCTGGCCGCGATCCTCGCCGCCGCCGACCGGCTGCCGGCCCTGCGCGCCCTGTTCATCGGCGACATCACGTACGAGGAGAACGAGATCTCCTGGATCAACATGGTCGACGTGACGCCGGTGCTGACGACGTACCCGCTGCTCGACGAGCTGGTGGTGCGCGGCGCCGCGGGCTCCATGGTCGAGGACGACGGGATCGCCCTCCAGGCGCTGCGTCACGAGCACCTGAAGGCCCTGCGGTTCGAGTCGGGCGGTCTGCCCGCCGCGGTGCTGCGGGCGGTCGCGTCCAGCGACTTCCCCGCGTTGGAGCGGCTGGAGTTCTGGCTCGGGGTCGAGAACTACGGCGGCGACTCCTCCCTCGACGACCTGGCGCCCTTCCTCGACGGCGCCCGGTTCCCGGCGCTGCGCCACCTCGGCCTGCAGAACAGCGAGATCCAGGACGAGATCGCCGCCGCCGTCGCGCACGCCCCGATCGTCGCCCGGCTCGACTCGCTCAACCTCTCGATGGGCGTCCTGACCGACCAGGGCGCCACCGCCCTGCTGGAGGGCCAGCCGCTCACCCATCTGCGGGCCCTCGACCTGCACCACCACTACCTCACCGACGCGCTCCAGGAACGGCTCCGGGAGGCCCTGCCCGGGGTGGCCGTCGACCTCTCCGAGGCCGGGAGCCCGGACGACCGGTGGCGCTACGTCGCGGTCGCCGAATAGCCGGGCACCGCCCCGCCCACACCTTCACCGCTCGCCGCTCGCCGCCCACCACTCACCACCTGCCGCTCACCGGCAGCGCACGCAGCACAGGGGACCGTATGCACGCCTACCAGCACCAGCGGGAGTTCCACGGGCTCCCCGTGGTGGAGTTCTCCGGCGAGGCCGGTGCCACGGGCGACCGGCCGGCGCCGGGCGCCGCCGCGTGGCGGCTCGCCGTGCCCTACGGCGCGGGCACCGGCTTCGACGCGCTCTGGAACACCTTCCTCGACACGGTGGACCCGGACGAGGTCCGGGCGCTGCTGATCGGCCCCTGGTGGACGGACGGCTACGGGCCGGTGACCGACGCCCTGGCCCGGGTCGTCGGTGACGCCGGGCGGCTCCCCGCCCTCGAAGCGCTCTTCGTCGCCGATGTGACGTCCGAGGAGTGCGAGATCTCCTGGCTGGAGATGTCCGACGTCACCCTGGTGGCGGCGGCCTTCCCCCGGCTCACCGAGCTGGTGGTGCGCGGTGGCGGCGGGCTGGCGCTCGCGCCGTTCCGGCACGACCGGCTGAAGGCCCTGCGGTTCGAGGCCGGCGGGCTGCCCGGCACGGTGGTGCGGGCCGTGGCCGGCTCCGAACTGCCCGCCCTGGAGCGGCTGGAGCTCTGGCTCGGGGTGGACGAGTACGGCGGCGACTCGACCGTGGACGACCTGGCGCCCCTCCTCGACGGCGCCCGGCTCCCGGCCCTGCGCCACCTCGCCCTGGCCAACAGCGAGTACCAGGACGAGATCGCCGCCGCCGTCGCGCACGCGCCGGTCGTGGCGCAGTTGGAGGTGCTCGACCTCTCGATGGGCGTGCTGTCCGACGAGGGCGCCGCCGCCCTGCTGGAGGGCCAGCCGCTGACCCATCTTCGGCTGCTCGACCTGCACCACCACTACCTCTCCGAGGAGCTCCGGCAGCGGCTGCGCGAAGCCCTGCCGGGGGTGGAGCTCGACCTCGACGAGGCCGAGGCGGAGTACGAGGACGACCCCGAGGACCGCTACGTCGCGGTCGCCGAGTAGCCCGGCGCGGTCCGGATGAGCACCCCCCAGACGGCCTCCCCGCAGCCGGCCTCCCGCTTGGCGGCCACCCCGCAGGCGCCCAGGCCTCAGGCGCTCCGACCGGCCGGTGCCGGGGAGGACGCGCCGCTGGCCGTCCTCGGCAATCCCGGGCACCGGCGGGTGGCGCTGTTCGCCGCCGCCGCCCGTGCGGCCGGCCTGCCCGAGCCGGTCGTGCTGCCCTGGATCGACGTCCTGCGCGGCCGGTTCGTCGTGCCCGCGGGAAGCCTGCTGCGGATCGAGTCGCCCGGCGAGGACCCGGCCGTGGACGAGCTGCTGCGCGGCCCGGCCCTCGGCCCCTCGTACGCGCCGACCAGGGTGGAGGGCGGCGCGGCCTGGTACACGGGGGTGGTGGCCGCCCTGCGCGCGGTGGCCCGGGTGCCGGGGGTGCGGCTGCTCGGCGATCCTGAGGAGATCGCCGTGATGTTCGACAAACGGCGGGCGCACGCACTGCTGGCGGGCGCCGGGGTGCCGGTGCCGCGCGCGCTCGACGGCGCCGGGATCACCGGCTGGGCGGACCTCCGGGAGCGGCTGCGGGCCGCCGGGCTGCGGCGGGTCTTCGTCAAACCCGCGCACGGCTCCTCCGCGTCCGGCGTGGTGGCGCTGGAGTTCGGCCCGCGCGGGCAGGTGCTCGCCACCACCTCGGTCGAGCTGGCCGGCGGGCAGCTGCACAATTCGCTGCGGGTCCGCCGCTACCGGGACGAGCGTGAGGCGGCCGAGCTGGTCGACCGCCTGGCACCGGACGGGCTGCACGTCGAGCAGTGGATCCCGAAGGCCGCCCAGGCGGGCCGCTCGGCCGACCTCAGGGTGGTGGTGATCGCCGGGCGGGCCACCCACGTGGTGGTGCGCACCAGCGCACAGCCGATGACCAACCTCCACCTCGGCGGCGCCCGCGGCAGCCTCGCCGTGGCGCAGCAAGCCGCCGGCCGCGCCTGGCCGGGCCTGCTGGAGACGGCCGAGCGGGCGGCGGCCTGCTTCCCCGGTTCACCGATGGTCGGCGTCGACGTCCTGCCCACCGCCGGGTGGCGCCGGGCCGTGGTCGGCGAGGTGAACGCCTTCGGCGACCTCCTGCCGAACCTGACCGGCCTGCCCGGCGGCCCGGCCGAGGGCCTGGACACCTACGCCGCCCAGATCTCCGCGCTACGACACCCGGGCCACCGGCCCGGGCCCAGGAACGACGCACCGACGACGGAACCGATGGAACCCACGCGATGAACCACCAGCACGACCACCGGGCGCCCGCGCCGGCCGCGCCGCCGACACCGCCGGCGGCCGCCGCCGCGCCCGACATGAACGCCGTCGTGGGCACCCACGACCTGCTCCTCGTCACCCTGGACACCCTGCGGTTCGACGTCGCCGAGGAGCTGGCCGCGGCCGGGCGGATCCCGCACCTCGCCGCCGTCCTCCCCGGTGGCCGCTGGGAGCGCCGACACTCCCCGGGCAGCTTCACCTACGCCGCGCACCAGGCGATCCTGGCCGGATTCCTGCCCACCCCCGCCGCTCCGGGCGGTCCGTACCCGCGGCTGTTCGCCGCCCGCTTCGCCGGGTCGGAGAGCACCGCTCCGCGCACCTGGGTGTTCGACGCGCCCGACCTGCCGGGCGCGCTCGCCGGGCACGGGTACCGGACGGTCTGCATCGGCGGCGTCGGCTTCTTCAACAAGCAGGGCCCGCTCGGCTCGGTGCTGCCCGGGCTGTTCCAGGAGAGCCACTGGTCGCCGGAGATGGGCGTCCCCTCCCCCACCTCCTTCGAGGCGCAGGTCACCAGGGCCGAGCAGGTCGCCGCCGAACAGCCGGCCGGGCAGCCGCTGTTCCTGTTCCTCAACGTCTCGGCGCTGCACCAGCCCAACTGGTTCCACCTGCCGGGCGGCACCCGCGAGGACGGGGACTCCCGGGAGAGCCACGCCGCCGCCCTGGAGTACGTGGACGCCCACATCGGCCGGCTCTTCGCCGCGATGAGCGCCCGCCGGCCGTGCTTCGCGATCGTCTGCTCCGACCACGGAACGGCGTACGGCGAGGACGGATACACCGGCCACCGGATCGGCCACGAGGTGGTCTGGACGGTGCCGTACGCGCACTTCACCCTCCCGGCCCGCCCGGCACCCGCCCCGACCGCAGCCACCCGCCCGACAGCCACCGCCACTGCCACTGCCACTGCCACCGCCACCGCCACCGCCACCGCCACCGCCACCGCCGAGGAGACCGCATGACCACGGCCGCGGCCCCGACGACCGATTCGCCCTACCGGTCGTACGTCTACGCCTACCCGCACAAGACCGCCTACCGGCGGCTGCCGGAGCGTCCCGCGCTACGCGAGCTGTGGGCCGGCGAGCCGCAGCACGCGCTCTCGCTCTACCTGCACATCCCGTTCTGCGAGGTCCGCTGCGGCTTCTGCAACCTGTTCACCCGGATCGGCAGCCCCGAAGGGCTGACCACCGCCTATCTGGACGCGCTCGACCGCCAGGCCGCCACCGTCCGCGAGGCCCTGGACGACGGCGCCCGGTTCGCGCTGGCGGCGTTCGGCGGCGGCACGCCCACCTACCTCACCGCCGGCGAGCTGGAGCGGCTCTGCGACATCGCCGAGCGGCGGACGGGCGTCGACCTGCGGGCGGTCCCGCTCTCCGTCGAGGCCTCCCCCGCCACCGCCACGGCCGACCGCCTGGAGGTGCTGGCCGCCCGCGGCGCCACCCGGCTGAGCCTGGGCGTGCAGTCGTTCCTCGACGAGGAGGCCCGCTCCGCCGTCCGCCCGCAGAAGCGCGCGGAGGTCGAGGCCGCCCTGGGGCGGATCCGCGCCGCCGGGTTCCCCGTCCTCAACATCGACCTCATCTACGGCATCGACAGCCAGACCGAGACCGGCTGGCTGCGCTCGCTGGACGCCGCGCTGGCCTGGGAGCCCGAGGAGCTGTACCTCTACCCGCTGTACGTCCGGCCGCTGACCGGCCTGGCCCGGCGCGGCGAGCAGGAGAGCCCGGCCGCCTGGGACGCCCGCCGGCTCGCGCTCTACCGGGCCGGCCGGGACCACCTGCTCGCCCGGGGCTACCAGCAGGTGTCGATGCGGATGTTCCGCCGCGCCGCCTCCCCGCAGGCCGGGAGCGGCGAGTACGCCTGCCAGACCGACGGCATGGTCGGCCTCGGCTGCGGGGCCCGCTCCTACACCTCGCGGCTGCACTACTCCTTCGACTACGCGGTGAACGCCACCGAGGTGCGCGGCATCATCGACGACTACGTGGCCACCACCGACTTCCGGCACGCCGAGGTCGGTCGGTACATGACGCCGGAGGAGGCCCGCCGGCGGCACCTCGTCCAGTCGCTGCTCCAGGCCGAGGGCATGCCGCTGGCGGACTACCGCGCCCGGTTCGGCAGCACGCCCAACGAGGACTTCCCGGCCGAGCTGGCCGCGTTCGAGGCCCGGGGCTGGCTGGCGCAGGACGAGCTGCGCCTGATGCTCTCGCCGGAGGGGCTGGCGCACTCGGACGCGGCCGGTCCGATGCTGTTCTCGCCCGAGGTCCACCGGCTGATGGCCGAGTACGAGGCGAAATGACCTTCCTCGGCATGCCCGCGCCCCGGCCGGCCACCGGCGACGCCCGGTCCGGCCCCGACGTCGTACCCGCGGCGGCCTCCCGGCCCGCGCCGGACGACGGCGGGGTCGACCTCACCCTGCTCTACCGGGGCCCGCTGTCCTCCTGCGACTACGACTGCCCGTACTGCCCGTTCGCCAAGCGGCGTGACACGCCGGAGCAGTTGCGGGCCGACCGGGCGGCGCTGGAGCGGTTCACCGGCTGGGCCGCCGGACGGGCCGGTACCGGCGACACGCTGTCCGTGCTCTTCACGCCCTGGGGCGAGGGCCTGGTGCGGTCCTGGTACCGGCGGGCGCTGGTCGAGCTGAGCCGGCTGCCGCACGTGCGCCGGGTGGCGATCCAGACCAACCTCAGCTGCCGAACCGGCTGGCTCGCCGAGGCCGACCCCGACACGCTGGCCCTCTGGGTGACGTACCACCCCGGACAGGTCGACCACCGGCGGTTCCTCGCCAAGTGCCGCGAGCTCGACGCGCTCGGTGTGCGGTACAGCGTCGGCGTGGTCGGCCAACCCGGGCACCTCGGGGAGGCCCGCCGGCTCCGCGCCGCGCTGGACCCGGCGGTCTACCTCTGGATCAACGCCGCCGAGGGGCTCACCTACAGCGACGCCGAGGCCGCCGACTGGACGGCGCTCGACCCGCACTTCGGCTACAGCCGGCACCCCCACCCCAGCGCCGGCCGCCCCTGCCGCACCGGGGAGTCCGTGCTCTCGGTGGACGGCGACGGCACCGTCCGCCGCTGCCACTTCGTCCGGGGTGTTCTGGGCAACCTCTACGACGGCTCGTACCGGCGCCAACTGCGCTCCCGGCCCTGCCCGTTGCCGGTCTGCGACTGCCACATCGGCTATGTGCACCTGGAGACCCTGCCGCTCTACGACCTCTTCGCCGGAGGCGTCCTGGAACGGGTGCCGCACGCCTGGTGACGCGGCGCGCCCGGCCGCTCACCGCCCGCGCGGTAGCGGCCCGCCACCCTCCGGGCACACCGGGCTTCCGGCGCCGCCGGCCCTGGGCAGATCGGCCCCGGCGTATCTAGCCTGGAGGGAGGAGGCGATGGCAATGCTTGGAGACGCACCGATGGTGGCCATCATCCCGGCGGCGGATCTCGCCCGGGCGAAGCGCTTCTACACCGACACCCTCGGCCTGAAGCTCACCGATGAGAACGAGCAGGACGTCAGCTTCGAGTGCGGCGGCACGGAGTTCGGCATGTACGAGACGCCGAGCGCCGGGCAGGCCGCGCACACGCTGGCCAGCTTTAAGGTCCCCGACCTCGACGGCGAGATGGCGACGCTGCGCGGCCGCGGGGTCACCTTCGAGGAGTACGACATGCCGGGTCTGAAGACCGTCGACGGCGTCGTGGAGGCCGAGGGCATGCGCGCGGCCTGGTTCAAGGACAGCGAAGGGAACATCATCTGCCTGAACGAGCGGACCGCGTGAGCGCACGGGCCGCCGGGTAGCACCCGCCCCCCGGCCCGCACCGTCGGCTCGTACCACCGTGCCGGGTACCACCGCCACGGTGGCGCGGGTGTCGGCGTGCCGCAGCCGCCTCGCCGGTGGACCGGCTCCGGCGAGGCGGCCGGGCCCGTGCCATGGCGCCGGTACCGCCGACTGCCGGCACCGGGGCCACGAGGTCCGGCGTACCCGCCCGGGCGGACCCGGGCGGACCCGGCGCGCCGCCCCGGGCGCACGGGGGACCGCACCGGTGCTACCTACCGGCCGCCCATTCCTGCGCCAGGCGCTGCTTCCACCCCTTCGGGGCCGGCCAGGCCACTCCCCAGGCGGCGAGCTGGGCCCGGGTCCAGCCGCCTGCCGCCGTTCGGGCCGCCTCGACCTCCGCCGGGGAGGGCACGACCCTCGGCTGTGGGGACACCTCCGGAAAGAGGGGGATCGACTCCGTCCCCGGCGACGGCGACGGAGGCGCGGAGGTGTCCGGGGCGGGGGCGTCCGGGGCGGGGGCGTCCGGGGCGGGGGCGGACACCGGAATGAAATCCGATGCCGGAGTCGGATCCGACAGCGGGGCGGGAACGCTCGCCGGCGCGCGGCCCCGCAGCCGGTAGGGGTGGGTGCGCCAGGCCCAGCCGCGCCGGAGCACCAGCGCGGCGAGGTCCAGCGACTTCAGTGGCAGGGCCCCTGCGGCAGCCCTGACCTGATGCCAGGTCAGTTCGCCGCCCCTCGCCAGCGCTTCGTCCAGCGCGGCCTCCAACCGGCCGTCGACCGGGCGGTCCTCCAGGAGTCTGCGGGTCCTCCAGCCGTCGGTGGCCACCAGACCCCACCCGCGGGCCCGGCAGAGTGCCTCCACCGCACGGTACTTGGCGACGTTGACGGCGGTCGCCATCTCGTAGACCGGTTTGACCTCGATCAGGACGCAGCGCCCGTCGGTGGTGGCCACGAGGAGGTCCGGGTAGTAGGTGCGCCGGCGACCGTCGAAGTCGTAGCCGATGGCCAGGGGCTGTTCCTGGTAGTACGCGATCTGCGGGGCGAAGCTGAGCAGTTGGACGACCCGCCACTCGGTCTCCGACTCGTAGGCGACCTCGCGGCCCAGCTTGGGGCAGTGCCAGGACCCGGAGCGCCCGTCCTCCCCGGCCGTGTCCCGCAGGGCCGCCAGCTCCCCGCGCGGCGGGGCGGGCTGGGGCGCCCCGAACCAGCTGACTTCGGCCTCCAGTGCGGCCCAGCGTCGGGCGGCGCGTTCGATCCGCCCCTGCCGTGACAGTTCGCGACGCGCGGCGTCGTGGCGAAGGGCGCGCACGGTCACGGCCTCGGCCGCCAGGTTCTCCGCGCGCAGCTTCCGAGCACCGGCCAGTTGGGCGATCACCAGCGCGGCCTGCCGCACCGGGACCGCCGGCAGCAGCACCTCCGCGAGGTCGAGCAGTCGGGCCGACGCCGGGGGGTCCGCCACCGCTGCACCGGCGGTCCGGGAGCCGTCCAGCGGATCCGGCCCGTCCCCGGCGGGCGAACCGTCGGGCGAGCCGTCGGGCGAACCGTCGGGGCACGGTGGATCATCGACCCGGCTCAGCCCGGCGAGCAGGGTCCGCAGGCTCCGGGTCGCCGGCGCGGCGGTGCTCGCCATGCCGCGCACCGCCTTCACCTGGAGCTGGCGGACCCGCTCCCGCGAGATCCCGAACGCCTCGCCCACCGCCGCCAACGACTCGGCCGGTCCGTCGTGCAGCCCGAGGCGGCGGCAAACAATCTCGCGGCTCCGCCCAGCGGGTATCTCCGCCGCCGCGGCGGCGGCCAGCTCGCGGAGCAGCAGCACCGTGTCGGGGTCGCGCTCGGCGATCGGCGCCCAGTCGGTCGTCAGCCTCGACGCCCCGGGGCAGAGGCACTCCAGGAGCCAGTCGTCCAGCAGCAGACGCGCCTCGCCCTCCCACAGCCGTCGGGCGGCCGCCTGCCGCAGCGGTGCGGCTACGACCGCCAGGTCCGCCACGACCGGACGCGCGACGAACTCCGCCCGGCGCTCGGCCCGCAGCTGGTGCCCGATCGTCCGCTCCCACTCGGCCCGCACGTCATCGAGGCGGGCCGACCACTGCGGCCCGGCGGCGGGCTCGCCGCGCGTGGGCCCGGCCGGGGCAGGCTCCCCGGGGGTGGCCGCCGGAGCGTGACCGGCGGCCCGTCGCCGGCGCAGCCCGCGTGGGGGACGGCGGCGCGCGTCGAACACGCTCCGCCACGGATAGTCCGGGTCGGCGGCCAGGCGCGCTCGGAGCCACTCCAGCTCAGCGCTCCCGACCAGCGCGACACCGGAGGCCGGTCCGCCGCCGGAAGCCGGACTGTCCTCGACCAGCTCGGCCTCGGGCACGAGGCGGGCCAGCCGGGCGCCGATGGCCCCGGTCGTCCGGCCGTGCCGCCCGGCCAGTTCGGACAGGTCGAAACCCTCCCGAACGCCGTCGACAAGCCGCCCGGTCTCCTCGTCGCTCCACGCGCGGCCCTGCCGCGACGCGGGTGCCGGACCCTCCACGTTCCCCCCCGGGTTCGTTCACGAGGGATCCAGTATGCCCGCCGCCACCGACTGGACGCCGCCGCACCGGCGGGCCCGGCCGGTCAGCCTTCGGCGCCGTCGGCGTCAGCCTTCGGCGCTGTCGGCCAGGAGCGCGGAGTCGAGCGCGCCGGTCACCCGGTTGAGCAGGGCTCGCAGGTCGGCGAGGTCCTCGACCGGCAGGCCGGTGGCGGCGAGCAGCCTGCGCGGCACCTGCCCGGCGCGGTCGCGCAGCTCGCGCCCGGCGTCGGTGAGGCTGACGGTGACGGAGCGCTCGTCCTCGGGGCTGCGCTCCCGGCGGACCAGGCCGGCCGCCTCCAGCCGCTTGAGCAGCGGCGAGAGGGTCCCGGAGTCCAGGCGCAGGTGCTCGCCGATCCGCTTCACGGGCAACTCGCGGTGCTCCCAGAGCACCAGCATGACCAGGTACTGGGGGTAGGTGAGCCCCAGGTCCTTGAGCAGGACGCGGTAGACGCCGCCGAACGCGCGCGAGGCGGCGTTCAGCGAGAAGCAGATCTGCTGGTCGAGCCGGAGCAGGTCCTCGTCGCGGAGCGGCTGCTCGCCGTGGAGCAGGTCCGCGACGGGCGCACCGGAGCGGGCGGCATCGACGGAAGCGGCATCGACAGAAACGGCGTGGACGGGCAGGGCGTCGACGGACGGCGGGTCGGCGGCGGCGATCTCGGGGGGTGTTGCCATGACTCCATGATAGCGGCCGTGCGCACCATTGAGTTGTGCGCAATTGAATTGCGTGCTCTACTTGTACCTGGAAGGCGGCCCCACCGGCCGCCGGGGACAGAAGCAGTACGGACGCAGGACGAAAGGGACCAGACCCATGGACGCGATCTACACCGCTGTGGCCACCGCGAACGGCCGAGAGGGCCGCGCCGTCAGCTCCGACGGACAGCTGGACCTCGCGCTGGCGATGCCGCCCGCCCTCGGCGGCAGCGGCCAGGGCACCAACCCCGAGCAGCTGTTCGCGGCCGGCTACGCGGCGTGCTTCGCCAGCGCGCTGGGCCTGGTCGGCCGACAGGCCCGCGTCGACACCAGCGAGGTCTCGGTCACGGCCGAGGTCTCGATCGGCAAGGACGGCGCCGGCTTCGGCCTCGCGGTCGTCCTGCGGGTCGAGCTGCCGGACGCGCTGGCCGGCGAGGGCGGCGAACTCCTGGTCAAGCAGGCGCACGAGGTCTGCCCCTACTCCCGCGCCACCCGGGGCAACATCCCGGTGGAGCTCGTCGTCGAGTAGCAGCACCCGCCCCCCGGCAGGTCAGGGCCCCGCCGCGCCGTCGGCGGGGCCCCGCGGCGTCATCCGCCGCCGGGCGGCTCCCCGGCGGCGGCCTCACCCGGTCCGCCGGCGTCCCGCAGGACGTCCAGGCGGTGCCGGTACTCCTCCGTGTCGATCTCGCCGCGCGCGAACCGCTCGGCGAGCAGCTGCTCGGCCGTCGGCGAGACCGCCCGGCGCGGCGGCCCGGCCGGCCCGGTCGCGGCCCACGGGCCCGGCGGCACCGGCCGCGCGCCCCGCGAGGTCCGCGACAGGTGGCGGACCAGCGCGACGGCCGCCAGGACGAGGACCGCCAGGACCAGCAGCAGGAGGAGGGCCAGCAGGCCGTAGCCCCAGCCGCCCAGCACGTGACCGTGGCCGTGCCCGTGGCGCGGACCGTTCCAGTGCCCCATCACGGCCTCCTCCTCCGGCCCCGCAGGGCTCATCGAGGTGATCGGCGCCTCATCACCATCCTGCGCCCGCAGGTGCTCCGGCGGACCTGAGGATTGTCTGAGAAACGCTCGCGACGCGCCGATCGTGCCCGTCGGGGTAGCGTTGCGGCCCATGGACCACCACCCGCCGGCCGACGACCGCGAGCGGCTCGTCGCGGCCGGGGTGCTCCGCCGCTACGAGGACCGACGCCTGCATCCGGCCCTGCGCCACTCGCCGATCTTCTACGTCTCCAGCCGGCTCTGGGCGGAGCTCACCGCGCTCGCCATCGCCCCGGAAGCGGCCGCCGCCACGGCGCACGCGCTGCTGGCCACCATCGCCGACCAGGCCGTCGACGCCGCCCTCGCCCCCGGCAACGAAGGCGCCCCGCGCGACGACCTGTACGTGACGCACCCCGCCCACATCGGCCCGTACCGCCGGGTGGTCTGGTTCCAGCGCACCGGCCCGCGCGGCCTGATCACGGCGACGTTCCCGCCGGACCGGTGAACCGCGCTGCCCCCGGGCCGACGGCTCCGACCCGGGGGCAGCCGCGCGGCCTTCGTCAGCGCTCTATCCGCAGGCTGTGGCAGGTCCAGCTCAGCCGGTCCGGACCCGTGGCCGGGGGCCGGTCGTGGTACGTGCCGTCCGCCACCGAGAGGTTGACGATCAGGTAGGCGTGGAAGTCCGGCCCGACCCCGCGCCGGTCCGCGTGCACGAGCGTGTCGCCGACGAACCAGTCCACCGAGCGCGCGCCCAGCACCGCCCGCAGGTCGAAGGTGGCGCCGGGGGCTATCCCGGCGTCGGCGCCGTGCCAGTACCGGGAGCCGCCGCGAACGTGGTTCGAGACCTCCAGCAGGTCCGGATGGTCGGGGTGGTACTCGAAGACGTCCACCTCGTTGCCGCCGTCCCGCCAGGTCCAGATGGCCGGCCAGGCGCCCGTCTCGACGGGGAGCGTGACCCGCGCCGTGAGCACGTCGCCGGTGCGGACCTGGAACGCCTCCGGGCTGCCCTCGGTGGTGAGCAGGCTGCACGTCCACAGGTCGCCGCCGTGCCGCCGGACGGCGGCGAACACGCCACCGGGGCAGTAGGAGCGGCTCAGGAAGTCCAGCTTGTGATCGCCCCGGTTGGTCGGCCCCATCCGGGGATAGGCGCTGCTGCGGCCCGCCACCCACTGCCTGGTCGAAGTGAAATCCGCGTCGAACACGACTGCCACGGCCGCCTCCCGGGTCACCCGGCGCGTTCGGCGGCCCGCTGCCGCCGCACACAAGGAGTGACTTACCCGATACTCTCCGCAGTATGCGAAGCGGACGCTCCGAGTCCGTGGTCAGGACGGCGGGCCGCGACGGGACGCCACGGGACAGCGGCGCCGGCCCAGGCCGGAGTCAGCCGACGACGGCGGCCTCGTCGCTGCTGCCGAGGCGGTCCGTCACCGACACCACGCCGTCCACCGAGCGGCAGAGGCTCAGCACGATCGGCACCAGGTGCGGCGCCGGCACGCTGCCGCTGAGCACCACCCGGCCCTGGTCGACCTCCACGCCCACCTCCGCCGGGCTCACGCCCTCGATCCGGCCGAGCACCTCCTCGACGATCTCGCGGCGGATCACCCGGTCCTCGCGCAGGAAGACGCGCAGCAGGTCGCCCCGGCTGACCATGCCGAACACCCGGCCGTCCTCGTCCAGCACGGGCAGTCGCTTCACCCCGTGCCGGCTCATCAGCCGCGCGGCCGCCACCACACTGGTGCCGGGGGTGACGCAGACGGCGGGGCCGGTCATCAGGTCCGCGGCGGTGACGGCCCCGCCCGGCCCCGTCCGGGTCAGCTCGGGCGGCGGCACCAGGCTGCCCGGGTCCTCCTGAGCGGCCAGGGTGAGCAGCAGGTCCGCCTCGGAGACGATGCCGAGGGGCCGCCCGTCGGGGTCCACCACCGGGACACCCGTGATGTCGTACTCGGTCAGCACGGCGACGATCTCCCGGAACCCGGTCTCGGGCGCGACCCGCACCACGGGACTGGTCATCACTGATTCGACGGTGGCATGCAGCACGCCGGTCACCTCGTCCACGAGCGATGTCGGCCGGACGACCGCCGTCCGGCCGGATATCTGGAGCATCCCTCCCGGCCGCGCCCCCGGCCAGGGGCCGAAGGGGCTGACATCCCGGGACCAACGGCACCGCCGTCCGACGCTCCCCTCACAGCGTACGGCGGTGCGCTCCGCTCGCCCGGCCGTCGAGCCCGGCCCGCTCCGGACGGCGGCCCGCGCGGGCGGGTGCCGGGCCGGTGCTGTGGCGGCCCGGACGGCGGGCGGCGAAGCTGGCGGAGGGCGCGTGCGGCCCGCCCGCCGGCGCCGCCGCGCCGAGCCCCGCACCCCTGACGCGGCTTTCTGGGAGGCACCATGGCCGGACCGAGCACCCCCGACGCCCCGCTGCGCTGCCTGGTCACGGGCGCCACCGGCTACATCGGCGGCCGGCTCGTCCCCGAGCTGCTGGCCGCCGGGCACTCCGTCCGCTGCCTGGTCCGCGACCCGGGCCGGCTGCGCGACCACCCCTGGCGGGCCTCGGTCGAGGCCACCGCCGGGGACGTCACCCGGCCGGAGTCGCTGACCGGGGCCTTCGCCGGCATCGACGTCGCCTACTACCTGGTCCACTCGCTGGGCACCGGCCGTGACTTCGAGGCGACCGACCGGGCCGCCGCCCGGGCCTTCGGCGAGGCGGCGGCCCGGGAGGGGGTCCGCCGGATCGTCTACCTCGGCGGTATCAACCCCGCCGGGGTGCCGGCCGCCGAGCTGTCCCCGCACCTGCGCTCGCGTGCCGAGGTCGGCCGCCGGCTGCGGGCGAGCGGGGTGCCGACCGCCGAACTCCGGGCCGCGGTGATCATCGGATCCGGTTCGGCCTCGTTCGAGATGCTGCGCTACCTCACCGAGCGGCTGCCCGTGATGGTGACCCCGAACTGGGTCGACACCAGGATCCAGCCGATCGCCGTCCGGGACGTCCTGTACTACCTCACCGCGGCGGCCCGGCTGCCGCCGGAGGTGGACCGGGCCTTCGACATCGGCGGCCCGGACGTCCTGACCTACCGCGAGATGATGATGCGCTACGCCGCCGTCGCCGAGCTGCCGCGCCGGCTGATCGTCCCGGTGCCGGTGCTCACCCCCCGGCTCTCCAGCCACTGGGTCGGCCTGGTGACGCCCGTCCCCAACTCGCTCGCCCGCCCGCTGGTGGAGTCGCTGCGGCACGAGGTGGTCCGCGGCGAGCACGACCTGGCCGAGTACGTGCCCGACCCACCCGGGGGCCCGACCGGCTTCGACGAGGCGGTCCGGCTGGCACTGCGGCGGATCAGGGACGCCGAAGTGGCCACCCGGTGGTCCTCCGCCACCCTGCCCGGCGCGCCGAGCGACCCGCTGCCCACCGACCCGGACTGGGCCGGCGGCAGCCTCTACCAGGACGTCCGGGAGCGCGACGTGGGCGCCCCGCCGGACGCGCTCTGGCGGGTGGTGGAGGGCATCGGCGGCGAGAACGGCTGGTACTCCTTCCCGCTCGCCTGGGCACTGCGCGGCCGGCTCGACCGGCTGGCCGGCGGCGTCGGCCTGCGCCGGGGCCGGCGCGACCCGGCCCGGCTACGGGTCGGCGACTCGCTGGACTTCTGGCGGGTGGAGGAGATCGAGGCCGGGCGGCTGCTGCGGCTGCGCGCCGAGATGCGGCTGCCCGGACTGGCCTGGCTGGAGCTGTCCGTCACCCCGGACGGCCTCGGCGGCAGCCGCTACCGGCAGCGGGCACTGTTCCACCCGCACGGGCTGGCCGGGCACGCGTACTGGTGGTCGGTGGCACCGTTCCACGCCATCGTCTTCGGCGGGATGGCGCGCCGGATCACCGAACGCGCCGCCGGATCCCGGAACACCGCCCCGGACGGCGCAACCATCACATGATCGACTCGTTGGACCGTCCGCCACCACACGACAGACGGCTCCGGGGAGAACGCCTTGGCAGGACGGATAGACGGCGGCGCACCGCCCCGGGGCGCGGGCGCGCGTCCGGTGGCCCGGGCCGAGGCGACCCTGGTCCGCCACTACCGCCGGCTGGTCCGGCTCGCGTACCTGGCCCTGCCGGCCGACCGGGACCGCCACAGCCGGGTGCTCGCCGCGCACGCCGCCGTCCAGCGGGCCCTGCCGTCCCGTTGGAGCAGGCTGCGGGAGCCGGCCGGCACGGACGAGGACCCGCTGTACGCCGCCCTGCGCCTGCGGGTGCTGCGCGGCGCGCTGCACCCGCGGCCCGCCGACCGGCTGCGGACGCCCCGGGTCTGGGGGCTGCGGCTGTTCACCCCCGGCGGCGGTGAGCGGGACGCGGCACTGGACCGCGGACTGGCCGCCCTGGGGGCGCCCGCCCGGTCCGCGTTCGCGCTGCTCGCCGTGGAGGAGCTGACGCCCGAGCAGGCCGCGGAGGTGCTGCTTCAGGCCGGTGCGACCGACCCCGGGCAGGCCGTCGACGAGGCCGCACGGCTCTGCGCCGGACCGGATCACGGCCTGTCGGCCTTCGACCCCTGCGCGGTGCGCGTCCAGCCGACCGACCTGCTGCGCCGCCGCCGGGCCTTCGGTGCCTCGCTCGCGGTGGCCGCGCTCGCGCTCACCGGTACCGCCGCCGCGCTGGCCGTCCCCGGTGCCCCGGCCCCGGCCGGCGCGCCCGTCCGTCCGCTCGCCGTCCCGCCGGGCGGAACGGCGCCCGACCCGGCCCGGCTGCTCCGGGTGGCAGCGGACCAGTGGCAGCACACCGCCCGGATCGACTTCTCCGCCTGGCCCGCCCGCGGCGACCGCCGTGACGACACCGCCCTGCTCGGCCGGGCGCTCGCCGCCTGGTCGGGCCCCGGCCCGCGGACCAGGCCCGAGCCGGGCACCCCGGCCGCCCCGCCGCAGGGCCCGCCCCAGCTGCTGTTCGCCGGCACCGTCGACGGCGCGGCCGTGGTGGTGCTCTACGACGGCGGCCGGCTCGCCCGCTGGACCGACGGACCCGGCGGCGGGCTGGACCTCGCCCGTGCCGACGACTCCTCCGTCACCACCGCCGGCGCGGTGGTGCTGCACCGTCAGGGGGCGACCGCCCGCTACCTGCTCGCCCCGTGGATCGACGCGGCCGACACCCGCCGGATCGACCAGCCGGACGTACCCGCCAGGGCACTGGACCGCGTGGACGGCGTGACCGCCGCGGCACCCGGCGCGAGCACCCCCGGTTCGCGCTCCCCGGGGGCGCTCGCGGACTGTCTGGGCGCCACCGTGCTCCAGTTGCGCTCCTCCACCACGATCGCCGAGAAGCACTCCTTCCTGCTGGCCGACCTCGGCGGGCTGGTGCCCGCCCACCTCAGCTACACCCCGCCGCCGGACCGCACCCAGCCGGCCCGGCAGCCCCGCGAGGCGGTCGGCCAGGACGCTCTGCTGGCCTGGGCCCGCGCGGGCTGCGCCGTTCCGGACGGCACCCCCGGTGTCAAGCAGCTCAACCTCTGGGCCTTCGCGGTGCAGCAGCTGCCGCAGAACGCGGGCGCGGCGTCCTGGGTCTGCCTGCGCGCCGACCGCTGGAACGGCGAGGGCAGCGCCGCGACCGCCGTGCTGCTGCCGAACGCCCGGGGCCCGCAGCGCACGGGCGGCGGGCCGGGTCGGGCGTGCAGCCGGTTCGAACAGGACACGGTGGGGTGGACGTGGTGGCGCTCGCCGCAGGGCACCGAGTTCCTGCTGGCCGCGGGCAGCCGGCGGGTCGGCCGGATCACGGCCAAGGGACCGGACTGGTCGGCCGACCGGGCCACGCCGGACCACACCCTGGCGGTCGAGCGGCCCGGCCGGGCCGCCGTCACGCTGGAGGCGGTACTGGACGGCGGCACCCGGATCGCTCCGCTGCGGTGAGGGCGGCCGCGGGAGCCTCCCCCTCGGCAGCCGCCCCCGGTGCGCCCGCCGGCCGCGGGCGCACCGACGCCCGACGGTGCCTCAGGCCGCCCAGCGGGCCCGGACGTCCAGGCGTCGCAGTAGCGGATGCGCGTCCCCGGCGGTCCCGGACCCGGTCCGCCGTCCCGTCACGCGGCGCGCCCACCAGGCGGACGCCAGGTTCGAGGAGAGCAGCGGGCGCCCGCTGGTGTCCTCCCGCGCGAGCTCGGCGAGCGCGCCGAGCGTCCCCATCCCGGTCCCGGTGAACAGCAGCGCGGAGTCGTCGGGGATCCCGTTCTCCTGCTGGTGGGCCCGTATTCGCTCGCGGATCCGGCCCGTGGTCACCTCGTAGGGGTCGAAGTGGTCGGACCCGTCCGGGGCCGTCCCGGCGGGCACGAGGACGACGCCGTCCACCGTGAGCCCGGCCCGCTCCCAGAAGGCGCGGGAGGTCGCGGTGAGCCACGGCTGGTAGGGCGAGACCAGGGTCAGCCGGTTCACCCCGAGCGCCTCGCAGGCGGCCAGGATCGCCTGCGTCGAGGAACTGACCGGGAACCCTGAGCGGTTCGACATCTCCTCGCACAGGGCGCGGTCGCCCGCCGGGTCCAGCAGGTAGTGCGAGGCACTGCAGGCGACCACGGCCGCGTCCAGCCGCATGCCGCCGAAACCGTCGAGGGTGTCGGGAAGGACCCGGTTGTAGGTCTCCAGCATCTCCCGGAGCTCCACCCCCGGCGTGGTGGGGAAGCGGGAGGTGTACACGTGCACGGCGGCACCGATCAAGCGGTTGAACTCCGGCTCCGCCGTGGGGTTCTCCGGGGGGACGACGACTCCGAGTCTGGGCAGCGAGAAGAGATCCATGGCCGCACAGTAGGCCGAACGCCGAGACAGGGGACAGATCCGCCGACATTAAGCGACAGACCACTCACAAGCGCTTTGCACGCCGTTCCCGTTATTGACATTCCTTGACACTCCCCCACACATCCCTGACCCGAATCCCCTTGTCCGCCACATCCGTTCGGTGAACCCTGGTGATCACAGCCGCCCCGTGGACCGGACCGCACACGCGTGGCCACGCGGCCGGCCTCCCTGGGGCCGGCCCTTCCCCGAAGGAGCAAGCCCCGTGCCTGCCGCCGCAGAACACGCCGGAAGGAAGCAGGTGCACCTCGCCGTGCAACTGCCGGCCATCCACAACGTGACCGTCTGGTCGGACCCCCGTTCCGAGAGCCAGATCGCGATCGACTCCTTCATCCGGCTCGCACGGACCGCGGAACGCGGCAAGTTCGACTTCTTCTTCCTGGCCGAAGGGCTGCGGCTGCGCGAACACAAGGGCCAGGTCTACGACTTGGACGTGGTGGGCCGTCCGGACAACCTGACGGTGCTCGCCGCGCTCGCCGCCGTCACCGACCGGCTCGGGCTCGCCGCGACCGTCAACACCACCTTCAACGAGCCCTACGAGGTGGCCCGCAAGCTGGCGAGCCTGGACCTGCTCAGCGGCGGCCGGGCGGCCTGGAACGTGGTCACCAGCTACGACGCCTTCACCGGCGAGAACTTCCGCCGCGGCGGCTTCCTCGCCGAGGCCGACCGCTACACCAGGGCGGCGGAATTCCTGCAGACCACGCGCGAGTTGTGGGACAGCTGGGCGGACGGCGACGTACCCGCCGACGCGGCGGCCGGCCGGTTCGTGCGCCCCGGCGCCGGCACCTTCGCCCACCGCGGCACGCACTTCGACATCGCGGGCCGGTTCACCACCCCGCGCGGCCCGCAGGGCCATCCGGTGATCATCCAGGCCGGGGAGTCGGACGTGGGCCGGGAGTTCGCCGCCTCCGACGCCGAAGTCATCTTCAGCAAGTACAACCGGCCCGACGAGGCCCGGGCGTTCTACCGGGACGTGAAGTCCCGGCTCGCCGCGTACGGCAGGCGCCCGGACGACCTGAAGATCCTGCCCACCGCGACCGCCGTGGTGGCCGACACGGACGAGGAGGCCACCGCGTACGCGGACGAGATCACCCGCGCGCAGGTGAGCCCGCAGACCGCGATCGCCCACCTGGAGGGCGTCTGGGGCCGCGACCTCTCGGCGTACGACCCGGACGGGCCGCTGCCCGACATCGATCCGGAGCCGGACGCCCTCCTGCTGAAGGGGCACTCGGTGTTCCGCAAGGGCCGTGAGGAGACGGCGCGGCGGTGGCGCAAGATCGCCGAGGAGCGCGGGCTGAGCATCCGTCAACTGATGATCGAGGTCCACGGCGGCCAGAACTTCGTCGGCAGCCCGCAGACCGTCGCCGACACGATCGACCGCTTCGTGCAGAGCGAGGCGGCCGACGGATTCGTCCTCGTACCGCACCTGACGCCCGACGGCCTGGGCGACTTCGTGGACCGGGTGGTTCCGCTCCTCCAGGAGAAGGGCGTGTTCCGCGAGGAGTACACCGGAACGACGCTCCGCGACCATCTCGGCCTCGGCTCCCCGAAGGAGACCTCGTGACTGCCACCCCGTCCGACTCCCCGCTGCACCTGGCCGTCGCGCTCGACGGCGCGGGCTGGCACCCGGCCGCCTGGCGGGCCCCGGACGCCAGGCCGTCGGAGCTGTTCACCCCCGGCTACTGGGCGGGCCTCGTGGCCGAGGCCGAGCGGGGGCTGCTCGACTTCGTCACCCTGGAGGACGGCCTCGGTCTGCAGTCCGAGCCCTTCCACCGCCCCGACGACCGCACCGACCGGGTCCGGGGCAGCGTCGACGCCGTACTGCTGGCCGCCCTGCTCGCGCCGCTGACCGACCGCATCGGCCTGGTACCGACCACGAACGTCACCCACACCGAACCGTTCCACCTCGCGACCGCCATCGCGACCCTGGACCACGCCGCCCGCGGCCGGGCGGGCTGGCGGCCGCAGATCGCCTCCCGCGCCTCGGACGCCGCCCACTTCGGCCGCCGCACCACCCCGCAGCTCACCGACGACGACATCCGCAACCCCGAGCTGATCGCCAAGCGGCTCCGCCCGCTCTTCGCGGAGGCCGCCGACGTGGTCGAGGTGGCACGACGGCTGTGGGACAGCTGGGAGGACGACGCGGAGATCCGGTCCGTGCCGACCGGCCGCTTCATCGACCGCGACAAGCTGCACCACATCGACTTCGAGGGCGAGCACTTCAGCGTCCGGGGGCCGGCGATCACCCCGCGCCCGCCGCAGGGCCAGCCGCTGGTCGCGAGCCTGGCCCACGCCTCGACGCCGTACGAGTTCGCGGCCCGCGCCTCGGACGTCGTCTTCGTCACCCCGCACGACCGCCCCGGCGTCGAACGGATCCTCGCGCAGGTCGACGAGGCCGTCGCCGCCACCGGCCGTGACCTGCGGGCCAGGCCGCTGCGGCGGTTCGCGGACCTGATCGTGCTGCTGGACGACAGTCCGGCGGCCGCCACCGACCGCAAGGCCCGGCTGGACGAGCTGGCAGGCGCCGAACTCGCCTCGGACGCCGTGGTGTTCACCGGCACCGCGGCCGCTCTGGCCGATCTGCTGCTCGACTGGCGCTCGGCCGGGCTGGACGGCTTCCGGCTCCGCCCGGCGGCGCTGCCGCACGACCTCGAAGCGATCACCCGCGCCCTGGTACCGGAGTTGCAGCGCCGGGGTGCCTTCCGCACGGCCTACACGGCGACGACACTGCGCGGGCACCTGGGGTTGGAGCGGCCGGCGAACCGGTACGCGCGGGTCTGACCTCGGCCCGGTGCGCTCTGGGGTGCGCCGCGGCGGGCCTGATCAGCGGTGCGCCGCGGCGGGGTCGCCCGCCGGCTGTCGGCCGAGGGCCTCGCAGCCGCGGCGGACCGCCTCCACCGCGGTGAGCCGGCCGCCCTGGGCGAACGCCGCCGCGAAGGCGGCCGCCCCCAGGACCTCCACGGCGGCCGCGGCGATCCGGTCCGTGTCGCCGCGCTCGGCGGGCGGCAACGGGGCCCCCACACCCCGGCGTGCCGCGTCCGCGGCGCCGAGCAGCAGGGCCGCGCACTCGGCGCCGCGCCGCCCGGCCGCGCCCCGGCCGGCGACCGCGGCCGCGCCGGCCAGGCCCTCCAGGGAGAGGGCCAGCGCGCGCGGCTCGTCGAGGGAGCGGGCGACCGCCCAACCGCTCAGGTGCCGGTCGGCCGCCAGGTCGGCGTCGCCACGGAGTTCGGCGACGAAGCCGAGCTCCGCGAGGAGCAGGTGGTCGCCCGCCTCCGAGGACACCTCCGCGTAGCCGTCGCGGATGTGCACCAGATGGGCCTCGGCGGCGGCCAGGTCCCCCGAACGGCGGGCGCCGAGCGCGAGGCCCATCTCGGAGTGGATCTCCCCGTACTTGTAGCCCTGTTCGGCGGCGATCCGGCGGGCCTGTTCGTGCAACTCCCGGCCCCGTTCCCAGTCGTGGGCCAGCAGGGCGAGCCGGCCCAGCCCGGACAGCCGGGCCGACACCTCGGCCTCCAGCCCCAACTCCCGCGCGATGTGCAGCCCTTCACGCTGGCGGCGGGCCGCCTCCGGGTACTCCCCCTTGATCTCGGCGAGCGCGGCGAGCGGTGAGACCGTCTGCAACTCGCCCCAGCCGTCGCCCAGTTCGCGGAAGAGCGCGGCACTGCGCAGACCGTCGCGGCCGAGACCGGCGAGGTCGCCGCGGACCAGGGCGAGGGTGGCCCGCAGACCGAGTGCGGCGGCCGTGCCCCACTGATCGCCCTCATCGGCGAAGACCGCGAGGGCGCGCGCGTTCAGCTCCTCACCCTCGGCGGCCTCGCCCGCGCTGAACAGGCCGTACGCGCAGAGCCACAGGGCCCGGGCGCGGCGCACCGGGTCGGGCACCGCACCGGCCGACGCGACCGTGCAGGCGAGCGCGTGCGCCTCCGCGCGGTCGCCGGTGAGGAGCGCGAACGCGCCGTGCAGGAGCGCGAGTTCGGAGCTGGGCCGGGGAGCGGCGGCGAGCGCGGCGGCCAGGCTGCGGCGGCCCTCGGTGAGCCGGCCGCGCAGCAGCCACCACCAGGCCAGGGCGGTGGCCAGCCGGACCGCCTCGTCGCCGTCCCCTTCCGCGGTCCGGCGCAGCGCCTCGTCGAGGGCCGCGCGCAGGTTGCCCGCCTCGGCGTCCAACCGGGCGAGCCAGGGCCGCTGGTCCGCGCCGCGCAGCCGGGGCTCGGCGCGCTCGGCGAGCGCGAGGTAGTGGCGCAGGTGGCGGCCGCGCACGGCGGCGAGGTCCGCCATCTCGTCCAGGCGTTCGGTGGCGTACGCGGCGACGGACTCCAGGAGGCGGTAGCGCCGCCCGGTGGGCTGGTCCACGACGACCACCAGGGAGCGGTCGACGAGCCGTGTCACCAGGTCGAGGACCTCGTAGCGGGTCACGCCGTCGCCCGCGCAGGTGGCCTCCGCGGCGTCCAGGTCGCAGCCGTCGCTGTGCACCGCCAGGCGGCGCAGCACGATCCGTTCGGGTGCGCTGAGCAGCTCCCAGCTCCAGTCGATCACCGCGCGCAGGGTCTGCTGGCGGGCCGGGGCGCCGCGGCGGCGGGAGCTCAGGAGCCGGAACCGGTCGCCCAGCCGGGTCGCCAGCTCCCGGACCCCCAGGGTGCGCACGCGGGTGGCGGCGAGTTCCAGGGCGAGCGGGATGCCGTCCAGCCGGCGGCAGATCTCGGCGACGGCCTCGCGGTCGGCGAGGTCGCCGCCGTCCGGGTCGCGGGGGAAGCCGGGGTCGTGGGCGGCGGCGCGCTCGCTGAACAGCCGCACGGCGTCGTCGGTCGGCAGCGGCTCGACGAGGAACACCGCCTCGCCCGTCAGGCCCAGCGGCTCCTGGCTGGTGGCCAGCACCCGCAGGTCCGGTGCGGTGCGCAGGAGCAGCTCGGCGAGTTCCGCCGCCGCGTCGACGACGTGCTCGCAGTTGTCCAGGACCAGCAGGGTGCGGCGGTCCCGCAGCGCCGTGGCGAGCCGGTGGACGGGCGAGGCGGGCCCCGCCCCGCCGCCCGTGCCCGGCGGCGCGGGGGCGTCGTCCCGGACGCCGAGCGTGGTGGCGACGACCTGGGCCAGGTCGGCGGCGGTGCCGCCGCGGACCCCCGCGAACTCCACCAGCCAGATCCCGTCGGGGCGGTTCCCGGCCGGCTCCCGCGCGGCCACGGCGGCGGCGGCCGCGACGGCCAGCCGGGTCTTGCCGACGCCGCCGGCGCCGGCCAGGGTCACCAGGCGGGTGTCGTCCAGGAGCCGGGACACCTGGGTGACGGCCGCGTCCCGTCCGATCAGGCGGGTCAGCGGGACCGGCAGGTTGGGGTGTTCGCCGGCGGGCGGGGCGGGGGCCACGGGCGGGGCGGGCGTCGCGGCGGCGGGGGCTACGGGCGGGGCGGGCGAGGCGGCGGCGGCCGGTGCCGAACCGGCCCGCGCGGTGCCCGGGCCGGGGTCCAGGCCGGGGTCCAGGCCGGGGTCCTGGCGCAGGACGGCCCGGTGGAGGGTGGTCAGCGCGGGGGCCGGGTCGACGCCCAGCTCCTCGGCGAGTCGGGCGCGGAGGTCCTCGTAGCTCGCGAGCGCCTCGCTCTGACGGCCCGCGAGGTAGAGGGCGCGCATCTGGACGGCACGCAGCCGCTCGCGCAGCGGGTGCCCGGCGACGAGCGCGGCGAGCTCGCCGGCGAGCAGCGCGTGGTCACCGGCGAGGAGCCGCGCCTCGGCCTGGTCCTCCAGGACGGCGAGCCGCTGCTCGGCGAGGCGGCACGCCGCCGACCGGACGAAGTCCTCGTCGGCGAAGTCCGCGTACGCCGGCCCCCGCCACAGGTCGAGGGCCTCGGTCAGGAGTTCCGCCCGGGCGCGCGGGTCGCGGACGCCACCTGCGTCGGCCACCAGGGCGCCGAAGCGGTCGGCGTCCAGCTCGCCGGCGCCGCGGTCCAGCCGGAGGCGGTAGCCCGCGCCCTGGCGCAGCACCCGCTCCCGGCCGAGCACCCGGCGCAGCTGGGAGACCTTGCCCTGGAGCGCGCCCTCGGGTTTCCCGGGCGGTTCGTCGCCCCACAGGTCCTGGATGAGGCGGTCGGCGGAGACCGGTCCGCCGCCGTGCGCCAGCAGGTCGGCGAGGAGTCCCCGGACCTTGACCTCGGGGACGGTGATCTCCTCGCCGTCGTCGCCCCACACCACGAGTGGTCCCAGTACCCCAAACCGCATGTCGGTCACCGTACCGCGCCCCGGTGGCGCCGGACCGGCCCGGGGGGATCTTCGACGGGCCGTCAGCCGGCCGTCAGCGCACCCTCAGCGGATCCACAGCGGATCCGCAGCGGCCCGGAAGGGCCCTCGGGCAGGGTCGGAACCACCGAGTCGCCGAGCGGCGGGAAGGAGTGACCGACATGACCAGGTACGCGGGCCGCCGGGCCGTCGTCCTCGGCCAGGACACCGACATCGGCCTGGCCATCGCCAAACGCCTGGTGGAGGGCGGGGCGCTGGTCCTGCTGGCCGCCCGCACCGCCGGGGAACGCGCCCGGGCCAGGGCCGAGCTGGGCTCCACCGCCACCGTCGTCGAACGCGCCGAGGACGGCGGTACCGGTCTCGACGACACCGACCTCCTGTTCGCCGATGCCGTGGCGGGGGTCCGCCCGCTGCTGCCGTACCTCCGGGACGGCGGCGCGGTGGTGCTCACCGCCCCGGCGCCGCCCTCCGACGCCGTGCGGGCGCTCGCCGCCGAACTGGTCTCGCGCGGCATCCGGGTCAACGCGGTGGCCCCCGGCTGCATCGAGGCGGCGCCCGCGGGCGGCCCGGCGCTGCCACCGCTCGGCCGGCTCGGCTCCGCCGAGGAGGTCGCCCGCGCCGCGCTCTTCCTGGCCACCGACGCGACCTTCACCACCGGCGCCCGGCTCCCCGTCGACGGCGGGCTGGGCCACGCCTGGCCCGCCCCACGACCTCCTCTTCGCACCACCCGTCCGCCCCGTCCCCTGGAACATCCGGAGCACGCCCCATGAGCACCTCACCCGACATCACCGACGCTCCCGGCACGGAGACCCGCTCCTCGCCCCCCGCGGCGGCGGGGGGCGAGGAACCGCAGAAGCTTCCGCTGCTCGCCCTGATCGCCCTCGCCACCGCCGTCTTCATCACCAGCCTCACCGAGACCCTCCCCGCCGGCCTGCTCCCCTCGATGAGCTCGGACCTCGCGGTGAGCGAGTCCGCGACCGGCCAGACCGTCACGATCTACGCGATCGGCACCGCCCTGACCGCGATCCCGCTCGCCTCGGCCACCGCCGGCTGGCGGCGCAAGCGGCTGCTCCTGACGGCCATGGCGGGCTTCGCCGTGGCCAACACCGTCACGGCGGTGTCGTCGATCTACGGGCTGACGATGGTCGCGCGGTTCGTCGCCGGTGTCGCCGCCGGTCTGGCCTGGGCTCTGCTCGCCGGCTACGCACGGCGGATGGCTCCCGTGGCACTCCAGGGCAAGGCGATCGCCATCGCGATGGCCGGCATCCCGGTCGCGCTCTCGCTCGGCGTCCCGGCCGGCACCTTCCTCGGCACCCAGACCGACTGGCGCGTGCCGTTCTTCGTGATGACCGGTCTCACCGTCCTGCTGCTGGTGTGGATCTCCGCCACCGTCCCCGACTACCCCGGCCAGCAGGCCGGCGAGCGGCCGAAGATGCTGCGGGCGCTGAAGGTGCCCGGGGTGACCCCCGTGCTCTTCGTGACGCTGGTCTTCGTCCTGGCGCACACCGTGCTGTACGCCTACATCGCCACCTTCCTCGACGACCACGGCCTGGGCGACAGCACCGACCTGGTGCTGCTGGTCTTCGGCGGCGCCTCGCTCGCGAGCATCTGGATCGTCGGCTCGCAGATCCACGCCAAGCTGCGCGCGCTCACCGTCGCCAGCACCCTGCTCGTCGCGGTGGCCGCGCTGCTGCTCGCGGTGCTCGCCGACACCACGGCCCTGGTGTACATCGCGGCCGCCCTGTGGGGTCTGGGCTGGGGCGGCATTCCGACCCTGCTGCAGACGGCGGTGGCCGACGCGGGCGGTGACCAGGCCGACGCGGCCCAGACCATGCTCGTGACGCTGTGGAACGTCGCGATGGCCGCCGGCGGCATCATCGGCGGTGTCCTGCTCGACGTGAGCGGCAGCGACTCCTTCCCCTGGACGGTGCTGCTGCTCCTGCTGCCGGTGCTCGTGGTGGTCCTGGTGGCCCGCAGCCACGGCTTCCCCGCCAAGCGGCCCACGCCCCAGGGCTCGTAGGCTCCCAGGCTCGCAGGCCTCCTGGAGCGCGACCGGGCGGGGTCCAGTGATCCCGCCCTCCCCGGAACGGCCACCGAAGGCAACCTGACCCCCGGGCCTTCGGTGGCTTCCGGCGTTCCCCCGGCCTCTTCGCTCGCCTCTCCGCCTCTCCGCGTACCCGCCGTACCCGCCGTACCCGCCGTGCCCGACTGCCTCCCGCTCCCCGCCGTGTCGCGCCGTGCGGCCCAAGTTCCGGGTGTCGCGGCAGATTTCATGAGCTGTTGACACGAGCGCCGGGGCTGCCGTCCGTACCCGCCCGGGCCGGAGCCGCCGCCCGCCCGCCCACAGCCCGCTGACCAGCGGCCGAAGGACTTCGGGTACGCCCGCGGCCGCCGGCCGCCGGCCGGGCGGGCAGCCTCGCCGGATCTGTGCCGGGAGCATTTCCACAGCGTGTCTCCGCAGGTCGGAGCGGATATCCGGCCGGTCGGCCGGGTTCCGCCTGGTTGCCGTGCCAAGCGGTACTTTTGTTGTGCGAACGACGCCCAGGGCCGCGACCCGGGGAGCGGACGAGGGTGGGCACGGAGGGGCGTGGCGTCCGGAGGAGGAGCAGGGAAGATGAGGACCGTACTCGTGGTGGAACGGGAGATCAGCTCCGCCGAATCGATGGTGCGCGACCTGCGCCGGCAGGGCTTCGTCGCCCGCAGCGTGGGCACCGGCGCACAGGCCCTCCGCACGTACCGCGAGGCCGATCTGGTGCTGCTCTCGCTGGAACTGCCGGACGTCGACGGCATCGAGGTGTGCCGGAGCCTGCGGACCGAGAGCGACGTCCCACTGATCGCCTTCACCCGTCGCGACGACGAGTTGGAGCGGGTGCTCGCCCTGAAGGCGGGAGCCGACGACTGCGTCGCCCAGACCTGGGGCTTCCGGGAGATGGGGGCCCGCATCGACGCGGTGCTCCGCCGGTCCTCCCGCCGCTCCGGGCCGGCGGCGCCCGAGGCCATCTCGCTGCTCCCGCTGCACATCGATCCGCGGACCCGCGAAGTGCGCCTGCGCGACCGGCTGATCGAGGTGACGTCGAAGGAGTTCGAGCTGCTCTACATCCTCGCCGCCAACTCCGAGACCGTGGTCTCGCGAAAGGAGTTGATGGCGAAGGTGTGGGGCAGCGACTGGGGGCAGGCCAGCCGCACCATCGACACCCATGTGAGCACCCTGCGCGCGAAGCTCGGCTCCAGCCGGTGGATCATCACCGTCCGCGGGATCGGCTACCGGATGGGACACGCCGCACGGTCGAAGGGACCGGCGCCCGGCGACCCGTCCGGCGCCGCGGCCGCCCCGCACGAGGGGGCCGCCGAGGATCAGCGGGTGGCGAACTCGGTCTGGTAGTCGGGCAGGGCGATCGTGCTGCTGACCTTCCGGCCCAGCTCCAGCATCCGGTTCAGGACCCAGCGCCGGCCCAACAGTCCGTCGCGCAGCCGGAGTCCGGCCGCCGTGCCCGGCGCCAGGAAGGGCCCGGTCCGGTCGCCGCCCCGCTGGCAGCCCTCGGCGTAGCCGCGCACGGCGTCCTCGTACCGGGTGAAGGCGGTGCGGTGGTCGCCCCGGGCGCGGGCGAGTTCGCCGGCCAGGACGTACGCGGCGACCATCGCGGTACCGGTGCCCATGCCGCCGATGGTCGCGCCGCAGGCGGCGTCCCCGACCAGGGCGATCCGGCCGGCGGACCAGGCGGGGACGTCCGCCCGGCTGATCGAGTCGAAGTACAGCTCCGGGGCCTCGCGCAGACTCTCCAGCAGTCGTGGCACCTCCCAGCCGAGACCCGCGAAGGCGTCCGCGAGCAGCGCCTTCTGCTGCTCCTGGTCGTGCCGGTCGTAGGGCAGCTCGGGTGAGGCGAACAGGAAGAAGGCGCCGGCCCGGGTCCGGTCCCGGTGGTCCGCGCCGACCGCGGCGAGCCGCCCGGGCACGTTGAGGCCGACCGAACCGGGCTGCAGACCCAGGTAGTTGGGCAGTTGCCAGGTGGCGGCGTAGTAGCCGAGGTGGCGGACGAAGCGCTGTTCGGGGCCGAAGGCCAGCCGGCGGACGGTGGAGTGCAGACCGTCCGCGCCGACCACCAGGCCGAACTCGCGCGGCGACCCGTGGCGGAACTCCACCCGGACGCCGTCGGGCGTCTCCTCCAGCGCGGTCACCGTGTCGCCGAAGACGTACTCGGTGGACGGCAGGCTGTGCCGGTGGAGCAGCCGGGCCAGTTCGCCGCGCGGCACCTCGACCTCGCCACCGGCGAAGTCCGCCGGCAGGTGGAGCCGGCGCCGACCGTGCCGGTCGACGAAGTCCATCGGGCTGCCACCGGTGTCGATCCGGCGCAACTCGTCGAGCAGGCCCATCCGTTGCAGCACCGTCAGGTGCGCGTCGCCGCGGAAGTCGACGGCCTGGCCGCCGCCGCGCAGGGCGGGAGCCAGCTCGACGACGGTGGGCTCGAAGCCGTACTGCCCGAGCCAGTACGCCAGTGCCGGGCCGGCGATGCTCGCGCCCGAGATGAGGACTTTGGTACCCATGTGAACCACTCCGTCCGGGAGAGCCGAGAAACTGTGTCTACTAGACACTGATTGCTGCTGTGTACGGTAGACACAGTTAGGTAGGTTCGGCAAGGGCCGACCCGGAACGGGACGGGAGCGGGAGCTTGAGCAGCACATCCGGCGACGGGGCCGAGGCGACGGCACGGCTGCTCTGGGGGCCGCCCCCGAAGCCGACCCGCGGGCCCAAACCGGCGCTCAGCCTGGACCGGATCGCCCGGGCCGGGATCGGGATCGCGGACGCGGAGGGACTGGGCGCCGTCTCCATGCAGCGGGTGGCCGGCCTGCTCGACTACACCAAGATGGCGCTCTACCGCTATGTGCCGGGCAAGGCCGAACTGGTGGCCCTGATGGTCGAGACGGCGATCGACGAACCGGCCGGGGCCGCACCGGGGGCCCCGGCGGCGAACCGGGAGCTGGCGGGCGCCTCGCCCGCCTGGCGTGCCGAACTCCACTCCTGGGCGGGCCAGTTGGCTACCACCTTCGGCGCGCACCCCTGGCTGATCGACGCCACCGTCGGCCCGCGGGTGCTCGGCCCGAAGGAACTCGGCTGGCTGGAGCGGGTGGTGGCCGCCCTCGACGGCACCGGACTGACCGGGCCGGAGCGGATGGACACCGCCGTCCTGCTGGCCGGCCACGTCCGCAGCATCACCGCACAGGCGCGCGCGGCCGGACCGGGCGGGGAGCCGGAGTCCCGGCTGCTGGCCGTCGTCGGCGGGCTGGTCCAGGAGCACGCCGACCGCTTCCCGGCGCTCGCGGCGGCGATGGCCGTGCGGGACGGGCGTGACCGGGCACTGGAGTTCGGCCTGGAGCGCATCCTGGACGGCCTGGCGGCCCTGATCGCCCGGCGGAACGGGCTGACGGGCTGACGGGCGTCCGGCCGTCAGCCCACGTCAGCGGTGGCGCGCGGGTCAGCGCGGATCAGCGCGGGTCAGCGCGGGTCGGCGCGGGTTACGCGGGTCGGCGCGAGTGGCGCAGGTCCTCCAGCTCGGTGGTCATCCGGCCGAGGAAGCGGGCCACCGCCGCCAGCTCCACCGGGGTGAACTCGCCGCGCACCGCCTCGGTGCGCCGGGCCACCGGCGCGAACCACTCGGCGGCCATCCGCCCGGCACCGGGCAGGTAGTGCACCAGGACCTGCCGGCGGTCGGCGGCGTCCCTGGTCCGGCGGATGTGTCCGGCCCGCTCCAGCCGGTCCAGTACGGCGGTGACCGCCCCCGAGGTGAGGGCCAGCTCCTCGCCGAGCCGGCCGGGGGTGATCCCGCCCCGGCCGGGCTCGGCCCGCATCACGGCGAGCAGCGCCTGGACGTCGGTGGCGTGCAGCCCGCTGGCGGCGGCGAAGCCGTGCCCGAGCAGGTTCATCTCGGAGGCGAGGGCCTGGAGGAGCCGGCCGAGCGCCGGGGTGTCGGAGGGTACGGTCGCGGACGGGTCCGCAGGCGCCGGGGCGGCGGACGGTACCGGGGCGGCGGACGGTGCCGGGGCGGGCGGGGGCGTGCTCGGGTCCTGCTCCGACAAGGTCATCCGCTCCGGTCGCCTACGGTGTTCCACCCGCTGTTACCCGTTCAGCCTAACCGGCCGGGCACCCTCGGGCGGGCTCGCCGACCGGCTCGGGCGCCGCCGTACCGACCGCCGTGCGACCCGGCCGGGCCGGCCACCAGACCCGCTCGCCCAGGTCCCGGACCAGCGCGGGCACCAGCAGCGAGCGCACCAGCAGGGTGTCCAGCAGCACGCCGAAGGCGACGATGAACGCGATCTGGGCCATGAAGGCCAGCGGGATCACACCCAGCGCGGCGAAGGTCGCGGCCAGCACCACCCCGGCCGAGGTGATCACTCCGCCGGTGGCCGTCAGCCCGCGCAGCACCCCCTCCCGGGTGCCGACCCGCATCGTCTCCTCACGGACCCTGGTCATCAGGAAGATGTTGTAGTCCACCCCCAGCGCGACCAGGAACACGTACCCGTACAGCGGCACGGAGGGGTCGATGGCGGAGAAGCCGAAGACGTGGTCGAACACCACCGCGCTGACGCCGAGCGTGGCGAGGTAGGACAGCGCGACGGTACCGGCGAGCAGCAGCGGAGCGAGCAGCGAGCGCAGCAGCACCACGAGCACGGCGAGGATGCAGAGCAGCACGACCGGCATGATCAGTGCCCGGTCGCGCTCCGCCGTGATCCGGGTGTCGTACTGCTGCGCGGTGTAGCCGCCGACCAGCGCGTCCCCGCCCGGCACCGCGTGCACGGCCTGCCGCAGGCTCCGGACGGTGGCGATGGCCGCGTCGCTGTCGGCCGGGTCGGCGAGCGTGACGTCCAGCCGGACCCGCCCGTCCACCTCCGCCGGGGCACCGCCGGGCGCACCGCCGGTGTACGGACGGACACCGGCCACCCCGGGGACGGCTGCCGCGGCGGCGACCGCCTCGGCCCGCCCGGCGGCGGCGATCACCACGGCCGGATTGCCGGCGCCGCCGGGGAAGTGCTTCGAGAGCAGCGCCTGCCCGGCCGCCGAGGGCTGGGCCTTGATGAAGAGTTCGCTCTGCGGGACGCCGCCCGAGTCCAGGGTCGGCGCGAAGGCGGCCAGCGCGGCGAGCACGGCCAGGCCGGCGGCCCAGGTGACCCGCGGCCGGCTCCCGACCAGGGCGGCCACCCGCTGCCAGACGGCGTTCACCGGGGCGCGCCCGTCGGCAGCCGGCCGGGCCGGCCAGTAGGCGGCGCGGCCGAGCAGGACGAGCGCGGCCGGCAGGAAGGTCAGCGCGGAGAGCACCGCGCAGCCGATGCCGATCGCGCCGACCGGGCCGAGCGCCCGGTTGTTGGTGAGGTCGGAGAGCAGCAGGACGAGCAGGCCGAGGGCGACCGTCGTCCCGGAGGCCGCGATCGGCTCGACGGACTGCCGCCAGGCGGTGCGCATCGCCGCGAACCGGTCACCGTGGAGGTGCAGTTCCTCGCGGAAGCGGGCGGAGAGCAGCAGTCCGTAGTCGGTGGCCGCGCCGATCACCAGGATCGACAGCAAACCCTGCACCTGGCCGTCCACCCGGACCAGGCCGTGGTCGGCGAGCAGGTAGACCAGCGCGCAGGAGACTCCGAGGGCGAACACCGCGCCGAGGATCACCAGCAGCGGCAGCAGCAGGCTGCGGTAGACGGCGAGCAGGATCAGCAGCACCACGCCGAGGGCCACGCCGAGCAGCAGTCCGTCGATGCCGGCGAAGGCACCGCCGAGGTCGGCCGCGACCGCCGCCGGACCGGCCAGGCCGACGGTGGTGTCCGGGACCTGGTCGGCGAGTTCGCGGACGGCGCGGACGCTGTCCCCGGTCTGCCGGCCGAGGTCGGAGCGGAGCTGGACGACGCCCTGGAGCGCCCGGCCGTCCTCGGACGGCACGGCGGGCGACACCCGGCCGGTGGCACCGGGGACGGCCGAGGCCTCCTGCAGCGCCCGGCCGGCGGCGGCGCGCTGGGCCTCGCCGACCGCTCCGGTGCGACTCTCCCAGACGACGATCACCGGGAGCGTGGCCGCCGTCCGGAAGTCCTCCCCGAGCCGGGCCACCTCGGTGGACTCGGCGCTGCGGGGCAGGAAGGCGGCCCGGTCGTTGGTGGCCACCTCGGAGAGCTTCCCGGCGTAGGAGCCGAAGGCGCCGCCCAGGCCGAGCCAGACGGCCAGCAGGACGAGCGGAACCAGCAGTCTGGTTCGACGCCGGGAGGCGGGGCGGGGAGCGGCTGGACCGGTGCGCATCGCGGAGCGCCCTTCGGGCGGGGGCAGGTGACGGACCTCCGCATCATATCTCTCGATGATTGAGAGACTTGGCCATCAAGAGGTATGGCGGCCCGACGGTTGCTTCCGACTCCCCCCGAGCAGCCCGGCCACCGAGAGCGCACCCCAGCCGACGGAGACGGCCACCGCCATCACCCGGTGCCGGCGCTCCGGCAGCGCGGTGGCCAGCAGGGCGGCATCGCCCAGGTCGGAGGCGATGCGCACCAGGGTGGCCGCGCGCAGCGCGGAGTCGTCGGGTGCGAAGGCCATCGCCAGGCCGCAGGCGGCGTCCCGGAAGGCGAGCGGGCGCAGACAGGCCGCGGTGGAGCGCGGCAGCGAGCCGTCGGCGGCGGTCAGTCCGGAGGGGGCGGCCAGCAGGGCGGGTCGGCGGGTCACGGCGAGGCCGTAGACGGCGGTGGCGGCGCCGGTCAGCCGGAGCAGACGAGAGTTCATAGCGCGGATCTCCCTGAGTCGGTGGGCGACGTCGGTGGGCGAGGTCGGTGAGCGAGGTTCGTGGACGGCCCGTGGGTCCGGGAGGAAGGCTGGGCGGTTCGCGGCGCCTGCGGGCCGGAAGTCCCACCGCCGTCAGTGGTGGCCGTGTCGGCCGAGGGTCTCCTCCGGGGTCGCTCCCGGGCGGGTCCACATGTGCTGGTAGGCCACGAGTTCGTCGCGGCCCTGGAACAGGTCCGGGAACGGGACGGGGCCGTCGGGGCCGACGAGCTCGACCGTCCCGTCGAGCTCCACCATCGGCAGCCGTCGCCGGGCCGCGGCGATGGCGTCGGCCTCGCGGGTGTGGGCCTTCTCCCGGACCAGCAGCTCGTCCCGGGCGGCCTGCCAGGTCGCCAGGTCGACCACGGGCGGGCGCCCGGGCAGCGAGGAGGTCGAATCGTCCGACGTGGTCGTCATGGTGTCCTCCGTGCTGTCGTGGTGACCGGGCGGCGGCGTTCGCCCTCCTACGACACCAGAGAGGTCCGACAACACCCGGCCGGACGCGCGCGCCCGGCCGAAATCCGCCACCCCGACTCGGCGACCCGACCCGCCGCACCGACCCGCCGACCCGACCCGATGCCCGACGACAAGCCCCCGGCCCGACCGAACGGCCCGCGCACCCCCTTGGGGTACGCGGGCCGCGAGCAGGATCTACCGGGTCAGCCCGTGATCGGCTTGGTGTCGAGGCGGACGTGGTCGACGGCCCAGAACCAGTTGTTGCCGGCGTCGTACATCCGGAACTTCAGGGTCACCGAGCGGGCACCCGCCGGAACGGCGAACTGCTTGGTGACGAAGGCGTTCTGGACGTCCTTGCCGGCGTTGTCGTTACCGGTCGGGTCGCTGCTGTAGTAGACCAGCCGGGTCTCGGTGCCGTTGTCGAAGACGGCGGTGACGGCCGCCTTCTGCGGGGCCTCCTGCCGGTAGTGCGAGTCGAAGGCGAGGTGGAGGGTGCTCGCGCCGGCCGGCAGCTGGACGGCGGGCGAGACCAGGGTGGAGTCGAAGACCCCCTTGCGGGACGGCGAACCGGTGTCGTCCCAGTCGTCCGGGTCGGCGACCGCGAGGATGCCCAGGCCGCGGCTGAAGTTGCCGCGGTCCTGCCCGGCCGGGGTGGACCAGGCGCGCTTGGTGTGGAACGTCCAGCCCTGGAGTCGGGTGGTGCCCTGCGGCATGGCCGGCGCGTTCACCACCGACCAGCCCTGCGGCGCCTGCGGCGTCCAGCCGAGCACGCCGGCCAGCGGCTGGAGGGAGCCGGCCAGCGACTCGAAGTCCTCGCCGAGCAGGTGACCGGCCATCACGGGGGCGGTGCGCGCCGCGATCTCGCCGTCGGCGATCGCGAAGCGGCTGCCGGCCGCCGCGCGGGCGGTGACCAGGATCCGGTGGGTGGCGCCGTCCGGCAGCACGGCGGGCGGGGTGACGTCCCACTCGGCGATCGCGGTGGCACCGGCGGCGAGCGAGGCGGGCGGCGGGGTGACGGCGGTGACCGTCCAGCCGGCCGGCACGACCGGCTGGACCTCGATCGCGGTCAGCGCGGCGGTCGCGGTGAACCGGGCGGCGACCCGGGCCGGACGGCCGGGCAGCAGGATCGCCTCGTCGATCGTGGTGGACGCGGCCTTGAGCGTGACGTCCAAGGCCAGCGGGTCGGCGAGGCCCATCGCCGGGTCGGTCACCAGGTGGTCGCCGTCCCACGGGAAGCGCCCGGCGATCCGGCGGCGGAAGCCGAGCTCGCCGCGGACGCCCACCGCGACGTCGTACCAGCCCTCCGGGCCGACCTTGACATTGACGGTCCGGTCGTCACCCGCCGCGACCCGCACCTCGCGCAGCCCGTCGCCGTAGGCCAGGTCGCCGACCAGGAAGGTCTGGGCGGTGCGGGTGCGGTTGATCACGTCGACCTCCAGCACCTTGCCGTTCTGCTCTTCGGAGAGCGAGATCTCGTACGCCGAGGCGGCGTCCCCGCGCAGGTGCCAGAGCGCGCCGTTCGGGCCGTGCACCCGCAGGTCGTAGCCCTCGGGGCCGACCGTCCAGACGTCGGAGAGGCGGCTCTTGGCGCCCACGGTGTAGTGGCGCGGCGCGGTGCCGGGCGCCGGGTAGACGGCGAAGACGGCGGCCTGGCGGCCCTGGTTGATGAAGTCGACGGTCAGCTCGTCGCCCTTGAGCTTCGGCTTGACCAGCAGGTCGTACGGGCTGATCCGGGCGGTGCGGGTGCCGCGCTGCTGCTGCGGGAAGGCCTGCGGATCGGGCACCGTGGGCGCGGGCAGCTTGCCGGTGTCGACGACCTTCTGCCGGTTGCCGCTGGTGTCGGGCAGCTGCGGCCAGACCGGGTTGCGCCCGGAGAAGTCGAAGACGTTGGTGAGGTCGCCGGTCACGGCTCTGCGCCACGGGCTGATGTTGGGCTCCTCGATTCCGAAGCGCTGCTCCAGCAGGCGCAGCACCGAGGTGTGGTCGTAGACCGTGGAGTCGACCACGCCGCCGCGCGTCCACGGCGAGACGACGATCATCGGGACGCGCACGCCCAGGCCCATCGGGTACGGGCCGGAGACCAGGGTCTCGCCAGCGGGCAGGGTGTCGGACCAGGAGAGCGAGCCGTCGGCGGCCTTCACCCGGTACTTGCCGTCCTGACCGACCACCCGGTGGTAGGTCGAGCCGCCCTTGGAGACCCGGACCACGACCTCGCCGTCGACCGAGACGGTCGACTTGCCGCGCCCGGCGGCCAGCGGCGGGACGGGCGGCAGCTGGTGGTCGAAGAAGCCGCCGTGCTCGTCGTAGTTGAGGATGAAGACGGTCTTCTCCCACACCTCCGGCTTAGCGGCGAGCGCGGCGAGCAGCCGGGCCGTCAGGTGCTCGCCGTTCGGCGGGGCGTAGTTGGCGTGCTCGGAGAGCGCGGCGGGCGCGACCAGCCAGGAGACCTGCGGCAGCCGGTCGGCCTGGACGTCGGCGGTGAACGCCTCAACGAGGGCGTCGCCCATCGCGAAGGGGTCGTCCTTCTTCGCCGGGTCACCGACCGCGCGCAGGCCGCGCTCGTAGAGCGGCTCGCCCGGCTTGGCCTTGACGAAGGGGGTGAACCAGGCGAGCGCGTTGTCGTCGAAGTTGTCCAGCGCCTGGTAGGTCTTCCAGCTGATCCCGGCCTTCTGCAGCCGCTCGGCGTAGGTGGTCCACTCGTAGCCGCCGGGGATCTCGGTGTTGTCGGTCACCGGGGTGTCCCGCACTGTGCCGCCGCTGGTCCCGGTCATCAGGTGCTCGCGGTTGGTGTTGGTGTTGCACTGCACCGACGCGTAGTAGGCGTCACAGGTCGTGAAGACCGAGGCGAGCGCGTTGTAGAAGGGCATGTCGGCGGGCTCGTAGTAGCCCTGGCCGAGCCAGCCGCCGGAGCGGCGGGTGACCGAACCGTCGGCGCGGCCGTCGTTCCAGGCGTTCATCGAGTCGACGAAGCCGAACGCCGGGGCGCCCTGCTGGTAGGCGTTGGTGTGGGCCGCGTTCATCGGGAACGGCAGCAGGTGGCCCTCCTTGCGCCCCGGGTCGGGCTGGTGGAACACCGAGCGCCCGTTGACCCCGCGCACCGCCGTCCGGTCGCCGAAGCCGCGCACGCCGGGGAGCGTACCGAAGTAGTGGTCGAACGCGCGGTTCTCCTGCATGAACACCACGACGTGCTGGATGTCCGCCAGCTTGCCGGGGCGGGCCGGCGCGGCGAGCGCCTCACGCACGCTGAGCGGGAGGGCGGACAGCACGGCGGCCGCCGCCGCGCCGCCGAGCAGGGTGCGGCGCGACAGTTCGGGCATCGGAATCATCGGGGGACGGCTCCTTGATCACGGATGCTGGGCCTCCGTTTCGGCCCAGACCCGTTATGTATAGGCGTCCGAGATCAACGGAAGTGGACCGGTTCGATGGCGTTTCGATGACGGACAGAGAACCCCGAGCTGTACAGACAACTTGACTGCACCTGTCATCCCTCCCGCCGCCGCCCGCGCAGCCGCCCCCGACCGCCGTCGCCCCCGGTCCGGCCCCGGTCCGAACCCGCCGTCGGGGCGGCCCTCAAGACCGCCACCGGGACGGCTTGTGGCGGAAGATAGTTGACGAACCGTCGGACCGCCCCGCCCGGGTCGTGAACAACCCTTGACGAGGCATGTGGTCTGTGGAAATCTCACGACAGGTCCAGGCCAATGATCTTTCCACGGGGGAGAAGATCGGACCGCTTGACGCATCAGGGGGGAACCTGGGAGTCGGGTCGGCCTTGCTCCAGCGGCCTGTCGACCGGTCCGCGGGGCGGCCCGGACCGCATCCGACGGCCGCGCCCTCCACCGGGCCGCACCGTCGCGGCGGAACCCGGTCGGACGGGTCACCGCAGCCCCGCCTCCGACTCCCGAATCGAGCCCGTCATGTCCCCCTCCCCCGTCGACTCCGCCGCCACTCCAGGCTCGTCCGCCGCACCAGTCTCCTCCATCACACCGGGCCCGTCCGCCGCACCGGAGGAGGAGCCCGCGAGAGCGGCGAACACTCCGGCCCGGGCCGGGCGCCCCGCCTCCCCCGCCCAGCACGGGATCTGGCTGACGACCAGGCGGACCGTCGTCCCCGAGGCCTTCCACCTCGCCCTGCGGTTCCGTTTCGACCGGATCGACGCCGACGCCCTGGCACGGGCCGTCGCCGCCACCGTCACCCGCCACCCCGCGCTCGCGGCGGCGCTGGTCGAGGAGGACGGCCTGGTCCGCGAGGTCCCGGCGGGGCGGCCGCCCGCCCTCACCGTCGTCGACGCGACGGCCGACAGCGGCGAAGGCCTGGCCAAGCGACTGGCCGAGGAACTGGCCCTCCCGTTCGACCTCGCCGCCGGACCGCTCGCCCGGTTCACCCTGCTCCGGCGGGCCGGTGGGGCGGCCGACCTGCTGGTGGTGGCCCACCACGCGGTGTTCGACGGGCACTCCAAGGACGTCCTGGCCGCCGACCTCGCCACCGCCTACGCCGCCGCGCGAGCCGGTGGACCGGCCGCCGCCGACTCCCCCGCCGCCGACCCCGCGACCTCCGACCCCGCGTCCCTCAACCCCGCCGCCCCCGACAACCGGCGCGACGCCCTCAGGACCGAACCCGGGCCCGAGGCCGTCCGCCGGGCGGCCGCCTTCCACGGCCCCCGGTGGGCCGCCGCCACCGACCCGGTGCTGCCCCACGGCCCCCGGGCCACCACCGACGCCGGCCGGGGCGAGGCCGTCACCTGGCGGCTCGACGGCGCCGGCCGGACCGCCCTGGTCGACGCCGCGCGCGACTGCGGGGTCACCGTCTTCGAGTTCCTGCTCGCCGGCCTGCACGGCCTGCTGCGGCGCTACGGCGGCGAGGCCGTCCCGGTCGCCGTCCCCTTCGCCACCCGCCGTCCGGAACGGCGCGACGACATCGGCCTCTTCGTCAACGAGCTGCCGGTGCACGCCCCGGCCGGCGCCGGGGAGGACGTGACGTTCGCGGAGTACGCCCGAGCCGTCCGGGCCGAGGTCCGCCTGGTCTCGGCCCACCGCGCCGTCCCGTTCGGCGCCGCCGTGCCCGGGCTCACGCCGCGGACCGGGCTGGCGCCCGTCTCGTTCGGCTACCGCCGCCGCACCACCGCCGACCCGGTGTTCCCGGGCAGCACCACCCGGGTCGACTGGACGGTGTTCCCGCACGCCTCCCGCAACACGCTTCACCTCCAGGCGGTCGAGGACGCCGGGGCCGTCGGCTTCTCCCTCCAGTACGACCCGGCCGTCCTCTCCCCCGCCGCCGCCCGGCGCATCGCCGGACACCTCACCGCCCTGCTCGCCGCCGCCACCGCCGACCCGGGAGCGGCCCTGGCGGACCTGCCGCTGCTCGACGAGACCGAGCAGCGGCTCGTCACGAGCACCTGGAACGCCACCGAGCACGCCTACCCCGCCGACCGGACGGTGCTCGACCTGGTCCGCGAGCGCGCCGGCGCCACGCCCGAGGCCCTCGCGGTGGTGGCCGGTGCCGAGCGCCTGACGTACCGGGAGCTGCTGCGGCGCACCGACCGGCTGGCGAACGCGCTGACCACGGCCGGCGTCGGCCGGGACGACCTGGTCGCTCTGCACCTCGGCCGCACCGCCGACCTGCCGGCCGCGCTGCTCGCCGTGCACACCGTCGCCGCCGCCTACCTGCCGCTCGACCCCGGCTACCCGGCCGAACGGCTCGCCCTCGTCCTGGCGGACTCCGGCGCCACGCTGCTGCTGGCCGACCGCGAGCCGGCCCCCGAAGTGGCCGCCGCGGCCCCGACGCTGCTGCGGCTCACCCACGTGGCGGGCGACACGGCGGGCGACGCGCCGGCAGACGACCCGGCCACCACCCGGACCGCGCCCGGCCGGCTCGCCTACGTGCTCTACACCTCCGGCTCGACCGGCCGCCCCAAGGGCGTCGAGATCGGCCACCGCGCGCTGGTCAACCTGCTCTCCGGCTTCGCCGACCGGCTCGGCTCGGGCCCCCGGGACGTCTGGCTCGGCCTCACCTCGCTCTCCTTCGACATCTCCGCGCTCGAACTGCTGCTGCCGCTGGTCACCGGCGGGCGGCTGGTGCTCGCGCCGGACGGCCTCGCCGTCGACGGCCCGGGCCTGCGGTCGCTGGTGGAGCGCGAGGGCGTCACCCACGCCCAGGCCACCCCCTCGGGCTGGCGGGTCCTGCTGGGCGCCGGACCGCTGCCGCCCGGCCTGACCGCCCTGGTCGGCGGGGAGGCCCTGCCGCTGCCGCTGGCCCGCGAGCTGCGGGCGGGCACCGACCGGCTCCTCAACGTCTACGGACCGACCGAGACCACCGTCTGGTCCACCTGCGCCGAGGTCCCGGCCGCACCGGAGGCCGTCCGGATCGGCCGACCGATCGCCAACACCCGCGCGTACGTGCTGGACGGGCGGCGCCGGCCGCTCCCGATCGGTGTGCCGGGCGAGCTGTACCTCGGCGGCGACGGGGTCGCCGAGGGCTACCTGGACCGGCCCGGGCTGACCGCCGAACGCTTCGTTCAGGACCCGTTCGGCGCGCCCGGCGAGCGGCTCTACCGCACCGGCGACCTCGTGGCCTGGACCGCCGACGGCGAACTGGAGTTCCTCGGCAGGCTCGACGACCAGGTCAAGATCCGCGGCCACCGGATCGAGCTCGGCGAGATCGAGTCGGCGCTGCTGGCCCACCCCGCGATCGCCGAGGCGGCCGCCGCCGTCCGGCGGGACGAAGCGGCCGGCGACGCGGAGCCGTTCGTCGCCGGTTACCTCGTCCCGGCGCCCGGGGCAGTCGTGCCGGACGCCGCCGAGCTGAGGGCCCTCCTCCAGCGGACGCTGCCGGCCGCCGCCGTACCGCAGCGCTTCGCGGTGCTCGACCGGCTGCCCCTGACGCCGAACGGCAAACTGGACCGCCGTGCGCTGCCCGTCCCCCCACGCCCGGCCGACGCCGCGAGCCAGGGCTCGACCGGGGCGACCGGAGCAGCCGGGCAGCAGGAGCACGACGAGGTGCTCGACGCCGTGCTCGGGATCTGGGCCGAGGTGCTGGGACTGCCCGACCTGCGCCCCGAGGACGACCTGTTCGAGCTCGGCGGGCACTCCCTGACGATCATCCAGATCACCGCCCGGATCCGCGACCTGCTCGGCGTCGAGCTCGACTTCGACGTCTTCTTCGCCACCCCGACGCCGCTCGGCATCGCCGCGGCCGTCCGCGACCTGCGCTGACCTCCCGGGCGGGCGCGCTGCACCGCGCCCGCCCGCTCACCCCGCGGCCGCTCCCGCCCCGAGGGCACCGCCACCTCCGACGTGCGCCGAAATGGATCACCGATGACCGACATCCAGGACCCCACGGCCGGGCTGTCCGCGACCAAGCGCGCCCTGCTCGCCCAGCGGCTGCGGACCGCCTCGGCCCCCGCCAGAACCGTGCCGGCCAGACCGCCCGGCACCGCCCCGCCGCTCTCCAGCGGCCAGGAACGGCTCTGGTTCATGGACCAGTTCGCCCCCGGCTCCACGGCCTACACGCTGGCCCCGGCCCGCCGGCTGCGCGGGCCGCTCGACCGCCACGCGCTGGACGCCGCCCTGACCGACCTGGTCGCGCGGCACGAGGCGCTGCGGATGTCCTTCCCCGGTACCCCCGAGGGCACCGCCGAGGTCCGCGTCGCCGAACCCGCCCCGTGCGCGGCCCGGTTCGTCGACGCCGCCGCCGACCCGGACCCGGCCGGGCGTGCCACCGCCGAACTCGGCGCCCTGGCGGCCGAGCCCTTCGACCTGGCCGCCGGACCGCTGCTGCGCGCCCTGCTGGTCCGCATCGCCCCCGACGAACACGTGCTCGCGCTGGTGATGCACCACATCGTCAGCGACGGCTGGTCGCTGGACATCCTCCACCGCGAGCTGGACGCGCTCTACGCCCGGCACGCCGACGGCACCCCGGACGGCCTGGCGGCCCCCGCCGTCCGGTTCGGCGACTACGCGCACTGGCAGCGCGAGCGGCTGACCGGCGGCGCGCTGGCCGCCTCCCGCGCCTACTGGCGGACCGAGCTGCGCGACGTCCCCGTCCTCGACCTGCCCACCGACCGACCGCGGCCCCCGGTGCTGACCTTCGACGGCGCCGCCCTGGAGTTCCACTGGGATGCGGAACTCGGCAGCGGCGTCAACGCCCTGGCCCGCTCCGCCAACGCGTCGGCGTACATGGTGCTGATGGCCGCGCTGCAGACCCTGCTGGGCCGGCACACCGGCTTGCGGGACTTCGCCGTCGGCTCGGCCGTCGCGGGCCGCCTCCACCGCGAACTGGAGGACGTCGTCGGGCTGTTCGTCAACATCCTGCCGATCCGGGCCCGGCTGGAGGGCGACCCGACCTTCACCGAGCTGCTCGGCCGGGTCCGCGAGACCACCCTCGACGCGTACACCCACCAGGAGGTGCCCTTCGAGCAGATGGTGGCCGACCTGGAGATCGAGCGCGACGTCAGCCGGTCGGCCGTCTTCCAGGTGAGCTTCGCCTTCCAGAACTACGGCGACCGCACCGCGAGCAGCACCCACACGAGCACCGGCACCAACACCCGCCCCGGTGGCGCTCCGGCCGGGGAGGGCTTCGGCCACGAGGCCACCACCACCCGCACCGACCTGGCGCTCTACCTGCGGGAGAAGTCCGACGGCGGCCTGTACGGGCTGCTCACCTACCGCACCGACCTCTTCGACGCCGCGACCGTCCGGCGCCTGGTCGAGCGGTTCGAACTGCTCCTCGCCGCCGCGGTGGCCGACCCGGCCCGCCCGATCTCCCGGCTGCCGCTGCTCACCCCCGGCGAACGGCGGGACGTCCTGGAGACCTGGGCCGCCGGCCCACCGCTGCCCGCCACCGCCGGTGCGCCGGACACCCTGACGGCGCTGCTCGCCGCCACCGCCCGGGACCACCCGGAGCGCCCGGCCGTGGTCCTCGGGGACCGCACGCTCGACTACCGCGAGCTGGAGCAGCGGGCCACCGGCCTCGCCCGGCGGCTGCGGGCGCTCGGTGTGCGGCCCGACGACCGGGTCGCGGTCTGCCTGGAGCAGTCCCCCGAGCTGGCGGCGGCCCTGGTCGGCGTGCTCAAGTCCGGCGGTGCCTACCTGCCGCTGGACCCGGAGCAGCCGCCCGCCCGGCTCGCCCACCTGGTGGCCGACGCCGAGGTCCGGGTGCTGGTCACCGACACCGCGCTGCGGGGGCGCTTCCCCGGCTACACCGGCGCCGAGCTGCTGCTCGACCCGGGTCCGCCCGGCCCGGGGCCCCTCACGCCCGATCCGGAACCGCTGGACGAGGCCGCCGGCCCGGACCACCTGGCCTACGTGATCTACACCTCGGGCTCGACCGGCGCCCCCAAGGGCGTCGCCGTCCAGCACCGGCAGATCCTCAACTACCTGGCCGGGGTGCGCGAGCGGCTGCGGATCGAGCCCGGCGCGAGCTACGGGCTGCTGCAGTCGCTGTCCTTCGACTTCAGCATCACGATGCTCTACCTGGCGCTGAGCAGCGGCGGCCGGGTCCACCTGCTCCCCCGCCGGATCGCCGGCGCCGAACTCGCCGAGCAGATCGAGGCCCTGGAGCTCGACTACCTCAAGATGACGCCCTCGCACCTGGCCGCGCTCGGCTCCGACGCCCCGCTGGAGCGGCTGCTGCCCCGCCGGGCGCTGGTGCTCGGCGGCGAGGCCTCGGCCTGGCCGTGGGCCGCCGAACTGGCCGCCCTGGACCGCTGCGCGGTGTTCAACCACTACGGCCCCACCGAGGCGACCGTGGGCGTCACCGTCCACGAGGTCACCGCCGGCACGGCCGGTCCGGGGAGCACCCCCATCGGCACCCCGCTCGCCGGGGCCCGCTGCCACGTGCTCGACGAGGCGCTGCAGCCCGTGCCGCCGGGCGTCACCGGCGAGCTGTACCTGGGCGGCGACCGGCTCGCCCGCGGCTACCTGGGCCGCCCCGACCTGACCGCCGAGCGCTTCGTCGAGGACCCGTTCGGTGCGCCCGGTGACCGGCTCTACCGCACCGGCGACCTCGCGCGCTGGCGGCCCGACGGCGCCCTCGACTACCTGGGACGCGGCGACGACCAGATCAAGGTGCGCGGCTACCGGGTGGAGCCGGGCGAGATCGAGGTCGCCCTCACCGCCCTGCCCGGCATCACCCAGGCCGTGGTGCTGGCGCGCGGCGAGGGACTGCGGCAGGCGCTGGTCGGCTACCTCGAACACCCGGGCGGGGGCCCGGCGCCCGCGCCCGCCGAGCTGCGCGAGGCCCTCGCCGAGGTGCTGCCCGACTACATGGTGCCGGCCCGCTTCGTCGTCCTCGACCGGCTCCCCCTGCTGGCCCACGGCAAGGTCGACCGCCGCTCGCTGCCCGAGCCCGAGGAGCCCGCCGCCGCCGGCGAGTTCGTCGAACCGCAGGACGAGGCCGAGCGGTTCCTCGCCGGGCTCTGGGCCGAACTGCTCGGGGTCCCCCGGGTCGGCGCCCTGGACGACTTCTTCGAACTCGGCGGGCACTCGCTGCTCGCCACCCAGGTGGTCGCCCGGCTGCGCCGGGCCTACCCCGAACTCCCCACTCCGGTCGGGGTGATGGACCTCTTCAAGTACCCCACCGTCCGGCGCCTCGCCGCCCTGCTCAGCGACCCGGACGCCGACCGCGGCCCCCGCCGCCTGCTGCACCGGCTCACCCCGGCCGGCCGCCGGACCACCGCCAGCATCGTCTGCACCCCGTACGGCGGCGGCAGCGCGCTCATCTACAAGCCGCTCGCCGACGCGCTGCCCGCCGACTGGGCGCTGCACTCGCTGGCCGTCCCCGGCCACGAGCTGGGCGAGGAGGCGATGGACATCGACGAGGTGGCCGCCCGCTGCGCCCAGGAGATCGTCGACACCGTCGAGGGGCGGATCGTCCTCTACGGCCACTGCGGGGTCGGGGTCCGGCTCGCCGTGGAGGTCGCCCGCCTGGTCGAGGCGGCCGGGCGGGAGATCGAGGCCGTGCACCTCGGCGGGATCTTCCCGTTCGCCCGGCCGCGCGGGCGCGGCGCCGCCGTCGGCGAGCGGTGGGCGCGGATCGCCGACCGGCTCCGCAGCGACCAGGGCATGGTCAACGCCCTGGCGGCGGCCGGTCTGGACACCGACGAGGTCGGCGCCGAGCAGCTGCGCCTGATGGTGCGCAACCGCCGGACCGGCACGAAGGAGGCCGAGCAGTACTTCACCCGGCTCTTCGAGAGCGAGGACGGCCGGATCTCCGCACCGGTGATCGCGGTCTGCGGCGACCGGGACCCGGCCACCGAGTTCTACGAGGAGCGGTACCGGGAGTGGCACCGGCTCAGCGACACCACCGGTGTGGTGGTGCTCGACGAGGCCGGCCACTTCTATCTCAAGTACCGGGCCGCCGAACTCGCCGAGATCCTGACCACCGTGCACCGCTCGGTCGCGGCGGGGCGGGAGCGGCGGCACGAACGGGCCGACGGCGCCACCTGGTGGCTGGCCGGCCTCTCCCGGGACGGCGCCGAGCAGAGCGCCGACGCCCGCCCCGCCGCGCCCGGCGCGCGCACCCCGGCCGGCGCGAAGAGCCCGGCGGCGGCACGGCCGACCATGCGGCGGTTCCTCGGCGTCGCCGCCGGGCAGCAGATCTCCATGATCGGCTCGGCGCTCACCGAGTTCGCCCTGCCGGTCTGGATCTACCTGACCACCGGTTCCCTCGCCCAGTTCGGCCTGCTGGCGGCCTGCGGGCTGGTGCCCGGCATCCTGGCGGCGCCGATCGCCGGCGCCGTCGTGGACCGCGGCGACCGGCGCCGGATCATGCTGTACGGCGACGTCGCGGCCGGCCTGACCCAGGCGGTGATGCTGCTGCTGTTCCTCGCCGACGGCCTGCGGGTCTGGCACGCGTACGTCCTGATCGCGGTGCTCTCGACGGCGCTCACCTTCCAGCGGCTGGCCTGGAACTCGGCCGTCCCGCAGCTCGTGCCGAAGCGGTTCCTCGGCCGGGCCAACGGCATCGTCCAGATGGCCTTCGGGCTGGCCCAGTTCCTGGTGCCGCTGTTCGCCGTCGGACTGCTCGCCGCGCTCGGCCTCGGCGGCATCCTCGCCCTCGACGTGGCGAGTTACGTGGTGGCCACCGCCGTCACGCTGGCCGTGCGCTTCCCGGACGTGATGGCGGCCCGGCGGCGGGAGAGCGTCGCCGCCGAGATCCGGGCCGGGTTCCGGCGCGCGCTGGGCAGCCGGCACTTCCGCGCGATGCTGCTGTTCTTCGCCGTCCTCAACATCTTCCTCTCCCCGCTGTTCCTGCTCACCACCCCGCTGGTGCTCTCCTTCGCCCCGCTCGCGGCGGCCGGGTGGGTCGCCGTCGCCGCCGGCCTGGGCGCCGTGCTGGGCGGTCTGACCCTGCTGGTCTGGGGCGGGCCCCGGCGGTTGCGGCTGCGCGGCGTCCTGTTCGCCACCCTCGGGCTGGCCGGCGCCTGCCTGTTGACCGGTCTGCGGCCCTCGGTGCTGCCGGTGGCGCTCGGCGCCTTCGGCATGGCCTACGCACTGGCTCTGGTCAACGGCGTCTACGCGACGATCGTGCAGACCAAGGTCCCGCTGCGGTTCCACGGCCGGGTGATCGCGGTGAACACCATGGTCGCCTGGTCCACCCTGCCGGTCGGCTTCGCCGTGGTGGCGCCGCTCGGGCCGCGCCTGGTCCAGCCGTGGGTCGACGAGGACGGCGCGCTCGCCGGCACCGTCGGACGGCTGATCGGCACCGGCGAGGGGCGCGGCATCGGCCTGCTCTACCTGCTGTTCGGCCTGGCCATGGTGCTGCTGGTGCTGGCCTGCCTGGCCGTTCCCGCGCTGCGCCACTTCGACCGCGACGTCCCCGACGCCGAGCCCGACGACCTGGTGGGCCTGGCCGCCCTGACGGGCCGCGCCACCACGACCGCCCAGCCCACCCCCACCCCCACCCCCATCCTCACCACCGCGCCCGCCGACACCCCGCCCGCGCGCCGTACCGGAACCGAGGCCGCCGTCCGATGACCAGCACCGACCAGACGACCGGCGCCGCCCGCCCGACCGAGGCCGCCCACCCGCTCACCGAGGAGCAGCGGCGCCTCTGGTTCCTCCAGCAACTGAACCCCGCCGACACGGGCTTCACCATGTACCTCTGCCGGCGCTGGAGCGGTCCGCTCGACCAGGGCGCGCTGCGCGCCGCGCTGGACCGGCTGACGGCCCGCCACGAGACCCTGCGCACCCGGTTCGCCCTGGACGGCGAGGCGCCCGTCCAGCTGGTCGAGCCGCCCGCGCCGGTCCCGCTCGCGCTGGTCGAGCTGGCCCCCGGCGCGAGCGAGCGCGACTTCACCGAGGCCTGCCGGCCGGCCGTCAACGCGCCCTTCGACCTGGCCGAGCGGCCGCCGCTGCGGGCCGTCCTGGTCTCCGCCGGGCCGGACGAGCACGCGCTGGCCGTGGTGGTGCACCACATCGTCTCGGACGGCTGGTCGTTCCGGATCCTCTGGCGCGAACTGCTCGCCCTCTACCGGGAGGAGACCGGCGAGGCGCCGGCCGGCCTGGCACCGCTCGCCCTCCGGTACGGCGACGTCGCCCGCGCCGAGCGGGAGCGCGCGGCGGCCGGCGGCGCCGAGGCCGCGTTCCGCTACTGGGCCGAGAAGCTGGCCGGCACCGGCCGGCTGCGGCTGCCGCTGGACCACCCGCGGCCGGACCACCCGCGGCATCCGGCCGGCTTCGCCCCGGTCGAGCTCGGCCCCGGACTCACGGCGGCCCTGGACGCACTGGCCCGGCGCGAGCGCTGCACCCCGTTCATGGTGCTGCTGGCCGCCTACCAGTGCGTGCTGGCCCGCTGGACCGGCACCCGGGACTTCCTGGTGGGCACCCCCCTGGCAGGTCGGACCGAGGCCGCCCAGGAGGCACTGGTCGGCTACTTCGCCCGGACCGGGATCATCCGCGCCGACCTCACCGGCGAGCCGGACTTCCGGACGGTCCTGCACCGGGTGCGGACGGCCACCCTGGGCGCGCTGAGCCACCAGGAGGTACCGGTGGAGCGGCTCGCCACCCACCTGGGCCTGCCCGCCGAGGCCGGCGCCGCGCCGCTCTACCAGGCGGTGTTCGTCCACCAGAGCCAGTACGACCTGGCCGGCGGCGACGGCGGCGCCGACCTGCCGGCCGGGGTGCGCACCGCCTCGATGGACTCCGGCTTCGAACGCGCCAAGACCGATCTGCTGCTCGACAGCTGGCGGACGCCGGACGGCGGTCTGACGCTCTCCTTCGCCTTCGACCGGGAGGTCCTCGACGACACGACGGTCGCCGCGCTCGGCGCCCGCTGCCGGGCCCTGCTCGCCGCCGTCGTCGAGGACGCGGCGCTGCCGCTGCACGGCGACTGGCTGATCGGGCCGGAGGAGGAGGCCGAACTCCTCGCGCTCGGCACCGGACCGGCGCCCGGCCACACCGGGCCGGTGCGCCCGTGGCTCCCCCGCTTCGCGGAACGCGTCGCCGCCGCGCCGGACGCCCCGGCCCTGGAGTGCGACGGCCGCACCCTCTCCTACGCCGAACTCGACCGGCGGGCCGACGACCTGGCCGCCCGGCTCGGACCCGTCGCCGGTCAGCTGGTGGCGGTCCGGCTGGCGCCCTCGCTCGACCTGGTGGTCGCGCTGCTGGCGGTCTGGAAGGCCGGGGCCGGCTACCTGCCGATCGACCCGGCCCACCCCGAGGAGCGGCGGCGGCTGATGCTCCGCGAGTCGGGCGCCGTCCTGCTGCTCACCGACGAGGACAGCGAGGGCGACGGCGAGGGCGCCGAGAGCGGCGCGGGCCCGCGGATCGTCCCGGCCGCCGCGCCCTCCCCGGGTGCGGACCGGGCCGGGCTGGCGTACGTCCTCTACACCTCCGGCTCCACCGGTACCCCCAAGGCGGTGGCCGTCGACCACCCGGCCCTCGCCGCCCGGGTCGACTGGATGGCCGGCCCGGACGGCTACCGGCTGGCGCCCGGTGACCGGATCGTCCAGTTCGCCTCGATCGGCTTCGACACCCACGCCGAGGAGCTCTGGCCCGCCCTCGCCGCCGGCGCCTGCGTGGTCCTGCTCCCGGGCGGCGGGCGCACCCTGCCCGAACTGCTCCGCGGCCCGCACGGCCGGTCGGTCACGGTGCTCGACCTGCCCACGGCGTACTGGGAGGAACTGGTCTCCCTCGACGGGCGGACGCCCTGGCCGGCCGCCCTGCGGCTGGTGGTGCTCGGCGGCTCCGAGGCCCGCGCGGACTCCGTCGCCCGCTGGCGGGAGCGGCACGGCGACGCCGTCCGGCTGGTCAACACCTACGGCCCGACCGAGGCCACCGTGATCGTCACCGCCGCCGACCTCACCGCCCCGGACACCACCCGGCGCCCGCCCCTCGGCCGCCCGCTCCCCGGCGTCCGGCTCTACGTCCTCGACGAGAACGGCGCCCTGCTCCCGCGCGGCTCCGCGGGCGAGCTGCACATCGGCGGCGCCGGCCTGGCCCGCGGCTACCTGGGCCGCCCCGACCTCACCGACGCCGCCTTCCGCCCCGACCCCTTCACCGGCACGAGCCCCGGCGCGCGGATGTACCGCACCGGCGACCGGGCCCGCTGGCGCGCCGACGGGCAGTTGGAGTACCTGGGCCGCACCGACGAGCAGATCAAGCTGCGCGGGTACCGGATCGAACCGGCCGAGATCGAGGCCGCCCTCAGCGGCCACCCGGAGGTGGCCGGAGCAGCCGCCGTCGTCCTCGCCGGCCGCCGCCTGGTCGGCTACGCCGTCCCGGCCCCCGGCGCCGAACCCGCACCGGCTGCCCTGCGCGAGCACCTGGCCCGGTCGCTGCCCGCCTACCTCGTCCCGGACACCGTCGTCCTCCTCGACCGGCTGCCGCTGACCCTCAACGGCAAGCTCGACACCGCTGCCCTCCCCACCCCCGACCCGACCGCCACCGCCGAGTACCTGGCCCCGCGCACCGACGCCGAACAGCTCGTCACCGACCTCTGGGGGGAGGTCCTGGGCCTCCCCCGGGTCGGCGTCCTCGACGACTTCTTCGCCCTCGGCGGCGACTCCCTCCTGGTCACCCGCGTGGTCGCCCGGATCCGCGCCGCCGTCGGCCTGGACGTCCCGATCCGCGACGCCTTCGAACTCTCCACCGCCGCCGCCCTCGCCGCCCGGATCGAGGACCTGCTGATCGCCGAGATCGAGGCCCTCAGCGAGGAGGAGGCCGCCGCCCGGCTCACCGGCTGACCGCCCGGAGCGCGTGACGCCGGTCGCCCCGCCGGAGGTTCGGCGGGGCGACCGGCGTCACGGGTGGCTACGGGGCCGGGGTGGCGGGCGGGAGGAGGGGACCGGTGAGCAGGGTGCCGGTCTCGGAGTAGGGCCAGCCGTTCGGCACGCACCCGTGCAGGCCCTTGATCTGCTGCATCATCACCGGCGCCGGCTGACCCGGGCCGGGGCAGTCGACGTGGCCGAGGCCGAGGATGTGGCCGACCTCGTGGTTGACCGCGAGCGCGTGGTACTGCTCCGGCTGGCCGGTGTAGAACTCGGTCAGCTCGTTCCAGCGCTTGGCGTTGATGACCACCTGGTGGCCCACCCCGCAGTTCACCGACCCGCCGGTGTCCAGCCCGTACTGGCCGCATATCCGGTCGGTGGTCTTCGGGCTCGCCAGGTAGACGGTGAAGTCCACCGGGTCGGCGGGCATCCGCTGGAAGGAGCGCGTGCCGTCGGCGGCCCAGCCGCGCCGGACGTCACCGAGGACGGCGTCGACCGCGGCGGCGAACTGCTCGGGGCTCTCCTTGAGCCCCTTCTCGGCCCGGACCTTGTAACGGTAGACGTGCTCGCCGCTGCCGAAGGGCGGGGAGCCCCCGGTGGCCGTGGTGAACGCCATCGGGTCCAGCGACTTGGCGGCGGGCGGGGCCCAAGGCTTCCACCACAGCAGGCCGGCGGTCAGGGCGCCGATCAGCACCACGGCGAGCCCGCCCGCCCAGAGCTTCGCTCCGGCGGGCAGGGAGCCCCCGCCGCGCCGGAGCCCCCCGAGGCCCCTCATCGGCCGCTCCCCGCCGTGGGGCGGCCGCACCGGAGCGCCGGCCGTGGCACCCGGGGCGTCGGAAGGACGGTGGCGGCGGGTCGGAGGCGGTCCGAGGTCTGCGGCGACATGGTGGGGCGAGACTCCTGTACGAAGGGACGAACGTATGCACGATTGTGCAGGAAAGAACGGACGCCGACGGACGACCGGTTCAAATCGGCCGCTTCCGCCCGCTGCCGACCCCGTGCACGCACCCCTTCCGCCTCCTCCTCACCCGGCCTCCGGCAAGCGGGCCTCCAGGGCCTGCGCCAGCTCCGCGACGGTCTCCGGAGCGAAGGCGTGCTCGTTGTAGCGCAGCCAGCAGACCAGCCCGCCGTCCGGCTGCTCGACCGCCGCCAGCTCCGGCACATGCCGGTCCCCGCCCGGCATCGGGTACGGCACGGTCGCGCTGCGCGGCACCTCCCAGGCGGTGCAGGCCAGCCCGGGCAGCTGGGCCGGCGCGCTCCAGCTCTCGTAGCGGAGCCAGGCGGCGAACGGCACCCGGGGGCTGAACTCCGCGAACGGGTAGAGCTGGTGGTCCAGGGCGGCCGTCGAGGCGGTCCGGACCCGGGCCAGCAGTTCGGCGAACCCGGGTGCGCCCGTCGCGTCGATCCGCAGCAGCAGCGACTGGACGAAGCAGCCCACGGCCCGCTCGGCCGCCGGTTCGGTCCGGCCCGGCACCGGGGTCATCAGCACCAGGTCGCCCTGGCCGCTGCGCTCCGCCAGCAGGCCCAGCCAGACCGCCGCGAGCGCCTGGAAGGGCGTCGCGCCCGCCTCGGCCGCGCGGGCCCGCAGGGCCGCGGCCCGCTCCGGCGCGACGGCCAGCCGGTGGGCCGCGCTCAGCACGACCTCGGTGGACCGCCGCCCCGGGAACGGCTCCACCGCCGGCGGCGCGCCCGCCAGGGTGCGGGCGAAGTGGGCGCGGGAGGCCGGCCAGTGGGCGTTGGACCGGGCGACGAGCTCCCGGTACTCGGGTCCCGGCCGGGGAGCGGGCGCCGACCGGCCGCGCCGCAGCGCCGAGTAGAGCACGCCCAGCTCGCGCAGCAGCACCCCGATCGACCAGCCGTCGGCGACCATGTGGTGCACCGCGAGCAGCACGGCGTGGTCGTCCGGGCCGCGGGTGACCACGGCGAGGCGGGTCATCGGCCCCTCGGCGATGTCGGTCAGCCGGTCCCGGACGGCGACCAGCCGGGCGGAGACCTCGTCGTCGCTCTCGCCCGGGGCCTCGACCGGGACGACCTCCACGCCCGGGTCCGCGTCGACCACCGCGCGCCGGATTCCCGGCTGCCCGGCTCCCGGTACCGGGACGAACCGGGTCCGCAGCGCCGGGTGACGGCGCGCCACCTCGTGCAGCGCCTCGGCCAGCAGGTCGGTGCGCAGCGGCTCGGTGACCCGGAACATCACGGCCACCGATCCGACGTTGCGGCCCTCGGCCTCGGCCGTCCAGCGCAGGAAGTTCTCCTGCTGGGAGGTGAGCGGGACGTCGTGCGGCTGGGCGCGCAGCTCCCGGAGGAAGTCCGAGACCTCCTCCTCGGCCGGTGGGCCCGGCTCCCGGACCGTCGTCGGCGCCTCCTTGAGCCAGGCCGCCTGGGCGCGCAGCGAGGGCCGTTCGAAGACCAGGGCGGTGCTCGCCGTGACGCCGAACTCGGCGGAGATGGCGGCGGCCAGCTGGACGGCCCGGAAGGAGTCCCCGCCGAGGGCGAAGAACTCGTCCTCGACGGCCCGCACCGGGCGGCCCAGCACCCGCCGCCAGAGCCCGGCCAGGGCGACCTCGCGGTCGGTGGCGGGCGGGGTGCCGGGGGCGGGGTCGGCCGATTCGGTGAACCGGGCCCGCAGTTCGTGCTTCACCACCTTGCCGCTGGGGTTGCGCGGCAGGCGGTCGGTGACCAGGATCCGGACGGGCAGTTCGGCGCGACCGAGCCGGGCGCTCAGGAACAGCCGCAGCTCGTCGAGGTCGAGGCCGTCCGCGGCGGGCACCACGGCGGCGACCGGTACGGCGCCCATCACCGGGTGCGGGACGCCCAGCGCGGCCGCGTCCGCGACCCGCGGGTGGGCGTGCAGCACGTCCTCGATGCGCAGCGTGGAGACCTTCAGCGCACCGGACTTGATGAGGTCGCTCTCCCGGTCCACCAGGTAGAGGTAGCCGTCCGCGTCGAGCCGGCCGAGGTCGCCCATCCGCACCCAGCCGTCCCGGAAGACGGCGGCCGACTCGCCCGGTCCGGCCACGTAGCCGCGCGGCGGGCCGGGCTGGCGCAGCCAGACCTCGCCGACGGCGCCGGGCTCCACCGGGTGCCCGTCCGCGCCGAGCAGCCGCAGGTCGGCCGGGTTGGCAGGGCGGCCGACCGAGCCCGGCCGGCGGGCGTCCACGACGGCCGATATCTGGGCCGGGGAGGACTCGGCGGAGGTGTAGGTGTTGACGACGGTGGCGGTGGGGAGCGCGGCGGTGAGCGCCGTCGCGACCGGCGCGGGCAGCGCGGCCGCCGAGGAGCTGACCAGCAGCACGCTGCCGAGGTCCCGGCGGTGGGCCACGCCGGAGTTCAGCAGTTCCACGGCCATCGAGGGCACCAGGAAGACGGTGCCGACCCGGTGTTCCTCGACGGTCCGGCCGAACTCCTCGGCGTCGAAGCGCGGCAGGCAGATCGTCGTGGGCGCCGCGACCAGGGCGTTGACCAGGACGACCTGGGCCGCGTTGGTGCCGATCGGGAAGGCGTGCACGGCGTGCGCCGAGTGGGCGTACGGCCGGGGTCTGGGATCCAGCCGCTGCCCCGCGGTGAGGCTGGCGTGCGCGGCGTGCACGCCCTTGGGCGCCCCGGTGGTGCCGGAGGTGCCGATCACCTGGGCCAGGTCCTCGGGGCGGGCCCGGTGCGGCGGCTCGTCGGGGGCGCCGGTCACCGCCTCCAGCGCGGCGAGCGGCAGGCAGGGCACGCCGGCCGCGGCCGCCCGGGGGTCCTCCGCCGGGCCGGCCACCGCCAGGCGCACCGCGCTCGCCGTCGCGAGCCGCGCGGTGTCCTCCGGGCCGAGGTCCTCGCGGACCACCACCCCGGCCGCGCCCGCGTAGTGGACCGCGAGGAAGGCCACCGCGTACGCGTCCCAGCCGTGGTTGGTGAACAGCAGCAGCACCCGGTCCCCGGGCCGGACCCCGGCGCGGGCGAGTCCGTGGGCGGCGCGGACGGCGCGCTCGCGCCACCGGCGGTAGTCCAGCGGCGCGCCTCCGGGGACGAGCAGGGCGGTCCGTCCGGGGTGCCGGGCCGCCCGGTCGTCCAGCAGATCGGGCAGGGCGAGCGGGGTGCTGACGGTGGATCGGGTGTTGATGACGACTCCCGGAAGGGCCTGGACGGGGACTGCGGCCGATCGGCCGAACGGGTGAATGGTCCAGACCGTAGCGGCTGTGCGGGCCGGCCCGCCAGAGCCACCGGCCGGCCGGCGCCGATCGAAGCGGAACGGCGCCGGGCCCGGTCCGACCGTTCCCGCCGCACGCGGCGGCGGCGGTCGGACCAGCTCTAGCCCACCCGGCGGGTATCGGGTGTGTCGCACCGTCAGCTCCCGGCCCGCCCCCGCCCCGCGCCCTAGCGTGACCACCCGCAGGCCGCCACCGGAGGGAGAGCCGTGCCGAGACCACGTCACCGGGCCGCACTCGTCCTGGTCCACTTGCTGACCCTGGCCCTCGCCGCCTGCGGCAGCGGCGCCGACGGGGGCGGCGGACCGGTCACCCTCGACTGGTACAACTTCCCCGACGACTCCGGCGCCCTCCAGCAGGCCGCCGACTCCTGCGGCCGCAACTCCGGCGGGCGCTACTCGATCCGCTACAACAAGCTGCCGCGCACCGCCGACGGCCAGCGCCAGCAGCTGGTGCGCCGGCTCGCGGCGCACGACGCCGGGGTGGACATCATGGGCCTCGACGTCACCTGGGCGCCCGAGTTCGCCGAGGCCGGCTGGATCCGCGAGTGGACCGGCGCGCTCAAGGAGCAGGCCGGCGCGGACACCCTGGCCGCCGCGCTGAAGACCGCGACCTGGAAGGACCGGCTGTACGCCGTCCCGTACAACTCCAACACCCAACTGCTCTGGTACCGCGACGACCTGGTCCCCACCCCGCCGCGCACCTGGGCCGAGATGCTCGGCATGGCCGACGCGCTGGCCAAGGCCGGCAAACCGCACTTCGTCGAGGTCCAGGGCGCCCAGTACGAGGGCCTGACGGTCTGGTTCAACACCCTGGTGACCAGCGCCGGCGGTTCGGTGCTCACCCCCGACGCGACCGCCCCCTCGCTCGGGCCGCCGGCCGTCACCGCCGCCGGCGTCATCCGGGACCTCGCCCACTCCCCCGCCGCCGACCCCTCGCTCTCCAACCAGATGGAGGACCAGAACCGGCTGGCGATGGAGTCCGGTTCCGCCGCCTTCGAGCTCAACTACCCGTTCGTCTACCCCGCGATGAAGGCCGACCAGCCCGAGCTGTTCCCGCACTTCCGCTGGGCGCCCTACCCGGCCGTCCTCCCGGACCGCCCGGCGAGCGTGACCATCGGCGGGATCGACCTCGCGGTCGGTGCCTACAGCCGGCACCCCGAGCTGGCCCAGGAGGCCACCCTCTGCCTGCGCAACCGCGACAACCAGCTGACCAACGCGCTCAAGGGCGGCCTGCCGCCGTCGCTGCGCAGCCTCTACACCGCCGCCGAGCTGACCGACAGCTACCCGTTCGCCGCCGACGTGCTGGCGGCGCTGGACTCCGCCTCCGTCCGGCCGCAGACGCCCGCCTACCAGAACGTCTCGATCGCGATCTCGCACGCGCTCTCCCCACCGTCCGCCGTGCAGCCGGAGAGCACCGTCTCCGCGCTGAACGGCCAGCTCAGGGACGCGCTCGGCTCGAAGGGGCTGATCCCGTGACCAGGCCGCCCACCCTCCCCGCGACAGCCCCGAAGGGCCTGTCCGAGGGCTCGCGCCAGGAGCGCCGGCTCGGCTGGCTGCTCTGCGCCCCGGCCGTGCTGGTGATGACCGCCGTGACGGCCTACCCGGTCGGCTACGCCGTCTACCTCTCCCTCCAGCGCTACGACCTGCGCTTCCCCCAGCAGGCGGAGTTCGTCTGGTTCGGCAACTACGCCGCCGTGCTCTCCTCCCCGTTCTGGTGGCAGGCGCTCTGGGTGACGGTGCTGATCACCGCCGTCTCGGTGGCCATCGAGCTGGTGCTGGGGCTCGCCCTGGCGCTGGTGATGCACCGGGCGGTGTTCGGCCGGGGCACGGTGCGCACCGCCGTCCTCGTGCCGTACGGGATCGTCACCGTGGTCGCCGCCTACTCCTGGCAGTACGCCTGGACGCCGGGCACCGGCTACCTGGCCGCGCTGCTGCCCGAGGGCAGCGCCCCGCTCACCGACCACTGGCAGGCGATCGGGCTGATCATCCTGGCCGAGGTGTGGAAGACCACGCCCTTCATGGCGCTCCTGCTGCTGGCCGGTCTGGCGCTCGTCCCCGGGGAGACCGTCCGGGCCGCGATGGTGGACGGCGCGACCTTCGGCCAGCGGCTGCGGCTGGTGATCCTGCCGCTGATGAAGCCGGCCATCCTGGTCGCCCTGCTCTTCCGCACCCTCGACGCGTTCCGGGTCTTCGACAACATCTACGTCCTGACCGGCGGGTCCAACGACACCGGCTCGGTGTCGATCCTCGGCTACGACAACCTCTTCACCGCGCTCAACCTGGGCATCGGCTCGGCGATCTCGGTGCTGATCTTCCTCTGCGTGGCGGCGATCGCGCTGGTCTTCATCAAGGTGTTCGGCGCCTCGGCGCCCGGTGGCGGGACGGAGGGCCGATGACCTCCCGACGCACGCGCGCGGCGGCCGGCTGGGGCGTCGTCAACCTGCTGGTGGTGCTCTACGCGCTGTTCCCCGTCTGGTGGATCGCCGCGCTCTCCTTCAAGGACCCGAGCACGCTGAACGACGGCGACTTCGTCCCGCGCAAGTGGACGCTGGAGAACTACCGCGGCATCTTCCAGACCTCGGACTTCACCCGCGCGCTGGTCAACTCGATCGGCATCGCCGTCATCGCCACCACCATCGCGGTCGTCCTCGGCACCATGGCCGCCTACGCGGTGGCCCGCCTGCGCTTCCCGGGCAAGCGGCTGCTGATCGGGATGTCGCTGCTGATCGCGATGTTCCCGCCGATCTCGCTGGTCTCGCCGCTGTTCAACATCGAGCGGGTCCTGGGCCTCTTCGACACCTGGCCGGGCCTGATCATCCCGTACATGACGTTCTCGCTGCCGCTGGCGATCTACACCCTGTCGGCGTTCTTCCGGGAGATCCCGTGGGACCTGGAGAAGGCGGCGAAGGTGGACGGCGCGACGCCCGCGCAGGCGTTCCGGCTGGTGATCGCGCCGCTGGCGGCGCCGGGGGTGTTCACCACCGGGATCCTGGTCTTCATCTTCTGCTGGAACGACTTCCTCTTCGCCATCTCGCTGACCTCCACCAACGCCGCACGGACCGTCCCGGCGGCGATCGCGTTCTTCACCGGCAGCTCGCAGTTCCAGCAGCCGACCGGCTCGATCGCCGCGGCGGCCGTGGTGATCACGATCCCGATCGTGGTCTTCGTGCTGCTGTTCCAGCGCCGCATCGTGGCCGGCCTCACCGCCGGCGCCGTCAAGGGCTGACCCCCGAAAAGCACCCCGCAGGAAGCGTCCCAGGAAGGCAGGCAGGGCATGGCCGAGATCGTCCTCGACGGCATCACCAAGCGCTACCCGGACGGCGCGGTCGCCGTCCACGGCATCGACCTGACCGTCGCGGACGGCGAGTTCGTGATCCTGGTCGGCCCCTCGGGCTGCGGGAAGTCCACCACCCTCAACATGATCGCGGGCCTGGAGGACATCACCGAGGGCACCCTGCGGATCGACGGCCAAGTGGTCAACGACCGCGCGCCCAAGGACCGGGACATCGCCATGGTGTTCCAGAGCTACGCGCTCTACCCGCACATGAGCGTCCGCGAGAACATGGGCTTCGCCCTGCGGCTGGCGAAGACCGACAAGGCGGTGATCGCCGCCAAGGTCGAGGAGGCCGCCCGGATCCTCGACCTGACCGAGCACCTGGACCGCCGGCCCGCCAACCTCTCCGGCGGCCAGCGCCAGCGGGTCGCGATGGGCCGGGCTATCGTCCGCGACCCCAAGGCCTTCCTGATGGACGAGCCGCTCTCCAACCTGGACGCCAAGCTCCGGGTGCAGATGCGCACCCAGATCTCCCGCCTCCAGCGCCGGCTGGGCACCACCACCGTCTACGTGACGCACGACCAGGTCGAGGCGATGACGCTCGGCGACCGCGTGGTGGTGCTGCGCGGCGGCGTCGTCCAGCAGGTCGGCGCGCCGCAGCAGCTCTACGACGAGCCGGTCAACCTGTTCGTCGCCGGGTTCATCGGCTCACCGGGGATGAACTTCCTGGACGCCACCCTGGAGCAGGGCGTGCTGCGCACCGCGCTGGCCGACCTGCCGGTGAGCGACCGGCTCCGGCAGCGGCTGACCGCGGCGGACGCGCCGCGCGAGGTGGTCGTCGGGCTGCGGCCCGAGCACTTCGAGGACGCGGCCCTCCTGGAGCACCCGCACGGCGGTCGGACGGCCACCGTCGCCGTCGAGGTGCTGGAGTCGGTCGGCTCCGACGTCTTCGCGCACTTCACGGTCGAGGGCGAGGCGGCCGTCCCGGGTGCGCTGGAGGAGCTGGCCGCGCAGCGGCGGGACACCGGCGCCACCGCGCGCGGGCGCGAGGTGGTGGCCCGGATCGGCACCGACACCCGGGCCGCCGAGGGCAGCCCGCTGGAGCTGTGGATCGACACCGACCGGCTGCACGTCTTCGACCCGGTCTCCGGGGCCGCCCTCAGCCACGCCGACCGCTGAGCGCCCGGCCGGGCCCGCCGCCGGGCGGCCCGCGCCGACGTGCCGAAGCGGGTGATCCGGGCGATCATGGGGAAACGCGCATCGAAAGGTGGAATGCGATGTTCCAGCTCCTGTGGATTCTGCTCATCGGTTTCGTGCTGGGTGTTCTGGCCAAGCTGATCCTGCGTGGCCCGCAGGCGATCCCCTGGTGGTTGACGATGCTGCTCGGCGCCGCGGGCGCCTGGCTGGGCAACGCGGTGGCCGGCTGGGTCGGCGTGCGGCACACCTCGGGCATCGACTGGATCCGCCACATCCTCCAGCTCGCCTTCGCCGTCGGCCTGATCGCCCTGGTCGCCCCCGCCTGGAGCAGATCGCACCCCAGCCGGTAGGCACCCGGCACCGCAGCCGGAGGGCACACCCGGCACCCCGGCCGAGGACGACACGTCCCGGACCGGGGTGCCGGCCGGCGGCCGGACGGCCGCGGCCCGGAGCACCGGTGGGCGGTGCGACCGGGCACGTACGACCGCGGCTAGACTCGCCCGACCGAAGTGGACACCTGTCCGGTCGGCTGCGGGCGCCGGCGGCGCGGCACCGGCCGGGGATCGCGCGAGGGACAGAACATGGTCGAGGCCTCCCCCAAGGTCGTTGTCGTCGTACCCACGTACAACGAGCGGGAGAACCTGCCGGTCCTCGCGGGGCTGCTCGCTGACCTGAAGCTGCCCGGTCTGCACCTGCTGGTGGTCGACGACAACTCCCCGGACGGCACCGGCGAGGTCGCGGACGGGCTCGCGGCCCGGGCGCCCGGCACGGTCTCCGTACTGCACCGCACCGAGAAGGACGGCCTCGGCCGGGCCTACGTCGCGGGCATGACCCGGGCCCTGGAGGAGGGCGCCGACGTGGTGGTGCAGATGGACGCCGACCTGTCGCACCCCGCCTCGGTCCTCCCGGTCATGGTGGAGACACTGCTGGCCGACGAGAGCACCGCCGTGGTGCTCGGCTCGCGCTACGTGCCCGGCGGCTCGACCGCCGAGGAGTGGCCGTGGCACCGCAAGGCGCTGTCGGCCTGGGCGAACCTCTACGTCAACACCATCCTCGGCCTCGGGGTCAAGGACGCCACCGCCGGGTTCAAGGCCTGGCGCGCGCAGGCCCTGCGGGCGATCGACCTGCCCTCGGTGCACAGCAACGGGTACTCGTTCCAGGTGGAGCTGAACTACCGCGCCGTCCAGCGGGGCATGCGGATCCGCGAGGTGCCGATCCGGTTCGAGGAACGCGTCCAGGGCACCTCCAAGATGAGCCTCGGCGTACAGCTCGAATCGGCGCTCGCACCCTGGAAGCTGCTGCGCGAACAGCGCCGCCGGCCCTAGCACCGGGGCCGGCGCCGTCGGCCGGACGAGCGGCTCTTTCGAGTGCCGGTGCGGTGGATCAGCAGTGTGAGCTGCCAGGACGGGGAAAGAAGGGCGGCATGGCCCTACTCCCGGAGACCCTCGCCACCACGCTGCGCCGCAGTGCCCGACAACCCTTCGTCGTCCAGACGGTCCGGGCCACGGTGGCCGCCACCCTCTCGTACGTGGTGGCCACCCGGCTGAGCAGCGAGCCGGCGCCGCTGACCGCCCCCCTGACGGCGCTGCTGGTCGTCCAGGTCACCGTCTACTCGACGCTGACCACCAGCATCCGCCGGGTCAACTCGGTGGTCGTCGGGGTGCTGATCGCGATCGGTTTCAGCTCGGTGGTCGGGCTCTCCTGGTGGAGCCTGGGCATGATCATCCTGGCCTCGCTGATCATCGGGCGGTTCGTCCGGGTGGACGAGTTCGTCCAGGAGGTGGCGATCAGCGCGATGCTCATCCTGGGCGTGAGCCAGGTGACCTCACAAGCCTGGGACCGGGTGCTGGAGACGCTGATCGGCGCCACCGTCGGACTGCTGTTCAATCTGCTGTTCGCCCCGCCGGTCTGGATCGACACGGCGGGCGAGTCGATCGAGGACCTCGCCCGGCGGGCCCGGCACCTGCTGCTCGGCATCGCCGAGGAGCTCGGCGAGCCCACCCCCGTGGAGCGCGCGGCCGAACGGCTGTACGAGGCCCGCCGGCTCGACCAGGCCATCGCGGACGTCGACGGCGCCCTGCGACAGGCCGAGGACAGTCTGCGGCTCAACCCCCGGATCAGCGAGGGGCTGCTCTCCCGGCTGGTGCTGCGGACCGGTCTGGACACGCTGGAGATCTGCGTGGTGGTGATCCGGGTGCTGGCCCGGTCGCTCACCGACCTCGCCAAGCGGCGGGCCCCGGGCGAGCGGCTGTTCCCGGCCGACGTCGCGGTCGCGCTGGAGGAGCTGCTGAGCCACCTCGGCGGGGCGCTGGTGAGCTTCGCGGTACTGGTCACCACCCAGGTGAGCCGCAACGCCGAGGAGGCCGAGCGGCGGCTGACCTCCGAGCTGGCCGCCGCCTGGGCCAGTCGGGAGAACGTCGCCCATCTGCTGCTGCTCCGGGTGCAGGAGCACCCGGAGGCCTGGCAGCTGCACGGTTCGCTGCTGGCCGAGGTGGACCGGATCCTCGACGAACTCGATCTGGAGCACCGCAGCCGGCGGCTGATGGAGGAACTGGACCGGGCCTCGGTGGCGAACCGGGAGCGGTTCTCCCGGTTCGCCCGGCTGCGGAGGCTGGCCCGGGGCGAGCGGCTGAACCCGGGCCGGCTGCGGAGGCGGCGGGCGGTCAAACAGCGGGCCTGAGGGCAGCGGTCCTGAGGGCAGGGGTCCTGAGGGCAGCGGTCCTCAGGACCGACGCGGCGGAGGCAGTCTCAGCCCCGGGCGGCGTCGAGGAGCGGCTGGATCTCGATCTTCTGCATCCGCAGCATCGCCGCCACCACCCGGGCGGCCTTGGCCGGGTCCGGGTCCGCGATCAGTTCGGTCAGCACGCGGGGGACGATCTGCCACGAGAGCCCGTAGCGGTCCTTGAGCCAGCCGCACTCGCTGGCCGCGCCGCCGTCGGCGGTGAGCTTGGCCCAGAGGTCGTCGACCTCCTGCTGGTCGGCGCAGTCGACCTGGAGCGAGATGGCCTCGGTGAAGTGGAACACCGGACCGCCGTTGAGGGCGACGAACTGCTGACCGTCGAGTTCGAAGGTGACGGTCATGACCCGGCCCGGCTCGCCGGGGCCGGTCTCGCCGTAGTGGGTCACGCCGGTGATCCGGGAGTTGGCGAAGACCGAGGTGTAGAAGCGGGCGGCCTCTTCGGCCTGGTCGTCGAACCAGAGGAAGGTGGTGATCTTCTGCATGGCCCGACGCTAGCCGCCGGGCCGCGGCGGGCGGCCGAGCCACGGCCGGAGGTCACCGGTTCGGCGCCTCCGGCCGTTCCCGCCCGGGCCCGGGCGGCGGCGCCGGGGTCAGTGCACCCAGCCCGCGTACCGCTGGGTGAAGCGCAGACCGGTGCCCGCCGTCACGACGACGTCGTAGCGGCCCTGCTTGTCCAGCGGCCAGGCCAGGTTGGCCTGCTTGCCGGGCTTGACCCAGACCGTCTGCGCGGTGCCCGCGAAGTCGTTGGGCACCACGGTGAAGCCGACGTCGGTCAGGCCGTCGTTGACCAGTTGGAGGGTGAGCCGGGAGGAGCCGCTCAGATCGGCCGTCACGATCGGCACGCCGATGTCGTTCTGGCCGTCCTCACCGTCGCGGACGACGGTGCCGGCGAAGCGGCGGACGAAGCCGTCGGGGCCGTGGACGGTGAAGTCGTACCGGCCGTGCGTGGCGGCGGCGTCCCAGACGTAGGTGGCGGTGGCAGCGGGCGCCACCGTGTACGGCGTCCCGGCGAACGGGAGGACGATGTTGGGGTAGACGGTGTAGGGGAAGGCGACCGAGCCGTCGTTGCTCATCGTGCAGGTGACCTTGCCGGTCTTCCGGTCCACCTCGACGTCCGCCCAGGGCTGGTAGGGCAGGTGACGGTGCGGGCGCTCGCCGGGCTCCTGGACGGGCATCGACTGGGTGCCGGCGGCGGGCAGCGCGACGCCGGGGAGCGCCGCCCCCGCGTCGGCCTTGGCCATCAGGGCCACGGTGTCGGGCAGGTCCGGTATGGAGAAGTCCGGGGCCGCGAAGTCGAAGCAGCTGGTGAGGTCGCCACAGACGGCCCGGCGCCAGGCGGAGATGTTGGGTTCGGCGACCCCGGTGACCTGTTCCATGAAGCGCAGGACCGAGGTGTGGTCGAAGACCTGGGAGTTGACGTAGCCGCCACGTGACCAGGGGGAGGCCACCCAGAGCGGTACCCGGTTGCCGAGGCCGATCGCGCGGCCCTGGGTGAACTCCTCGGCCGTACCGGCCTCGGGGGTGGGTGGCACCATGTGGTCGAAGTAGCCGTCGTTCTCGTCGTACATGACGAGGAAGACGGTGTGCTGCCAGACGGCGGGGTTGGACATCAGCGACTGGAGGGCCTGGTTCACCCAGTGCGCGCCGTACGCCGGGCCCGCGTTGGGGTGTTCGCTGAACAGGTAGGGCGCGACCAGCCAGGAGACGGTCGGCAGGGTGGCGTCCTTGCAGTGGGCGTCGAAGGCCGCCGGGTCGAACCTGGTCATCGCGTTGACGTAACGCGGGTCGTCCTTCGGGAAGTTGTGGAACTGCTTGAAGTAGGACAGGGCGTTGTCGTCGTAGTCGCCCGTCCGGTCGTCCTTGCTGGGGTTGTGGTAGACCCGCCAGGAGACGCCGGCCGCCTGCAGCCGCTCGGCGTAGGTCGTCCAGTCCGCGACGGGGTTGTCGGTCACCGGGGTGTTGTCGATCCAGGGGCCGGTGGTGCCGTCCCGTCCGGGGCCGGAGGTGCCCGTCCACAGGTAGAGCCGGTTGGGGTCGGTCGGGCCGGCCAGCGAGGTGAAGTAGGCGTCGCAGAGGGTGAACGCGTCGGCCAGCGCGTACTGGTAGGGGATGTCGGCGCGGGTGAAGTACCCCATGGTGCGCTCGCCCTTGGCGGCGATCCACTTGTTCATCGCGCCGTTGTTGATCGCCTGGTGACCGGTCGCCCAGTCGTGCGGGAGGCCGCCGGCGTTCTGCGCGTTGTACTTGGCCGTGTCCATCCGGTACGGCAGCATCGCGCCGCCGTCGGCGCGCCCGGCGTCGGGCTGGCGGAACACGTCGGTGCCGTCCGGGAACCGGAGGGCCTGCTTGTCACCGAAGCCGCGGACGCCGTTGAGGGTGCCGAAGTAGTGGTCGAAGCTGCGGTTCTCCTGCATCAGGACCACGACGTGCTTGACGTCCTTGATGGTGCCGGTGGGCCGGCCGGCGGCGGGAGCGGCGCTCGCGGACGCGGCGGGCAGGCCGGTCAGTGCGGCGGCGCCGGCGGCCGCGGTGGCGCCGACGAAGGAACGACGGGAGAGATCGGACATGGCGAACGGGCCTCTCGGGGCGGGGGAGGGAGCAGGACGGGGCGGGAGGCCGTCAGAGCTGGAAGGTGGCGACCGCGGCGGCGCTGTCGGAGGGCCACTGGTTGGCGGCGATCGCGGCCGGGTCGGTCCCGGTGGCGGGCCAGTCCGCCACCAGGGTGTGCGCCTCGACCAGCTTCAGCGGGCCGGCGTACAGCACATAGTCGATCCGGTCCTGCGGCTCCGGTTTGCTGCCCCGCTGCTTGCGGACCGGCGACCAGGTGGCCCCGGGCGCCTTGGCCGGGTTCCGGTTCTCCTCCCGGAAGCTGTCGGTCAGTCCGGCCTCCTGGAGGGCCACCGTGACCGGCCAGTTCAGCGGGCCTGCCCCGCCGTGGCTGGCCGCGGTGGCCGCCGTCCAGTCCAGGTGCGAGGGCGAGGAGAGCGCGCCGGCGAGGACCACCGGGGTGTGCGCGGCGGCCTCGGCGCGGACGGCCGCGGCGAGCGCCGTGGCCTGCCGGAGGCGGGCGGAGGCGCTCTCCCCGGCGGTCACCTGGGCAGCGCTCTGGCCGTCCTGCACCGCGTAGGGGCCGTAGTTCGCCTCGTCCAGGTGGGCGGCCCAGAAGCGGACGCCCCGGCCGCCGGGCAGCTGCACCGTCACACCGGCCGCGGGCAGCCCGGCGGTGACCGGGGTGACGGCGGACAGCGGGTAGCGGCTGAGGACGCCGACGCTGCCCGCGCTCTGGTAGGCGTACCAGCCGAGCGCGGTGGCCAGGCTCTGGGCGGCGCTGCCGGCCGTCTCCTGGAGGGCGAGCACGTCCAGGCCCTGGGCGAGCACCACCCGCAGCTGCTTCTCCACCGCGTCGGTGAAGGCCGCGCCGGCCTCGGCGAGGTTCCAGCTCGCCACCTTCAGCCGCAGCGGCCCTGCCGGGTCCGCCACCGGGATCTGCACGGTGACGGTGTCGGTGGCGCCCGCGCTGTCCTTCACGCCGACGACCACCACCTCCGGGTTCTTCGGCGCGGTGGCGGGCGCGGTCCCGGTGAGCGTGCCGTCGGAGCCGACGGAGGCCCAGGCCGGGCCGCTGATCTTGCGGAACGCCGCGGTGCCCGCCGGGTTGCCGGCCGGCCGGGACCAGAGACCGCCGAGCTTGACCGAGACGGCGCCCCCGGGCGTCACGGCCGCGGTGGTCAGCGCGTCGACCGCGCTGTGCGGGCGGACCACGGCGGGCTTGGGCCGGAAGGTGAAGGGCGCGGTCTGCGCCAGGACGCCGTAGCCGTCCTTCGCCAGCAGGTACGCGGTGTACGGGCCGCCGGTCAGCGCCGAGGTGTCGAGCTGCACGTCCCCGGCGGCGGCCGGGGTGTACTTCCAGAGCAGCGACGAGCCGGTGCCGGGCTTCCTGCTGCCGTCGTAGACGCCGACCCAGTTCTTGGGGTCCGGGGCGTCGGTGCTCCAGTGGAAGGTGAGCCTGTCGCCTTCGACCGGGTTGGCGGATGAGCTGAGCGTCAGGGCGCTGCCTGCGGCCACGGTGGTCCTGTCCGCCGCGCCCGGGCGACCGGTCCGCGGGAGGGCACGGCCGGGCCCGTCCGCGGCTGGTCACGGAGATCGGGATGAGGGTTACCGGCAGTTGGCTGTACAACTGCGGGCGACCCCATTCATCCCAAGGTCGGCGACCGCCACGTGAACGACGCATGACGCGGTGTCGGGCGCTGCGGGAACTCCGGCCCTGACCGGGCCGCCGGCGCGGCGGGCGTCGATCGGGCGCGCTGGCGGCTGGGTGGACGGGCGGCGGTGCCGACCGGTGGGCGGTCAGGCCGCCCGGGGCGTGCCGGGGTCGGCGCCCGGGGGTGCGCTCGGCGGGCCGCCGTGCGCGGCTTCGACGAACTCCTTGAAGTCGTGCAGGTCGTCGATGACCTGACGGTCGACGAAACCGAGCGCCTCCCCGATCCGCTCCAGCAGACCCTGCGGTTCGACCTCCAGCTGGAGCATGATCCGCGTGCAGTCCTCCCCGAGACGGTGGAACGTCACCACGCCCGACTGCCGGACCTCCCCGGCCACCGCGGCCCAGGCCACCCGCTCGTCCGGCACCACCTCGGTCGTCGCGGCGTCGAACTCGCGGTGCGCGCCGGCCACGCCGACCACCCAGTGGGTGAGCTCCCTGCCACGCCGCTCGATGCTGACCACGCCGCGCATGAAGCGCGGGAAGTCCTCGACCTTCCGCCACTGTTCGTACGCCACCGCGAGCGGCACGTCGACCAGGACCGACTCCTCGATCTGTGTCATCACGTTTCCCTTCTCCGCCGAGGTCCGACCGCCGGGCCGGCGGTCGGTCATAGGGGCGCCTGCCCCGGCCCCGCCCCGGTATGCACCCGGGCCGACGATCCGTCAGACGTCACCCCGCCGGCCCAGCGCGGATCCGGCGGCGGCGGGGGGGCGATCGGCCGCCGGGCAGGCCGGGGGGCGAGCGGCGGGGCCGGGGCGGGTGTGGGCGGCGGAGCCGGGGGCAGGCGGGACCCATTCCCGCGGACCGCCCCCGCGGGACCGACCCGAGGAAGGGAACCGCACACCATGGGGTGGAGCCTCATCCGCCTGATCGTCGTCGCCGCTTCGGCCGCCGTCGCCGCCTACGGCCTCAACCTGCTCACGGAAGCCGTGGCACGACTGGTCGCCGCACGCGGGCACACCGGTCCCACACCGACCCTGCTCCGCGCCTGTCGGCCACCCCTGCTGGCGGCCACCGCCTGCGGACTGATGCTCGCCGGGGAGCCGTGGGCCCGTACCGCCCCGGTCGTGCACGCCGCCGTCCGGCATCTGCTGGTGCTCGCGACCATCGCCGCCTGCGCCTGGCTGGCCGCGCGGCTGATCGCCCTGGCGACGAGCGGCGCGATGCAACTCGCCGGGCGGCGGCGCAACCCCGCCTGGGCGGGCCGGGCCCGGACCCAGGCAGGTCTGCTCGGCCGGATCTTCCAGGCCACCGTCGCCGTGGTCGCCCTCGGGGCGATGCTGATGACCTTCCCCGCCGTCCGGGGGCTCGGGACCAGCCTGCTCGCCTCCGCCGGGCTGGTCGGCGTGGTGGCCGGGATCGCGGCCCAGAGCACCCTCGCCAACCTGTTCGCGGGCATCCAGATGGCCTTCGGCGACCTGATCCGGATCGGCGACGTCGTCGTGGTCGCCGGCGAGTGGGGGACGGTTGAGGAGATCACGCTCACCTCGGTGGTGATCGCCACCTGGGACCAGCGGCGACTGGTGATGCCGATGTCGTACTTCGCCGGCCGCCCCTTCGAGAACTGGTCGCGGCGCACCAGCAAGATCACCGGCACCGCGCTGTTCCACCTGGACCACCGCACCCCGGTGCCCGAGCTGCGGGCGGAGTTCGAGGCGTTCCTCGCCAAGAGCTCGCTGTGGGACGGCGAGGGCAGCGCCCTCCAGGTGGTCGACACCACACCGACCACCATCGTGGTGCGGGCCCTGATGACCGCGCCCGACGCCGACGCCGCGTTCGAGCTGCGCTGCCAGGTCCGCGAACACCTCGTCGGCTACCTGTGCGAGACCCATCCGCACGCCCTGCCCCGAGTGCCGGTCGCCCGCGCCGCAGGACGAGACGAGGCTCACATGTCGGGGTAATCACACCCTCTTTGCAGAATCACCACACATCAAAGGGGAATCGGTCCGAAGATCCCGGGTACACAGGGACAGACCGTCGCGGAACCGATGAAAGGACCGACATGGCTCCGTCCAGTGATGCTCTCCTCGCCCCCGTGTTCCCCCTTCAGGGCCAGGCCCGGCCGAGCGCCGGGCCTTTGGGAGCCACCTCCGGAACGCCCGGTCTCTCCGGCCTCTCGACGACCACGGAGATCACCGAGCTTCCCGAGCTCCCCGAGATCGCCGAACCGAGCGAGGTCTCCCCCGCCGACGCGCGTGAACTGACCCGGACCCTGCTGGCCCGGCTCGACGCACTGGAGGAGGGCACCCGGGAGTACTCCTATGTCCGGGCCACGCTGATCGAGCTGAACATCTCCCTGGTCCGCTACGCCGCCCGGCGCTTCAATTCCAGCCGCGAGCCGCAGGAGGACCTGGTCCAGGCGGGCATCGTCGGCCTGATCAAGGCGATCGACCGCTTCGACTCCCGGCACGGTGTGGAGTTCACCACGTTCGCGGTGCCGACGGTGCTCGGGGAGATCCGCCGCCACTTCCGTGACACCACCTGGGCCGTCCACGTGCCGCGCCGCCTCCAGGAGCTGCGGCTGACCCTGGCCAGGGCCCAGGAGCAGCTCACCCAGCGGCTCGACCGCGCCCCGACCGTCGCCGAACTGGCCGAGCACCTGTCGCTCACCCCGGAGGAGGTGACCGAGGGGCTGACCGCCGCCAACGGCCACACCGTGGGGTCGCTCGACCTGGGCTCCGAGTCCACCGACGACGACTCCCGGGGTTCCCTGGCCGACCGGCTCGGCATGGAGGACGGCCGGCTGGAGAAGATCGAGAGCCTGGTCGCCCTGAAGCCCCTGATCGCCGCGCTGCCCGAGCGTGACCGGCAGATCCTCTCGATGCGCTTCACCGAAGAGCTCACGCAGTCCGAGATCGGCGCCCGGCTGGGCGTCTCCCAGATGCACGTCTCGCGGCTGCTCAGCCGGATCCTCGGCCGGCTCCGCGCCGGTCTGGACCAGGACTGACCGAGCGACCCCGGCGGCCGGGGCGTCACTCCTCCTGTGGGGCGTGCGCCTTGGCCGCGGGCTTTCCCCCGCGTATGGTCGAAGGGAACTCTCTGGAGGGGAAAGACAACCACGATGTCAGTCGAGGACGAGCAGTACCGGATCACGGCGGCGGCGAGCACTCTGCCGCCCGCGCTGACCGTGGACATAAGGCGGGCCGACGCCGAGGCGGCGGTCTGCGCGGTGGCGGGTGATCTCGACATCGACAGCCTCCTGCCCGCCGAGCGGGCGCTGACCTCCCTGGTCGACGAGGGCACCCCCCTGGTCGTGGTCGATCTGGAGGGCGTCGGCTTCTGCGACTCCTCCGGCCTGAACCTGTTGTTGAAGACCCGCCTGGCCGCCTCCGCAGCCGGGGTGGAGTTCCGCCTCGCGGCCGTGGCCACGCCGGTCGCCCGCGTCCTGGAACTGACCGGCGCCGGCGCCGTGTTCTCCATCCATGACTCGGTCGGCGCGGCGCTCGTCCGTTGAGCACGACCGTGCGATCCGGCCCGCTCCGCCCGCCCATGACCACGGGCGACCAGTCGAACGGCCGTCACAGGAATATCCTGGCGCTGCCCGGGAATCCGATCGGACGACGAGCCACAGCAACCGCACGAAGGGGTGAACCGCATATGACGAGGGGCCGGGGCACCCTGGACGACAACCGGTCCGGAGCCACGCTACCGGAGGCCGGCCAACGCCGGCGGCTGCGGCTGGCCGGCCTGCCCAAGCCGGTGGCCCGTTCGCGTGCCTTCACCCAGCAAGCGCTCGCCGACTGGGCGTGGCTGGCTCCGGAGAGCGGCGCGGACCCGGACGTGGCGGACGATGTCGTGCTGCTCGTGGCCGAGCTGGTGGCCAACGCGATGATGCACGGCGGCGGGCCGCTCGAACTCGTACTGGACGCGTCCGCGGCCCGGCTCCGGGTGGAGGTGAGCGACGGCGAGTCCGCGCTCCCCGAGCCCCGCCTGCCGCACCGGCCGGGGCTGCCCGGCGGCCACGGCCTGTTCATCATCCAGCGGGCCGCCGACCGCTGGGGCGCCGAGCGCCACGAGCAGGGCAAGGCGGTCTGGGTCGAGATCGATGCCGCCCGGCTCGCTCCCGGGCGCTGAGCGGCTCAGGCTTCAGGGGCTCTCGGGGTTCAGGGCTCTCAGGGTCAGGGCACTCGGGGGTCAGCAGGACCCAGGCCACGGCCCGGGCGGTTTCCCCGCCCGGGCCGTGGTGTTCGTCGTGCTCCGGTCGATCCTCGTGCGTCGGCTGTTCGTCGTACCGGGCTCTCCGCGGCTCGCCGGCCGACGCGGGTGGTTGCGCCCGAAGCCCGCTCCGGGCGGAAGCCCCGCCCATGACTGGGGGCGGCGACGCAGCCTCGTGCTGAGGTCGCCACCGCCCCCGGTCGTCGCGCTCCGCTCAGCCGGTCTCCCCCACCAGGCCCGCCACCGTGTCCGGCCAGTCGAGCAGCCGGTGCTCCGTCCCCGGGGCGACCACCTCGTACGTCCGGCGGAGGAAGTGCACCATGTCCCGGGAGGACAACACCAGGACGGCACAGCCCTCGTCGCCGTGGAACTCGACGGCGATCACGCCGGGAGCCCACGGCCGGACCCGTAGGTCCCCCAGACCGGACGGCTTGCGCAGCCCCTCCCCGAACAGCTCGCGGGCCGCCGTCCAGGACAGTGCACCCTCCAGTCCGAGCGAGGCACCGGCCCCGAAACCGAGCGACAGCGCGAACGGGTCGGCCGGGTCGTAGCGCAGCCCCATGGGCACCGGCCGGGGCTCCGGGCCGACGAGACAGGCCTCGATGACGTCCTCGACGATCTCGGGCACCGTGCGCCCCCCTTCTGTTGCAGCAGTGGTGCACGCCCGGCTACCCCCGTCGGCGGGGACCATGCGTGTCAGAACCGCTCGAACACCTCCGGCCGGTATACTTGACCGCTCGTCATGTCCCCCTACTGGCCCGCGAGGGGCCCCGAACCGACGGTTCGGTCAGGGGCTCAGTCGAGGCCGCGGGCGTGGCGGAGCCGGGCGGAGATCGTCTCGGGCTCGACGATCGGTGCCGGGTAGTCGGCCGGTGGGTGGTCCAGCCGCCACGGGCGGTGCACGGAGCGACCGGGCAGGTCGGCCAACTCAGGGACCCAGCGCCGGACGTAGGCCCCGTCCGGGTCGAGCCGGTCCGCCTGGGCGAGCGGGTTGAGCACCCGGTTGGGCCGGGTGTCCGTACCGGTCCCGGCCACCCACTGCCAGTTGAGCTGGTTGTTGGCCAAGTCACCGTCCACCAGCAACCGCAGGAAGTGGGCGGCGCCCGTCCGCCAGTCCTTGTAGAGCGTCTTGGTCAGGAACGAGGCCGTCACCAGCCGGGCCCGGTTGTGCATCCAGCCCTCCTGGGCGAGTTGGCGCATGCCCGCGTCCACCAGGGGGAAGCCGGTGCGGCCCCGGCGCCAGGCCTCGGACTCCGCGTCGTCGGGCAGCCAGTGGTCCCCCTTGGACCGGTAGTCGGCGTGCGCCGCCTCCGGGCGGGCGGCGAGCACCTGGTGGTGGAAGTCCCGCCAGGCCAGCTGCCGGACGAACGCCTCCGCACCGCTGCCGCCGCGTCGTTCGGCGGACGCCACCAGCTCGGCCGCGGAGACGCAGCCGAAGTGCAGGTAGGGCGAGAGGCGCGAGGTGCCGTCGGCGGCGAGGTCGTCGTGCAGTTCCTCGTACCGCTCCAGGGCGTAGCCCTGCCAGAGCTTGCGGCCGGGGCGCTCACCGCCCGGCGGCAGCCCCGGCGAATCCGGCGTGACGGCCGGGACGGGCTCGCTCGCGAGGCCCTCGGGCGTGCGCAGCGCCCGGGGCGCGCGGTGCACCGTCCGGCGCGGGGCCTGCTGCCAGGTCCGGAAGTACGGGGTGAACACGGCGTAGTGGTCCTTGCCGGCGGGGCTGACCGCGCCCGGTACGGCCACGGTCAGCACGCCGTCGTGGACGTGCAGACGGGAGCCGAGGGCGTCGCGCAGGGCCTGCTCGCGGCGGTGGGCGAAGGCGCTCACGCCGGCGGCGACGTGGACCGAGACGGCGTCCACCTCGGTGGCCAGCCGGGCGGTCTCGGTGGCGGCGGTGCCCCGGCGCAGCAGCAGCCTGCCGCCGAGCGGGCGCAGCGCGGCGTCGAGGTCGGTGAGGCAGTCGGCGAGGAAGGCCATCCGGTTGGGCGGGGCGAAGCCGGCGGCGTCGACCTCGGGGTCGAGGACGAACAGCGGCACGACCTCGTCGGCGGCCTCGGCGGCGGCCCGGAGCACGGGGTTGTCGTGCAGGCGCAGATCCTGGGTGAGCAGGGCGATGGAGACGGTCATCAGTGGTGGCCCGGGGGTCGTGGTGGGGTGGATGTGGGGCGGGTCCGGCCGGTCCGGCCGGTCCGGCGGAGGCGGTGTTCGGCGTTCGGCGGTGCGGTGCGGTGTTCGGCGTTCGGTGCGCGGGGCGGTTGCCGGTCGGCGGCTGCCCTGCGGGGACAGACGAGCCTCCCACCCCGGTGCGCCGAACGGGGCACGGCGCGCCGGGAATTCACGCCCGGTCCGGATCCGGGGCGGAACCGCGGGCAGCTCACCGCGTCGCCGGCCGGGGCGGGGTCCCTGCATCAGAGGGCGGGGTGCCATTCCACCAGGACGATCGTGGCGTCGTCGGTGAGCCGGTGGTCCTGGCGCTCCAGCAGTGCGTGGATCAGCCGCCGCAGTGCCTCCGGAGCGGAGACACGACGACCGGCCCGGTGGCAGCAGCGGTGCGAGCTGCACCTGCCGCACGTCGGCGAGCAGGACCAGCGCGTCGGTGAGCCCCATCGTCCGGGCCGCGTCCCGGACGGCCGTAGCGAGCTCACCGGGGTCGATCCGCTGGGAGGCCGCCAGCAGGCCCTCCATCGCCCGGCCGAAGCCGATGTCGTCCATGGCCTCCACCTTCCGCCGGGACCATTCTCCGCCGATCGGCGCGGCTGGTCACGGCGTGCGACGGAGCCCGGGCCGTCCGGCCGTCCGGCCTCAGGCGAGGGTCAGGAAGAGCTTCTCCAGCTCCGCCTCGCTCATCGGCGGGGCATCCCCGTCGGCGGCGGCCATGCACTGGCGCATCCCGCTGGCCACGATCTTGAATCCGGCACGGTCCAGGGCGCGGGAGACCGCCGCCAACTGGGTGACGACGTCCTTGCAGTCCCGGCCTGCCTCGATCATCGCGATCACACCGGCCAGCTGCCCCTGGGCCCGACGGAGCCGGTTCAGGACGGCGCCCACCGCTTCCTCGTCCACCTGCATCCCGGGAGCCGCCTTCCGCCGTCGTGACCGTGCCTCCAGCGTACCCCGCGGGGTATCGCGGCCGCCGGGGCCGACCCGTACGCACCCCTCCCCCGGGCCGCTCAGCGCCTGGCCAGCCGCCGCTCACCGCCGGCGCCGGGGGTGTAGGCGAGTGCGTAGTGCGAGAAGACCGCCGGTTCGTCCTCGGCGGGCAGCACGTCGTCGGTGCCGATCGAGGGCGCCTGCTTGACCACGCCCTTGGCGAACGCGACCCGGACGTAGCCGGGCCCGACCACGGCGCCGTCGAGCGGGACGAACACCAGCCGCCGCCGGGACGGCAGGCCGACCGTGACGGTCACGAAGAACGGCTGGTCACTGGCCGTCTCCACGTACACCGACTCCAGCGTGCCGATCCGGTGGTCCTTCTCGTCGACCACGGCGTGGCCGCGCCACTCCCTGATGTCAGCCATTCCGATCACCGCAGCCTCCCGTTCACCGCAGCCTCCCGTTCACCGCAGCCTCCCGTTCACCGCAGCCTCCCGTGTCGCCGGTGCCGTCGTCGGACACCCGGGATCTCCATCCTGCGCCGCGACGGGCCGGGGCGCCCGGCGAGCACCGCGGCACCCGACCGGCCGGAGAAGGGGTACGCGGGCTGGCGGCCCCCGGCACTCGTCGACGGGCCCGCGCAGCCGGCCCTCCGGGGAGGCCGGGCCGAGCGGGTGCACGTCGAGGCCCCCCAGCAGGTGAGCCTGCCCGGCGCCGTCCTGCACTCGCTGCGGCACGCTTCGGTGGCGGGGACCGGCGAGGCCGTGGGAGCGGCACCGCGCCCTGGAGCTGTCCGGCCGATCAGGTGACGCGCCGGGCTCGGCCCCCCATGGGAAGGGGTGGCTGTGACGGAGACGGCTCGTGAAGCGGCCGTTGCGTGGGTGCAGAAGATCATGGACGCGGACTGTGCCGACGATGCCGAGCCGTGCGGGGTGGTGGTGGCGTTGGGCAAGGCCCTCGGCTGTCCGAGCGGCTACGGCAGCGACTTGATCCTCTGGCCCGAGGGAAGGCAGCCGACGGCTCCCGAGGTCGTCGGTCAGGCGTTGGGGTACCGGCCCTTCGCCCTGCGAGAGGGCCCCGAGCCCGCGGCCGGACGGTCGGCCACCGTGTGCCGGATGGTGCGCCGCCCTGGGTACGACGGCAAGGACCGTCAGCCTTTCGGCGGCCCGAGCCGGTGCCCGGGTCTTCGCCGGTACCGGAGCGGACTCCGGCTAGCGCTCCGGAACCGGGGAGGCGGTCACTGTCGGGGGAAGTCCTGGTCCGCACGGAGGGCGAGGGTGCGCCAGCCGTGGGTGATCTCCTCGCGCAGCGCGCCCGCGTCGGGCTCGGTGCTGCCCGGGCCGTGGCGCGTCGTCAGCAGGTCCAGCAGTGCGCCACCGTCGCCGGGGCGGGTCTGCGGGTCCGCGGTCAGCGCCCGGCCGACCACCGCCGCGAGCGCCGGGTCGAGCGCGGCGAGGGCTGCCAGAGCCGTCGGCTCCGGGCCGGTGTCGACGATCCGGCGGATCACCGCCCCCGTGCTGGCGGCCGCGAACGGACTCCCCCCGTGGGCCGCGCACACCACGCAGCAGGCCCAGGCCCAGACGTCCGCTGCCGGGCCGACCGGCCCGTCGCCGAACTGTTCGGGCGCCATGTAGGTCAGCGTCCCCGGGCCGCCGCCGGTGCGGGTCAGCCGGGTGCCGTCGACGATCGCCGCGATGCCGAAGTCGAGCAGCCGCGGCCCCGCCGTCGTCAGCATGATGTTGGCGGGCTTGAGGTCCCGGTGCACCAGCCCCAGCCCGTGCACCCCGCGCAGCGCGACGGCCAGCGCGAGCGCGAGGGCCCGCAGCGCCTCCGGGGAGCGGATCGGCCCCTGCTCGCGCAGATGGACGTCGAGCGGGCGGCCGTCCAGCAGTTCCATGGCCAGGTAGGGGCGCCCGGAGTCCACACCGGCGTCCAGCACCCGGGCGGTGTAGGCGCCGGAGACCATCGCCAGCACCTCCGCCTCGCGCTCGAAGCGACGCAACAGGTCGGCTTCCCCGAGGAGTTCGGGGTTGATCGTCTTCAGCGCGACCTGGGTGGCCGAGCCCTCCCGACGGGCCAGGTAGACCGTCCCCATGCCGCCGGCCCCGATCCGGCCGAGCAGTTGGTACCCGCCGATCGTCCGCGGCTCGTGCGGGTACAGCGCCTGGTGCGGGACGTGCCCGACGGGTGAGGCGGGTGAGGCGGGTCCGGCCTGCCCGGCGGGTTCGACGCGCCCGAGGTGCAGCGGAGCCGGCGCGACCTGCGGCGCCGGTGGGGCGGGGACGGACCACGGCGCGTCGACCGGGGCGGCGGGCATCGGCAGGTAGGGCGCGGGCCGGGCGGCGGGCGGAGCATCCGCCGGGACGTGGGCCGTGCGGTCGGCACCGCCGGCCAGCGGGCGCCGGCTGGTCACGAGCGCGATGATCTGGAACATCAGCGCACCCTCGACCACCCCGATCGGCAGCACCAGTGCACCGAGCACCGCGCGGAGGACGAAGCCGCCGATCAGCCGGACGATACTGCCCGTGGTCGTCCCGGCCCCCGGGGGCATGCCGACGACCAGCAGGTTGCGCTGCGTCAGGAGCCAGAGGAACACCCAGCCGAGCAGGGCGACCACCGCCGGGATGAGGTAGATCGGCTGCGTGATGGAGAAGTGGACGTCCAGGGCCTGGGCGATGGCCAGCGGGCTCTCCGAGACGATCGACGGCATCATGTAGACGAAGTCGGTTTCGGCGATCGTCGAGTTCAGCAGGGCCAGCAGGCCGGCCGCGCTCAGCAGCACGAGCACCTGTTCACCGACCGCCGCCGCCGTCAGCCCCGACGGCACCGCCACCCTCCCGCCCGCGCCCGCGAGGCGACCGATCGCGCGATGGCGGGTGGCCTGCTGAGCCCGCATCAGAAGCGGCAAGGACACCATCCGCACGACCAGTGCGACGCCGCCCAGGACCAGGATGATCAGGCCCAGCGGAGTCTCCGTGTAGCTCTCCATGAACGCCCCCCGTTGTGCCGTTCGCCGGTCAAGCAGACCGAGTATAGGCCGCGTCGCGATCACTCCGGCCGAACGGCGAACGGGGTCCGGGGGACGGCGAGTACGGCCCGGGCGGACGGCGGCCCGGGCGTCCTTCACACGCCACGGCGCCGGGCCGGGCGGGCCGGTACGCCCGACGCGCACAGGAGTTGCTAGTCCACCGCCGCGGTCAGCCCCCAGCTCAGCCACCCCACGCCGAAGTGGCCGGACCACCCGGCCGGCAGCAGCGTCAGCCCGAGGCAGGGCAGCGCCCAGCGCAGGGTCCGCCGCCAGGACGCCCCGGCCACCGCGGCCGCCAGCACGCCGACCCCGAAGTACCCGACGAGGCTCCCGCACAGCAGCCGGCGCGCACCCTCCGGGGTGTGGCCGTACGGGTGCGCGAGGCCCGGGCCCGGCCCGGCCGCCAGGACGGCGAGCGCGCACGTCGTGGCAGCGTGCAGCGCCGTCATGACGCGCACCGGGAGGTCGCCCGGGCCGTCCTTCGGCACACCGCCGTACCCGTGCGGCAGCGGCATGCTCCACAAGCCGATGAGCAGCGCGAAGCCGCCCGCCGCGGCGCGGACCAGGGCCGCGCGCCAGACGGCCTCCCCCGCCACCGACGTGATCTGGATGACCCCCTCGCCCAGCACGATGATGACGAACAGGTCCAGCCGCTCCACCAGGTGCGGGGCGTCGGCGTAGGCCGCCTCGACCACCGGCACGCGCTCGGCGGTCCCCCGCTTTCTGATCAGGCGGTCCATCCGCTCCTACGCCAGTCGCAGCACCCGGCTGCCGGGGGTGACGACGACCAGGTCGAAGAAGAGCTCGGTCCAGGAGGCATGCCGCTCGACGGGCGGCTGACATGTGTTCATGGGGAGAACATCGGCCGGGCGGTCCGCCCGCTGGAGCGAGCCCGGTGTCCGTTGCCTCCTGTGCCCTTCGCCCTGCCTCCTGGCTCCCGGCTCCCGGCTCCCGGCTCCCGGCTCCTGTGCCGTACCGCCAGTCGGCGGGTGCGGCTAGATCTCCATGGACATGTACACCGCGCGCTTGCCGTAGCAGGCCGGAACGGCGACCTCGCGGTGGGTGCGGTAGCCCAGCAGGGCGAGCAGGATGTCGCTGCGCCGGACCGCCACCATGGAGATCCGCTCGAAGCCCTGCTCCTGCGCCTCCTCGCGGATGTGGCGGATGAACCGGAGCGCCACGTCCTTGCCGCGCAGCGGCTCCGCGATGACGAAGTCGTGCACGTGCAGGTTGCGCGACTGGAAGTCGGCCTCCTCCACCTGCCCCAGGTCCGGGCACTGGTAGAGCGGGTAGGGCAGGCTCAGCAGATAGCCGCCGACCTTGCCCCCGTGCTCCAGCACGAAGCAGGTGTCGGGTGAGGAACGCGCCCTGGACTGCAGCGCCTCCCGGCCCTCGGAGAGGTCGTCCGCCGCGTAGGCGTCGGACTCCAGCGCCACGACGGCGTCCCAGTCCTCGTCGGCCAGCAGGCGGAAGCTGATGTTGTCCGTCATCTACTCGGCTCCTCCGACGGTGGCACCGGCTCCGCCGGCGGGGCTGCCGCCCGGGCCGGTCAGGCCGTCGGTGCGGGCGGCCGCCACCATCGGGCCCCAGGCGGCGATCAGCCGCGCGAAGTCCTCGACGTCCGCCTTGGCCTCGTCGAGCAGGCGCTCCCGCAGCGGGGCCAGGTGCTCGGCGAACTCCGTGTACTTCCCGCCCAGTTGCCGATACGAGCGGTCGAGGACGTCCAGCCGGTGGACGTTCTCAGCCCGGTCCGTCCCGGCGCTGTCCCTGACCAGCTCCAGGATCGTGTCCACCCGTACGTGGTGCTGGTCGTCGAGCAGCTCGCCGCCGGCCGCCATCATCCGGCCGTAGACGGGGTAGAGGTAGAGCATCGACAGCAGGAACTTGGTGAACCGCAGCTGGTAGGCGGTGAATCCGGCGCCGCTCCGGCGGCCCGGGGTGTAGTAGTTCACGATGTGCCGGTTGTGCACCACGCCGGGCAGGGTGGCGTCCAGGACCACGTGCAGCAGGAAGTAGTCACTGCCGATGGTCTCGGTCGCGGGCGGCAGCGGGACGCGCTCGTAGACCTCGTGATCGAAGCCGATGTTGCACATGTCCACCTGCCAGATGTCGGGAGCACCGAGCACTGACTCGTCGGCGGTGAACGGGTCCGTCCCGCCCCCGGTGAACGACGCCTCGACCAGCTGCCGCTTCTCCTCCTCGGACCAGACGGGCGGCGCCCAGAGGCTGACCACGTCGTAGTAGAGGGCCGGGTCCAGCTCGCGGATCTCGCTGACGTCGACGGAGAGTTCACCGATGAAGGAGCTGCCGACCAGTGACACCGGCTTCTCGGCGTCCGCCGGCTCCAGCTCGCTCTTGGTGACGGCCGCCTCCGCGTCGGCCGCCCGCTTTCCGAGCGACAGCAGCTCCTGGTGGATCGGGAAGACCGGCTTCCCGTCCAGGACCTGGTAGTCGCTGTCCGAGTCCCGGCGGTGGACGGAGTCGCAGCCGAGGGCGGCGGCGATCAGGAACGCCCGGTTGGTGCAGGCACCGTAGGAGACGGCGTCGGGCAGCATCAGATCGAGCAGCCGGGCCGGTTCGGCGACGCCGGCGGCGTCGACCACCCGCTCCAGGAACTCCCGCTGGTGGGCCTCGTCGAGGTGGTGCACGACCACGCCCGCCGCCCCGGGCAGTTCGGCAACGGCGCGCGCGTGCGCCGCGAAGGTCGACGCGTCCGAGGAGTCCAGGACGACCAGGTGCACCTCGACCTCGAAGTGCTCGGCGGCGTACGCGGCCTCCTTGCCGATCGCCGAAATCGTCTCGGCACAGGCCCGGTTGGTGGGCAGGGCCAGACAGATTCTGCGCATGCCAGTTCTCCGTTCGGTCATCAGGTGTCGTGCTGTTACCGCGAGTTGGGCGAGGTCGAGCATCTACCGCAGACCCGGTGCGTGCGGTGGCGAAGCGCTGGGGGCGCCGTGGACCGGCGCAGCGCCGTCCGGCATCCGTTCGGGTCACTCCAGAGGTCGAGTCCGTTTACCACCACGCCGATCAGGTACTCCTTGCGGCGCCCGGACCGGCGCCCACCGGTGTCGGCAGCGGGCGCGGCTCCGGCACCACCACCGGCGCCGGCACCACCCGAACCGGCCGGACAGGCTGAACGGGCCCGAAGGACCGAACGGGCCGGGGCACGGCGAAGGCGTGACCGGCCACCGATTGGACCACACCCCGGGACCGCCACAACTCACCGGTTTAGCCTGGTAGTTGATGCCCACGACGGGGACTCCTGCCAAGGCGCCCCCGCGCCGCCGACTGGCATTCCCCTACGGTGGACTAGACCAACTTCCGGTGTCAACCGCCTCCTTGGATCGACTCCGGGCCACGGGGGCACGCTGCCCGATCGGGCAGCCGCCGCTGCCCGCGGCACGGAGCCGTGCGACGGCCCTCGGGAGGTGGGCCGTACACCGTTGACCTCCGGGTTGCCGGGCCCGGGCGCTCGGTTGCGCGGACCGTCCGACCGGTCCGACCGGTCCGGGCCTCAGAGTCCTCCACGGCCGTCCGTCAGGGTGCGGACGTCGAGCAGCGGTGGATCGACCGGCCAGGGCAGCGCGGTGCCGGAGGCGCTCGCCGCCAGGCGCAGCGCGCCGAGCAGTGGCGGCCCGTCGGGGCGGTGCGGGCGCGCCGTCGGGAGGCGGTCGGTCAGCGCCGCCAGTGCCGCCCCGCGCAGGCGGTCCAGGGCGAACAGGCCCCCGGTCAGGGCGACCCGCGGCTCGGCCAGCCCGACGGCCCGGACGGCTGCGGCGGCCGCGTCCGCGATCTCCTCCCCCGCCCGCCGCACGATCGCGCCCGCGACCGGGCAACCGCCGTCGGCCGCGTCGACCACGTCGGGGGCGAAGGCGGCCAGCAGGGCGGCCCGGTCGGGGCGTGGCTGCAGGGCGGCGGGCAGGCCGGCCACCGGGCCGTAGCGGCGCTCGGCCGACGCCAGCAGTACGGCCGAGCCGCCCGTCCGGCCGTCGTGGGCGCGCAGCGCCGACTCCAGGCCGGCCCGGCCGATCCAGCCGCCGCTGCCGCAGTCGCCGAGCAGTTGGCCCCATCCGTCGGCCCGGTGCCAGCCCGTGTCCGGGTGGACGCCGATCGCGACCAGACCGGTCCCGGCGGCCACGGCCACACCCGGCCGACGTCCGAGGGCGCCCACGTGGGCGGTGACGGCGTCGCCGGCCAGCACCAACCGGTCCGCACCCGTCGCGCGGGCGAGCGGGACGGGGAGTTCGCGGGCGAGGTCCCGGCCGAGCAGGGCCATGCCCGTGGCCCCGACGGCCACCGCCCCGATCCGCGCGCCGGGCGGCAGGCCGGCGATCAGCGTGCCCAGGGCGGGGAGTACACGGCTCAGCAACGCCTGCGCGTCGTGCCCTCCTGCGGTGATCCGGGCCGGGGCCGCGATCCGGTCGGTCCGGGCGCCGGCGAGGTCGGCGGGCCACCCGCCGGGAGCCAGGGCGAGCCGGACTCCGGTGCCGCCGACATCGATCCCGACCACCCAGCTGCCGTCCTGGCCGACCTGGCCGACCTGGCCGACCTGGCCGACCTGGCCGGGATGGCCGGGATGGGGCGTGGCGGAGCCGACGGGGTGCGGTCCGGCGGGGTCGATCCGGTCCACAGCGGCCCTCCGCTCGGTGCTGTTCGTGCCCGCGACGGGACGTCCGTACGAGCCGGCTCGGCTTCCCCGTGGCTTGTCACCCCCGGGGCCTGTCCGAAGTGTGCCACCGCGCCCCGCCGGGCAGCCGTCGCTCCGGAGGTCCCGGGCGCCGTCGTCCGCTCTGCCCCCTGGATGAATGAGGCGAAGGGTTAGTGGTCGTAGGCGGTCAGCGAGCGCATGGCGGGTTGGTCGGTGTGGTCGTTGTGCCAGATCGCACTGGTCAGCGCGAGGATGCGTTGTAGGCCGCGGACCATCACCCCGGTCGGTGTGCGGCCTTGGTGGCGTTCGAGGTCGAGCTGGGCCTTGAAGGTCTGGTTGACGGACTCGATGATCTGCCGTAGCGGCTTGACCAGGGCGGATCCGGCCCGCGAGGGCTCGCCTTGCGGGCCGGCCGCAGCAGCCGCATTCCCCGCTCGGCGCGTTCGCGTTCGAAGGCGCGGCCGTAGTACTGCCGGTCGCTGATCAGGGTCTGGCCCGGGCGGGCCGCCATGAGGTGCGGTTCGGCGTCGAGCCTGCCGAGCGGGGTCTCGCGTTCGTCGGCCTTCGCGCCGGTCAGCGCGAAGGCGACGGGCAGGCCGTGCAGGGTGCACACGAGGTGCGGGCGCGGGCCCCAGAAGGAGCGGGAGTGGCTGGCGCGGTAGCCGTACTCGGCCCAGTCGGCCAGACGGAGCGCTCGGCGGTCTCGCGGGAGCGCCCGCATTCCACGGGTGTGGAGTCACCGCGCGCGACGCGTCGGCCGCGGTGCTCGGGCCGGCCGGGACCGCCTCCGACGGCGAACGCGTCCGCTACGTCCAGGACGGGCTCGTCCACCCGGCGCACTACCGCCCGGGCGTGGAGCTCGCCCGGTTCTCCACCGGCCACGAGTCGACGCCGGAGGGACAGCGCAACCACGCCTCCTACCGCTCGCCGGGATTCCTCTCCTACGAGGAGAAGCAGATGTCGGCGTCCGGGCTCCCCCGGGCCCGGCCGCCCGGTCCGGCACCTCCCGGCACCGGACCGCAGGGGGCGGCTGACGGTTCCCGTGCCCGCCCTCGCCGCGGGCACGGGAACGGCGGGCACGGGTGCGGCGGGCACCGGCGGGGCCGCCCCGGTGGCGGCGGGCGGTTCAGCCGCGCTTGACGGCCACGCCGCCGTACATCGCGATGTCCTGGTCGCGCACCGGCGCCGCCTCCGCGTCCGGCCGCCACTGGTGGACCAGGGTCACGCCCGGGTCGAGCAGGTCGTAGCCGTCGAAGAAGGCGAGCGTCTCGTCCTTGTCGCGGATCTGCAGGGGAATCCCACGCGCGTTGTACTCGCGGCCGACACCGCCCACACCCACCGGGTCGGTGTCCCCGGTGAAGACGGTCAGCGCCAGGAAGCTCCCCGGGGCCAGCTCGTCCATGAACCGCCGCACGATGCCCTGCGGGTCGTCCTGGTCGAGGACGAAGTGCACGATCGCGATCAGCGAGAGCGCCACCGGCTGCGTCAGGTCCAGGACCTCGCGCAGTTGCGGGGCACCGATGATCGAGTCGACGTCGCGGAAGTCGGCGTCGATGTAGGAGGTCCGGCCCTCCTCGGTGCTCGACATCAGCGCGCGGGCGTGGGTCAGCACGATCGGGTCGTTGTCGACGTAGGCGACGCGGGCCTCGGGGGCGATGCCCTGGGCGATCTCGTGCACGTTGGGGGAGGTCGGGATCCCGGTGCCGATGTCCAGGAACTGGCGGACCTTGTGCTCCTCGGCGAGGTGGCGGACCACCCGCTGCATGAAGGTGCGGGTGGTACGCATCGAGGTCGGCAGGGCCGGCCAGGCCTTGACCGAGGCGTGGGCGGCGGTCCGGTCCGCCTCGAAGTTGGTCTTGCCGCCAATGAGGTAGTCGTACACCCGGGCCGAGTGCGGGACGTCCATCCGCAGGTCCACCCCCGGCCAGCGCCGCTCCTGCCGGTTCCCTGACATCCACCCCATGCCTGACATCCTCGCCCCTCCCGCTCCCCACTCACCCGGGGAAGCAGCTCCGGCCGCCCCGCTGGCGGGCCATCGTGCGCATGGTAACGGTGCCGCCCGAACAGCGCGGCTGCCGGGGGCCGGACAGCGCGGCGCCGGTCGCGGGACCAACGCCCGGCGGCCACAGCTGCCGTGGTGCCCCGTCAGCCCGTCGCGCCCGAGCTCGCGGGCGCGACGGGCTCCACGCAACCCGGTACAGCGGGGCGACCGGGCTCAGCGCGGCGGGCGTCGAGCTTGGACAGCGCACGGTGCACATGCGTCCGGACCGTGAGGCCGGCGTCCCGCCCCTGCTGCGCCGCCTCTTGGAGGGCGTCCGTGGCGGCCGTGCCCAGGGAGCCGGGCTTGGCGTCGTAGCCGATCGTCGCGTAGGCGGTCGAGCCGTCCTCGGAGACGGTGCCCGCCTGGAACGGGCTGACCGCGCCGGTGACCTGCTCGCCGTGGGCGAGCTCGGCGACCGTCCGCTCCACGGCCTGCTGGTGGGTGGCCGCGGTGATCTTCTGCCCGGACGCGGCGACGAAGACCAGGCGGGCCGACGCGCCCTCGGCGGTGCTGCCGGGGAAGCGGGCGTCCATCAGGTCGAAGGCCTGCTGTGCTTCCGTGCCCGGCATCGCGAAGCCGTCGTCGGGTGCCGCCGGTGCCTTGGCGGCCAGGACTCCGGCGGTCGCCAGCAGGGCGACCCAGAGCAGGGTCGTCAGGCGGCGCCTGAGGAAGGCCCATCGGCCCAGGCGGTACAGGAATTCGGCCACGGGAGAGCAGACTCCTTCGGATGACGTTCACGGGTGCGGCGGCGGGCCCGGGGCCGCGGCACGGCCCGGGGCGCCCGGAGCATGGCCATCCTCGATCGCGGGGGGCCGCTGCGTCGTCCTCGCTGCGCAGGCCGTTCACGTAGTCCGTGCGCAGTAGCGCGGCACCCGGACGGAGTACGTCAGCTGCACCACGGGGAGCAGCCGCCGGGCCTTCCGGCTCCCCGGCCCGCCCTCCACCGGGGTGGTCCGGGGCGGACGGCGGCGTCCGGCGGGCCCCGGCGGTCCGGTGACCGCCCGGTCACCGGGGCAGTCACCCGGGCGGTCGGTGACGACGGGCCGGGAACGGGCAGGCGAAGTAGCGTGATGTGCCTGGCCCGACCGATTTGTCCGGTCCGGCCGGAAACGAACCCGCTCGATGATCTGATCATCCTGCTGCCGGAGGTGGCCTCATGGGCGTTCCAGCCGCTCGCATCGTGTTCGACGAGAGCGACCGCGCGGCCGTCGCGGACGCGGTGGCGGAGATCCTCGCCACCGGTGCGCTGACCCTCGGCCCCTGGACCGAGCGCTTCGAGCAGGCCTTCGCGGCCGAGCACGGCGCCTCGCACGCCGTGGCCGTCGCCAGCGGGACGGCCGCGCTGGAGATCGTCCTGCGCACCGTCGACGTCCGTGACCGCGACGTGGTCGTCCCGGCGGTCACCTTCTACGCGACCGCCGCCGCCGTCGTCCACGCCGGCGGACGCCCCGTCCTCGCCGACGTCGACCCGGCGACCTTCGCGCTCTCCCCCGAGACGCTGGAGGCGGTCCTCACCCCGGACACCGCCGCCGTGGTGCTGGTGCACATCGGCGGCCTGATCACCCCCGAGGTCGACGAGCTGCGCGCGATCTGCGACCGCCGGGGCATCCCGCTGGTCGAGGACGCCGCCCACGCGCACGGCAGCAGCTACGCCGGGCGCGCGGCCGGGTCGTTCGGCCTGGCCGGCGCCTTCTCGTTCTACCCGACCAAGGTCACCACCAGCGGCGAGGGCGGCATGATCCTCACCGAGTCGTCCGACCTGCGCGACGAGGCACGGATCCACCGGGACCAGGGCAAGGGCTCGTTCACCACCAACCACCACGTCCGGTTCGGCGCCTCCTGGCGGCTGAGCGAGCTCAACGCCGTCGTCGGCGCGGTGCACCTGCGCCGGCTCAAGGAGTTCGTGGAGACCCGGCGCCGGGTGGCCCAGCGGTACGACGCGGCGCTCGCCGGGCTCGACGGACTGCGGCCGACGGTCGAGCCGGTCGGCTGCCGCAGCAACTACTACAAGTACGTCGCCCTGCTGCCGGCCGGCGTCGACCGCGCCGCGTTCAAGCGGGCGGTGGCCGAGGAGCACGGGGTGCGGCTCTCCGGCGAGGTGTACGACCTGCCGCTGCACCTCCAGCCGGTGCTGGCCCCCTACCGGCGCGGGCCGCTGCCGGTCGCCGAGGACCTCTGCGCCCGGCAGATCTGCCTGCCGGTGCACTCCGACATGACCGAGGACGAGACGGACCAGGTGATCGAGGCGGTCACCGCCGTCCACCGCCGGCTCGCCGGATGACCGGGACGGCCGAGAGCACGGGGGCCCCCGGAACCACAGCGACCGCCGGGGCCGCCGGACGGGTCGGCCGGTCCCGATGACCGGAACCACCAGGAAGCCCGGAACCACCGGAACCACCGGGACGCCCCCGGACCGGACGGTCCGGGCGAAGGCCGGACAAGGAGAGAGACCGTGCGCGTAGCCGTCACCGGGGGATGCGGATTCATCGGCTCACACGTCGTGGACCGGCTGATCACAGCCGGCCACGAGGTGCTCGCGGTGGACACCACCGACAAGTACCTCAACGCCGACGCGGAGCACGCCCGCATCGACATCCTCGACCTGACCGCCCTCACCAGCGCCCTGGACGGCTGCGAGGTGGTCTTCCACCTCGCCGCCATGGCCGACGTCGAGCAGGTCGCCGCCGACCCCGTCCGGGCCGTGCGGATGAACATCGACGGCACCGAGGCCGTCCTGGAGGCGTCCCGCCGCAGCGGCCTCAGCCGCACCGTGCTGGCGAGCACCGTCTGGGTCTACGGCGCCGCCCTCACCGACGACCAGCTGGACGGCGGTGCGCAGGAGCTGGACGAGCACGTGCCCATCGAGCTGGAGCGCAGCGGGCACCTGTACGTCGCCACCAAGCTGGCCGCCGAGATGCTGGTGCACAGCCACCGGGAGCTGTACGGGCAGCACTTCACCATCCTGCGCTACGGCATCCCGTACGGACCGCGGATGCGGGACGAGCTGGTGGTCGCCCGGTTCGTGCAGGCCGCGCTGGCCGGCCGGCCGATCACCATCGCGGGCGACGGCCGGCAGAGCCGCAACTTCGTCTACGTCGAGGACCTCGCGGACGCCCACGTGCGCGCCCTGTCCCCCGCCGCCGAGGACCAGACCTTCGCCCTGGAGGGCTCCACCGCCGTCTCCGTCCGGGACATCGCCGACACCGTCGACCGGCTGCTCGGCCCGGTCTCCATCTCGCACATCGAGGCCCGGGCCGCCGACTACGACGGCCGCCGCATCTCGGCCGCCCAGGCGAAGCGGCTGCTCGGCTGGTCGCCGAAGACCACCTTCACGGACGGCGTGCGGCGCTACGCGGACTGGTACCGCGACGAGGGCGGCCCGGGCGCCGGCCGCGCGGCCGGCGGCTCCTGAGGCGGCGCCCCCGGTGCCGCACGCCCTGCTGGTCTCCGGCTCGCTCGGGCAGGGCCACGACGTGATGGCCCAGGCCTGCGCCGACTCGCTGCGGGCGCGCGGCTGGACCACCGCCACGGTGGACGCCATGGCGCTGCTCGGACAGCGCGCGGGCGCGGTCGGCGAGGCGGTCTTCCGCCGGCTGCTCGACCTGCCCGGCGTCTACGACGCCTTCCACTTCGCCGCGCTGCGCCCCGGCGCCCGGCCGGCCCTGCTCGCCGACGCCGCTGCGCGGACCAGGCTCGTCCCGGCCCTGCGGGAGCTGGTCGCGCGGCAGCGGCCGGAGCTGGTGGTGTCGGTGTTCGCCACCGCCACCGCGGCGGTGAACCGGCTGCCCCGGCGGGGCGGCGGGCCGGCCTTCCGGCACCTGGTGCTCTGCACCGACGTGACACCCCACCGGCTCTGGGTGCAGGAGGGCACCGACCTCTTCCTGGTCACCTCCGAGGTCGCGGCCTGCGCGGTGCGGCGCTACCGGCCGGAGGCCGCGATCGCCGTGCTGCCGGCGCCGCTGCGGGCGCCGTTCTACCACCCGCCCACCCGCGCGGCGGCCAGGGCCGAGTTCGGGGTGCCGCCCGACGCCAGGTGCGTGCTGCTGATGTCCGGCTCCTGGGGGCTCGGTCCGCTCGCCCGCACCGCCACCGACCTGGCGGACGCCGGGCCGCACGTGCTCGCCGTGACCGGGCGCAACCGCGAGCTGGAGCGCCGGCTGCGCCACGCCGCCGGCCACCGTCCGCGCCTGCACCCGTTCGGCTACACCGAGCGGATCCCCGCCCTGATGACCGCCGCCGACCTGGTGGTGACCAGCTCCGGGGACACCTGCAGCGAGGCCCGGGCACTCGGCCGCCGCCTGCTCCTGCTGGACGTCGTCCAGGGCCACGGCCGGGACAACCTCCAGCACGAGCTGGAGCTGGGACACGCCGACGTCACCTCCGCCCGACCGGCCGACGTGGTCCGCACCGCCCTCGCCGCCCTGGACCGCCCGGCCCCACCCCCCTCGGCCGGCGCCTCCCCGGAGGGCTGGCGGACCGGCTTCGCGGCCGCCCTGGCGCAGGTCGGGCTGGCCTAGGGAGTGTTGGGGGGGGGGGGGCGGGGGGGGGGGGCGGGGGGCCCCCCCACCCCCCCCCCCCGCCCCCCGCGGGGGGGGGGGCGGGGGGGGGGGGGGGGGGC
>NZ_JBITSA010000005.1:381729-573211 GCF_044540385.1 Kitasatospora sp. NPDC086009
CCCGGCCCGCCCGGCCGCTCGGCGGTTGTTGGGGGCGCCGGTGCGGGGGGCTCGGGGGGGGGGGGGGGGGGGGGGGGGGGGGGGGGGGGGCGCGGCCCCCCCCCCCCGCCCCCCCCCCCCCAACACTCCCTAGCCGGTCCGGCCCGTGCGGGGCGGGACTGCGTGGTCGCGGAGTGGGCCGAGGGTGAGGCCGTGGGTGCGGCAGTGGGCGGCGATCAGGGGGAGGGCGGCGAGGGTGGCGCGCCAGGAGTCGGGGGCGGAGGTGCAGTCCGAGTCGTGCAGCAGGAGGGTGGCGCCGCCGGACAGGCCGGGGCGGGCGGTGGCGTACACGGAGGCGCCGGTGGCGTCGTCGGTCCAGTCCCGGCCCCAGGCCGTCCAGAGCACGGTGCGCAGGCCGAGGCGGCGGGCGGCCAGCGCCGGGCCGGCCGCCAGGACGCCGTACGGCGGGCGGTACCAGGACGGAGGGACCGCGCAGAGTTCGGTGACCGCCGCCGTGGCGCGGCGCAGTTCGCGCAGGTCGCGGGCGGGGGCCGGGTACCACTGCGGGCGGTGGTACCAGCCGTGCACGGCCACCTCGTGACCCCGGGCCACCAGCTCGCGGCCGAGCTCCGGGGCCCGCTCCAGCATCGTGCCGAGCAGGAAGAAGGTGGCCCGGACACCGAGGCCGTCCAGCGCGTCCAGGACGTACGGGGTGCTGCGCCGGTCCGGGCCGTCGTCGAAGGTCAGCGCGACGTGCCGGCCCGCGTCGCCGTACCCGGCCGTGCGCCGGGCGAGGGTGCGGCGCACGGGCGGCAGGCGGACGGCGGCCGGGGCGAGGTGGAGCAGCTCGGCGCCCGCCACGGTGAGGGCCGCCCGGCGGGCGGTGCGCGTCCGGTCCATCGGTGCCCGCCCCGGGTCAGCCGAACCGGGACGCCATGCGCCGGAACACCCCCGGTGCGACGCCGTGGACGCGTGCGGCGAGGCCGAGCCAGCGCGGGACGAAGGGCCGGTCGTAGGACGTGCTGATCGCCCCGACGACGGCTTCGGCGACCCGCTCGGCGGTCACCGGCCGAGGTCGTTCACGCTGGTAGGGGGTGCCGCGCTGGGCGAAGAAGGGGGTGTCCACCGCGCCCGGCAGGACGATCCGGACGCCGACGCCGGTACCGCGCAGCTCGTACCAGAGGCTCTCGGCGAACATCGCCAGCCCGGCCTTGGTCGCCGAGTAGGCGGCCTCGTCGCGGACGCCGACCTGCCCGGCCATCGAGCCGAGGAGCACGATCCGGCCGCGCCGGCGCTCCAGCATGCCGGGGAGCAGCAGGCGGACCAGCCGTAGCGGGGCGGCCAGATTGACCTCGATCATCCGGTCCAGGGTGTCGGTGGGGGTCTGCGCGAAGGGGCCGCGCCAGCCGAGGCCGGCACTGGCGATCAGGACGTCGACCTGCCCGGCGGCGGCCAGGGCCGCCTCAGCGAGGCGCTGCGGGCCGTCCGGCTTGGAGAGGTCCTCGGGCAGGGCCCGGCCGCCGGTGCGGGCGGCGACCGCGTCCAGCCGGGTGCGGTCGGTGCCGGAGAGCAGCAGCTGCCAGCCGGACGGCGCGAGTCGGGCGGCGGTCGCCGCGCCGATGCCGGAGGAGGCTCCGGTGACCAGCGCCACCGGCGGCCCGGCGGCAGGGGCCCCGGGCCGGTCCGGCCGCCGGGGCCGGTGACGGCCTTCGTCCACCATGGCTGCTCCCGTCCTTCCCACACCTGGCCGTCCGTTTTGTCCGGCAAGTCACCTTCGCACGGGGGCGCCGTCCGGGCTACCGGGGTGGGATCGCCGCCGCCTCGCTCCGGCCGTCCGCCGTCGCCACGACCGGCCGCACCTCGGCCTCCACCTCGCCGAAGCGGGCGAGCACGAAGGTGCCGCCGACCGCCACCGCGAAGCCGACCAGCGCGCACCAGGCGTAGCCCGGCCGCGCCGCGTCGCCCAGCGCGACCACGCCGACCAGGGCCGGACCGAAGGTCTCGGTCACCGTCCCGGCCGCCGTCGCCGCCGTCACGGTGCCCCGCTGCAGCGCGAGCGCGTACGCGAGGTAGCCGCCGAGGCCGCCCAAGGCGAGCCCGTACGCCGCCGGGTCGGTCAGCACGTCGGCCACCCCGCCGACGTCCAGCACCCGGACGGCCAGGCTGGTCACGCCGAAGCCGACCCCGGCGAGCAGGCCCAGACCGGCCGCCGCGGCGCCACCGCCCCGGCGGGCCAGCACCAGGGTGAGCAGCAGCATCAGGAGGGTGGTCCCGAGCAGCGCCCAGTGGAAGGCCGGCGCGGCGTACTCACGGCCCTCCCGCCCGGAGCCGAGGGCCAGCAGGGTCAGCCCGGCGACCACGGCCACGATCGCGGCCACGTCGCCGCGCCGCAGCCGGGCGCCGAGCAGCCAGACCGCGGCGAGCGCCGTCACCGCCAGACCCGCATTGGTGACCGCCTGGACCAGGAAGAGCGGCAGGCTGCGCAGCGCGACGACGCTCAGCACGAAGCCGCCGATGTCCAGCGCCGTCCCGAGCAGGAACTGCCAGGAGCGCGCCAGGGCGGCGAGCAGCCCGACCCGCACCCGGTCCGACCGCGGCGCCGACCGCGCGCCGCGCGCCTGGAAGACCGAGCCGAAGCCGAAGCAGACGGTCGCGACCAGGGCGGTGGTGAGTCCGAGCAGCATGACTCTCCTCGCTCCTCGGGGCGGGCTCCACGACCAGTCTGGTCCCGTGCGGGCGCACCCGCACGGGGTGCGGGCACGGCGGCCGCCGCACCGGCGCGGGCCGGCGCGCCGGTGTCACGGCTTGATGGCCACGGCCGCGTAGAGGGAGGCCTCGGTGTCGGACACGGCGGTGTCCTCGGGGCCGGCCGGGCGCCAGCGCGGGGTGGGGACGAGCCCGGGGGCGAGGAGCGTCCAGCCGTCGAAGAACCGGGCGATCTCATGGTGCGCGCGGGCCTGGCCGGGGGCGCCCGCGGCGCGGTAGATGCCGGCCAGCCGGGCGATCTCCTCGGGCGCGAAGTCGGCGGTGACGTGGGAGAGCACCAGGGCGCTGCCGGGCGCGAGGGCGGCCTTCAGGTGTTCGACGATCGCGTGGGCGCGCTGCCCCGCGGCGCCGTCGGGGCCGCCCGGTGCGACGGGGTCGTCGGGCGCGTCGGGGTCGTCGGGCGCGTCGGGGTCGTCGGGGACGAAGTGCAGGACGGCGTTCAGGGAGAGGGCGACCGGGCGGGCGAGGTCGATGGTGTCCCGCAGACCGGGTGCGGCGAGCAGCGCCGCCGGTTCGGTCAGCTCGGCCTCGACGTACGCGGTGCGGCCCTCGCGGGCCCCGGTGAGCAGGGCCTGGGCGTGCGAGAGCACGATCGGGTCGTTGTCGACGTAGACCACCCGGGCCCGCGGGTTCACCCGTTGGGCGATCTCGTGCAGGTTGGGCGAGGTGGGGATGCCGGTGCCGATGTCGAGGAACTGGTCCAGGCCGGCCTCGGCGAGGGCGCGCGTCGAGCGGTGCATGAAGGCACGGTTGGCGCGCGCGGTCGCGCGCACCCAGGGGAGCGCGGCGAGCGCCTGGCCGGCCGCCTCGCGGTCGGCGGCGAAGTTGGTGATGCCGCCCAGGAAGTAGTCGTACATCCGGGCCGAGTGCGGCACGTTCAGTCGTAGGTCGACACCGTCGTAAAGGCTCATCGCTCTCCCCGGCCGCAGGACTCACCCGTCGTTGCCCACGCTACCGGCCCGTCAACCGCCGTTCCGATCCGCGGAGTTCCGCTGGCCGATGATCCGTAGATCGGACGCAATGACTGTCGGTATTCGCACAAACGCCTGCGGTGACGAAACCTGGTGGAATGGGGTCCGCGGGCACGGGGCCCGCACCCTCGGGCGGCCGGCGGTCGGTCGGCGGCGGTGGAAGGCAGGTTCGATGACGATCGACAGGGGTGTCCGGGTACTCGGGCACCGGGGAGGACCGGCGCCGGCGGGCCCGGGCGGGGGCGGCCGCCGGGGGGACGGCCACGGAGATGCCGACGAGCACGGGTACAGCGGCCCGGAGTACGCCAACATCCGCCTGGAGCTTGCCTATTCGGCGTTCTGCGAGACCCATGAGCCGGCCTGGCGGGCCCTCGCCCTGACCCGGATAGGCAACCGCGCGGACGCGGCGCTGATCGTCGAGGCGGTCAAGGAGGACCTCGCCCGGCACTGGGCCCACGTCCTGCGGTTCGAGGAACCGGCCGCGTACGCCTGGCGGCTGGCGAACCGTCATGTCGCCGACTGGGTGTCCGGCGAGGAGCGGGTCGAGGTGGAGGCGGTCACCTTCGAGGCCGTCATCGGAGCGTTCAAGGACGTCGCCAACGGCCTGCTGCACAGCGAGGCGGACGAGGTCCGGCTCTATGCGGCGATCCTCGAACTCCCCGACCGGCAGCGGGACGTGGTCGTCCTGCGGTACCTGCTCGGGCTGCACGTCAAGGTGATCGGCGCCTATCTGGGCCGGCCCGTCGCCACCGTCCACTCCAACCTCCGGCACGCCCGCGAGCGGCTGGCCAGACGGCTCGGTGTGCGCGAACTGCCGGACCGGGGAGGCGAACAGTGATCCCCCGGCCCCCGGCCGAGGCGCCCGCCGCACCGGCCACGCCACCAGGGGCCGTGCCACCGGCCGAGGGCGGGACGGCGACGCCGCACATCCCCCGGCCCGAACGGGCGCACGCCGAGCGGATCGCCGCGCTGCGCCTGGCCAGGCTCACGGCCGCGCCCACCCACCTGCCGTCCGAGCACGAACAGGCCGCCTTCGAGCTGGGCCTGGTGGTCGCCCTGGTGCTGGGTACCCCGGACGCGGCCCGGGGGCTGGACCTGCTGGTCAACGCGCGGCGGATCCAGCCGGAGGGAGCGGAGGTGTTCGCCGCGCTGCTCTACGCCACCGGCCGCGAGGAGGGCGCCGAGTTCTGGTGGCGGTTCGCCGCCGGATCGGGCAGCGGCACGGCGGCGTACTGCCTGCACCTGTACCACCTGCGGTACGGCGAGACCGACGACGCCGACTACTGGCGGGCCTGGTCCGACCAGCTCGCCGCCGCCCTGGGCCCGCCGGGAGCGCGCCCGCGCGGACCGACCCCGCCGCGGGTGGACCGGCCGCTGCTGCCGGACGACGTCCGGCGGGACGTGCTCTCGCGCTGCCACCGGGGCCTCGCGCCGCAACTGCCCCCGGCGCTGGTCGAGGTGATCGACCGCCTGCCGCGCCAGGGCGACCCGGGCCGCGGCGATCCGGGCCACAGCGACAACGACCACGGCGACCCGGACCGGAGCGGTGACGTACCCAGCCCGTGGGGGCTGACCTCGGGTGCGACCTCGGCCTGTTCCTGGGACGGCGCGCAGGGGTGAACCGGGCGGCGGGACGGCCCGGCCCCGTTCGGGTGAGTCCCCGGGCCGGCGATCTCCGGACGGGGCGGGCGCAGGGCGGCGCCCGCCCCGGGCGCTCAGCGCGGGGCGAGGCGGCCGGCGATCTCCGGGCACCGGCCGGAGCCCTCGGCCACCACCGTCGCGTCGTCCCAGCACGGCGGGCCGGCCGGGTGGGCGGCGGCATGGACCACGTAGTGCTGCGGGGCCATCGCGGTGTCCCGGCCTGGCAGGGCCTCGATCACCGTGCGGTGGGCGACCAGCGGGGTGAACCCGGGGTCGTCGGTGGCGATCCGGGCGATCAGACGGCCGTCGACGAAGTCGACCCGGGTGGCGGTGCCGAGCGCGTCGACGACCAGGGCCCGGACGGCGTCCAGGTCCACCCAGGAGTTCTCGATCCGCTGCCACGCACCGGTCCGGACGGCGCCGCCCAGACCGGTCAGCGCGGGCAGACCGGCGAGCGGGACCGGCCCCCGGGCGGCGGCTTCGAGCAGCGCGGGCAGGGCCAGCGCGAAACGGCCGGTCTCCTCGCGGTCGAGCACCTGCGGGCAGGCGACCAGTGCGAACTCCAGGCTGTTCGAGGTCCGCAGGATGTTCAACATCAGCCGGACGGCGACCGGCTGGTCCGGCAGCCAGGTCAGTTCGGGGTCGCTCGTCGGGGACGGGCGGGCGTCCGACATCGCCTCGGGGATGGTCATGCTCAGGTCGTTGACCACGACCTGGCGGGCGAAGCGGGAGCCGCGCAGATGGGCGACGTCCTCGATCAGCTGCCAGACGGCGCCCGCCGGGAGGGTGCTGTGCCAGTAGCCGGCGAGCGACGCCGCCTTGGCCCGGCCGATCACCTCGTCGAGGTCGGCCGCGTCGGTGTCCAGGGCGATCAGGGCGTCCTGGGCGAGGGTGCCGATGTGGTCGGCCATCGCGGCGCGCTGGCGGTTGGCGGAGAGCGCCGACATCACCAGGTCGCCGCGGCCGGCCCGGCGGGCCACCAGGGAAGCGAAGGCCGCCAGCAGGACGACGGAGGGGCTCGCGCCGGTGCGCCGCGCGGTGGCGAGCAGGTCGGCGGCGGCCTGCCGCGAGCGCAGGACGACGGCGGCTACGCCGTCCGGCGGGCCGGTGATCCGGGAGTCCGCGAAGGCGGCCTGCGGCGCGGTGGACAGGACCTTCTGCCAGTGCCGCAGCGCGGCGGCGGCCTTGCGCCGGCCCTGGTCGCTCTGCTCCACCGCGGCCACCTCCAGCGGCGTCCGGGCGGTGACGGGCGGGAGCTCCTTGCCGGCCGCGAGGGCGCACCAGTCCTCGATGAGCAGCGTCGTCGCGGCGCCGTCCGCACCCGCGTGGCAGACGACCACCACCAGCCGGAGCGGGTGGTCGTCCTCGGTCAGCAGGGTGAACCGGAGCCGGGGCCCGGCCGCCAGGTCGAACGGGACGGCGACGTCGGCCCGGCCCAGCTCCTCGGCGAGCGCGTCGATCCCCGCCGCCCCGCCGGTCGACCGGCTGTCCACCACGGTGACGTCGAACTCGCCTTCGCCGCAGACCAGCTGACGCTCGGGGAAGGCATCCGGCCCCGGCCCGGGCGGGAACACCGTCCGCAGCGAGTCGTGCCGTTCGACGAGCCGCCGCACAGCGTCGAGCGCGGCCGTCAGGGTCGTCCCGTCGGGGACCGGCCAGACGGACTCCTTGTTGATCTGCTCGGGTCGGTCCCGCCGGATGCAGCGGATCATGTTGTCCTGGCCGAGGGTCAGCGGCCCGAAGCCGCTGCTCGCGCCGCTGTACCGGACGGTGATCCGCCGGCTGGTCTCTCTCACGTCGTACGCGCCCTTCGGCCGGCCTGGGGTTGGAGCGGTGTGCGGGTCGGGACGCTATCAGCGGCCCGGCGAAGTGGTACAGACCAAATCTCTGGGAGAGCCGACGGGCCGTCAGTTCCGGTGCCGGAGAGGCTGACAGGCCTCTGACAAGGCTTTCCAGCGGTGCCGGCGCAGCCGGAAGGGCTGCTCCCCGAGCACCGCCACCGCGGCGCGGAACGGCCCGGGCACCGGGACGTCGTCGAGCAGGCAGGGGCCCTCGCCGAGCGTGCCCGGGTGGGCCAGACGCAGCGGGGCCGGACCGGCCAACGGCAGCCCGAAGCCCTGCACCAGTCGGCCGCCGTAGGCTTTGACGCAGGCCTCCCGGCGACACCAGAGGGTGGTGAAGCGCTCGGCCAGCACGGCGGGCGAGGCCGACCGGGCGAGGAACTCCGCCTCGGCGCCCGGGAAGTAGCGCTCGGCCACCCGGGTGGCCACCCGGGCGTCGTGGACCTCCTCGACGTCGACACCGACCGGCCGCCCCGCGGTCAGGGCCAGCACGGCCAGGGCGCCGGAGCCGGAGTAGCTGACGCCGACCCGCTCGCGCCCCACCGCCGGTTCGGGTTTGCCGTGCGGGCCGTACCGCCAGGCGAGTTCGGCGGGGTGCAGGCCGAGGCGTTCGGCCACCAGCAGCCGGACGACGCCGTGCACCACGGTGAACCGTCGGCCGGCCACGGGATCGCGGGCGGGGCCCCGACCGGTGGCGCGAGCGAGTTCGTCACGGTCCAGCAGGCTTCGCAGGCTCCGGACGACCTCGTCCGGCTGGTCGGTGGGAATGGTCCAGAGGTCGACCCGGTCGGCGGTGTCCGGCGTGGAGGCGGTGTCGGACGTGGAGGCGACAGCGGAGGTTGAGGTGGACGTGGAGGCGGTGGCGGTGGCCGGACCCGCCGTCACGGGCCGGCCCGAAGGGTCAGGGTGCTCAGCACGCCCAGCCTGCGGTCGAAACCGGCGGCCAGCACCGGCCGCCCCTTCTCCTGCCACTCGGGCAGCCGCTCGGCCAGCTCCGCCCAGAGACCGGTGAACGGCAGACCGGCGAACGGCAGGCCGGCCACGGCTGCCACCTCGGGGACCGGCTCGGCCGCCAGGCCGGAGCCCAGCAGGACGGCCGCGTCAGCCCCGAGGGTTCCGACCTCCGCGCCGACCACCTCGGCCGCCTTCCGGCCGTCGAGCGCGGAGAACTGACGCACAGTCAGGTCCACGTCGGCGGCCTCGTCCAGGACGAGTACGACGACGCTGTGCCGCTCGGCCAGGTCGACCGGCGCCGCCGGCCGGTAGTGCAGCGCGGTCTGTTCCGCCAGTACCACCACCGCCCGCCGGCAGGCCCCGGTGCGCTGGTACTCGGCGGCCACCCGCAGGGCGCTGAAGGCCACCGCCGACCCCTGGTCGCAGAGGGCGAAGGCCAGCGGCGCGCCCGGGCAGGACCGGCTGAGCGCCAGCGAGCTGGGCGCCCCCGGGCGCACGTCGGGCGAGTCGAAGGCGAGGATCAGCAGGTCCACCGGCACGCCGTCGGCGAGCGCCTCGGCCAGCAGGCCCTCGGCCAGTTCCTCGTAGGAGTGGCCGACGCCCTCGGCGAGGAGGTCCTCCCGCACCGGCAGGCCGTAGGGCCGGACCAGGTCCGTGACGAACACCCGCAGGTCCGGGTCGAGCGAGGTCTCCGACCTGCCGTCGAAGGACCGCGCGAGGATCCGGGTGACACCCAGGGCGAGCGGCGGCGCGGAATCGGCGGCCACCCGGTCAGTCCTCGGGGATGATGTGCCCGGCGACGTAGTCGGCCAGGCTGGTCACCGAGCGCAGGTCGTCCTCGCCGATCTGCTCGACGTCGACCTGGATGTCCAGCGTCTCCTCGACTTCGAGGATCAGCTCGATGGTGCCGGCCGAGGTCAGGCCGAGGTCGTCGAAGAGGCAGGCGTTCTCGGGGATCTCGGGGAGGTCGCGCTTGAGGACGCGCGGCAGCAGCTCGCCGATGCTCCGCAGGATCCGGTCGCGCAGCTCGACATCAGTGGTCTGGACCGCGGGTTCTGGCATGGATGTCCCGTCCCGTCGTGCGTGAGAGGTGAATGGGTGCGGCGGGCGGAGGCGTGGTCGTCCTCGCCGTGCCGATGCGTCGCCCGGGTGCGCCGAAACGACGATGCGTCAGTGTTCGACGGCCATGGCGGAGAAGGTGGCTCCGACACCGGCGGCGGCGATCAGGTAGCGGTCGCCCCGGTGGAGCAGCCCCCGCGTGGTGGCGGTGTGGAGATTGATGAGGCTGTCTGCAGCGAAACTGTGCCCGACGGAGCGCACGTTGTCCAGCACGACCTTCTCCACCGGGAACCCGATCCGTCGGCAGATCATCCGCCAGGAGGCCTGGTTGACGTTGTGCGGGAGCACCAGGGCGAGGTCCGAGAGGTCCAGACCTGCCTGGTCGAGGGCGGCCTCGATCGCCTCGATCATCACCACCGGGTACTCCCGCTGGTAGCGCGCCAGCAGGTCCGCGTCCCCGGCCAGGCGGCCGTCGAACTCGGGGCGGTGGCGGACGGCGTAGGAGAGCACCCGATTGCGCTCGCCGGTGGCCCGGACCAGGCAGGCGGCCGCGCCCTCGGCGAAGATCCCGGTCTCGGGCACCACCTGGGCGTCCTTGGTGAAGGTCTTCTCGCCGGCCAGCACCAGCGCCAGGGCCTCCGGGTCGTCCTGCCCGGCGAGCAGGCGGCCGGCCAGGTCGACGGCCAGCAGACCCACCGCACAGGCGTGGTGGGTCACCGTGAAGGCCGAGGCGTGCGCCAGGCCGTACCGGCCGAGCAGGTCGTGCAGGGGGTTGAGCGGGTACGGCACCGCCACCGGCATGCTGCGGGCGTGGATCACGAAACGGACGTGCCGTTCGCGTCCGCGCAGCTCCGGTAAGGCCTCGACGGCGGCGCCGAGCAGGTCGGGCAGCTTCCCGTCCGGATCCAGCCGCAGCTGGTCCAGTCCGTGGAAACGGCGGAAGAGTCGAAGTTGACGCGGGGTCAGGCCGATCCGCTCGCCCACTGCCTCAATGGGCACGGTGTGGTGGGGGAGGTGGACGGCCACTGCCTCCAGTGCTGTCACGCGGGCTAGTATTCCGACGCCCGACGGGTCGCACAAGTGATCTCGGGCCCTTCGCAGTCCCAATCCGCCCCCGTGCCGTCGAGCAGGTGGAGCCCCCATGACCTCTTCCGAACCCGAATCCTCCGCCGCCCAGGTCCGTCCGGAGCTGGTCGCCCTGCTGGCCCGGGCCGCCGGCGCGCCGCCCGAGTGGGCCGCGCTGGTCACCCCGCAGGCCCGGCTGGACGCCGATCTGCTGCTGGACGAGTACGAACTGACGGTGCTCGATGCCCTTTTGTGCGGGCACTTCGGGGCAGCCGCCGGCCTCGCCGCACACCGTGCCGGGCTGGACCTGGCCGAGCTGGAAGCCCTGACCGTCGCCGAGGTGCAGCGGCTGCTGCCCGCCGAGGAGCCCATCCGATGAGCCGATTCCTGCTGGTGGTACCGCCGTTGACGGGACACGTCAATCCGGTCGTGGGGATCGCCCGCGAGCTGGCCGCGCGCGGCCACGAGGTCGCCTGGACCGGCACCGAGTCGGTCCTGCGGCCGCTGCTCGGCCCCGGGGCGGTCGTCCTGGGGACGGGCACCCGGGCGTTCCGGACGCAGGGCGGGCACGGACTGGTCGCCCTGCGCTCGCTCTGGGAGGGCTTTATCGTCCCCTACGCGCGGTTCACCGCGAAGCCGTTGGACGCGGCGGTGCGGGAGTACCGGCCGGACGCGCTGCTGGTCGACCAGCACACGCCCGCGGGCGCGCTGGTCGCCCACCGGCACGGTCTGCCGTGGGCCAGCCTGGCGCCGGGCGCGATGGAGCTGGGGCGGCCGTTCCGGGCGCTGCCGAAGGTCGAGGCCTGGATGACCGGGCTGCTCACCGGGCTCTGGCGACGGGCCGGACTGCCGGAGGAGGAGTACACCGACCCGCGCTTCTCCCCCGCCCTCGTCCTGGCGACGACCGGTCCCGCGCTGGCCGGTCCGGCACCGCTCCCGGCGCACTACGCCCTGGTCGGGCCGGTGCTCGCCGAACGGCCGGCCGACCCGGCCTTCCCCTGGGAACGGCTGGATCCGGGCCGGCGCCGGGTCCTGGTCACCATGGGGACGCTGGCCGGAGACCTCGGCGCGGACTTCCACGCCCGGGCCGTCCGGGCCCTGGCGCTGTGCGGGGACGACGTCCAGCCGGTGATCGCCGCGCCCGCCGCGCTGCTGCCCGAACTGCCCCGCCACGCGGTGGCCGTGGATCGGGCACCGGTGCTGGAGCTGATGGCGCGGGGAGCGCTGGACGCGGTGCTGTGCCACGGCGGGATGAACACCGTCGGCGAGGCGCTGGCGCACGGGATCCCGCTGGTCACCGCACCCATCCGACACGACCAGCCGTTCGTCGCGGCCCAGGTGGCGGCGGCCGGCGCCGGGCTGCGGGTGCCGTTCGCGCGCGTCACGCCCGAGGGGCTGGCGGCCGCGCTGCGCACCGTCCTCGACGCACCGGAGCACCGCGCGGCGGCCGCCCGGGTGGGCGCCGAACTGCGGTCCGGCGGCGGGGCCCTGACGGCGGCCGACCGACTGGAGTCGCTGGTCGGAACCGGGGCAGAACGATCGAATCCATTGGTCTAGGCCATTGTATCCGGGGCGCCGCAGACCCTAGTGTGGCGCGAAGCACCGCTTCCCAGGTGCCCCGGCCACCTTCCCCGCACGGACCGTCCAGCCCTGTGTGCGCTGGACGTCGTCGACGTGGCACATCCATCCCCGCACGGGAGTTCTGGTTGATCGAGACCAAAGGACTTCGCAAGTCCTATCCGTCCAAACAACGCGGCCAGGCTGCCGTCGACGCCGTCCGCGGCATCGACCTGGACGTGGCCGCAGGCGAGATCTTCGGCTTTCTCGGGCCCAACGGCGCCGGTAAGACGACCACCCTGCGCATGCTCGCCACCCTCATCCGGCCGGACGGCGGTGCGGTCCGGATCGCCGGCGCCGACCTGCTGACCGACCCGGCCGGAGTCCGGCAGCGGATCGGGTACGTCGCCCAGGGCGGCGGCACCGCCGACGCCGTCACCGCCCGCGAGGAGCTGGTGATGCAGGCCCGGATGTACGGCGCCCGCAAGACCCTGGCCCAGCAGCGGGCCGAGGAGGCCCTGAAGGCCTTCGGGCTCACCGAGTTCGGCGACCGCGCGTGCCGCACCTACTCGGGCGGCCAGCGCCGCCGGCTGGACATCGCACTGGGCGTCATCCACGCGCCGCGGGTGCTCTTCCTCGACGAACCCACCGTCGGGCTCGACCCGGCCAGCCGGGTGCAGGTGTGGGCGGAGATCCGCCGCCTGAACGCCGAGGGCCTGACCGTCGTGGTGACCACGCACTACCTGGAGGAGGCCGACGCGCTCTGCGACCGGGTGGCGATCGTCGACCACGGCGAGGTCGTCGCCGAGGGAACCCCGGAGAGCCTGAAGCGGGAGATCTCGGGCGACGTCGTCCTGGTCGGCCTGGCGGCCGGCGAGGCCGAACGCGCCACCAAGGCGCTGCGCGAACAGCCGTACCTCCACCGCCTGGAGACCCAGGGCGAGGACGACCTGCGGCTCTACCTCGACGACGGCGCGGCCGCGATCCCGCGACTGCTGCGCGCCCTCGACGGGGCGGGCGTCGTGCCCGGCACCGTGCAGCTGCAGCGGCCCAGCCTGGACGACGTGTTCCTGGCCCGGACGGGCCGTTCCATCGAGCAGTCCTGAGCACTGATCCCCGAGAGGCCCCCATGAAGCTCGCCCGCGACACCTGGCTGGTCTTCCAGCGACAGCTGCTGATCATGTGGCGAACCCCGATCTGGATCGCCGTCGGGCTGATCCAGCCCCTCTTCTACCTGCTGCTGTTCGCCCCGCTGCTCAAGACGGTGCTGGCGCCGATGGGCGCGATCACCTACGCCGACGCCTACCAGATCTACGTACCGGGCCTGTTGGCGGTGCTCTGCATCTTCGGCGGCCTGTACACCGGCTTCAGCCTGCTCGGCGAGCTGAAGGCCGGGATCATCGAACGGTCCCGGGTGACCCCGGTGAGCCGGCTGGCGCTGCTGCTCGGCCGGGCGCTGCGCGAGACGGTGGCGCTGCTCGTCCAGGCCGTCCTGATCACCCTGATCGCGCTGCCGTTCGGGCTGCGGGTGGCACCGCTGGACCTGCTGCTGGCGTACCTGCTGCTCGGCCTGCTGGCCCTGATGACCTCGGCGATCTCCTACGGCATCGCGCTGGTGCTCCCGGCCGACGAGGCGATGGCGCCGGTGGTGAACACCCTCGCGCAGCCGATCGCGCTGCTCTCCGGCGTCCTGCTGCCGCTGGTGCTGGCGCCGGTGTGGCTGCAGAACGTGGCCAAGTGGAACCCCTTCTACTGGGCCGTGGAAGGCATGCGGGCGCTGTTCTCCGGCCATGTCGGGGACAGCGTGGTCTGGCAGGGGCTGCTGGTGGTCGTCCTGATGACGGTGGTGTCCGTGTACTGGTCGGCCCGCCTGTTCTCGACCCGGGTGCGCTGAGCCCCGCGCGTTCCCCATGCGGCACGAGGGCGGGGCCGGGGCTCGAAGAAGCCCCGGCCCCGCCCTCGTCCGTGTCGCTACCGGGCCTGCGCCCGGATGAAGCGGGCCAGCTCGGCGACGCCGACGTCGATCTGGTGCTCCGTCAGCGAACTGACCGAGAGTCGGAGCCGGTGCTCTCCCCCGCCCGCCGGGTAGAACGGCGCCATCGGCGTCCAGAGCACTCCGAAGTCCCTGGCGCACCGCTCCATGGCCGCCTCGTCGGCCGTGAAGGGCACCGTCAGCACGGCGAAGAAGCCGCCCTCCGGCTCGTTCCAGGACAGGCCCAGCCGCCGGCGCTCCGCCGCCGGGAACTCCCGCTCCAGGGCGCCCAGCAGCGCCGTCATGTTGGCCGCGTAGTAGGCCGTCGCGCGGGCGTTGGCGGCGCGCAGCCGGCAGTCGTGGCGCAGCAGCATGCCGCCGATGACGGCCTGGCTGAGCGCGGGCGTGTTCACCGTCGTCATGCTCTTCAGCTTCGCCAGCTCGTCGGCGAGCAGCGAGCGCCGACCGCCGGGGCCGGCCACCTCCTGGTCGGCGACGACGTAGCCGAGCCGGGCGCCGGGGAAGCAGGTCTTGGCGAAGGAGCCGAGGTAGACGACCTGCCGGCGGCGGTCCAGCGCCTTCAGGGTCGGCCGCTCGCCGGGGTCGCGGGCGAAGAAGCCGTACGGGTTGTCCTCGATGACCAGCAGCCCCTCCGCGGCGGTGGTCTCCAGCAGCCTCGCCCGGGCGCCGACGGGCATGCTGGTGCCCGAGGGGTTGGCGAAGTCGGGCACCACGTAGAGGGCGCGCGGGCGCCCGCCCCCGGCCCGGACGGCCCGGGCGGCTGCCCGGACGGCCTGCGGGTCGGGGCCGCCGTCGGGGCCCTCGGGCACCGGGACGGTGGTCAGGTCGAGCAGCCGGGCGGCGCCGGTGACGCCGACGTAGCAGGGCGAACTGACCAGCAGGACGTCCTGCGGGCCGGCGCAGAGGGCGCGCAGCGTCAGCAGCATGCCCTCCTGGGCGCCGACGGTGAGCACCAGGGACTCGGGGGCGACGGTGAGGCCCTCGTCGTTGGCCAGGGTGCGGGCGACCAGGTCGGCGATGACGCCCTTGGTCGGGCCGTACTGGAACAGCGTGGTGCGCACGGCGTCCCGGTCCAGGCCGCGGGCCGCCAGGTGGTCCAGATAGGCGTCCAGGTGGCCGTGGACGTCCTCCGGCTCGAAGAAGCCCTCGTAGGGGCGGCCGGGGGCGAAGGAGACGGCCCCGGGGTAGCGGGTGGTGACCTCGTTGAGGAAGGTCATCGCGTCCAGCAGCGGATCCGACAGCGAGGCGTGCAGTCCGGACAGCGCGAGGGGCTCGACGGCCGGGGCGTCGGGCGGGGCGAGCGGGCGGAGGGCGGTCACCGCAGGGCCTCGCGCAGCCGCTCGGCGGCGTACCGCTGGGCCTCGCCGGCCGCGTCCAGGACGCCCGTCATGGCGAAGAAGCCGTGCGGCATGCCTGCGAACCGGCGGGACTCGACCGGGACGCCGGCCGCCCGCAGCGCGTCGGCGTAGTGCTCCCCCTCCTCGCACAGCGGGTCGTACTCCGCGGTGATCACGGTGGCGGGCGGCAGCCCGGCCAGGCTCGGGGCGCGCAGCGGGGAGGCGTAGGGGTGGGCGCCGTCGGCGGGATCGGCCAGGTAGTGGCCCCAGTACCAGGCCACCGAGCGGCGGTTGAAGAGCAGCGGGTCGTCGTGCCGCTCCGGCGGTGCGGCGGCGACCGCGCGGTGGTCGGTGTTGGGGTAGACCAGCAGCTGGTGGCGCAGGGCCGGGCCGCCCTCGTCCCGGGCGAGCAGGGTGAGGGCGGCGGTGAGGTTGCCCCCGGCGCTGTCGCCGCCGACGGCCAGCCGGGCCGGGTCGACGCCGAGGGCGTCGGCGTTCCCGGCCAGCCACCGGGCGGCGGCGCGGCAGTCGTGGACGGCCGCGGGGAAGGGGTGCTCGGGGGCCAGGCGGTAGCCGACGGAGGCGGTGACGCAGCCGACGGCGTTGGTCAGCCGGCGGCAGATCGCGTCGCTGGTGTCGGGCGAGCCGAGGGTCCAGCCGCCGCCGAAGAGGTAGAGCAGCGCGGGCAGCGGCCGGCCGGCCGGCTCGGGGCGGTAGAGCCGCAGGGCGAGCTCGCCGCCGGGGCCGGGGATCCGGTGCTCCTCGACGGCGGCGACGGGCTCGGGGGTGCCGGCGGCGGACCGGATGTCGGCGAGGTCGGCAGCGCGGGCCTGGGCCGGGGTGAGGCTGTAGAGCGGGGGTGTGCCGGCCTGCGCACGGCGTTCGCGCAGGGCCTGGGCCTGGGGGTGCAAGGGCATGGTCATCCCATCGGACGGCGGGGGTCGGGCGCTCCTGCTCCGAGCCTGCCCGGTCGGTCACGCCCGGACGGGCTCGCGGAGGGGAGTCCTGGGGCTTGTCCGAGCAGTTCGCGTCGCAAAAGCGCGGCGGGGAGTGTCGGACAAGTCCTAGGGGGTGCTGGCAGAGTCGCGTCGGATCAGGCGGGACTTTGCCGACACTCCCTAGCGGTCGGCCTCGACGTAGATCGTCTCGTCGGTGCGGAACGCGGTGTCGAGGTCGGCGACGTCGGCGCGGACGCCCTGGCGGTAGGCGCAGTGGCGGATCGCGTCGGCCTCGAAGCCGGCCTGGGTGAGGACGTGCCGCAGCTCGTCCAGGTCGTAGATCCACTGGTGGCCGTAGTACCGGAAGATCTGGTTGACCAGGAAGGCCGGGCGCGGCGGCATCGGCGGGCCGAACCCCATGGTGGTGAGGCGCCGGCGGTGCTTGGTGAGGAAACCGTCGTCGGTCGCGTAGCCGACCAGGTAGCGGGCCAGGTCGGGGGTGGTGACGCGCAGCACGCCGCCGGGGCGCAGCACCCGCCGGGCCTCGCGCAGCCAGCCGATCGCGACCGGCATGGTGACGTGCTCGATCAGGTGCTCGGCGTAGACCCAGTCCACGCTGGCGTCCGCGAAGGGCAGCGGGCGGCCGATGTCGAGCTGGGTGAACCAGCGGTCGCCGTCGACGCGGTAGAGGGTGCCGGGTTCGGTACTGGCGCCGGGGCTGCGCAGGGCGGTCAGGTCGGTCCCGAGGCCTTCCGGGTGGGCCGTCCGGAAGGCGGCGAACTCGATTCCGGTGATGCCGAGTTCGCGGAAGCCCTGGTGGTCCCGCGGGAGGCCGCCGGCGGCCGGTTCGAGCTTCTCGCAGGTGGCGACGTCGGCGCTGAACGCGTCGAGGCGGACGGCGAGGCCGTCCGGGTCGTCCCAGTCCCAGCCGGGGAAGGCGTCCTGGTTCTTCATGTCGTCGGTCTCTCTGTCGGGCGTGCGGTGCTTCGGCCCGGAACTTCGGTCCGGAGCTCGGTGCGGGGCCGCGCGGTGGGGCGGTGGGCCGGGCGCGGGGAGATGGGCGGGGGCCGCGCGGTGGGGCGGGGGCCGGGGTCGCGCCCGTCAGGCGGTGGGCCGGGGCGCGGGGGCGGTGGGCCAGGGCGCGAGGGCGCTGCGGTCCAGGTCCGCGAGGGTGGGCCGGCCCAGCAGGGCCAGCGTGTGCTCCAGTTCGTCGCGGAGCAGGTCGAGGACGCGGACCACTCCCGCCTCGCCGTCGACGGCGAGCCCCCACAGCACGGGGCGGCCGACCAGGACGGCCCGGGCGCCGAGCGCGAGGGCGACGGCGATGTCGGTGCCGGTACGGACGCCGCCGTCGAGCAGCACCGGGACCTCCGGCGGGAGCGCCGCGACCACCTCGGGCAGCGCCGCCAGCGCCGGGAGCGCGCCGTCCAGTTGACGGCCGCCGTGGTTGGAGACCACCACGGCGTCCACCCCGTGTTCGGCGGCGAGCCGGGCGTCCTCGGCGGTCAGGATGCCCTTGAGGACCAGCGGGAGGCGGGTGCGGGCCCGCAGCCAGGCCAGGTCGGACCAGGTCAGGCTGGGGTCGAACTGCTCCAGGGCGTGCTCGGCGATGCCGGAGGACCCCGCGTCGGCGCGGTGGCTGGCGGCCATCAGCGCGGGGTCGAGGTTGACGGCGCGGATGTCCGGCGGAACGGCGAAGCCGTTGCGCAGGTCGCGCAGCCGGCGGCCGATCCGGGGCGCGTCCACGGTCAGCATGAGCGCGGCGAAGCCGGCCGCCTCGGCCCGCTCGATCAGGGCGGCGAGCGCGTCGCGCCGGCGCAGCCAGTAGAGCTGCAACCAGAGCGGCCCGGTGGCCGCGGCCGCGATGGACTCCAGGCTGCGGCTGGCGAAGATTCCGGCGACCAGCACCGCGCCGGCCCGGCCGGCTGCCCGGGCGGTCACGGTTTCCCCGTCCGAATGGACCAGCCGGTGGTAGGCCATCGGGGCAATTGCGAGTGGCGTCCGGAGCTCGGTTCCGAGCAGCGGGACGGCGGTCGAGCAGGTCGAGACGTCGACCAGCGTGCGGGGGCGCAGCGCATAGTGACCGAACATTTCCCGGTTGGCCGCCAGGGTGCGTTCGGATCCACTGCCACCCTCGATGAAGTCCCATATTTCCGGTGGTAGTTGGGCGCGCGCCGCGCGCTCCATACCGGCCAGCGTGAGTAGTCCCACGGGCATCCTCGTTCCCGGACGGCCGCGCTCGGACCAGTCCCGCTTCGGCAGCGTAGAAGGTACGGACCAGATTGGTATAGACCTTGATTTGACCAAACGTCTGTGCAAAGGTCTGGCAACGGAATTGACCGTATTGGTTTGAGAACGGCGTCCATGTCAAATCTCCTCTCCGTGGAGTGGCGTTGACCGGCATTTCCCTCCCCGCACTTCCACCCTCCTCACCGCCGCACGCCGACGCCCCGGACGACTGGGTGGCACGGTTCCTGCTGGCCGGCCCCGAGGACGCGGAGTGCCTGCGCTTCGGCACACCCGTCGACCGCGCCACCCTGCGCGCCCTGGTCGACGAGCAGGCCGCACGGCTGACCGCGGCCGGCCTCGGCCCCGGCGGCACCGCGGCGCTGCGACTGCCGCCCTCCCTGGGCTTCGTCGCCGCGCTGCTCGCCTGCTGGCAACTGCGCGCCCAGGTAGCCCTGCTGGACCATCGGCTGACCGACCACGAGATCGCCCTGGCGGTCGAACGGCTGACCCCGCAGGTGCTGGTAGGGTCCGAGCACCGGCCCTCGGCGGCGCTGCGCGGCTTCTCCGAGGTCGAGCCGGTGGCCGTCCGGCTACCGGGCGGGCGACCTGCCCGGACCGGCCACGCGCTGGTCCAGCTCAGCTCCGGGTCCACCGGCCCGGCCAAGGTCATCGCCCGCACCGCCGGCGACCTGCTCCGTGAACTCGACTGCTACCGGCGGTTGGCGGACTTCCCCGGCGAGGGCGAGCGGGTGGTGCTGCTCTCCTCGGTGGTGCACGTCCTCGGACTGGTCGGCGGACTGCTGAACAGCCTGTACGCCCACGCGCCGCTCACCGTGCCGGAGCGGATGACGGCGGCGGGTATCCTGGCCGCCGTCGGCGACGAGGGGGAACGGCCGACCACCGTGATCGGTGTCCCCTTCCACGCCGAACTGCTGGCCGGTGTGGCCGCACCCCCGGCGCTGCCACGGCTGCGCCGGATGGTGGTGGCCGGGGAGCTGGTCCGCCCGGGCCTGCCGGCGGCCTTCACCGCCCGGTACGGCGTACCGCTGGGCACCATGTACGGGATGACCGAGCTCGGCGTCATCGCCACCGATCTGGACGGCGCGCTGCACCCGGCGAAGCGTCCCGTGTACGGCATGGAACTGCGCCTGGTGGCAGGCGAGTTGCAGCTGGGAACGGCCGCCTCGCCGTACCCCGGGCTGGACGACCCGACCCGGTGGTCGGACGGCTGGCTGCACACCCGCGACGCCGCGGAGCTGGACCGGGCCACCGGGCTGGTCACCGTGCTGGGCCGGCGGGACTCCCAGGTCTCGATCGGCGGGCTGAAGGTGGACCTCACCGAGGTCGAACTGATCCTGGCCGCCCTGCCCCAGGTCCGCGAGGCCGTCGTGGTCTTCGACGAGGGCGCCATCGAGGCGTACCTCGCCGCCGACCAGGACGCCGACCACGCGCTGGTCCGGGACGGGCTGACCCGGCGGCTCGCCGCCTACAAGCGGCCCCGCCGGCTGTCCTTCCTCCCGCAACTCCCGCGCACCGCCACCGGAAAGCTGCTGCGCGACCCGGCCGCCCTGCGGGCGACCGCCGCCGAACCGCCCCGCTGACCGGCCCCGCCGGGAGGCGCCGGACAGACCCGCCGCACCCGGACCGCCGCGTCCCCGACTCCCCACCGCTTCTCCCCGCCGCTTGCTTCTCCCCCGACGATCCGCGCGCCGCTGCGCGCGAGTACAGGAGCACACCATGCAGGACCGCATCCGCGAGTTCGTCCTCGCCGCCCTGACCGAGATGCAGTACGACGTCTCCGAGGTCACCGGCGACACCGACCTCGGCCCGGCCGGGCTCGACCTGGAGTCGCTCGCGCTGGCCGACCTCTCGGTCCAGGTCGAGGACGAGTTCGGGATCAAGTTCGACTTCGACGAGATGGAGAGCACCGCGCTGATGACGCTCGACGAGTTCACCGCCGACGTCGCCAAGCGCTTCGCCGCCGTCACCGCCACCTCCGGCAGCCCCGCGTGACCGAGCCCGTCCTCCCCGACCGGGCCGAGGTACTGACGATCCTGGCGGCGTTCGGGCAGCGCGCCGCCGACACCGTCCCCGAGGAACTCGGCTCCCTGGAACTCACGTGGCTGATAGCCGAGTTCGAGCAGCGCTACGGCATCGAGCCGGATCTCGACGACGAACGCTTCGAGGCGATCCGGACGGTGGACGACGCCGTCGAGGTGCTCCGCTCCGCCGTCCTCGCGGCGGCCGCCGGCGCGCCGCCGGAACGGACCGCAGGGGTCGCGCAGTCATGACCGGCCACGCTCCGCCCGCCGTCCGGCCCGTGGTCACCGGAGTCGGCGTGCTCAGCGCGGCCGGCACCGGGCTGGACGCGCTCACCGACGCGGCCGCCCTCGGCAAGACCGCGTTCACCACGGTGACCAGGTTCGACGTCTCCGCGCGCCGGACCACCCGGGCCGCGCTGCTGGCCGAGCCGGTGCCGCTGGCCGACGCCGTCCTCGCCGCCGTGGACCAGGCCTGCCGCCAGGCCGGCCTGCCCGCCGGGCGCGGCGGTGACGGCCCCGACGGCGACGGCCGGGCCGCGGCGGACCGGGAGGGCATGCCCGTCCTGCTCGCGCTGCACAGTGACCTCCACACCCGGGCCGTCACCGCCGCCGTCGCCGCCGGAGCCACCGCCGCCTGGGGGACCGCCGGCGTCACCCGCGTCTACACCGGTGCCTGCGTCGCCGCCGGCACCGCCGTGGCCGACGCCGCCGCCCTGGTGGCCGCCGGCCGCCACCCCCGGGTGCTGGTGGCCGCCGGCCACCTGGTGGAGCCGGGCGTCTTCGCCGCCTTCGACGCCGGCCGGGCGCTGGCCCGGGACGGCGAGCTGCGCCCGTTCAGCGCCGGCCGGACCGGCACCCTGCTCGGCGACGCGGCCGCCGCCGTGGTCGTCGAGGCGGAGCCGCGGGCCGAGCTGCGCGGCGCACCCGTGCTCGCCCGGCTGGCCGGCTGGGGCCGGTCCGGGGACGCCCACCACGTCTGCCGCCCGGAGCCGAGCGGCGACGGCGTCGCCCGCGCCGTCGGGGCCGCGCTCGCCCGGGCGGGCCTCGCCCCGGACGAGGTCGGCTACGTCAACGCCAACGGCACCGGTTCGCCGCTGTCCGACCGGGCCGAGGCCAACGCCCTGCACCAGGTGTTCGGCGCGCACGCCGGGCGGCTCCCGGTGAGCTCCAGCAAAGCCGTCCACGGGCACGCCCTGGAGGCCTCCGCCCTGCTCGAACTCGCCGTCACCATCGGGGCGTTGCGCGACGGGCGGCTCCCGGTGAACGCCGGCTGGCTCGGCCCGGACCCGGACGTCGGACTGGACCTCGTGCTGGACGGCCCGCGCGCCGACCGGCCACGCTACGCGCTGACGCTCAACTCCGCCTTCGGCGGCGCCAACACCGCACTCCTGGTGGCGACCCGGTGAGCGCACTGCGCGTCCTCGCCGAAGCCCGCTGGCCGGAGCCGGGCCACCACGAGCCGCTCCCGCCGATCCCCGGCTTCACCGCCTCCTCCTTCAATCCGCTGGTCGCCGAGACCGCCGAGCGCTGCCTGCGCGCCCGGCACGGCAGCGCCCCGGCCCCCGGCCGGACCGCCCTGCTGCTGGCCAGCGCGGGCGGCGACCGCGCCACCGCCCGCGCCATCGACGACGCCGCCGCCTCCGGGGGGCGGGTGCCGCCCCTGCTGTTCTTCCAGTCCAACCCGAACGCCGTGCTCGGACACATCGCCGCCCGCTGGGGCCTGACCGGGCCGGTGGTGTCGATCAGCCCGGCCGACTCCGTACCCGGCCTGGTGCCGCAGGACGCGCTCGACCTGGCGGCGCTGCTCCTCGCGGACGGCGACGCGGACCAGGTGCTCGTCGTCGCCGCCGAGCAGGCGGCGTCCGCCGGGGGAACGGACCGGGCCGCCGCCGTCCTGGTCACGGCCGGCTGATCCGCGCCGCCCCGCCACCGCACACCACGCCGCCTCCGTACCCCGCCACCCCGTACCGCCCGCACCGCCATCGAGCGAGCGGCGCACCCGACGCGCCCCGCCGAAGTACGCCCAGCACCATGGGAGGGATTCACCACCGTGAGCATCCGCAGTATCCGCACCCTTCTCGCGGACGACCCCGACGTCGGCGCCGGCAACGTCCTCACCCGCCGGATGGCCCTGGGCCTCGGACTGGACGAACCGCTGCTGGCCTTCGACACCCCGGTGGACGGCCATGCCGCCTGGCAGCCCTTCACACTGCGCGAACTCGACCGCGCCGTCCGGGCCCGGGCGGCGGCCCTGCACGGCCTCGGCGTCACCCGCCGCGACCCGGTGGTGGTCTACGCGACGGACGTCGCCGACCATGTGCTCTCCTTCCTCGCACTGGCCCGGCTCGGCGCCATCCCGGCGCTGCTGAACCCGAACGTGGACGGGGAGCGCGCCGCCCGCTACATCGCCCGGATCGGCGCCGTCGGCATCCTCGCCGACGCCCCGCACCTCGCCGCGCTGGCCGGCCACGACCCGGGCGCCCCGCTGCTCCCGGAGGTCGGCACGCTCGGCTCGGGCGACCCGGACGCCGCCCCCGCCCCCTACCGGCACTGGTCCGACGACCCGGTGGCGATCACGCACTCCTCCGGCACCACCGGGATGCCCAAGGCAGTCGTCCACTCCCACGCGAGCCTGTACGCGGCGATCCGCCACCGCCTGCGACTGCCCCGCCCGCAGGGCCAGGAGCGGATGCTCAGCGCACTGCCCGCGCCGCACGCCGCCACCCTGATCGCGGTGAACCTCGCGCTCAGCTCGCACACCCGGCTCGACCTGCTCTCCCGGCAGGCCGGCGCCGGTGTGCTGGACGCCATCGAGGAGCGCCGGCCCACCGGTGTCATCGGCTTCGCCGCCACCTGGGCCGAGCTGGCCCACCACGACCTGGCGAAGCGCGAGTTGTCGTCGGTCGCGCTCTGGTGGAACACCGGGGACTGCGCGCACGAGGTGCACATCCGCCGGCTGATCGCCGCCGGCAGCCGCGAAGCCGTCACCCGCGAGGGCCGGGTCCGGCTGCCCGGCTCGCTGTTCGTGGACGGCCTCGGCTCCACCGAGATGGGCCACTCGCACTTCTTCATCACCCACGGACCCGGCACCGAACGCTACGGCCGCTGCGTCGGCCGCCCGCACGCCTTCGTCGACTGCGAGCTGGTCGGCCCGGACGGCGAGCCGCTGGGGACGGGCGAGGTCGGCGAACTCGCCACCGCCTCCCCCACCCTGGCACTCGGCTACTGGAACGACTCGGTCAAGACCTTCCGCACCCGGATCCGCGGCCGCTTCCTCACCGGGGACCTCATGTACCGGGACGAGGAGGGCTACTACTACCACGTCGACCGCGCCGTGGACTCGGTGGAACTCGGCGACGGCAAGCGGCTGTTCACCGCGATGTCGGAGGAGCGGGTACTGGCCGCCTGCCCCGACGTGGCGGACTGCACGGTGGTCGCCGTCCGGGACGGCGACCAGGTGGTCACCGACGTCCTGCTGATCCTGACCGCGGACGCGGATCCGACGGCCGACCGCACCAAGGCGGTCACCGCGGCCCTCGACGAGGCCGCGGCGGCCACCGTCCGCCAGGTCCTGGTGGTGGCGGGCGACGACATCCCGCTCGGGCCGACCGGCAAGGTCCGCAAGGTGCTGCTGCGCCGCCGCTACCTCGACTCGGTGGCCGCCCGATGAGCGCGGCCACCGCCCGCCCGGGCGCCGTGGTCACCGGGATCGGCCTGGTCACACCGGTCGGCCGAAAGCCGGCCGAGGTCTTCGAGGCCCTCACCGCCAGCCGCTCCGGCATCCGCGCGCTGCCCGAGGGCCACGCCGCGCACGGCTGGCTCACCGCCGCCGGCCTGGCACCCGCCGTCGAGGGCCGCGACGTGCTGCCGCCCACCGAGACCAGGTGCGTGGACCGGTTCGTGCTGCTCGCCCTCGCCGCCGCCGACGACGCGCTCGCCGACGCCGGCCTGGTGGTCGGCCGGGACGCCGACCCGCACCGCACCGCCGTGGTACTGGCCACCGGCGGCGGCGGGCTGGAGACCTTCGAGCAGCAGTCGCACCGCCGACTGGAGCGCGGCCGGCCCGGCGTCAGCCCGTACCTGCTGCCCGGCATGCTCTCCAACATGGCCACCGCCCGGATCGCCATCAAACACGGGATCCGGGGCTTCAGTTCGGCCATCGTGACGGCCTGTGCGGCCGGCGCCCAGGCCGTCGCCGAGGGGCTGCGGCTGATCCGGGCCGGCGACGCCGACGTGGTGGTCTGCGGCGGCAGCGAGTCCTCGCTGCACCCGACGATCGCCGCCGCCTTCACCAACGCCCGTGCACTGTCGGCCGGCTGGGAAGATCCGACCGAGGCCAGCCGGCCGTTCGACGCCCGCCGCAACGGCTTCGTCCTCGGCGAGGGCAGCGCCGTCCTCGTCCTGGAGCGGGCAGAGCACGCGGACGCCCGCGGCGCGGCCGGGTACGCCGACCTCACCGGCTGGGGCGCCTCGACGGACGCCCACCACCCGACCATGCCACGACCGGACGGCTCGGGCGCGGCCGACGCGATGCGCGCCGCGATCGCCAACGCGGGTCTGGCGCCGTCCGACATCGGCTACGTCAACGCGCACGGCACCGGCACCAAACTGGGCGATGTCGCCGAGACCGCCGCCCTGCGCGCGGTCTTCGGCGAGCACGGTCCGGCGGTCAGCTCCACCAAGGGCGCGACCGGCCATCTCCTGGGCGCCGCAGGGGCGTTGGAGGCTGTGGTGACCGCGCTCGCGGTCGCCCGGGGGATGCTGCCACCGACGCTCAACCTGACCGATCCCGACCCGGCCTGCGCGCTCGACCACGTGCGCGGCGCGGCCCGGTCCGTACCGCCGGGCGCCGCGCTGAGCAACGCCTTCGCCTTCGGCGGGCACAACCTCAGCCTGGTCTTCGGCCCGGCGTCCACCCGGTCCGTCAAGTAACCGACCGGGCACCGGGGTCGCACCCCGGCCTGCCCCGGGGCACCCGTCGGAGCCGACCCGGCCCGGCGCGGTGCCCCGGCCACCCATCATTCGCCACCCCCGGGGAGCACCCGTTGTCCATCCAGTCCATCACCCATGTCGAGTTCCACTGCGCGGACGCCGACAAGACCGCGGCCGGCCTCCGTGCCGACTTCGGCTTCGTGCCCGATGAACGCACGCCCGACGCCCGGACGCCCGAAGCCCGCACGCCCGAAGCCCGCACGCCCGAAGCCCGCACGCCCGATGCCCGGACGTCGGCGGAGCAGGCGCCCGGGGGGCCGGCCGCCGGGCCGGACGGCGTACGCACCGTCCGGCTGCGCCAGGGCGACATCCGGCTGCACCTCGTCTCCGCCGCCGACCCCGCCCACCCGGTCGCCCGGTTCGTCGCCGTGCACGGCGACGGCGTCGGGGTGATCGCGCTCGGCTGCACCGACCCGCAGGCCTCGCTGGAGCGAGCCGAGCGGCACGGCGCCCGCGTCCTGGACCGGGCCGGCGGCCTGGTGGCGGGCTTCGGCGACGTCGCCCTGCGGTTCGTCCCCGACACCGCCGCCGGGGCGGCCTCCGGCCCGGCGGCGGAGCCCGCCCCCGGCGCCCTGCTGGACGCCCTCGACCACGCCGCGATCTGCGTCCCGGCCGGCGAACTCGCCCCCGCCGTGCGGTTCTGCGAGGCCGCGCTCGGCCTCCACCGGATCTTCGGCGAGTACATCGAGGTCGGCGAGCAGGCGATGGACTCCAGTGTGGTGCAGAGCGCCTCCGGCGAGGTCACCTTCACCCTGATCGAGCCCGACACCTCCCGCCGGCCCGGCCAGATCGACACCTTCCTGGCCGACAACGAGGGCGCGGGCGTCCAGCACCTGGCCTTCCGCACCGGCGACATCGCCACCGCCGTGCGCACCATCCGCGACCGCGGGGTGGAGTTCCTCACCACCCCGGGCGCCTACTACGACGCGCTGGCCGAGCGGCTCGGCGGGACGGCCATCCCGGTCGACACGCTGCGCGAACTCGACGTGCTGGTCGACCAGGACCACGGCGGGCAGCTCTTCCAGATCTTCCTGCGCTCGACCCACCCGCGCCGGACCTACTTCCTGGAACTGATCGAGCGCCAGGGTGCGGGCACCTTCGGCACCGCGAACATCAAGGCCCTGTACGAGGCCGTCGAGCGGACGAACGCCACCGCCTCCGTCTGAGCAACCCCCGCCCCGCAGAAGGAGGCCCCCGCATGACCACCGCACCCGAGTTCCGGCTCACCGAGGCCGAGCGCGCACTGCTGCCCACCCCCGAGGAGGTGGCGGGCTACCTCGAACACGGCTGGTACCTCTCCCGCCGGCTGTTCAGCGACGAGGAGCTGGACACCCTGCAGGCCGCCACCGAGAAGTACTACGAGGGCCACCGCGACCGCGAACTCGCCGTCCGCCCGCCGAACCTCGCTGCCTGGACGCCGGAGCACGGCCCGGTCCAGCGGCACAACGACTACGTGCACTACGAGAGCGACGCCATCGGCGCGATCCTGCGCAAGCCGCTGCTGGGCGCCGTCGCCGCGCTGCTGGCCGAGGCCGAGGAGATCCGGGTCTTCCAGGCGACGCTGATCTACAAGCCGCCGGTGCCCGAGGAGCCGACCAACCAGGTGCCCTGGCACTTCGACAAGCACTACTGGCAGACGTCCAGTTCCGACCGGATGCTCACGGCCTTCCTGCCGTTCCACGACTGCGGGGTGGAGAACGGCACGATCACCATGATCGACGGCAGCCACCGCTGGCGCGAGCTGGACTCCGGCGAGGACTCCACCCGGCACTTCGCCCACCGCGACCGCTCCGAACTGGAGTCGATCCTGGCCGCCAACGCGCACCACAACGGGCAGCAGGTGCGCAAGGTCCCGATCGAGATCCCGCGCGGACACGTCAGCTTCCACCACTGCCGGACCTACCACGGCAGCGGTGCCAACCTGTCCGACGCACCGCGCCGCGCCGTCTCGCTGCACCTCCAGGACGGCGGGAACGAGTACCGCCACCACCTCAGGCCGGACGGCGGCACGGTGGTCTACAACCACGACGTGGTGGTCCGCCGCACCGCCGACGGCCGGCCGGACTACGCCGACCCGGACATCTGCCCGACCCTCTGGCGGGGCACCCCGTGACGGCGGTCGGCGGCACCGCCACCATGGTGGCCCCGGCGGGCCCGGTCCCCCGGCCGGGCGCCGCCGGGCCCGCGCCGCTGGGCACCCCCGAGCAGCGGTACCGGATGCTGCGGCTGATCCGCGGCTTCGAGGAGCAGGCGCTCACCCTGGTGAAGTCCGGGGTGATCACCGGCGGCATCCACCCCTACATCGGCCAGGAGGCCGTGGCGGTCGGCGTCTGCGCCGCGCTGGGCCCGGGCGACCGGCTCACCTCCACCCACCGCGGGCACGGCCACGTGCTCGCCCGGGGTGTCGACCCCCGCCGGCTGCTCGCCGAACTGGCGGGCCGGGTCGACGGGTTGAACCGGGGCCGGGGCGGCTCCATGCACGCCGCCGACCTCTCGCTGGGCATCCTGGGCGCCAACGGCATCGTCGGCGCCGGTGCGCCGATCGCGGTCGGCGCCGCCTGGGCGGCCCGGCAGGCCGGCGACGACCGGGTGGCGGTCTCCTTCTTCGGTGACGGCGCGCTCAACCAGGGCGTCCTGCTGGAGTCGTTCAACCTGGCCGCGATGTGGCGGCTGCCGGTGGTCTTCGTCTGCGAGAACAACGGCTACGCCACCACCCTGCCGGCCGCCACCGCGGTCGCGGGCAGCGCGGTCGGCCGGGCGGCCGCCTTCGGCATCCCCGCCGTCACCGTCGACGGGATGGACACCGAGGCCGTCCGGGCCGCGGCCGAGGAGGCCGTCGCCCGGGCCCGGTCCGGCGGCGGCCCGGGCTTCCTGGAGTGCCGCACCTACCGCTTCGAGGGCCACCACACCATGGAACGCCGGATGAAGCTGCGCTACCGCACGCCGGAGGAGGTGGCCGACTGGCGGGCCCGCGACCCGCTGCCGCGCGCCGCGGCCGCGATCGGCGAGGTACGCGCCGCCGAGCTCGACGCCTCGGTGGCGGCCGAGCTGGCGGCCGCCGAGCAATTCGCGCTCGCCTCCGAACTGCCCGACCTGGAGGGCGCGTTGGACTATCTGTACGCCGACGGACGGCGGCCGCGGGCGGGAGCGACGGGATGACCAGACTCTCCTACACCAAGGCGCTGAACCGGGCACTGGCCGACGAGTTGGCCGAGGACCCCGCGGTCTGCGTGTTCGGCGAGGACATCGGCGCCGGCCTGGCCGGTCCGACCCTCGGGCTGCTCGACCGCTTCGGGCCCGGGCGGATCGTCGACACCCCGCTCTCCGAACAGGCCTTCACGGCGATGGCGATCGGCGCGGCGCTGAGCGGCCGACGGCCGGTGATCGAGTTCCAGATCCCCTCGCTGCTGTTCCTCGTCTTCGAGCAACTCGTCAACCAGGCGCACAAGTTCTCCCTGATGACCGGCGGCCAGGCCAGTGTCCCGCTGACCTGCGTGGTCCCCGGATCCGGCTCCCGGGACGGCTGGGCGGGCCAGCACTCCGACCATCCCTACAGCCTGTTCGCGCACGCCGGGGTGAAGACGGTGGTGCCCGCCACGCCGACCGACGCGTACGGCCTGCTCCGCTCGGCCGTGCGCGACCCGGACCCGGTGGTGGTGTTCGCGCCGGCCGCCGCGCTGGCCGTGCGCGAGACCGTCACCTGGGCGCTGGAGCCGATCCCGCTCGGCTCGGCGCGCGTCCACCGCACCGGCACCGACGTCACCCTGGTCGCCGTCGGCCACCTGGTGCACGACGCGCTGGCGGTCGCGGAGGAGCTCGCCGACGAGATCTCGGTCGAGGTGCTCGACCCCCGTACGCTGCACCCCTTCGACTGGACGGCGCTGGCCGCCTCGTTGGAGCGCACCGGCCGGCTGGTAGTCGTCGACGACTCCAACCGCAGCTGCGGCATCGGCGCCGAGGTGCTGGCCACCGCCGCCGAGGAGATGCGGCTGATCGCCCCGCCCCGCCGCGTCACCCGCCCCGACGGCGCCGTCCTGCCGTTCGCCCCCGCCCTCGACCGCGCCCTCCAGCCCGGCCGGGAGCAGCTGCGGCACGCGCTGCGCGCCGTCATGAAGTAACCCGAGGGGTGCGCGCCCCCTGTCCGGCGCGCACCCCTCGTGGCAGAATCCCGTTCCCCCCGTGAAGGAGCTCCACATGTCCACCAGCCGTTACCACTGGGACCGTTCGCACCCCGGCCTGACCGGTCTCCAGGAGGCCATCGACCCGCTGCGCCGCGAGGTCGTCGGCCACACCGTCTACGGCGGACTGACCAGCATCGGGCACGTGCGCACCTTCCTGGACCGGCACGTCTTCGCCGTGTGGGACTTCATGTCGCTGCTGAAGAGCCTGCAGCGCGAGCTGACCTGCGTCGACGTGCCGTGGGTCCCGAACGGCCCGACCGCCAGCCGCCGGCTGATCAACGACATCGTGCTGGTGGAGGAGAGCGACGAGCTCGGCGAGGGCTTCACCAGCCACTTCGAGCTGTACGTCGAGGGCATGCGGCAGGCCGGCGCCGACCCGGCACCGGTCGAGGCCTTCCTGGAGCTGCTGCGCGCGGGCACCCCGGTGCCCGAGGCACTGAAGACCGCCGGGGTGCCGCAGGCCGCCGTGGACTTCACCGCGACCACCTGGGAGATCATCGAGAACGCGCCGGTGCACTGCCGCGCGGCCGCGTTCGCCTTCGGCCGCGAGGACCTCATCCCCGACATGTTCGCCCAGGTCATCAGCATCGACGACCCGGACGGCGCGCTCACCGTGTTCAAGGACTACCTGGCCCGGCACATCGAGGTGGACGGCGAGCAGCACACCCCGATGGCGATGCAGATGCTGATCGACCTCTGCGGCGACGACGACGCCAAGTGGGCGGCCTGCGCGGAGACCGTCCGGCTCGCGCTCAGCGCCCGGGTGCGGCTCTGGACGGCGATCGAGGAGGCCTTCCCGGCCTGACCGGCACCGGGACGGACCGGAGGGCACGGGAGGGCACGCACCGCCTTGGTGCCCTCCGGGCCTCCGGAGCCCCGGACCGACGCGAGGGGGTGGGCCCGACGGCCCACCCCCTCGTCGGCGTCGCCGTTACGCGGCGGCCCGACCCGGTCAGAGCACCTTCGCGAGGGTGGTGGCCAGCTCGGGCAGCACGTCGGCCGGGTCGCGGTGGCGGTGCAGTGCCGCCCGCCCCTCGGCGCTGCGCAGCCGGGCGGCCAACCGGGCCGGGAGCACCGCCGTGGTGAGCGATCCGGCCCCGTGGAACCCCTCCACCGTCCAGGAGACCCACGGCAGCGGGTAGTTGGCGGCCGGGCTGAAGAACACCGGCCGGTGGCCCTGGAAGGCGATCCGGTAGGCGCCGAACCGGCTCCAGTTGGAGAAGCTGAACCGGCGGTGCTCCGGGTCGAAGCCGAGCGGCACGCAGTCGCGCAGCCGGGACCGCCCGATCGCCTCCAGGAAGGCCAGATTGGAGCGGAGGTTGAGGTGCCCGTCGGCGAAGCCCTCCAGCGCCTCGCGCAGGGCGGCCGCGAGGGCCGCCGGGCCGTCCTGCGCCGCGTGGGGCAGGTGGACGTCTCCCAGCAGGTTGCCGACCAGGGTCGGCGGCAGACCGAGCGGGCGGCGTGCGTTGACCGGGACGGTGAGCCAGCGGGTCTCGCCGTCCTCGTCCAACTCCCGCACCGTACTGACGACATGGGCGCAGAGCACGTCGCCGGAGGAGAGTCTTCGCCCTGCTGTCGTGCTGAACTCCTCGCGCATCCGGGCGAGTTCGGCCTCACCGAAGTACAGCTGGACGGTCCGGTTGGCGCGCGGCCCGGCCGCCACCACAGCGGCCAGCACGGCGGCCTCGGCCGGGCCGGGCAGTCGGAACCCGGGCCGCCCGCAGTCCTCGGCGGGCAGCACCTTGCCGAGCAACGCGTCCTGGTCCTCGACCAGTTCGGCCTCGGGCAGCTCCTCGCCCTCCACCGCGGCAGACCAGGCCCGCATCAGCAGCATGAAGCTCTGCAGGTCACCGATCGCGTGGTGCCAGGAGCAGCCCAGCACCGTGCCGCCGGCCGAGGGCCGGGTGATCCGGACGGTGAGCAGCGGGACGCCGCCGGCCCGGGCGGCCGGGGCGTCCACCGGGTCGACCAGCGCGGCGCCGGCCGAGGTGACCCGGCCCATCGCCTCCGCCAGCGTGCCGTCGACGTCGTAACTGTCCATCGGTACACCGGAGTCGTCGCAGACGGCGGTCAGTTCGTCGCCGTCGGTGCGCAGCCGCCCGGCGAACACCGGGACCTGCGCCAGTGCCCGGGCGAGGCCGGCGGCGAGCCGGTCCTCGTCCAGGGTCTGTTCGAAGAAGAGGACCACCGAGACCGAGAGGTCGGCCAGCATGGTGTCCATCAGCCCGCAGCGCAGGCGGGTCCCCGGGGCCCGGCCGGCCCGGACCAGCCGGGAATCGCGCAACTGCGGCCAGAGGCTCATCGGTCCATCCAGGGGCTCGCGGGGGGCCGCCCGGAGCGCTCCGGGCGGCGGGCAGACGCTCCGGACGGCGTGGCAGACGCTCCGGACGATGGGGCAAACGATAGGGCAGCGGTCCGCTTCCGATCCAGTGGTCCAGTCCAATTGACTCGGGCTGGTCAAGGGCAGGAGCGCCCCCGGAGCCCCGCCGGGAACGCCGGGCCGCCCCGGCCGGACTAGAATCCGAACCATGGGAGAGCGCGCAGGCGCGCCCGTCGCGCCGCCTCTGGTCCTCGTCACCGACCGGGACTCGCAGCTGATCGATCCCGGCCGGTCGTACCACGTCGGCCGCGACCCGACCAGCGAGATCGTCATCGACGACCCGCGGGTCTCCTGGCACCACGCCGTCCTGCACACCAGTGACGGCCACTGGCTGCTGGACGACGTCGGCAGCACCAACGGCACCTTCACCGACGGCCGCCGGATCGACCACCAGGACGTCGGCCCCGGCACCCGGCTGCGGTTCGGCAACCCCGCCGACGGCCCCTCCGCGACCTTCGCCGGGCTGCCCGCGCCGGCCGGCCGCGAGCGGCCGTCGCTGATCGCCCCGCAGGCCTCCGGCGTCTTCCGGCAGCCCAGCGCGATCATCCGGCTCCCGGGCCGGACGGTGCGGATCGGCCGGGCCGACGACAACGACCTCGTCCTGGACGACCTGGTGGTCTCGCGCCACCACGCCGAGCTGCGCACCCTCCCCGACGGCGGGCACGAGATCGTCGACCTCTCCAGCCACAACGGCACCTACCTCAACGGCCGCCCGGTGGTCCGGGCCCCGGTCGGACCGGCCGACATCGTCGGCATCGGCCACTTCGCGCTCTGCCTGTCCGGCGACGAGCTGGTCGAGTACACCGACACCGGCGAGATCTCGCTGGACGTCCAGGGCCTGGTGGTCCGGGTCGGCCCCGACCGCCGGGTGCTGCTGGACGGCGTCGGCTTCCCGCTCGCCGAGAAGGCCCTGCTCGCGGTGGCCGGGCCCAGCGGCGCCGGCAAGTCCACCCTGCTCAACGCCCTCACCGGGCTGCGCCCGGCCGACGAGGGCACCGTCCTCTACGACGGCCGCGACCTGTACCGCGACTACGCGGAACTGCGCCGCCGGATCGGCCTGGTGCCGCAGGACGACATCCTGCACACCCAGCTCACCGTCCGCCGCGCGCTCTCCTACGCGGCCGAACTGCGCTTCCCCGGGGACACCACCAAGGCCGAGCGCGAGGCCCGGGTCGACGAGGTGATCCACGAACTCGGCCTGGACAGCCGGGCCGACCTGGTGATCTCCAGCCTCTCCGGCGGCCAGCGCAAGCGCGTCAGCGTCGCCCTGGAGCTGCTGACCAAGCCCTCCCTGCTCTTCCTCGACGAGCCGACCTCCGGGCTGGACCCGGGCATGGAACGCTCGGTGATGACGATGCTGCGCGGCCTCGCCGACGACGGCCGCACCGTCGTGGTGGTCACCCACAGCGTCCTGAGCCTGTCCGTCTGCGACCGGCTGCTGGTGCTGGCCCCGGGCGGGCGGACCGCCTACTACGGGCCGCCCGGCGAGGCCCTGGAGTTCTTCGGCTACTCCGAGTGGCCCGAGGCCTTCGAGGCCTTCGAGAGCGAAGACCACGCCGCCTGGCAGCGCAGGTTCCTGGCGTCCCCGCAGTACCAGCGGTACGTCGCCGCCGGCGCGGTGCCGGGCGTCCCCGCCGGGCGCCCGGCCGCGGTCGGCGGCAGCCCGATCGGACGGGAGAAGCCGCAGGGCTGGTTCTCCCAGCTGGGCACCCTGGTCCGCCGCTACACCGCGGTGCTGGCCGCCGACCGGCTCTTCCTCACCGTGATGATCGCCCTGCCGTTCATCATCGGCGTGATGTGCCGGGCGATGGCCGGCTCCCGGATCTCCCCCGACAACGCCATCAACGTGGTGCTCACCCTGTGCATCGGCGGGCTGCTCACCGGCTCCGCCAACGCGGTGCGCGAGATCGTCAAGGAACGGCCGATCTACCAGCGGGAACGGGTGGTCGGGCTCTCCAGATCGGCGTACCTGGTCTCCAAGGTGGTGGTGCTCGGCACCGTCACGGTGGCCCAGGCGGCCGTGCTGACCACGGTCGGCCTGGCCGGGGTGGACCTCAGCCCGACGCTGCCCAACGGGGTGACGGTGCACAGCGGCGTCGTGCTGCCGCCGCTCGCCGAGCTGATCCTGGCCGTCGCGATGCTCTCCTTCTCGGCCATGATGCTCGGCCTGCTGGTCTCCGCGCTGGTCCGCAAGGAGGAGGCCACCATGCCGATGCTGGTGCTCCTCTCGGTGGTGCAGATCGTCTTCAGCGGCGCCATGCTGAAGCTGCACGGAGTGCCCGGCCTGGAGCAGTTCGCCTGGCTGGTGCCGTCGCGCTGGGGTCTGGCCGCCATGGCCCAGACCGTCGACCTGCACACGGTCTTCCCGACCGCGATCACCGCGGACCCGCTGTTCCGCCCCGACCGCACCCGCTGGCTGCGGTGCCTGGGCATCCTGGTGGGCCTCTCGGTGGTGCTGGGCGGCGCCGTGCTGGCACTGCTGCGCCGGCAGGAGCCCTCGATCATGCGGAAGTGATCGGATGCGCGCGACCGGGACGCGGGTGTGCAGGACGCAGGTGATCAGCTGGAAGTGATCACGCAGAAGTGAACGCCTCCGATGGACGGAGCCCATGGACGAATTCGCGTTCCGCCCGACCCATGTCGCCCCGCCGGACGGGATGGCCACCTGGACGGCCCCCGACCCGGCGCAGCCGGCCGCCCGGCTGGACCCGCTGCTGCCGGTCCAGCTGATCGCCCGGCAGGGCGACTGGGGGCACGTGCTCTGTTCCAACGGCTGGACCACCTGGGTGGACGGCCGGCTGCTGATCAACCTCCCGACGGCGCCGCCGGACGCCACCGGCCCGCCGGCCCGGACCGCCGACCCCCGCCCGGCGCTGGCCGAGGCCGAGGGCGCGCTGGCCCGCTACCGGGCGCTGCTGGAGGACCTCGCGGCCGGCAGCGCCGATCTGGAGACCTTCCGGGACCGGGCCCGCGGCCTGCGGATCGGGCTGGTCGTCGACGGCGAGGCGCTCTGGCTGTTCGACCCGGTGCACGACCGCTGGTGCTACTGCGACGGCCTCCAGCTGCAGACCTACGCGGCGCCCGGGCGGCCGAACGCCTCCCCGGCCGCGACCCCGCGCCCGGCCGCCTCGCCCCCGCCCGCGCCCGGCCCGACGCCCTCGCCCGCGCCCGGCCGAGCCCCCACCGGGTACGAGCCGACCCGGACGGGTGAGCCGTGATCCCCCCGGAGGAGTCGGGCAGCGGTGAGCCCACCGAACCGCCGCCGCCGTCCGGCTCGCACACCGAGGAGGTCCCCGGTCTGCCGTCCGGCATGGTCGGGCGGCGGGTGGCCGGCTACCGGCTGGAGGCCGAGATCGGCCGGGGCGGCATGGCCGTCGTGTACCGGGCCAAGGACCTGCGGCTGGGCCGGACGGTCGCGGTGAAGCTGCTGGCGCCGGAGCTCGCCCGCAACGAGGTGTTCCGCCAGCGGTTCATCCACGAGTCGGAGGCCGCCGCCGCGATCGACCACCCGCACATCATCCCGGTGTTCGAGGCGGGCGAGACGGACGGGATCCTGTTCATCGCGATGCGCTTCGTGCACGGCGGCGACCTGCGCGAGCTGATGAACCGGGGCGGCGCGTTCACGGTCGGCCGGGCGGCCCGGCTGGCCCTGCAGATCGGCTCCGCGCTGGACGCCGCGCACGACCAGGACCTGGTCCACCGGGACGTCAAGCCGGGCAACGTGCTGGTCGCCGCGGGCACGGACAGCGAACACCCGGAGCACCTGTACCTGGCCGACTTCGGCCTCACCAAGAAGTCGCTCTCGCTCAGCGGCCTGACCACCGTCGGGCAGATCGTCGGCACCCTGGACTACGCGGCGCCCGAGCAGATCTCCGGACGGCCGCTGGACGGCCGCTGCGACCAGTACAGCCTGGGCTGTGTGGTGTTCGAGATGCTGACCGGGACGCCGCCGTTCCGCCGGGAGAGCGATCTCGCGCTGCTCTGGGCCCACCTCAACGACCCGCCGCCGACGCTGCGGGACCACCGCCCGGACCTGTCCGCCGAGGTGGACGCCGTGGTGGCCCGGGCACTCGCCAAATCACCCGAGCAGCGGTACGCCAGCTGCCTGCAGTTCGTCGCCGAGCTGCGCGCCGCCACCGCCGAGGCGCCCGGCCCCGCCACCCCGTGGCTGGCGGACGGACCGGCCACCCACGTGCTCCCGGCGTACGGCGGCGGCGCGGGCGGGCCGTACGTCTCGCCCCCGGTGCCCGAGCCGCCGGACTGGGCGACGCCGGTCGTCCACCCCCGGGGACGCTGAGGCGCGCGGTCCCGGCCGTCAGCCGCCATCCGCCGCGATCTCGCCGCGCCTGCTCCGGTGGGCCGCCAGCAGACCGCCGAGCAGGCCGGCGACCAGGCCCCAGCCCGCCGCCAGCGGCACCAGCAGCCAGAGCTTCGGGTCGAGCACGAGCGAGCCGCCGCCGAGGCCCGCGACCGGGTTGGTGTCGCCGAGCACGGAGCCGAGGAGGTCGCCCAGCCCGCCGTCCCCGGCGCCGACCCCGAGCACCGAGAGGCCGTAGTCGGCGGAGACCCGGGACCAGACGCCCACCAGCAGCATCGTCACGGCCGCGGCCGCGCCCAGCCGGACGGCGTGCTGCCAGAGCCGGACCCCGCGCGGGGAGCGGTAGGCGGTGAGGAAGCCGGCCGCCAGCAGCAGCACGGCCGTCAGCGGCAGCAGCCACCAGACCCGGCCGTCCTGCTCCGCGAGGGTGCTGAGACTGATGGTGGCCGACTTGCCCTCGGGTGCGCGCAGCACCTCGGACAGCGACTCCGGCACGGGCAGCCCGATCGCCCCGACCAGGTGGCCGTGCCACTCGGCGCCCATCCCCAGCCCGAGGGCGAGCCAGACCAGGTTGGGCAGCGCCAGCAGGAGCAGGGCCAGCGTCGCCCGGGCGTCGCCGTGCACGACGGCGGTGACGAGCCCCGCCACCAGGCCGAGCACCACACAGGTGAGCAGCACCAGCAGCATCGCGAACGCGGCCGGCCGGACGGCCTGCTGGAACGGCACCAGGCCGCGCGGCAGCGGCGCCCGGCGGGAGACCGCGAAGGTGGCCGCCAGGACCACCAGCAGCCAGAGCAGCCCGAGGCCGATGGTGCTCAGCGGCTCCGCGTGGAAGCCGATCTCGGGGGTCAGGCCGAGGGCGCCGCCGAGGTCCTGGACGAGGTCGTCGCCGAGCGGGACGACGAAGGTGTGCCGGGCGGCGAGGGTGATCAGCACCAGGGCCACCACCCAGACGGCCGCCGTCCGGGCCACCCGGCCGAGCAGTTCGGCGCCGCCGGCGACCGCCCGGAAGCGCAGCTGGCGCAGGAAGACCTCCGCCATCACCAGGGCGCCGACCAGTCCGACGGTCAGCGGCATCGCGGTGATCCCGGCGTCCACCTGGGCGAAGAAGCCCGCCCCGCCGTCGAGCTGCACGGAGCCCCCGACGGCGAGCGCCAGCGCACCGGCCAGGACGTACGGGAAGCCGCCGCCCGGCAGGGAGCCGGCGCCGGCGGCCCAGAGGCCGAGGGCGGCCACCGCCGCCATCGCGGCGATCCCGGCGAGGACGACCGCCGACGCGTCCAGCCAACCGCGCAGAACGCCGGGCGGGCCGGGCGCCGTGGTGGGGGGCTCCTGGGGCATGCGGGCTCCTGGTGGACTCGGGTGCCCCCCTCGCGTCTGAGTCCAGCGTCACCCAGGACCGGGCCGCGCGCGCTGTGTGCGCACGGCAAGCCGGCGGTGGCGTGCTGTTGCGGCGGTTGCCGGGCGGGGGCAGAAATGGAAGCCAGTGGCAGGAGCCTTCTGTGCCGGTCGTTTCGCCGGCCGCCCGCGAAACGGAGCCTCGATGAGTTCCCAACCGCCCCTCTCCGGGCCCCCGTCCGGCCCGCCGTCCGGCCCGCTCTCCGGGCCGCCGTCCAGCGGCCCGCCGGGACCGCCGTCCGTTCCCCCGTCCGGGCCGGGCGGCTCCTCGGCCGGTGGGCCGGGCGGGCGTCCGACGCCGTGGTGGCGGTCCCGCACGAAGCTGGCGCTGGCCGGGGGCACCGCGGCGCTGGCCGTGCTGGCGACGGTGCTGATCGTCAACAGCGGCGGCGGGAGCGGTACCCCCAGCGATGCCATCCCGGCCGCGAACGAGGTGGCGCTGCAGACTCCGGGCGATCCGGGACCGGCGCCGTTCACCCAGTCGGTCGAGACCACCGCGGTCTCCTCTCCCGCGTCGGCCCCGGGCAGTCCGGGCGGCGCCACGAAGAACACCGCCGCGGCCTCGCCGAGCGGCATCCGCACCGTGCAGGGCTCCTCGGCCGGGCTCTACGCCGGTGAGAAGTCCAAGCCGGCCTGCGACGTCGAACGGCTGATCTCCATGACGTCGACCGGGGACACCGGCCGGGCCTGGGCGGCCGCCCAGGGGATCGAGCAGTCCGCCATCCCGGGCTATCTGCGCTCGCTGACCTCCGCCTACCTGCGGGTGGACACCCGGGTCACCAACCACAGCTACAAGGGCGGGGCGTCGGTCGCCTACCAGTCGGTGCTGCAGGCCGGTACCGCCGTCCTGGTCGACGCGCAGGGCGTACCGCGGGTGCGCTGCAGCTGCGGGAACCCGCTGAAGCCGCCGGAGCTGGTGAGCGACGCCAAGTACACCGGCAAGTCGTGGACCGGCTTCCAGCCGTCCTCGCTGGTCATCGTGGTGGCGGCGCCGAAGCCGGTGACGGAGCTCGTCCTGGTGGACATCACCACCGGTGGCTGGTTCGCCCGGGTGACCGGGCAGATCAAGGTGGTGGACAAGACGGTCCAGCCGCCGGAGGTCCTGGTGCCGGGCATCCCGCCGGCCGCTCCGATGAAGCCGGTCTCCCCGTCGGCGTCGATGTCGGGCTCCACCTCGGGTTCGGGCTCGCCCTCGACCTCCGGCTCGACCTCGGGCTCGACCGGTCCGTCGACCGGGTCGGCCTCGGCCTCCAGCTCCTCGGGCACGCCGTCCGGGCCGTCCTCCGGCCCGTCGTCCTCGGCGAGCACGGGTTCGGCGTCGGCCTCGTCGTCGACCAAGTCCGCCGGCCCCACCTCGTCCTCGCCGCCCGGCCCGTCCACCGCCAGCGTGACGCCCTCCACGGCGACGGCGTCCGCGAACTCGGCGACGGCGTCCGGGCCGACGGTGGCCACCGCGACCTGTGCGACCGTCGCGCCCTCGACCCTCCCGCCGTGCCCCGGTGCCTCGGGCAGCACGCCCAGCTGACCGACCACTCCTCCGCAGCGGCGGGGCGCCTCGGATCCACCGGGCGCCCCGCCGCTGCGTCACGCCGTCCACCTGCATAGTTGGATTATCAAACGCACAGCGCTACAGTGAGTCGCGATGTCAAACCCACGCCCTTGGGAGCTCTCGTGACCGCCCCCCGCACCGCCGCGCCCCGCACCCCGGAGGTGCCGGATGCCGCGCACTGACCGCACCGGGACCGTGCTGCTGGCCGCCTGCCTCGGCCTCTTCACCGTCTTCATCCAGACCACCCAGACCATCGGCACGCTGGGCGCGGTCCGCGCCGACCTCGGCCTCGACGCCGCGGACCTGGTCTGGATCCCGAGCATGTACACCCTGGTGGTGGCCTCCGTCGTACTCGGCGGCGGCGCGTTCGCCGACCGCTGGGGCCGCCGGCGGATCTTCCTGCTGGGCGCGCTCGCGATGGGCGCCGGCGGGGTGGTCCTGGTGTTCGCCGGGAGCCTGTCCACCGTCCTGCTCGGGCAGGCGGTGGCCGGACTCGGCGGCGCGCTGATCACCCCCAGCTCGCTCGCCCTGGTGACCGACGCCTTCCCCGACCCGCGCCGGCGGGCCGGCGCGATCGCCGCCTGGGCCGCCGCCTCCGGCCTCGGCCTCGCCCTCGGGCCGATCACGGCCGGGCTGGCGCTGCGCTGGTCGACCTGGCACACCGCGTTCTGGCTCGGCCCCGTGATCGCCGCGCTCGCCGGCGCCGCCGCCCTGTTCGGCGTGACCGAGTCCCGGGCCGAGGGCGTCCGCCTGGACTGGCCCGGGCAGATCCTCGCCACCGGCGGGCTCGCCCTGCTCATCTACTGGCTGATCGACGGCGGCCACCACAGCTACCTCGGCGGCGCCCCACTGGCCGCCGCCCTCGGCGCGGCCGTCCTGCTCGCCGCCTTCGCCGTGGTCGAACTGCGCCGCACCCACCCGCTGCTCGACCTGCGGCTGATGCGCGACCCCTCGTACAGCGCGGCGCTGCTGCTGGCCGGCACCGTCCTGTTCGGCTTCGTCGGCCTCGCCATGCTCCAGGTGCTCTGGCTGCAGCAGGTGCGCGGACTGACCGCGCTCCAGGTGGGCGTCCAACTCCTCACGGAATTCGGCATGTTCATCCTGGCCTCGGCGGTCGCCGGGATCCTCGGGCCACGGTTCGGCGCGGCCCGGCTCATCATCACCGGGCTGCTGCTGGCGGCGGCGGGCGCCGGCCTGTTCGCCACCGTCGAACCGGCCGACGGGTTCGGCGGCTACGCCCCGGCGCTGGTGCTGTTCGGCTTCGGCTGCGGCCTGGCCGGCGCGCCCTCGACCGCGCTGGCGGTCGGCCATGTGCCGCGCGGCAAGGAGGGCGCGGCCGCCGGCACGGTCAACGCCGCCCGCCAGGTCGGCGCGGTGCTCGGCACCAGCGTCCTCGGCACCCTGATGACCAGCCGCTTCGGCGAGCGGCTCGGCGCCCTCCGGAACCCGCGGCCGCAGGACGTGGCCCAGGCCTTCACCGACGCCGTAGGCCGCGCGGCCTCGGTCGCCGCGATCGTCCTCCTCGCCGGCGCGGCCGCGGGCGCCCTCCTCCTCGCCCTCGTCCGGCGCCGCCGTCCCGCGCCGAGCGCGGCGGAGCCGGAGCCGGCCACCCTCACCGCGGTGCGCGCCTCGAACACCTGACGCTTCGTCGCCCCCGCGCGAGCGGATCCCGGCTGCCGCCCGAGGTCCCGGCGCGGCAGGGGGTCCGGGCGGCCCCTCGACAGGGGGCCGCCCGTGCCGGCTGCGCCTCTCGCGAGAAACTGACGAAAGTCAGGACTCTTCGGGGCGGATCTTCGCCAGGCCCCGGTAGCGCTCCGGGTCGACCACGGCGGACAGTCCGTTGAGCATCAGCCGGGTGCCGCCCTGGAGGTGGGCGGTGTCCTGGGTGCCGTCCCCGCTCAGCACCAGGTACGCGTACTGCTCGGTCCAGTCGAGCCGGGATCCGGCGCCCTGGGCGGCGAGTTCGAGCGTCACCAGGGAGACCCAGCGGCGCAGGCCGTCCACGTGGGCCTCGTACACGTAGACGATGCGCTCGCCGGGCACGATGTCGTGGAACCGGGAGCGGTATTCGAGCCGCTCCTCGATGTCCCCGGAGACGAACAGGTTGGTCGCCACCTCGCTGCCGCCGACCCGGAAGTCCAGCGCGTGGGTGGCGTGCTTCGAGGAGCCGGGGAGGCGGAACCAGCGGGTGCGCAGCGCGGGCTCGGCGAAGGCCGCGAAGACCTGCTCCGGCGGCGCCGAGAAGCCGACCTGCAGAGTGAAGGAACCGTGGACGACCTGCGGTTTCCCGTCGGTCGGAGAAGTGCCCTCATGTGCGTGATCAAGGCGGCCAGAGCTCACGCGGCGACACTACCACGCAGGCCGATCACCGTTCGGCCGCTCGGCCGGCGACCGTGTCGCGTCGCCGGCCGAACAACCTGATCGGACGTCAACTTTCGTTGCCCATAGGGTCAGATCCAGCCTTCGAGGGAGGCCAGGAAGCCGTCCAGGTCGTCCCGGTGGATGCAGTGGCCGGTGTCCGGCACGTACCGCACCTCGAACCCGCTCGCGCGCAGGGTCTCGGCCAGCTCGTCCGGGACGAGGTGGTGGTCGCCGGCGCCCTGGACCAGCGAGGGCACGACCGGGCGGTCTGGTACGTAGCTGTGCGAGCTCTCCAGCCAGTCGACGGCCCGGACGTCCCACCGCGCGTACCCGGCGAGCTCGGCCTCGATGTCCTCGGGCTGCCAGCGCGGGAACATCGGGCGGATGGCCTCGGCGGTCGCCACCTTGGTGAACTGGGCGAACTCGCGGATCTCCGCGACCGCCTTCTCGGTGAAACGCCAGGCGGGGTCGCTGTAGACCACCTTGGCCGGGCGCAGCCCCTCCACCGCCAGCGAGAGCACCGAGGCGCCGAAGGAGTGGCCGATCGCGAGGTCGGCGCCGGCCGGCAGCGACTCCACCAGGTCGGCGGCGAGCAGCTCCGGCGAGTAGGAGTCGGCCTGCGGGCTCTCGCCGTGGCCGCGCAGGTCCGGCATGATCACCCGGTAGCCGCGGTCGGCCAGCCGGGGCGCCACCCGGCTCCAGGTGTCCGACGACGAGATGATGCTGTGGACGAGCAGGGCGACCTTGTCGCCGTCGCCGACTTCGTGGAGCTTGAGCCTCATGGGCCGGGTCTTCCTCTCAACGCGTGGTCCGGACGGTCCGGAGGTGTCTGACGGCCCGGCGGTGTCCGGCGGCCGTACGCGGCGGGCCGGCCGCGGCGACCCGGCGGGTCGTCAGCGGTCGGCGGCGGTCAGGTGCACCAGGGCGCGGGCCGCCAGGCGGTAGCCGAAGGCGCCGAGCCCGACCACCACACCGCCGGCCAGCGGGGCGATCACCGACTCGTGCCGGAACTGCTCGCGCGCCCAGACGTTGCTCAGGTGCACCTCGACCCAGGGCTGCGGATAGCTCGCCAGCGCGTCGCGCAGGCTCCACCCGGCGATCATCAGCGCGCCGGGGTTGACCACCGCGCCGACGCTGCTGAGCCGGTGCTCGTGGATGGCCCGGACGAGGTCGCCCTCGGAGTCGTGCTGGATCGAGCGGACCTCCCAGCCCACGCCGCTCACCTCCTCGGCGACGGCCTTCTCGATGTCGGCCAGCGTGTCGGTGCCGTAGATCTCCGGCTCGCGCTGGCCGAGGATCCCGAGGTTGGGGCCGTTCAGGAGAAGCATCGTGGTCATGAGTCACCTCGCTGGTCGGAGACGCGGATCGCGCCGGGTGCCCGGTCGGGGGTCTGTACCGGGTCGGTGTGCTGGTCGCCCAGGCCGAGTTCGGCCCCGGCCACCTCCTCGGCGCGGGTCATCGCGTACCGCAGGATGGGCGGTGCCATCAGCGAGGTCACGATCGCGACGAGGATGATGATGGTGTACGTCTCGGTGTTCAGGACGCCGAGCCGCAGGCCGGTCATCGCGACGATCACCTCGACGACGCCGCGGGAGTTCATCCCGGCGCCGAGCGCCAGCGCCTCCCAGCGGTTGAGCCGGCTGAGCCTGGCCCCGATGAAGGCCCCCACGAACTTGCCGAAGATCGCCACGGCGAGTACCGCGACCGCGACGCCCAGGACGATCGGGCGGCCCAGCGCGGTGAGGTCCATCCGCAGGCCGGCGGTGGCGAAGAAGAGCGGGGCCAAAAAGGCCAGCACCGTGGTCCGCAGCGGCTCCAGCTTCGCCGGGTCCAGCTCGCCGCTGGTGCCGATCAGCACACCGCAGACGAAGGCGCCGAAGATGGCCTCCAGGTGCATCGCCTGCGTCGCCGCCGCGCTGAACAGCACCAGCACCACGGCGGTGGCGATCGTCGGCATCGGGCCCTCCGACCGGCCGGCCGCGCGCAGGGCCCGGCCGACCAGCGGGCGGCCGACCACCAGCGCGAAGACCACCACGCCGATCGGGTACAGCACCGCGGTGGTGACCACCCCGGCGGTCAGCCCGGCGGTGGCCATCGCCGAGACGACGGAGAGCAGGAACCAGCCCACCACGTCGTCGACCACGCCCGCGGCCAGGATGAGCTGGCCGATGTCGCGGTGCAGCAGCTTCATGTCCAGCAGGGTCTTGGCGATCACCGGGATCGCCGTGACGCACATCGCCACGCCGAGGAAGAGCGCGAACACCGCCGGGTCCGCTCCGCTCGGCAGGAAGGACCGCGGCAGCAGGTAGCCGGTGCCGATCCCGAGGCCCAGCGGCAGCAGCAGGCCGGCGATGCTGACCCGGGCCGCGGTCAGCCCGCGCCGGCGGACCAGGGCGAACTTCAGCTCCGCGCCGGTGACCCCGACGAGCAGCAGCACGCCGAGCTGCCCGACGGCGTCCAGCAGGTGCAGCTGGTCCGGCTTCTGCGGCAGCAGCCAGTCGGAGAAGCCCGGCAGCAGCGGTTCGAGGACCGAGGGCCCGAGCAGGACGCCCGCGCACAACTCACCGGCAACCGCGGGCAGGTTGAAGCGCTGGGCCAGCCGGCCGAGGACGAGTGCCAGGAGGAGCAGCACGGCGACCTGGAGGAGGAACACCAGGAGCGAGTGCTGGCCGATCGTCGGCACGGGTGCGGCGGTTCGCATGTCGACCCATTCCAGGAGGTGGTTCAGCGGTTGGTTGCGGCGTCCTGCCCGGTGAGTCTCCGGGCCAGCAGCTCGATTACCTCGGCGCTCCGGTCGGCGAGGAAGAAGTGTCCGCCGGGAAGGACCTCCAGCTCGGTCGCCCCGGTGGTGTGCTCCTCCCAGGCCCGCGCCTCGTCGATCGACACCCGCGGGTCGCTGTCGCCGGCGAGCACCGTCAGCGGGCAGTCCAGCCGCTGGTCGGGGTCGTGCCGGTAGCGCTCGATGGCGGTGTAGTCGCTGCGGATGGCCGGCAGGATCATCGCCAGGTTCTCCGGATCGGCCAGCATGAGCTGGCTGGTACCGCTCAGCGCCTTGAGCTCGGCCACCACGTCGGCGTCCGAGCCGGTGTGGACGTTCTCGTCGCGGTAGCGGGACGGCGCCCGCCGGCCGGAGGCGAACAGCCGTACCGGCGCCGGGAGTCCGGCCCGCCGCAGGCGCAGGGCCACCTCGTACGCGAGCACCGCGCCCATGCTGTGGCCGAACAGCGCCAGCGGCTTGTCGTCCAGGTGGCGCACCGCCGCGAAGATCTCGTCCGCGAACTCGGGGATGTTGTCGATGCCCGGCTCCTGGTGGCGCATCTGACGGCCCGGGTACTGGATCGCCAGCACCTCGATCCCCTTCGGGGCGAGCACCCGCGACACCGGGAAGAAGAAGCTCGCGGACCCGCCGGCGTAGGGCAGGCAGACGAGCCGCACGGTGCTCGTCGGCACCGGGTGGAAGACACTGACCCACTTCTCGTAGTGGGCGGTCGTCGCTTGGGCCATGCCGGGTCTTCCCTTCGGGCAACGGTCCGTGGCGCGGCCGCGGGCCCGCGCCGGAAGGCGGTGGCGGGCGGACTGCGCACGGGTCCCCGGATTCTTCGGGACGTCCGCACAGTAGGCCGATCAAGACCGGTCGTGGTATCCCCCGATCTGATAGCCCGGGGCGGACGTTGACGCTTCACGCGGGTCGCGGTAGTAGTCTTCCGATGTTCCTGCCAGGGCTGTCGCGCCCCGTTGTCGCGCGCAGCCGCCGCGGCGTCCGAGCAGCGCGTCTTCGCACTCCTCCGCCGCGTTCCCGCCGCCGTGCCCACCCGCCGTGCACCGGTCCGCACCGGTCCGCCGCCTCCCTGCGATGAGGGGTCCCTATGCCCAAGGTGTCACCGCACGAGCCCCCGACCGGCCCGACGGACACGGACGTGGTCGTCGTCGGCAACGGGCCGATCGGGGCCGCGCTCGCCGTCCTGCTCGCCCAGCACGGCTGGCGGACGACCGTGCTGGAACGCCGCCGGCGCCCGTACACACTGCCCCGGGCGACCAGCTTCGACGGGGAGACCGCCCGGCTGCTCGCCGCCTGCGGGATCGGCCCGGACCTCGGCGGGATCACCGAACCGGCCTCCGGCTACCAGTGGCGGACGGCGGCCGGCGAGACCCTGCTGGACATCGAGTTCCGGACCCCGGGCCCGTACGGCTGGCCGGATGCCAACACCATGCACCAGCCCGCCCTGGAGGAACTGCTGGCCGCCCGGACCGCGCGGCTGCCCGGGGTCACCGTGGAGCGCGGCCGGCAGGTCGTCGGGATCGCCGACCACGGCGACCGGGTCCTGGTGACGGCCGAGGACGGGGACGGCGCGGCGCGGACGGTCTCGGCCCGCTGGGTGGTGGGCTGCGACGGCGCCAACAGCTTCGTCCGGGACCACCTCGACGTCCCCGTCACCGACCTCGGCTTCTCCTACGAGTGGCTGCTGTGCGACGTCGAACTGCGCGAGCCGCGGGCGTTCGTACCGACCAACCTGCAGATCTGCGACCCGGCCCGGCCCACCACGCTGGTGGGCAGCGGCCCCGGGCACCGGCGCTGGGAGTTCATGCGGCTGCCGGGCGAGCGGGCCGCCGAGCTGAACCGCGAGGAGACGGCCTGGCGGCTGCTCGCCCCGTTCGGGGTCACGCCGGACACCGCCACCCTGCTGCGCAGCACCACCTACATGTTCCAGGCCCGGTGGGCCGACCGCTGGCGGGCGGGCCGGGTGCTGCTGGCCGGTGACGCGGCCCATCTGATGCCGCCGTTCGCCGGGCAGGGCATGTGCTCGGGCATCCGGGACGTGGTCAACCTGTCGTGGAAGCTGGACCTCGTGCTGCGCGGTCTCGCCGACGAGGCGGTGCTGGACACCTACACCGGGGAACGCCGGGCGCAGGTCAGGGAGTCGATCCTGGCCTCGGTCCAGCTGGGCCGGGTGATCTGCGTGACCGACCCGGCCGCCGCCGCCGAGCGGGACGCCACGGTGCTGGCCAACCGGCACGGCCGGGGGCCGACCCGGCCGGAGCCGGCCAAGCCCCTCACCGAGGGCCTGCTGTACGGCGGCGGGGGCGACGGACCGCTCAGGCCGGCCGGCGAGGTCGTGCCCCAGGGGGTGGTCGACGGGCCCGGCGGCCGCGGCCTGTTCGACGAGGTGGTCGGGCGCGGCTTCGTGCTGCTGCTCGCGCCCGGGGCGGACGCCCGGCTCGGCGCGGAGCGGCTCTCCTTCCTGGCCGGGCTGCGGGCGCACGTGGTGCGGCTGCTGCCGGCCGGCCGGACCCGGGACGGGCAGGGGGACGCCGGCGCCGGGGAGTCCGGCGAGGTCCGGGTGGTGGACACGGACGGCGTCTACGGGGCCTACCTGGCGCGGTACGGGGCGAGCGCGTTGCTGGTCCGCCCGGACTACCACGTGTTCGGCGCGACCGGCGAGCCGGCGGGCGCGGCCGCGCTGGTGGACGGGCTGCGGGCCGGGCTGACGGCCGCCGTACCGGCGGGCGCGGCGGGCCACGGGGGCTGACGCGGCGACGGCCCGCCCGGACCGGCTGGTCCGGGCGGGCCGTCCCGCGCCCTACTGCCCGCGGGCCAGCAGCACGGCGCCGCGCAGCGAGGAGAGCCCGCCCAGCCGGGCCGGGGCGACCGGCAGCGGGGTCAGGCCCGGCCGGGCGAGGGCGGCGAGGTGCTCGGCCGTCCGGTCGACGAGTTCGGGGATCCCGGCCGCGAAGCCGCCGCCGAGCACGGCGAGCCGGGGGTGGAGCAGCTCCGCCACGCCCACGGCGGCGGCGGCCAGGGCGCGGCCGGTCCGGTCGAGCGCCGTGACGGCCCAGGACTGCCCGGCCCGCAGCCCCGCCCGCAGCTCGTCGAAGGTGACGGGCGCGCCGCGCAGCCGCTCGGCGCGGGCCAGGGTGGCGGGCCCGGAGGCGGTCGCCTGGAGGCACCCCCGGCGGCCGCAGACGCAGACCGGGCCGTCCAGTTCGACGACCAGGTGGCCGAGTTCGAAGGAGCCGTGCGCCGAGCCCGGGCAGAGCCGGCCGCCGAGCACGAGGCCGCCGCCGATGCCGGTGCCGACGCCCAGGTAGAGGAGGTCGGCGCAGGCCGCCGCCTCGGCCTCGGCGAGGGCCGCGAGGTCCCCGTCGTCCGCCCAGACGACGGCCGCCCCGGGGAACAGCGCCCGCAGCGCCGGGCCCAGGGGCAGACCGGTCCACTCCGGCCGGCTGGGCCAGGCGGTGACCCGCTCGTCCGGGCCGACGGTGGCGGGCATCGCGACACCGACGGCCCGGAAGGGCGCGCCCGACCGGGCCGCCAGCGTGCCGACGTGCTCGGCGAGCCGGGCCAGGTCGTGGTCGGCGTCGCGGCCCGGGCCCCAGGCGAAGGAGGTCTCCTCGGCCCGGCCCGTCGCCGACTCCGCCCGCAGGGCGACCTTGGTGCCGCCGACGTCGATGCCGAGGTAGCGCGGCGCCTCCTCGGCCTCCGCCGCGCCGCCGGGCCCCGGTGCCGGTCCGTTCTCGCCGGTCCGCATGGTGTGCCGCCTCCGCGCGGTCGGGTCAGCGCTCGCTGAGGGCCGGGCAGAGGGCGAGCAGCTCGACCGGGCGGCGCAGCACCACGTCGGGGCCGGCCGCGAGCAGCTCGGCCTCGTCCGGACCGGCCCAGAGGGCGGCGGCGGAGGCGACGCCGGCGCCGCGGGCGCTGGCCAGGTCGGTCGGCGCGTCACCGATCATGATGGCCTGGTCGGCGGGTACGTCCAGCAGTTCCAGCGCGCGCAGCACGATGTCGGGGGCGGGCTTGGGCCGGGCCACCTCGTCGGAGCCGATCACGTGGGCGAAGTACGGGAGCAGGCCCAGGCCGTCGAGCAGGGAGCGGGCCCGGTCGCCGGCCTTGCCGGTGGCCACGGCCATCCGCAGGCCCCGGTCACGGAGCTCCTGAAGCAGTTCGGGGATGCCGTCGAAGACCTGCACCTGGTGCGCGAGCCGGTAGCTCTCGCGGACGAAGGGCGCCTCCATCTCCAGCGGCAGGCCCATGATCCGCATGATGTCGGGGAAGTAGCGGCCCTGGTGGCGCTGGTACTCCTCGAAGGGCGCCGGGCCGCCGCCGACGATCTCGGCGTAGGCGATGGAGAACGCCTGGCCCATCACGGCGAAACTGTCGACGATGACCCCGTCCAGGTCGAAGACGACCGCCTGCCGGGGGTTCGCTGGTCTGTCCGTGGTCGTGGCGGACCCGGGTGCCGATGTGGCGGTCATGAGGTCCTCACCTCCTCGTGGGCGGCTGCGGGACGGGCGGATCGCGCCCGGCCGGCAACGCGGGCCGACTCGTAGAAACTCTCGATGAGCTGGACCGTGCCACGCGCCTGCGCGATGGCCCGGCCGCGATGGGCGGGGTCGGCCAGCAGTGCCCCGAGGCCGTCCAGTTGGCGCCGGTACTCGGCCCCGATCGGTTCCGCCGGCACGGCGATCCGACGGGTGGTGCCCTCCCGGGTCAGGGTCAGGACCGGCTCGGGCTGCCGGTTGGGGCTGAAGCCGAAGGTGCAGCGCAGTTCCGCGCTGCCGGCGCTGCCCTCGACCACGATCCGGGAGACGTCCAGGGCCTCGTGGGAGGCCCAACTGGCCCGCAGCGAGACGGAGATGCCGTCCTCGCGGACCAGGAAGCCGCGGGCGGTGTCCTCCACGTCGCCGGTGAGCGCGTCGGCGGGCCGGTCCTGGCGCCAGGCGGCTGACCAGGCGCCGACGTTGACGAAGTCGTCGGAGGTCGCGCCGACCACCTGGGCGAACTCGGCCGGCCCGACCAGGGCGGCCAGCGCGTCCAGCAGGTGCCAGCCGAGGTCGACCAGCACCCCGCCGCCGGCCGTGCTGCGCCGGGTGAACCAGCCGCCGGCCTTCGGGACGCCGCGGGCCCGCACCCACGACAGGTCGACGTGCCGCACCCGCCCCAGGTCGGGGACGAGCGCGGCCAGTTCGCGGACGTCGGCGCGGTGCCGGGCGGCGCTGCCGGCCAGCAGCATGCCGCCGTCGAGCTCGGCCCGCGCCAGGCCGTCCGCCTCGGCGGAGGTCAGGCAGACCGGCTTCTCCAGGAAGACCGCGAGGCCGCGCCGCAGCAGCGCCGCGGCCACCTCGGCGTGCAGGTGGTTGGGCACGGCGACGACGGCGACGTCGACGTCCTCGGGGTGGAGCGCGTCCACCGCCGCGTGGGCGGGGACGCCCGTCGCCTCGCCGACCGCCGCCCGCAGCGCCGGGTCGGGGTCGACGACGGCGACCACGTCGAAGTCCTCGTGCGTCCTGAGCCGCGAGAGCCAGAGCTCCCGGCCGGCCCAGCCGAGCCCGACGACGGCGGCGCGATGCCTCACAGGGCTGCCACTGCGTCGGCGACGATCGCGGCGGTGGCGTGCAGGGCCTCCTCGGAGGCGAGCAGGACGCGGTGGTGCAGCCAGACGCAGTCCCGGCTGATGGCCTCGGTGTTGGGGCAGCGCTCGGCGACCGCCTCCGGGGTCTCGTCGGGGGCGGCGGTCTCCCAGAACGCGTCGGTGCGGTAGATCGCGCGGAACGCGGCGAAGGCCGGCAGGCCGGCGTCGACCAGGCGGTCGACGAGCTCGTTGCGGCCCTCCTCGGAGATGCCGGGGATCCGGAACATCGCCATGTAGTGCGAGTTGCGGTCGGCCCGCGGGTCGCTGCCCTGGGGGACGACGCCGTCGATCGCGCCGAGCAGGCCGGACAGCAGGTTCCAGCGCTCCTCGCGCAGGTCGGTCTGGGCGTCGAGGCGGCGCAGCTGGGCGCGGAGCACGGACGCCGAGAACTCGTTGAGCCGCATGTTGGTGCCGGCGATCTGGTGGAAGTACCGGCGGTCGGTGCGCGGCCGGCCGCAGCTGTGCCGCAGGAACGCGGCCTCGTACAGCTCCGACTCGGGGAACAGCAGGGCGCCGCCCTCGCCGGCGGTCATCAGCTTGCCGTTCTGGAAGCTGAAGGCGGCCACCGAGCCGAGCTCGCCGACCCGCTTGCCCTGCCAGCGCGCGCCGTGCGCGTGCGCGGCGTCCTGGAGCAGCGGGACGCCGGTGGACTCGGAGAGCTTGCCGAGGGCGTCCATGTCCGCGATGAGCCCGGCCATGTGCACGGGCATGATCACCCGGGTGCGCGGGGTGATCGCGGCGGCCACGGCCGCCACGTCGATGTTGTAGGTCACCGGGTCGACGTCGACGGGGACGGCGACCGCGCCGAGCCGCTGGGCGGCCTGGGAGGAGGAGATGAAGGTGAAGCCCGGCACGATGACCTCGGTGCCGGGGCCGGCGCCCAGACACTGCAGCGCCAGCTCCAGCGCGTGCGTGCCGTTGGTGACCGCCAGGGCGTGCGGTGCGCCGTGGTGGTCGGCGAACTCGCGCTCGAAGGAGTTCACCTCGTCCCCGCCCATGCGCCACCACTGGCCCTGCTCCAGAGCGCGTATCAGGCCGCTCCGCTCGTCGTCGTCGTACTGCGGCCAGGAGGGGAATTCCGGTGCCGGTCGCGCGTTCATGTCTCTCCAAATCTCCGCTACGAACTGGTCTCCGCTTTTGGACGGCCTGGCGGGATTGAGCGGGCGGGGCGCGTGGCCGACGGAAGAGCGGAACAATGGCCCCTGGTATTTCACGCAAGGTATTGCGGCCTCACAGTAGGCGCCGCCCTCGGCGGCCCGCATCCCTCGTTCTGGTAGTCGTCGGCCCCGACCTGCCGATCACCCGTCAGCGCAACCCGAAGAATGCGCGGTACTCGTCCACCTGACCGTTCAGCATGTGGATTCCGTGGTGGACGTCGAGCCCCAGGGCGGCCGCCAGCCGCAGCAGCGGCGTCTCCCTCGGTTGCATGATGATGTCCGCCACCACGGCGCCGGGCGCGAGGGCGTCCGGCCGGAACGGCAGCGGGTCGCCCGGGCGCAGGCCCAGCGGGCTGGCGTTCACCGCGATGTCGCTGTCGTGCAGGGGCGGTTCGGCCGAGGCCCGGACCCGGCCGGGCCAGTGCTCGGCCAGCCGTGCGACGAGCGCGGCCAGCCGGGGCCCGTCCGGGTCGGTGACGGCGAGCCGCTCCGCGCCCGCGGCGAGCACGGCGGCCGCGATGGCGCTGCCCGCCCCGCCGGCGCCGGCCAGCGCGACCCGGCGGCCGCGGACGTCGTGGCCGGCCCGCGCCAGGCCCGCGACGAAGCCGGAGCCGTCGAAGTTCTCGGCGAGCCAGCCGCCGTCGGGTTCGCGGCGCAGCACGTTGGCGGTGCCGGTGATCTCCACGGTGCGGCTGCGCCGGTCGGCGAGGCCGGCGGCGGCGGCCTTGTGCGGCACGGTGACGAACAGGCCGTCCAGGTTGCCGATGTGCTGCAGGCCGCGGACCACCGTGGCCAGGTCTCCCGGCCGGGCGTGCACCGGGACGAGCACCGCGTCGATGCCGAGCCTGGCGAACAGCGGGTTCAGCAGCCCGGGCGACTGCACCTGGGCGACCGGGTCGCCGAGGACGGCGTACAGCCGGGTGGCCCCGCCGATCGGCGGGCCGGGCGGGACGGCGTGCTGCGGGGCGTCGGTCATCGTGGCCTCCCGGGGCGGGGTGCGGTGCCCTGTGCGACCGTCTTCGCGAACATCTCCGCGACGGTGAAGGCGAGTTCCATCGACTGCTCGGCGTTCAGGCGCGGATCGCAGGCGGTCCGGTAGTTGCCGGGCAGCTCGTGCTCGGCGATCCTCCGGGCGCCGCCGAGGCACTCGGTGACGTCCTCCCCGGTCGACTCCAGGTGGAGGCCGCCGGGGTGGGTGCCGAGCGCGCGGTGGACGTCGAGGAAGCCGGCGATCTCCTCGACGACGTGGTCGTAGTGGCGGGTCTTGTACCCGTTGTCCGCGGTGCGGGAGTTGCCGTGCATCGGGTCGCACTGCCAGACCACCTGGTGGCCGGAGGCGGTGACCTTCTCGACGATCGGCGGGAGCACCTCGCGGACCCGCGCGTGCCCCATCCGGCTGATCAGCGTCAGCCGCCCGGGGGCGCCGTGCGGGTCGAGCCGGCGCACGTACTCGACCGCCTGCTCGGGGGTGGTGCCCGGGCCGATCTTCACGCCGATCGGGTTGGCCAGCAGCTCCGCGAAGGCGATGTGCGCGTCCTCGGGCCCGCGGGTGCGCTCGCCGATCCAGAGGAAGTGCGCCAGTCCGCTGGAGTACAGCGGCTCCGGCCCGTCGTCCGTCACCCGGAGCAGGGCGCTCTCGTAGTCCAGCAGCAGGGCCTCGTGGCTGACGTAGACCTCGCTCCCGGGCGCCGTCCCGCCGTCGGCTCCCGGGCCGGCCGGGAGGCCCAGGCCGCGGCCGATCTCCTCGGCCGCCGGCGCGTACCGGTGGCCCCCGGGCGAGTCGCGGACGAAGCGGAGGTTCTCGGCGTGCAGCGCGTGCGGGTCGCCCAGGCCGTCCCGGCGGAGCCGCCGGGCGATGGCCACCGTCCGCGAGGCCTCGGCGTGGGCCAGCAGCATCCGCTCCGGGTCCGGGGTGCGGGCGGCGGGCGTGGGTTCGACGCCGTTGACGATGTCGCCCCGGTAGACCGGCAGGCCGTGGGCGTCGACCTGGTGGGAGCGCGGCTTGGCGTACTGGCCGGCGGCCCGGGCGACCGGCACCACCGGCAGTCCGGTGGTGTGGGCGAGCACCAGGGCCATCCGCTGCAGCAGGCCGAGGTTGGCGCGCAGGTGCGGCTCGGTGTTGTCGGCGAAGGTCTCCGCGCAGTCGCCGCCCTGGAGCAGGAAGGCCTCGCCCCGGGCGACGGCCGCCAGCCGCTCGGCGAGCCGGGCGGTCTCGGCGGGCGTGACGATCGGGGCGGCGGCGCGCAGCCGGGCGACGACCTCCTGCGCGCGGGCCCGGTCCGGCCAGCCGGGCTGCTGCGCGGCGGGCCTGGCCAGCGCGGCGGCGAGGCGGTCGGCGAGCAGCCGTTCCGCCGGGCCGGTCCGCGCGGCCGGCGGGCCGCCGGGCGGCCGCCGTGGTGAGTACCTCATGACACCGCCGCCCCCGTCCCGGCGGGCCCGTCGGCGCCGTGCCCGACGAGCCGGGCGAGCGGCCGGCGCGGCATCCGCGCCAGGGCCTCCAGGACGGCCCGCTCGGGCACGTCGTGGACCAGTTCCGCGCCCGCCGGGCCGTCCAGGACGAAGGCCAGCCCGCTGAGGGCCTTCTTGTCCCGCCGCATCAGCTCGACCAGTTCGCCCGGCCGCACGCCCTTGGGCAGCGCGCCGGGCAGGCCGTAGGAGGCGACGACCGCCCGGTGCTCGTCCACCCGGGCGGGGTCGATCCGGTCCAGGACGCCCGCGAGCAGGCCCGCGAAGACGGTGCCGACGGCGACCGCCTCGCCGTGGCGCAGCGCGAAGTCGGTGGCCACCTCCAGGGCGTGGCCCAGGGTGTGGCCGTAGTTGAGCAGGTGCCGAAGTCCGGTGTCGCGTTCGTCGGCCGAGACGATGCCGGCCTTGAGCGTCACGCTGGCGGCGATCCGGTCCGCCAGGGCCAGCGGGCGCAGGTCGCCGGCGCCGATGAAGTGGCACCGGGCGATCTCGCCGAGGCCGTTGAGCATCTCGCGGTGCGGCAGCGTCGCCAGGTAGTCGGTGTCGCAGAGCACCGCGGCGGGCTGCCAGTAGGCGCCCACCAGGTTCTTGCCGGACGGCAGGTTGACCGCCGTCTTGCCGCCGACGCTGGCGTCCACCTGGGCCAGCAGCGTGGTCGGCAGGTGCACGACGGGCACCCCGCGGTGGTAGAGGGCCGCCGCCAGGCCGACCACGTCGGTGGTGGTGCCGCCGCCGCAGGAGACCACGGCGTCGGAGCGGGTCAGCCCGAACCGCACGAACTCCGCGCAGAGCGCCTCGACGGTGGCGAGGTTCTTGTCCGGCTCGCCGTCCCGGGCGGGCAGCAGCAGGGTCTCGACACCCGTGTCGGGCACCCACTGGGCGGGGCGCGCCGACACCACCGCCACCCGCCGGGCACCGAGCCCCCGGATCACCTCGGCCAGCGAGGAGCGCACTCCCGGGCCGATGAGCACGTCGTACGAACGGTCGCCGATGCGCACCGGAACTTGTTCTCTCACGCCGCTTCAACCTGTCCTGTAGAACGTCGAACGCCGACTCTTCGGTGGTGCGCCCGCGGTGGGGCCCCTGCTCCGGTGCCACCCGGGCCCGGACCCGCGCCCGGGGCCCCGGCGGCGGTCGGCCGCCGGGATCCCGGGCGTGCGCAGGACGTGCCCGGCCGTTACTGGCCGGTGGTCACCCGCAGGATGCGGGCCTCGGCCCGCTCCTTGCGGTCGTGCTCGTCGAGCTGCGGGTAGGACGGGCAGCCGAAGACCCGCTGGAACGGCGCGAAGGTGTCCCACTCCGGGCGCCGGCGCATCTCCTGGGCGACGGCGTTGTGCTCGCTCCAGAAGTCGCCGCCGATCAGCCGGATCAGGTAGCGCTCCAGCGCGTCGCGGGAGGTGGTCCGGCCGGCGTCGGCGGCCACCGAGACCAGCTCGCCGTCGTAGAAGGCGTGGATCAGCCGGATGTAGGTGTCGTACCCGGTCTTGAAGTAGTTCGAGTACTCGTCGATCAGCGCGTCGGCGTCCGCCGGGGACTTCAGCGCCGCGTCGAGGGTCTCGGCGGCGCGGGTGGCGGTGGCGGTCGCGACCAGCACGCCGCCGGAGAACATCGGGTCGCCGAAGCAGCCCGCGTCGCCGACCATCACCCAGCCGGGGCCGGTGACGGTGTCCGCGTGGTAGCAGTAGTCGGTCTCGATCTTGAGGTCCATGCTCGGCCGGGTGCCGGTGAGCCGCGCGGTGATCCGTGGCACCCGGTTCAGGTGCTCGTCGAACGCCGCCTCCGGCGAGCCCGCCGCCCGGAAGGTGTCACGCGGCATCACGGTGCCGACGCTGATGACCTCCTTGGAGATCGGGATCGCCCACACCCAGCCGTCGTTGTGCGCGCCGACCTGGATGTCGCCCTCGGCCCCGAGGTTGTGCTTCTCGTCGAGGCCCTCGTAGTGCCGGAACACCCCGACCATCCGGAGCTTCTCCAGCGTCTTGCGGAGCCCGAACTTGTTGGCGATCCGCCCGGACCGGCCGCTGGCGTCGATCACGTAGGTCGCCCGGACCTCGTGCTCCTCGCCGTCCTTCTCGTAGCTGACGCCGACCATCCGGTCGCCCTCCATCAGCAGCTCCTTGACGCCGGCGCCCAGGTGGACCTCGGCGCCCGCCTTGGCCGCCTCCTCGACGAGCATCGCGTCGAACCGGGCCCGCTCGACCTGGAAGGCGCGGTCGAAGCGCCCCTCGCCCTGCTTGCTGAAGTCCGCGCGGAAGACGCCCGAGAAGAACTTCTTCTCCGTCGGGTCGATGAATTCGCCACCGAACTTCGGGACGTATCCGCGGGATTCCAGCGCCTCACGCAGGCCGATCCGGTCGAAAAGCCCCATCATGTAGGGCAGCAGGGACTCACCGATGTGGAAGCGCGGAAACTCGTCGCGCTCCAGGAGCACCACGGAATGACCCTGCTTGGCCAGGACAAAGGCGCTGACCGCGCCGGCCGGGCCGCCGCCGATGACAACCACATCGGCCGAGTTCTTCGCCATTGGATTCCCTTCCAGAATTGTCGTACATCGTCTGCGAATGGTGCTGCCGGAAGTGCTCCCGCCGGTGTTCCCGCGGGTGCTCCCGACGGTGTTCCCGCCGGTCAGGGGAGGTCCCCGGACACGATCGTGCCGACGAGCACGCGGTGCTCGTCGTCGTCGACGACGGTGCGCACCCGCTCCCGTCCGTCCCGGACCGTCAGGTGCCGGCGGCCCTTCAGGACGGCCTGGCCGTCCTCGAACGCCCGGCCGTAGAGGACGCCCTGCATGTCCCCCTCGGGGGGCGGCGCCGGGTTCTCCCGGGCGCGGTCCTCCAGTTCCTTCCAGTCGCTCCACCGCCGGGGCAGCAGCTTGAAGGTGTAGACCACGCTCCAGCGGGTCACCCGCCCCCGGCGCTGCAGCGCCGTCTCACCGTCGCCCCGGTCCACCAGCCGGTACTGGCAGCCGTACTGGGTCTGCACCGCGTCGGTGACGAGCAGCGGTTCGAGGTAGGACGGCCCCGGGTAGCCCACGTCGACCAGCCACTCGGCGCCGTCCAGCGCCACCCGGACGAACATGTGCTCGATCTCGGTGCCGAAGTTCTCCCTGCCCTCGGCGGTACTGGCCGCCATCAGGGAGACCTCGTAGCCGAGGGTGCCGAGCAGCCGGAAGAACAGCCGGTTCAGCTGGAAGCAGGTACCGCCCCGTCCCTCGACGACGGCCGTCTCGAACACGGCGTCCTCGTCGAGGTCGACCAGGTTGATGCCGTCGGTGAAGTCCTGGGCGGCGATGTTGTACGGGATCGCCATGAGATGCCGCTTGTGCAGGGTGCGCAGCGTCTCGATGTCCACGCGCGTCTGCCCGGCGCAACCGATGCGCCGGAGGTAGGCGTCCGCGTCGAACACGTCGTCATCTCCTCTCTTGTCCGCGAGCCGGATCAGGGCCGCTCGTTCGGGGCCGTTCAGTGGGGCGTTCATCGGGTCGTTCACCGGGTCGTTCATCGGGGTCGTTCATCGGCTTGTCGGCCGGGCCGCTCGCCGGACCGCTCCGGGGCTGCGGCAGGGGCTCGGCCGTGGCGGCTCAGACCGAGATGGCCGCGACACCCCCCGTGCCCTCGCCGAACATGCGCTCTTGCATGTGCGCGACAATCATCCCCGGCGTCGGGTGATCGAAAACAAGACCGGCCGAGAGCTTCGCCCCCATCAGTTCGCCCAGCCGGTTGCGCAGTTCGAGCGCGGTCAGCGAGTCGAAGCCGATCTCGAAGAGGCCCTGGTCCACGTCGATGTGGTGGGACGCGCTGTAGCCGAGGACGACGGCGACCTGGGCCCGGACCACGTCCAGCAGGAGCGCCGCGCGCTCCGCGCCGGGCAGCCCGGCCAGCCGCTCGGCCAGCTTGCGCCGCTCGTCCCCCGAGACCGCGGCCCGGGCCAGCTGCCGGCTCGCGCGCACCAGGCCGCGCAGCAGCGGCGGTGCCTCGCGCCCGGCTGCGGCGTCGGCGCGCAGCGCACGCAGGTCCAGCTTGGCCGGCACCAGCAGCGCCCGGTCACCGCGCAGCGCGGTGTCGAACAGCTCCATGCCCTCGGCCGGGGTCATGCCCAGCAGACCGCCGCGCCGGTTCAGCCGGCTGCGGGTGAGGTCGTCGGTGCCGGCCGCCATGCCGGTCTCCTGCTCCCACAGGCCCCAGGCCAGCGACAGCGCCGGCAGACCGGCCGCCCGGCGCCGGGCCATCAGCCCGTCCATGTAGGCGTTCGCCGCCGCGTAGGCGCCGGTGCCCGCGCCCAGGAACACCGCCGACACCGACGAGTAGACCACGAACGCGTCCAACTCCGGGGCCAGTTCGCGGGTCAGCTCGTCCAGGTGCCGGGTCGCCGTCACCTTCGCCGCGAACACCCGCTCCAGCCGCTCCCGGTCGACCTCGCCGATCACGCCCGCGTCGAACAGGCCCGCGGCGTGCAGCACCGCGGTCAGCCGGCGGCCGTCGTGCCGGACGGCGGCCAGCAGCTCCGCCACCGCGTCCCGGTCGGTCACGTCACAGGCCGGCACCGCCACCGACTCGGCGCCGAGCGCGTGCAGCTCGGCCACCAACTCCCGGGCACCGTCGGCCTCCAGGCCCCGCCGGCTGGTCAGCACCAGATGCCGGATCCCGTGCTCGGTCACCAGGTGCCGGGCCAGCACCGCACCCAGCGACCCGGTACCACCGGTGACCAGCACCGTCCCCGCCCGGTCCAGCACCGGCTCCGCCCGGTCGACGGCGCCGGCCCGGGCGAGCCGGGGCACGTGGAGCGCCGCGCCGCGCACCGCGACCTGCGGCTCGCCGACGGCCAGCACCGGCCCCAGCAGCGGCTCGACCTCCGACAGATCGGACGCGTCGGTGTCCAGCAGCACGATCCGGTCCGGGTTCTCCGCCTGCGCCGCGCGGACCAGACCCCAGACGGCGGCGCCGGCCGGGTCCGTCACCGTGGCGTCGCCACCGGCGGGCACCGCGCCCCTGGTCACCACCACCAGCCGGGTCTCCTCCAGCCCGGCGCCGGCCAGCCAGGTCTGGACGACCTCCAGCACCCGGTCCGTCACGTCCAGCGGGGTGTCCGCGTCGCCGCCGGTGACCGCCTCCAGGATCGCGGTCTCCGGGACGGCCGCCCCGGACAGCGCGTCCTCCGCGAGGGTGGCCACCTCCTCGGCGGTGGACAGCCGCACCCAGGACGGCGAACCGGCGGCCCCGTCCGGGAGCACCTCCGTCCAGTCCACCCGGAACAGCGAGTCTCCGCCCGCACGGCCCGCCGCCGCGCCCAACTGCTCGGCGGACACCGGGCGGAAGACCAGCGAGTCGGCCGTCAGGACGGCGCCGCCGGCCTCGTCGACCGCCTCCAGCGAGAGCGCGTCGGGCGCCGGCTGGGCGACCCGCACCCGCAGCGACGAGGCGCCCGCGGCGTGCAGGACCAGGCCGTTCCAGGCGAACGGCAGCATCGTCCGGTGGTCGCCCGTGCTCAGGAAGGCCTTCGCGTGCAGGGCCGCGTCCAGCAGCGCCGGGTGGATGCCGAACCCGGCGGCGCTGCCCCGGTGGTCCTCCGGCAGGGCGATCTCGGCGAAGACCTCGTCACCGCGCCGCCAGGCCGCCCGCAGGCCCCGGAACACCGGCCCGTAGACGTAGTTGTGCTCCAGCAGACCGGCGTAGAACTCCTCGGGGCCGATCTCCACCCGCTCCGCGCCGGGTGGCGGCCAGGCGCTGAAGTCGAACCGCGACCCGGCCGCCCGGGCCGTGGCCGTCAGGACACCGGTGGCGTGCCGGGTCCACGGGTCGCCGACGGCCTCCTCGCGGGTCGAGTACACGGCGACCGTGCGGGCACCGCCCTCGTCCGGACCGCCGACGGTGACCTGCACCCGGACGCCGCCCTGCTCGGGCAGGATCAGCGGGGCCTCGATCACCAGCTCGTCCAGCGTGCCGCAGCCGACCTCGTCACCGGCCCGCACGGCCAGCTCCACCAGGCCCGTCCCGGGCACCAGCACGACGTCGCCGACCGCGTGGTCGGCCAGCCAGGGGTGGGTGCGCAGGGAGAGCCGGGAGGTGCACAGCACCCCGCCGGTCTCCGGCACCTCCACCACCGCGCCGAGCAGCGGGTGGTCCACCCCCGCCAGGCCCAGCGAGGTCGCGTCGGTGGCCGCCGCGGTCATCGGGAGCCAGTAGTGCTGGTGGTCGAAGGCGTAGGTCGGCAGGTCCACCTCGGCGCCACCGGCCGCGTCGGGCAGCACGCCCGTCCAGTCCACCGCCACACCGCGGACGAAGAGTTCGGCCATCGAGGCCAGCAGGCGGCGCAAGCCGCCCTCGTCCCGCCGCAGCGAACCGGTCACCAGGACCTCGACCCCGGCCCCGTCGGCGACCTCGGTGATCGGTTGGGCCAGCACCGGGTGGGTACTGGCCTCCACGAACACCGTGTGGTCCTCGGCGAGCAGCGCGGCGACCGCCGGGCCGAAGCGGACCTGGTCCCGCAGGTTGCGGTACACGTAGCCGCCGTCGATCACGCCGGCCTCGCGGACCCACTCACCGGTCACCGTCGAGAAGAGCGGGACCAGCGGCGCCCGGCCGCGGATGTCCGCGAACGCCTCCGCCAGGACCTCCTCCAGGGCCTCGGCGTGCCGGGTGTGGGAGGCGAAGTCCACCGCGACCCGGCGCACCCGTACCCCGTCGGCGGCCAGCACCTCGACGGCCTCGTCCAGCACGTCGAGGTCACCGGCGACCACCACCGACGCGGGGCCGTTGACCACCGCGACTTCCAACCGGCCCGCCCAGCGCTCCAACCGGGCCAGCGCCTCGGCCTCGGAGAGCGCCACCGAGGCCATCCCGCCGAGCCCGGCCAGCTGACCGGCGATCACCCGGCTGCGCACCGCGACGATCCGGGCCGCGTCCTCCAGGGAGAGCGCACCGGCCACGCAGGCCGCCGCGATCTCGCCCTGCGAGTGCCCCAGCACCGCGTCCGGGATCACCCCCACCGACGCCCAGACGGCGGCCAGTCCGACCATCACCGCGAAGCTCGCGGGCTGCACCACATCGGCCCGGTCCAGGACCTCGGCCGGCGCCTCGCCGCGCAGCACCTCCTCCAGCGACCAGTCCACCCAGGGGCCGAGCGCGCGGGCGCACTCGGCGATGCGCTCGGCGAACACCGGTGAGGTGTCCAGCAGTTCACGGCCCATCCCGGCCCACTGCGCCCCCTGACCGGGGAAGACCAGGACGAGCTTGCCCACCGCGCCCGCGGTGCCCGTCACGAGCCCGGCGGCGGACTCGCCCCGGGCCAGCGCGGCCAGCCCGGCCGACGCCTCCGCCGGGGATCCGGCCACCACCACCGCGCGCTCGGAGAGCAGCGCCCGCCGGGAGAGCAGCGCACCGGCCAGCGCCGCGGGGGCGGTCGCCCCGGCGAGCTCCGTCAGCCGCCCGCCCTGGGCCGCCAGCGAGGCGGCGTTCTTCGCCGAGACCACCAGCGGCACCACGGCGTCGGGGGCGGACCCGGCCTCGGCCGGCTGCTCCTCGGGGGCCTGCTCCAGGATCACGTGCGCGTTGGTCCCGCTCAGGCCGAAGGAGGAGACCCCGGCCCGGCGCGGCCGGTCCACCTCGGGCCACTCCCGCGCCTCGGTCAGCAGCTCGACGGCGCCCGCCGTCCAGTCCACCTGCGAGGAGGGCGCGTCCACGTGCAGGGTCGCGGGCATCACGCCGTGCCGCAGCGCCTGCACCATCTTGATCACGCCCGAGACACCCGCCGCAGCCTGGGCGTGGCCGATGTTGGACTTCAGCGAGCCCAGCCAGAGCGGGCGCTCCGGGTCACGGCCGCGACCGTAGGTGGCCAGCAGCGCCTGCGCCTCGATCGGGTCCCCCAGGACGGTGCCCGTGCCGTGGCCCTCGACCAGGTCCACATCGGCCGTCGACAGCCCCGCCGCCGCCAGCGCCTTGCGGATCACCCGCTGCTGGGAGGGGCCGTTCGGCGCGGTCAGACCGTTGGACGCGCCGTCCTGGTTCACCGCGGACCCGCGCAGCACCGCGAGCACCGGGTGGCCGTTGCGCCGCGCCTCGGAGAGCCGCTCCAGCACCACCACACCGGCGCCCTCGGCCCAGCCGGTGCCGTCGGCGGCGTCCGCGTAGGACTTGCAGCGGCCGTCCGTCGCCAGCGCCTTCTGCCGCGAGAACTCCATGAACATGCTCGGGCTGGACATCACCGTCGAACCGCCGGCCAGGGCCAGCGAGCACTCGCCCTGGCGCAGCGCCTGGGCGGCCAGGTGGATCGCCACCAGCGAGGAGGAGCAGGCCGTGTCCACGGTGACCGCCGGGCCCTCGAACCCGAACACGTAGGACACCCGGCCCGAGGCCACACTGGCGCCGGCGCCGGTCAGCGCGAAGCCGCCCAGCTCCGGCGGCACGCTGCCACCGGCGTAGTAGTCGACGCCCATGATGCCGTTGAACACCCCGACCTCGGTGCCCTTCAGCGAGCCCGGGTCGATGCCGGCCCGTTCCATCGCCTCCCAGGAGGTCTCCAGCAGCAGCCGCTGCTGCGGGTCCATCGCCAGCGCCTCACGCGGCGAGATCCCGAAGAAGGCCGGGTCGAACAGTGGTGCCTCGTGCAGGAAGCCGCCCTGGCTGACGTAGGAGGTGCCCTCGCTCTCCGGGTCGGCGTCGAACAGCTCGTCCAGGCCCCAGCCGCGGTCGGAGGGGAACAGCGACACGCCGTCCCGCCCCTCGGTGACCAGCCGCCACAGGTCCTCCGGGGTGGCCACCCCGCCGGGCAGCCGGCAGGCCATGCCGACGATCGCCACCGGATCGGCCGGATCGTGCACGGCCGCCGCCGGTACCACCGGGCCCGCCGCGACCGCCGTGCCGTCGAACTCGCCGTCCAGGTAGCGGGCCAGGGCGAGCGGGGTGGGGTAGTCGAAGACGGCCGTGGCGGGCAGGCTGAGGCCGGTGGCCTCGCGCAGCCGGTTGCGCAGCTCGACGGAGGTCAGCGAGTCGAAGCCGGCGTCCTTGAAGGCCCGCTCCGCCGCGACCTTCGCCGCGCCCGCGTGGCCGAGCACCGACGCGACGTGCGTCCGGACCAGCTCCAGCAGCAGCGCCTCGCGCTCGGCCGCGGCCAGCCCGGCCAGTCGGCCGGCGAGTCCGCCGCCGGCGCCGGTCGCGGCGGCCCGCGCCGACTGCCGGCCGGGGCGGACCAGGCCCAGCAGCAGGGGCGGCACCCCGGCGCCGGCCGTGGCGGCCGTGCGCAGGGCCCGCAGGTCCAGCTTGACCGGGACGAGCAGCGCCCGGTCACTGTGCAGCGCGGTGTCGAAGAGCTCCATGCCCTCCGCCGGCGTCAGCGGCTGGGCGCCGCCGCGCCGGTTCATCCGGCTCCGGGACAGCTCGTCCAGGTCGGCGCCCATGCCGTCGCTCTGCGCCCACGGGCCCCAGGCCAGCGACAGCGCGGGCAGGCCGTCCGCCCGGCGCCGGGCCATCAGCCCGTCCAGGTAGGCGTTCGCCGCCGCGTAGGCGCCGGTGCCCGCGCCCAGGAACACCGCCGAGACGGAGGAGTACGTGATGAACACGTCCAGTTCCGGGGCGAGTTCACGGGTCAGCTCGTCCAGGTGCCGGGTCGCCGTCACCTTCGGTGCGAAGACGCGCTCCAGCCGCTCCGGGTCGATCTCGCCGACCACACCGCCGTCGAAGACACCCGCCGCGTGGACCACGGCGGTCAGCCGGTGCCCGTCGCGCCGGGCGGCGGTCAGCAGCTCCGCCACCGCGTCCCGGTCGGTCACGTCACAGGCCGGCACGGCTACCGACTCGGCGCCGAGCGCGTACAGTTCGGCCACCAGCTCCCGCGCACCGTCGGCCTCCAGGCCCCGCCGGCTGGTCAGCACCAGATGCCGGATCCCGTGCTCGGTCACCAGGTGCCGGGCCAGCACCGCACCCAGCGACCCGGTACCACCGGTGACCAGCACCGTCCCCGCCCGGTCCAGCACCGGCTCGGTGCCCCGGGCGATACCGGCCCGGGCGAGGCGCGGCACGGACAGGGCCGCACCGCGCAAGGCGACCTGCGGTTCACCGGTGGCCAGGACGGCGGTCAGGACCGCGTCGAGGTCGGTGCCGGCCTCGGCGTCGAGCAGCACGATCCGGTCCGGGTTCTCCGCCTGCGCCGCCCGGACCAGGCCCCAGACGGCGCTGCCGGCCGGGTCGGTCACCGCGGCGTCGCCACCGGCGGGCACCGCGCCCCTGGTCACCACCACCAGCCGGGCCCGCGCCGGGGCGGGCCCGGCCAGCCAGGCCCGGACGACCTCCAGCACCCGCCGGGTCAACGCGAGCGGGGTGTCCCCGGGGCCGTCGGTGACGGCCTCCAGCAGCACCGCCGCCGGCGCGGCGGCGCCGGTGCCCTCGCCGGTTCCCTCGCCCTCGCCCTCGCCCTCGAACAGTGCCGCCACGTCCGCCGGGGCGATGACCCGGGCCGGGACCGGGCCGGTGGTGGGGGTGGCGGGCAGGGTGGCCGACTCGGTCCACTCCACCCGGTACAGCGCGTCGCTGCCCGGCGTCCCCGCCGCCGCCTCCAACTGCTCGGCGGAGACCGCGCGCGAGACCAGCGAGTCCAACGTCAGGACGAGCCCGCCGGCATCGTCGACGGCCTCCAGCGACAGGGCGTCCGGCCCCGGCCGGGCGACCCGCACTCGGACCGAGGCGGCCCCGGCCGCGTGCAGCACCAGCCCGTTCCAGGCGAACGGCAGCCGGACCACCGGCTCCTCGTCCGGTGCGTCGTCCGGCCGGGCGCCGCTCAGCGCGGCCGCCGCGTCCAGCATGCTGGAGTGCAGGGCGGCGTCGAGCAGGCCGGGGTGGATGCCGAACCCGGCGGCCCGCTCGCGCAGTTCGTCTGGCAGGGCCACCTCGGCGAAGATCTCCTCGCCGCGCCGCCAGACCGCACGCACGCACTGGAACGACCGGCCGTAGGCGTACCCCGCGCGGTCGAGCAGGTCGTAGCCGCCGGTGATGTCCACCGGCTGCGCGCCGGGCGGCGGCCAGGCGGTGAAGTCGAACTCCGGCTCGGCGGCGCCGGCCGTCGTCGGCAGCAGTGTGCCGGTGGCGTGGCGGACCCAGGCGTCCATGGCCCCCGCGGTGTCGGTGCCCTCCACCGCGTCCTCGCGGGCGGAGTACACCTCCACCGTGCGGGCGCCCCGCTCGTCCGGGCCGCCGACGGCGACCTGGACCCGCAGGCCGCCGTGCTCGGGCACCACCAGCGGTGCCTCGATGACGAGTTCGTCCAGCACCCCGCAACCGACCTCGTCGCCGGCCCGCACGGCCAGCTCCACCAGACCGGTCCCGGGGACGAGGACCACTCCCCCGACGGCGTGGTCGGCGAGCCAGGCGTGCGTGCGCAGCGACAGCCGGGAGGTGAACACCAGGCCGTCGGACTGCGGCAGTTGGACGACCGCTCCGAGCAGCGGGTGGTCGGCCTTGCCCTGGCCGAGCGAGGTGGCGTCGGTCAGCGGGGTGGCCGGGAGCCAGTAGTGCTCGTGCTCGAAGGCGTAGGTGGGCAGCTCCAGATGGGTGGGCGTGAAGCCGGCGGGCAGGGTCTTCGCCCAGTCCACCGCGACGCCCCGGACGAAGAGTTCGGCGACCGAGGCCAGCACGGTGTGCGCCTCGGGGCGGCCGTCGCGCAGCGCGGCCACCGCGACCGCGCGAGCACCGGCGGACTCCGCGACCACGCCGCTCAGCGCGGCGCCGGGGCCGAGCTCGACGAAGACCGCGTTACCGGGACCGGCCGCCGTGGCGACGCCGTCGGCGAACCGGACCGGGCGGCGGACATGGTCCACCCAGTAGGCGGGGTCGGCCAGTTGACCGGGCTCGGCCACCTGTCCGGTCACGTTGGAGACGATCGGGACCTGTGCCTCGCCCCAGGCGACGTCGGCGAGCACGGCGGCGAACTCCGCCAGCATCGGCTCCATCAGCGCCGAGTGGAAGGCGTGCGAGACGGTGAGCTGCTTGACCTTGCGGCCTTGTGCCTTCAGGCTATCGGCGGCCTTCAGCACGGCCGCCTCCTCCCCGGAGAGGACCACCGACGAAGGACCGTTCACCGCCGCCAGGTCCACGCCGTCGTCGAGGAGTTCGGCGACCTCGGCCTCGGTGGCTGCCACCGCCACCATCGCGCCGCCCGAGGGCAGCGCCTGCATCAGCCGGCCCCGCGCGGCGACCACCGCCGCCGCGTCGCCGAGCGAGAGCACCCCGGCCACATGGGCGGCCGTGATCTCCCCGATCGAGTGGCCCATGACCGCGTCCGGCCGGACGCCCCAGGACTCGATCAGCCGGAACAACGCCGTCTCCACGGCGAACAACCCGGCCTGGGTGTACACGGTCTGGTCCAGCGATCCGGCCGTACCGAACACCACGTCCTTGACCGGGTGCTCGGTCCACCCCGCCAACCGCTCGTCCAACGCCGCACACGCAGCATCGAAGGCCTCGGCGAACACCGGGTACCGCTCCGCCAGCTCCCGGCCCATCCCGACCCGCTGCGAACCCTGCCCCGGGAAGACGAGGACCACCTTCCCCGGACCTCCGGACGGGGACGCGCTGCCGCTCGCCCCGGCGGGCGCGGACTCGCCGCGTGCCAGCGCGGCCAGGCCCGCCAGTGTCTCCTCGCGCGAGCCGGCCACCAGCACCGCCCGCTCGCCCAGCACCGCGCGCTGGGCGAGCAGCGCACCCGCCACCGCGACCGGCGCCCCGGCCCCGGGCGCGTCGACGGAGGACGCCTCGACGAAGGCGGCCAGCCGCCCGGCCTGGCCGGCCAGGGCGGCGGCCGAGGCGGCCGACAGCACCAGCGGGACGACGCCCTCGGGCACGGCCGCCGGCCGCGCCTCCTCCTCGGGGGCCTGCTCCAGGATCAGGTGGGCGTTGGTGCCGCTGACGCCGAAGCCGGACACCGCCGCCCGGCGGGGGCGGCCGGTCTCCGGCCAGTCCCGCGCCTCGGTGAGCAGCTCCACCGCACCGGCGGACCAGTCGACCTGGGTGGACGGTGCGTCCACGTGCAGGGTGGGCGGCATGACGCCGTGCCGCAGCGCCTGCACCATCTTGATCACGCCCGACACCCCGGCGGCGGCCTGGGTGTGGCCGATGTTGGACTTCAGCGAGCCGAGCCGCAACGGCCGCTCGGCGGGCCGGTCCTGACCGTAGGTGGCCAGCAGGGCCTGCGCCTCGATCGGGTCACCCAGCACCGTGCCCGTGCCGTGGCCCTCCACCAGGTCCACATCCGCGGTGGACAGACCCGCGTTGGCCAGCGCCTTGCGGATCACCCGCTGCTGCGAGGGACCGTTCGGCGCGGTCAGGCCGTTCGACGCGCCGTCCTGGTTCACCGCGCTGCCGCGGACCACCGCGAGCACCCGGTGCCCCTTGCGCCGCGCCTCGGAGAGGCGCTCCAGCACCACCACACCCGCGCCCTCGGCCCAGCCCGTGCCGTCCGCCGCGTCCGCGTACGCCTTGCACCGGCCGTCGGCCGCCAGCCCGCGCTGGCGCGAGAAGTCGATGAAGAGGCCGGGGGTGGCCATCACGGTCGCGCCGCCGGCCAGCGCCATCGAGCACTCGCCGCGGCGCAGCGCCTGGGCCGCCAGGTGGATCGCCACCAGCGAGGAGGAGCAGGCGGTGTCGAGCGTCACCGCCGGGCCCTCGAAGCCGAACACGTAGGAGATCCGGCCGGACGCCACGCTGGCGGCCGCGCCCGTCCCGGTGAAGCCCTCCAGCTCCGGCGGCACGCTGCCGCCGGCGAAGTAGTCGACGCCCATGATCCCGTTGAAGACCCCGACATCGCTGCCCTTGAGCGTGGCCGGGTCGATGCCGGCCCGCTCCAGCGCCTCCCAGGAGGTCTCCAGCAGCAGCCGCTGCTGCGGGTCCATGGCGAGCGCCTCGCGCGGCGAGATCCCGAAGAAGCCCCCGTCGAAGAGACCGGCCTCGTGCAGGAAGCCGCCCTGGTCCACGTAGGAGGTGCCGCGGTTCTCCGGGTCCTCGTCGAACAGCCCGTCGAGGTCCCAGCCCCGGTCGGAGGGGAAGCCCGAGACACCGTCCCGGCCCTCGCTGACCAGGTCCCACAGCCCCTCCGGGCTGTCGACACCACCGGGCAGCCGGCACGCCATACCCACGATCGCCACAGGCTCGCTGGAGGCGCTGACGAGTTGGCGGTTCCGCTTCTTCAGCGAGCCGACCTCTTCGAGCGACTTCCGCAGCGCCTCGACAAGCTTCTCGTATGAAGTACTCACTTCACTGCCCCATTCACGTTGTACCGCATCAGCTTTCGAGGCCCTCGTCGTCGTCGCCGCCGAGCGCCAGTTGGACGAGGTCGTCGACGTCCAGGTCGGCGAGCGTGCCCGGCCGGTCGTCCTCGTCCGCCGCGTCGGCCGCCGGTCCGCCGGTGTCCAGTGCGACCAGCCTGACCAGGGCTTCCATCAGCCCGGCCTCCCGGAATCGGGCCATCGGGAGGGAGACCAGGGCGTGCCGCAGCCGGTCCTCGTCCACTTCCGGGCCGCTCGCCGCGCCGTCCGGGAGCAGCTCGCCGTGCACGTGGCGGGCCAGGGCGAGCGGGGTCGGGTAGTCGAAGACCACGGTGGCGGACAGATTGAGGCCGGTGGCCTCGCGGAGCCGGTTGCGCAGCTCGACCGAGGTGAGCGAGTCGAATCCGGCGTCCTTGAAGGACGTCCCGGCCACCACCCCGTCCGGTCCGGTGTGGCCCAGGACCAGCGCGACCTGGGCCCGCAGGAGGTCCACCAGCAGGGCCTCCTGGTCGGCCCGGGCGAGCCCGGTGAGCCGGCGCACCAGGCCGTCGCCGCCGTCGCCGGACGCGGCCCGGGCCACCTGGCGGCCGGCCCTCACCTGGCCGCGCAGCAGGGGCGGTACTCCCCCGCCGGTCGCGGCCTCGGCCCTGATCGCCCGCAGGTCCAGCTTGATCGGCACCAGCAGCGCCTCGTCCGCGCCGAGCGCGGCGTCGAACAGCGCGGTGCCCTCCGCCGGCCCGAGCGCGAGAATGCCGCCGCGGCGGTTCGTCCGGGTGCGCCCGGCCGCCTCGGCGCCGGTGGTCATCCCGGTGGCGCTCTGCTCCCACGGGCCCCAGGCGAGCGAGAGCGCCGGCAGGCCGGCCGACCGGCGCCTGGCCATCAGGCCGTCGAGGTAGGCGTTGGCCGCCGCGTAGTTGCCCTGGCCGGCGGACCCGAACAGGCCGGAGGCGGAGGAGTAGACGACGAACGCCGCCAGGTCGGGGGCGAGTTCGCGGGTGAGCTCATCCAGGTGGCCGACGGCGGTCACCTTCGGGGCGAAGACCCGGGCCAGCCGCTCGGGCGTCAGCGCGCCGATCACCCCGTCGTCCAGGACGCCCGCGGTGTGCACGACGGCCGTCAGGGGGCGCTCGTCGACCACGGAGGCGAGCAGTGCGGCCACCGCGTCCCGGTCGGTCACGTCACAGGCCGGCACCGCCACCGACTCGGCGCCGAGCGCGTGCAGCTCGGCCACCAACTCCCGGGCACCATCGGCCTCCAGGCCCCGCCGGCTGGTCAGCACCAGATGCCGGATCCCGTGCTCGGTCACCAGGTGCCGGGCCAGCACCGCACCCAGCGACCCGGTACCACCGGTGACCAGCACCGTCCCCGCCCGGTCCAGCACCGGCTCGGTGCCCCGGGCGATACCGGCCCGGGCGAGGCGCGGCGCGGAGAGCACCGGGCCGCGCACCGCGACCTGCGGTTCACCGGTGGCCAGCACGGCGGCGAGGACCGCATCGGCGTCGGTGCCGGCAGCGGTGTCGAGCAGCACGATCCGGTCGGGGTTCTCCACCTGGGCGGCCCGGACCAGGCCCCAGACGGCGCTGCCGGCCGGGTCGGTCACCGCGGCGTCGCCACCGGCGGGCACCGCGCCCCTGGTCACCACGACCAGCCGGGAGGCCTCCGGGACCGGAGCGACCAGCCACGCCTGGAGCACGTCGAGCACCCGGGTGCCGAGCTCCAGCGCGTCCGCACCGGCCGCCGTCAGCACCACGGCGTCCGGCACCCCGCCCTCCGCGGCCAGCGCGGTCACCTCGTCGGCGGTGGCGACGGACACCCGGCTCGGCGCGGCCGCGAGGGGCGGCGGCGACGGCAGGGCCGTCCACTCCACCCGGAACAGCGAGTCGCCGCCCGGCGCACCCGCCGCCGCCTCCAACTGCTCGGCGGAGACGGCGCGGAACACCAGGGAGTCCAGCGTCAGGACCGGACCGCCGGTCTCGTCGGCGGCCTGGAGCGACACCGCGTCCTGGCCCGACGGTGCCACCCGGACCCGCAGCGCCGAGGCGCCGACGGCGTGCAGGGTGAGCCCGTTCCAGGCGAACGGCAGGACCGTCCGGGGCTCGTCCGCCGCCGCGGGGGCATCGGCCGGGCGGACGAAGCCGTTGGCGTGCAGGGCGGCGTCGAGCAGCGCGGGATGGATGCCGAAGCGGCCCGCCCCCTCGCGGTGGTCCTCCGGCAGGGCGATCTCGGCGAAGACCTCCTCGCCGCGCCGCCAGACCGCCCGCAGGCCCTGGAACGACGGGCCGTAGGTGTAGCCGAGCCGGATCAGGTCGGCGTAGAAGCCCTCGACATCGACCTCGACCGGCTGGGCGCCGGACGGCGGCCAGGCGGTGAGGTCGAACTCCGGTGCGGCGCCGGTCCCGGCCAGCCGCAGGGTGCCGGTGGCGTGGCGGGTCCAGCCGTCCGTACCGGCCTCCACCGCGTCCTCCCGGGCGGAGTACACCTCCACCGTCCGGGTGCCCCGCTCGTCCGGGCCGCCGAGCGCGACCTGGACCCGGACGCCGCCGTGGTCCGGCACCACCAGCGGTGCCTCGATGACCAGTTCGTCCAGGGCGCCGCAGCCGGCCTCGTCGCCGGCCCGGACGGCCAGCTCGACCAAGCCGGTGCCGGGCAGCAGGACGACGCCGCCGACGGCGTGGTCGGCGAGCCACGGGTGCGTGCGCAGCGAGAGCCGGGAGGTGAACACCAGGCCGTCGTTCTGCGGCAGGTGCATCACCGCGCCGAGCAGCGGGTGGTCGGTCCCGGTCAGTCCCAGGAAGGCGGCGTCGGCGGCCGGGGCGGGTTGCAGCCAGTACTGCCGGTGGTCGAAGGCGTAGGTCGGCAGCTCCAGGTGGCCCGGGTCGGCGGGCAGGAGGCCGGACCAGTCCACCGCGACGCCCCGGACGAGGAGTTCGGCCACCGCGGCCAGCACGGTGTGCGCCTCGGGGCGGCCGTCGCGCAGGGCCGCGACACAGAGCGCGCCGTCGCCGGCGGACTCCGCCACCGCGCTGCTGAGCGCGGCGCCGGGGCCCAGTTCGACGAACAGTGCGGTGCCGTCCCCGGCCGCGGCGGCGATGCCGTCGGCGAACCGGACCGGGCGCCGCACGTGGTCCACCCAGTAGGCGGGGTCGGCCAGTTGGCCGGGCTCGGCCGGTCGGCCGGTGACGTTGGAGATCACCGGGAGCCTCGGTTCGCGCCAGACCACCTCGGCGAGGACGGTGGCGAACTCCGCCAGCATCGGCTCCATCAGCGCCGAGTGGAAGGCGTGCGAGACGGTCAGTTGCTTGACCTTGCGGCCCTGCTCCCGCAGTTGCTCCGCGGCCTTCAGCACGGCCGCCTCCTCGCCGGAGAGGACCACCGACGAAGGCCCGTTCACCGCAGCCAGGTCCACGCCGTCACCGAGGAGTTCGGCGACCTCGTCTTCGGTCGCGGCGACCGCCACCATCGCGCCGCCGGACGGCAGCGCCTGCATCAGCCGGCCCCGCGCGGCGACCACCGCCGCCGCGTCGCCGAGCGAGAGCACCCCGGCCACATGGGCGGCCGTGATCTCCCCGATCGAGTGGCCCATGACCGCGTCCGGCCGGACGCCCCAGGACTCGATCAGCCGGAACAACGCCGTCTCCACCGCGAACAACCCGGCCTGGGTGTACACGGTCTGGTCCAGCGATCCGGCCGTACCGAACACCACGTCCTTCACCGGGTGCTCGGTCCACCCCGCCAACCGCTCGTCCAACGCCGCACACGCCGCGTCGAAGGCCTCGGCGAACACCGGGTACCGCTCCGCCAACTCCCGGCCCATCCCGACCCGCTGCGAACCCTGCCCCGGGAACACCAGCACCGTGCGCGCCGCCTCACCGGCGGTCCCGGTCACCAGCACCGGGCTCTGCTCGCCCCGCGCCAGGGCGCTCAGCCCGGCCAGCGCCTCCTCCGGCGAACCCGCCAGCACCACCGCGCGCTCCGACAGCAGCGCCCGCCGGGCCAGCAGCGCGGCGGCGATCTCCGCCGTCCCCGCCCCGGAGGTCTCGACGAAGGGCGCCAGCCGGTCGGCCTGCCCGGCCAGCGACCGCGCGCTCTTCGCCGACAGCACCAGCGGGACCACACCCGTCGGAGCGGCCTCGACCGCGACGGCCTGCGCCTCGGCCTCGACCGGGGCCTGCTCCAGGATCAGGTGCGCGTTCGTCCCGCTGACCCCGAAGCCGGAGACACCCACCCGGCGGGGGCGGCCGGTCTCCGGCCAGTCCCGCGCCTCGGTCAGCAGCTCGACCGCGCCCGCCGTCCAGTCCACCTGCGAGGACGGCGCGTCCACGTGCAGGGTGGGCGGCAGGACACCGTGCCGCAGCGCCTCCACCATCTTGATCACACCGGCCACCCCGGCGGCCATCTGGGTGTGGCCGATGTTGGACTTCAGCGAGCCCAGCCAGAGCGGCCGCCCCGGCTCCCGGTCCTGGCCGTAGGTGGCCAGCAGCGCCTGCGCCTCGATCGGGTCCCCCAGGACCGTGCCGGTGCCGTGGCCCTCGACCACGTCCACCTCGGTGCCGGTCAGGCCCGCGTTGGCCAGCGCCTTGCGGATCACCCGCTGCTGGGAGACCCCGCTGGGCGCGGTCAGACCGTTGGACGCGCCGTCCTGGTTGACCGCCGACCCGCGCACCAGCGCGAGCACCCGGTGCCCCTTGCGCCGCGCCTCCGACAGCCGCTCCAGCACCACCACACCCGCGCCCTCGGCCCAACCCGTGCCGTCCGCCGCGTCCGCGTAGGACTTGCACCGGCCGTCCGTCGCCAGGCCGCGCTGGCGGGAGAACTCCACGAAGGTGCCGGGGGTGGCCATCACGGTCGCACCGCCGGCCAGCGCCATCGAGCACTCGCCCTGGCGCAGCGCCTGCGCGGCCAGGTGCATCGCGACCAGCGACGACGAGCAGGCCGTGTCCACCGTGACCGCCGGGCCCTCGAACCCGAAGACGTAGGCCACTCGGCCGGAGGCCACACTGCCCATGCCGCCGGTGCCGGTGAAGCCCTCCAGCTCCGCGGGCACCGCGCCGCCGGCGCCGTAGCCCTGGCCCATGACACCGGAGAACACCCCGACGTCCGTGCCCTTCAGCGAGAGCGGGTCGATGCCGGCCCGCTCCAGCGCCTCCCACGAGGTCTCCAGCAGCAGCCGCTGCTGCGGGTCCATCGCCAGCGCCTCCCGCGGGCTGATGCCGAAGAACCCGGCGTCGAACCGCCCCGCCTCGTAGAGGAATCCGCCCTGGCTCACATAGGAGGTGCCGGCCTTTCCGGGGTCGGCGTCGAAGAGGTCCGCCACGTCCCAGCCGCGGTCCTCGGGGAAGCCGGACATCGCGTCCCGGCCCTCGCTGACCAGCCGCCAGAGGTCCGCCGGGCTGCCGACGCCGCCGGGCAGCCGGCAGGCCATGCCGATAATCGCGATCGGCTCGTCCGGGTCGGCGGGCGCGACCGCCGTCGCCGCCGCGGCGGTCCCGTCGGCGACGAGTCCGAACTCGGCGTGCAGGTAACGGGCGAACGCGAGCGGGGTCGGGTGGTCGAAGACCACCGTCGCGGCCAGCTTCAGACCGGTCGCCTCGCGCAGCCGGTTGCGCAGCTCGACGGAGGTCAGCGAGTCGAAGCCGGAGTCCCGGAAGGCCGTCCCGCTCCTGATCGCGTCGGGCCCCGCGTGCCCGAGCACGGTCGCCGCGTGGCCGCGGACCAGCTCCAGCAGCAGCGTCTCCTGCTCGGCCGCCGCCAGCCCGGCCAGCCGACCGGCCAGCCCGCCGCCGCCGTCCCCCGAGGCCGCCCGCACCAGCTGCCGCCCGGTCCGCACCAGACCGCGCAGCAGGGTCGGGACGTCCCGGCCGGCCGCGGCGCCGGCGCGCAGCGCCCGCAGGTCCAGCTTGGCCGGCATGAGCAGCGCCTCGCCGGTGCGCAGGGCCGCGTCGAAGAGGTCCATGCCCTCCTCGGCCGTCATCGCCAGCACGCCGCCGCGTCGGTTCATCCGGCTGCGGGTGAGGTCGTCCATGCCGGCTGCCATACCGCCGGCGGTCTGGTTCCACAGGCCCCAGGCCAGCGAGGTCGCGGCCAGACCGGCCGCCCGGCGCTGGTGGGCGAGGGCGTCCAGGAAGGCGTTGGCGGCCGCGTAGCTGCCGGTGCCCGCGCCGAGGAACACCGAGGAGACCGAGGAGAAGACCACGAACGCGTCCAGGTCGGGGGCGAGTTCGCGGGTCAGGGCGTCCAGGTGCTGGGCCGCGGTGACCTTCGGGGCGAAGACCTGGGCGACCCGCTCGGGGTCCAACGAGCCGATGACACCGGCGTCGGCGATGCCCGCGGTGTGCACGACGGCGGTCAGCCGGCGCCCGGCGCGTCGCACGTCGGCCAGCAGGTCCGCCACGGCAGCCCGGTCGGTCACGTCGCAGGACTCCACCGCGACCGTCGTCGCGCCGAGCCCCTTCAGTTCGGCGACCAGCTCGGCCGCGCCCTCGGCCGCCGGGCCGCGCCGGCTGACCAGCGCCAGGTGCCGGATGCCGTGGTCGGCGACCAGGTGCCGGGCGAGGATCCCGCCCAGCGAGCCGGTGCCACCGGTGATCAGGACGATGCCCTCGGGGTCGAGGCCGGTACCCGTCCCGCCGTCGGCCCCGGCGGCCGGTGCGGCGCGGACGAGCCGCGGGACGGACAGCGCCGTGCCGCGCAGGGCCAGTTCGGGCTCCCCAGTGGCGAGCGCCGTGCCCAGCACCGGGCCGAGGTCGAGGTCCGCGGCGGGGTCGAGGTCGAGCAGGACGATCCGGTCCGGGTTCTCGGTCTGGGCGGCGCGGATCAGGCCCCACACCGCGCCACCGGCCGGGTCGGTGACCGCGCCGTCCGCGCCGGCGCCGACCGCGCCCCGGGTGGCGACGACCAGCCGGGCCTCCTCCAGTCCGGGCGCGGCCAGCCAGGCCTGGACGGCCGCCAGCACCCGGTTGGTCAGGACGAGCGCGGCGTCGACGCCGTCGGTGCCGTCCGCCACGGCGTCCAGGACCGCCACGGCGGGGAGCGCCGCCTCCGGGCCCGCGCCGTCGGCCAGCGCGGTGATCCCGGCCGCGTCGGACACCGCGACCCAGACCGGCCGGTCGGCCGCCGCCACCGTGGACGGTGGCAGGTCGCTCCACTCGACGCGGAACAGCGAGTCGGCGCCCGCCGTGCCCGGGCCGGCCGTCAACTGCTCGGCGGTCAGCGGCCGCAGCTCCACCGAGTCCGCCGTCAGGACCACGCCGCCGGCCGGGTCGACCGCCTCCACCGTCAGGGCGTCGCCGCCCTGCGGCGCGATCCGCACCCGCAGCACGGAGGCGCCGACGGCGTGCAGGGCGAGCCCCTGCCAGGCCAGCGGCTGCCAGACCCGGGCGCCGGTCGCGGCGCCGTCGGCCACCGCGGTGTCCCGCAGGGCCGGGTGCAGGGCGGCGTCGAGCAGGGCGGGGTGCAGGCCGAACCGCCCGGCCTCCTCCCGGCTCTCCTCGTCCACCGCGATCTCGGCGAAGGTCTCCGCGCCGCGCTGCCAGAGCCCGCGCAGGCCCCGGAAGGCCGGGCCGTGCTGGTAGCCGTGCCTGCCGAGGTCGGCGTAGAGGGCGTCGACGTCGACCGGCCGGGCCCCGGCTGGCGGCCAGACGGTGAAGTCGGCCTGGGGGGCGGCGGTCTTGGTCGTCGCGGTGAGGGTGCCGGTGGCGTGGCGGGTCCAGGTGTCGCCCGCCGCGTCCTCCCGGGTGGAGTAGACGGCGACGCTGCGGGCACCGCTCCCGTCGGGGCCGCCGACGGTCACCTGGACCCGGACGCCGCCCTGTTCGGGCAGGATCAGCGGGGCCTTGACCACCAGGTCGTCGAGGGTGCCGCAGCCCAGCTCGTCACCGGCCCGCACGGCCAGCTCCACCAGGGCGCCGGCCGGGAGCAGCACGGCACCGCCGACGACGTGGTCGGCCAGCCAGGGGTGGGTGCGCAGCGACAGCCGCGAGGTGCCGAGCAGGCCGCCGGTCTCCGGCACCTCCGTCACGGCGCCCATCAGGGGGTGGTCGGCGGCGGCCTGGCCGAGCGAGGCCGCGTCGGCGGCCGGGCCGAGCTGGAGCCAGTAGTGCCGGTGGTCGAAGGCGTAGGTCGGCAGCTCGACGCGGGCGGTGCCGGTCGGCAGGACGCCCGTCCAGTCCACGGGCACGCCGCGGACGAAGAGTTCGGCCATCGAGGCCAGCAGGCGGCGCGGACCGCCCTCCTCCCGCCGCAGCGTCCCGGTGACCAGGGCCTCGGCCCCGGCTTCGTCCACGATCTCGCTGACGGGCTGGACCAGCACCGGGTGCGCGCTCGACTCCACGAACACCGTGTGACCCGCTTCGAGCAGGGCGGCGACGGCGGGGCCGAAGCGGACCTGGCCGCGCAGGTTGCGGTACCAGTAGCCGCCGTCCAGCACGCCGGCCTCGGTGACCCAAGCGCCGGTGACGGTGGAGAGGAACGGGACCAGTGGGGCCTGGCTGCGGATGTCCGCGAAGGCCTTCGCCAGGGTGTCCTCGATCGCCTCGACATGACGGGTGTGGGAGGCGTAGTCCACCGCCACCCGGCGCACCCGGACCCCGTCGGCCGCCAGGACCTCCAGCGCCTCGTCCAGCGCCTCGGCGTCACCCGCGATGACCACCGAGGCCGGGCCGTTGACGGCCGCGACCTCGACGCGGTCCACCCAGCGCACCAGCCGCTCGACGGCCTCGCTCTCGGAGAGCGCCACCGACGCCATCCCGCCGCGCCCGGCGAGGCTGCCCGCGATCACCTGGCTGCGCACCGCCACGATCCGCGCCGCGTCCTCCAGCGACAGCGCACCGGCCACGCAGGCCGCCGCGATCTCGCCCTGGGAGTGCCCGACCACCGCGTCCGGCAGCACGCCCACGGACGCCCAGACGGCGGCCAGACCGACCATCACCGCGAAGCTGGCCGGCTGGAGCACGTCGACGCGCTCCAGCAGCTCGGCCGGGGCCTCGCCGCGCAGCACCTCCTCCAGCGACCAGTCCACCCAGCGCTCCAGCGCCGCCGCGCACTCCGCGACGCGCTCCGCGAACACCGGGGAGGAGTCCAGCAGTTCACGCCCCATCCCGACCCACTGCGAACCCTGCCCCGGGAAGACCAGGACGAGCTTGCCCGCCCCGGCCGCGCTGCCCGTCACCAGCCCGGGAGCGGACTCGCCCCGGGCCAGGGCGCCCAGCCCGGCCAGCGCCTCCTCCGTCGAACCGGCCACCAGCACCGCGCGCTCGGCGAGCGCCGTCCGCCCGGTGGCCAACGCGGCGGCGACGTCCGCCGGTTCCGGCCCGTCGGCGGTCCCGAGGAAGGCCGCCAGCCGCTCGGCCTGCCCGGCCAGCGAGCCGGCCGAGGACGCCGAGACGACCAGCGGCAGCACACCGCCCGGGGCGGACCGCACCGCGTCCGGCTCGGCGGGTGCCTCGGCGGGCGGTTCCTCCAGGACGACGTGCGCGTTGGTACCGCTGACGCCGAAGGAGGAGACCCCGGCCCGGCGCGGCCGCCCGGTCTCCGGCCAGTCCCGCGCCTCGGTGAGCAGTTCCACCGCGCCGGCCGACCAGTCCACCTCGGTACTGGGCGCGTCGACGTGCAGGGTCGCGGGCAGCACGCCGTGCCGCATGGCCTGCACCATCTTGATCACGCCCGCCACCCCGGCGGCGGCCTGGGTGTGGCCGATGTTGGACTTCAGCGATCCCAGCCAGAGCGGACGCCCGGGCTCGCGCTCCTGGCCGTAGGTGGCCAGCAGCGCCTGCGCCTCGATCGGGTCGCCCAGCACCGTGCCGGTGCCGTGCCCCTCCACCACGTCCACGTCGGCCGGGGTGAGCCCGGCCGCCGCCAGCGCCTTGCGGATCACCCGCTGCTGCGAGGGACCGTTCGGCGCGGTCAGACCGTTGGACGCGCCGTCCTGGTTCACCGCCGACCCGCGCAGCACGGCCAGCACGTGGTGCCCGTTGGCCCGCGCCTCGGAGAGCCGCTCCAGCAGCACCATGCCGGCGCCCTCGGCCCAGCCCGTGCCGTCGGCCGCGTCCGCGTAGGACTTGCACCGGCCGTCGGCCGCCAGCGCCCGCTGCCGCGAGAACTCCATGAACATGCCCGGCCCGGCCATCACGGTGGCACCGCCGGCCAGCGCCAGCGAGCACTCCCCGCGCCGCAGCGCCTGCGCGGCCAGGTGCATCGCCACCAGCGACGAGGAGCAGGCGGTGTCCACGGTGACCGCCGGACCCTCGAAGCCGAACACGTAGGAGATCCGGCCCGACGCCACGCTGCCGGTGGTCCCCGTCCCGGTGAAGCCCTCCAGTTCCGGGGGGACGGGGCCGCCGGTCGCGTAGCCCTCGTTGATCACTCCGACGAAGACGCCGACGTCCGAGCCCTTCAGCCCCGCCGCGTCGACGCCGGCCCGCTCCAGCGCCTCCCACGAGGTCTCCAGCAGCAGACGCTGCTGCGGGTCCATCGCCACCGCCTCGCGCGGCGAGATCCCGAAGAAGCCCGCGTCGAACAGCCCCGCCTCGTGCAGGAAGCCGCCCCGGCTCACATAGGAGGTGCCGCTCTTCTCCGGGTCCTCGTCGAACAGCCCGTCCAGGTCCCAGCCGCGGTCGGTCGGGAAGCCCGACACGCCGTCCCCGCGCTCGGTGACCAGCCGCCACAGGTCGTCGGGGCCCGCCACCCCGCCCGGCAGCCGGCACGCCATGCCCACGATCGCGATCGGCTCCGCCTTCTCGGCCTCCAGCTCCAGCACGCGTTGCTGGGAGCGGCGCGCTTCGGCGAGGACGCGCTTGAGGTAGTCGCGAAGCTTGCTTTCATCCGCCATCGAAGTTCGGCTCCTAGAAGGCTGTGGCGTCGGGTGGTCTGCGGGGGTGCCGTTGGCGGTCAGCTGCCGAACTCCGTGTCGATGAGGTCGAAGAGCTCGTCGTCGGAGGCGGTGTCGTAGTCGATCTGTTCCTCGGCCGCCCCGCCGCCGTTCGCCGTCGACCAGGTGGCCAGCAGGCCCTGGAGCCGGGTGGCGACCTGGGCGCGGGCCGTGTCACCGGCCGGTGTCTCGGCCAGCATCGCCTCCAGCCTGCTCAGTTCGACCAGCAGCGGGTGCGAGGTGGCGGTGGCCTCGCCGGACGGGTCCAGCCGGTCGTGCAGGTAGTGCGCGAGGGCCAGCGGCGTCGGGTAGTCGAAGACCACCGTGGCCGGCAGGCTCAGGCCCGTCGCCTCCCGGAGCCGGTTGCGCAGTTCGACGGAGGTGAGCGAGTCGAAGCCGGCGTCCTTGAACGCCGTCTCCGGCCTGACCTGCTCCGACCCGGCGTGACCGAGGACGGTCGCCACCCGGGCGCGGACCAGGTCCAGCAGCAGGGCCTGCTGCTCGGCGGGCGCGAGCCCGGCCAGCCGGCGGGCCAGCCCGCCGCCGCCGTCACCGGCGGCCGCCCGGACGGCCTGCCGGCCGGTGCGGACCAGACCGCGCAGCAGTGGCGGGACACCGCCGCCGAGCGCGGCGTCGGCGCGCAGCGCCCGCAGGTCGAGCTCGACCGGCACCAGCAGGGCCTCGCCGGTGCGCAGCGCCGCGTCGAACAGCGTCGTGCCCGCCTCGGCCGTCAGGGGCCGGACACCGCCGCGGCGGCCGCTCCGGTCCTGACCGGGCCCGTCGGCGGAGCCGTCGGCCTGCGCCCACACACCCCAGGCGAGGGACGTACCGGGCAGGCCTGCCGCGCGGCGCCGGTGCGCCACCGCGTCCAGATAGGCGTTGGCCGCGGCGTAGCCGCCGGTGCCTGCGCCCAGGAAGACCGAGGAGGCGGAGGACATCAGGACGAACGCGTCCAGCTCGGGGGCGAGTTCGCGGCTCAGCTCGTCCAGGTGGCGGACGGCGGTCACCTTCGGCGCGAAGACCCGCGCCATCCGGTCCGGGTCGACCTCGCCGATCACCCCGGCGTCGAAGACCCGGGCGGCGTGCACGATGCCGGTCAGCGGGTGCCCGGCCGGCACGGCGGCCAGGAGCGCCGCGACCGCCTCCCGGTCGGTGACGTCGCAGGCCACCACCGACACCGTGGCCCCGGCGGCCTCCAGCTCGGCGGCGAGCTCCGCCGCGCCGTCGGCGTCCGGGCCGCGCCGGCCCGCGAGGACCAGGTGGCGGACGCCGTGCCGCGCGACCAGGTGCCGGGCGGTCAGGGCGCCGAGCGAGCCGGTGCCGCCGGTGATCAGGACCGTGCCGTCCGGGCGGAAGGCCGGTTCGCCGCCGGGCACCTCGCCGGCGGTCCGGGCCAGGCGCGGTATGTGCAGCGCCGTCCCGCGCACCGCGACCTGCGGCTCGCCGAGCGGCAGCGCCGCGGCGAGCGCGGTGTCCAGGTCGTCCGGCGCGGCCGGGTCGAGGTCGAGCAGGACGATCCGGTCCGGGCTCTCGGCCTGGGCCGCCCGGACCAGGCCCCAGACGGCGGCGCCGGCCGGGTCGGTGAGCGCGGCGTCGCCGCCGGCGGGCACCGCGCCCCGGGTCCGCACCACCAGTCGGGAGTCCTCCAGGGCTTCGTCGGCCAGCCAGGACTGCACCACCGCCAGCACCCGGGTGGTGAGCGGGAGGACGGCGTCCGCCCCCTCGCCGTCGGTGACGGCCGTCAGGACCACGACCGGGGGAACGTCCCCACCGGCCGTCAGGGCCGCGAGGTCCGCCTCGGTCGCGACGGCCGCGCGCCGCGGCGCCGTGCCGGTGCCCTGCAGCGGCGCCGGGGGCAGCACTGTCCAGTCGACCCGGTACAGGCCGTCGTCGTCGGCCGGGCCCGCCGCGACCGCCAACTGCTCGGCGGAGAGCGGCCGCAGCGTCACCGCGGCTGCCGTCAGGACCGGGCCGCCGGCCTCGTCGACCGCCGCCAGTGCCAGCGTGTCGGGCCCGGCCTCGGTGATCCGCACCCGCAGCGCGGAGGCGCCGACGGCGTGCAGGGCCAGTCCGTGCCACTCCAGCGGCTGCCACGTCCGGTCCCGGTCCGCCGCGGCCGCGTCCCGCAGGGCGGGGTGCAGGGCGGCGTCCAGCAGCGCGGGGTGCAGGCCGAACCGGGCGGCGGTGTCCCGCTGCCCGTCGGGCAGGGCGAGCTCGGCGAACACCTCGTCGCCGCGCCGCCACACCGCCCGGAGGGCGCGGAACAGCGGTCCGTACTCGTGGCCGTGAGCGATGAGTTCGGTGTAGAGGCCGTCGACGTCGACCGGCTCCGCACCGGCCGGGGGCCACGCCCCGGTGTCGAACGGCTCGGCCCCCGCCCTGGGCGCCACCGCGAGGGTGCCGGTGACGTGGCGGGTCCAGGTCTCCGTCGCGTCCTCGTGGGCGGAGTACACCTCGACCTTGCGGGCGCCCTGCTCGTCCGGGCCGCCGACGGCGACCTGGACCCGGACCCCGCCGTGCTCGGGCAGGAGGAGCGGTACCTCGATGACCAGGTCGTCGAGGGTGCCGCAGCCGACCTCGTCCCCGGCGCGGACGGCCAGCTCCACCAGGGCGGCACCGGGGACGAGGACCACTCCTCCGACGGTGTGGTCGGCGAGCCAGCCGTGGGTGCGCAGCGACAGCCGGGAGGTGAACACCAGGCCGTCCGACTGCGGCAGTTGGACGACGGCGCCGAGCAGCGGGTGGTCGGCCCGGCCCTGGCCGAGCGAGGCCGCGTCGGTGGCGGCAGCGCTCCGGAGCCAGTAGTGCTCGTGGTCGAAGGCGTAGGTGGGCAGCTCCAGATGGGTGACCGGAAGGCCGGCGGGCAGGGTCTTCGCCCAGTCCACCGCGACGCCCCGGACGAAGAGTTCGGCGACCGCGGCCAGCACGGTGTGCGCCTCGGGGCGGCCGTCGCGCAGCGCGGCGACCGTGACCGCGCGCTCACCGGCGGACTCCGCGACCACGCCGCTCAGCGCGGCGCCGGGGCCCAGCTCGACGAAGACCGCGTTACCGGGACCGGCCGCCGTGGCGATGCCGTCGGCGAACCGGACCGGGCGGCGCACATGGTCCACCCAGTAGGCGGGATCGGCCAGTTGGCCGGGCTCGGCCGGACGGCCGGTGACGTTGGAGATCACCGCGAGCTTGGGCTCGCCCCACGACACGTTAGCCAGGACGGCCGCGAACTCCGCCAGCATCGGCTCCATCAGCGCCGAGTGGAAGGCGTGCGAGACGGTCAGCTGCTTGACCTTGCGGCCCTGCTCCCGCAGTTGCTCCGCGGCCTTCAGCACGGCCGCCTCCGCACCGGAGAGCACCACCGACGAAGGACCGTTCACCGCCGCCAGGTCCACGCCGTCACCGAGGAGTTCGGCGACCTCGGCCTCGGTCGCGGCGACCGCCACCATCGCACCGCCCGAGGGCAGCGCCTGCATCAGCCGACCCCGCGCGGCGACCACCGCCGCCGCGTCGCCGAGCGAGAGCACCCCGGCCACGTGCGCGGCCGTGATCTCACCGATCGAGTGGCCCATGACCGCGTCCGGCCGGACGCCCCAGGACTCGATCAGCCGGAACAACGCCGTCTCCACCGCGAACAACCCGGCCTGGGTGTACACGGTCTGGTCCAGCGATCCGGCCGTACCGAACACCACGTCCTTGACCGGGTGCTCGGTCCACCCCGCCAACCGCTCGTCCAACGCCGCACACGCAGCATCAAAGGCCTCGGCGAACACCGGGTACCGCTCCGCCAGCTCCCGGCCCATCCCGACCCGCTGCGAACCCTGCCCCGGGAACACCAGGACCGTCCGGGCCTGGCCACCCCCGGTCACGACACCGGCGGCGGACTCCCCGCGCGCCAGGGCGCTCAGCCCGGCCAGCGCCTCCTCCGGCGAACCCGCCAGCACCACCGCGCGCTCCGACAGCAGCGCCCGCTGGACCAGCAGCGCGGCGGCGATCTCCGCCGTCCCCGCCCCGGACGTCTCGACGAAGGGCGCCAGCCGGTCGGCCTGCCCGGCCAGCGAGCCCGCGCTCTTCGCCGACAGCACCAGCGGGACCACACCCGTCGGCTCGACGGCGGGCCGCTCCACCGCGTTCTCCTCCGGCACCTGCTCCAGGATCAGGTGTGCGTTGGTCCCGCTCAGCCCGAACGAGGAGACGCCCACCCGCCGGGGGCGGCCGGTCTCCGGCCACTCCCGCGCCTCGGTCAGCAGCTCGACCGCGCCCGCCGTCCAGTCCACCTGCGAGGACGGCGCGTCCACGTGCAGGGTGGGCGGCAGCACGCCGTGCCGCAGCGCCTGCACCATCTTGATCACACCGGCCACGCCGGAAGCCGCCTGGGTGTGGCCGATGTTGGACTTCAGCGAGCCCAGCCAGAGCGGCCGCTCCGGGTCGCGGCCGCGCCCGTAGGTGGCCAGCAGCGCCTGGGCCTCGATCGGGTCCCCCAGCACGGTGCCCGTGCCGTGGCCCTCCACCGCGTCGATGTCGGCGGTGGACAGGCCCGCGTTGGCCAGCGCCTTGCGGATCACCCGCTGCTGCGAGGGACCGTTCGGCGCGGTCAGACCGTTGGACGCGCCGTCCTGGTTCACCGCGCTGCCGCGGACCACCGCGAGCACCCGGTGCCCCTTGCGCCGCGCCTCCGAGAGGCGCTCCAGCACCACCACACCCGCGCCCTCGGCCCAGCCGGTGCCGTCCGCCGCGTCCGCGTAGGACTTGCACCGGCCGTCCGAGGCCAGACCGCGCTGGCGGGAGAACTGCACGAACGCGCCGGGGCCGGTCATCACGGCCGCGCCGCTGGCGAGGGCCAGCGAGCACTCACCGGTCCGCAGCGCCTGCGCGGCCAGGTGCATCGCCACCAGGGACGAGGAGCAGGCCGTGTCCACGGTGACCGCGGGGCCCTCGAAGCCGAACACGTAGGACACCCGGCCCGAGGCCACGCTGCTGCCGGCGCCGGTCGTGACGAAGCCCTCCAGCTCGGCGGGTACGTCGCTGCCCGAGCCGTAGCCCGCGCCCATCAGGCCGGAGAAGACGCCGACGTCGGTGCCCTTGAGCGTGGCCGGGTCGATGCCCGCCCGCTCCAGCGCCTCCCACGAGGTCTCCAGCAGCAGGCGCTGCTGCGGGTCCATCGCCAGCGCCTCGCGCGGCGAGATCCCGAAGAAGCCCCCGTCGAACAGCGCCGCCTCGTGCAGGAAGCCGCCCTGGTCCACGTAGGAGGTCCCGGCCTTGTCCGGGTCCGCGTCGAAGAGGCCGTCCAGGTCCCAGCCGCGGTCGGACGGGAAGCCGGACATCGCGTCCCGGCCCTCGCTGACCAGCCGCCAGAGGTCCTCGGGGCTCGCCACACCGCCGGGCAGGCGGCAGGCCATGCCGACGATCGCGATCGGCTCGGACGGGTCGGCGAGCACGACCGCCGGCGCCGCCGCGCCGGTCTCGGCGGCCACGTGGCCGAACTCCTCGTGCAGGTGCCGGGCGAGGGCGAGCGGGGTCGGGTGGTCGAAGACCACCGTCGCGGGCAGCTTCAGACCGGTCGCCTCGCGCAGCCGGTTGCGCAGCTCGACGGAGGTCAGCGAGTCGAAGCCGGAGTCGCGGAACGCCGTGTCGGTCTTCACGCCCTCCGGTCCCGCGTGCCCGAGCACGGTCGCCGCGTGGCCGCGGACCAGCTCCAGCAGCAGCGCCTCCTGCTCGGCCACCGTCAGCCCGGTCAGCCGGCCGGCCAGGCCGGCCGTACCGTCGGCCGCCGCCGACCGCGCGGTCTGCCGGCTCGCCCGGATCAGCCCGCGCAGCAGCGGCGGCACCTCGCGGCCCGCCGCCGCGTCGGCGCGCATGGACCGCAGGTCGAGCTTGATCGGGACGAGCAGCGCGTCGCCGGTGCGCAGCGCCGCGTCGAAGAGGTCCAGGCCTTCGTCCGAGGCCAGCGAACGGCTCCGGCTCCGGCCGGTCCGGGCCTCCTCGGCGGTGTCGAGGTGGGCGGTCATCGCGGTGGCCTGCTCCCAGAGGCCCCAGGCCAGGGACATCGCGGGCAGGCCGGCGGCGCGGCGCCGGTGGGCGACCGCGTCCAGATAGGCGTTGGCCGCCGCGTAGTTGCCCTGACCGGCCGAGCCGAAGACCCCGGCCGCCGACGAGAACAGCACGAACGAGCGCAACTCCGGCGCCAGTTCACGGGTCAGCTCGTCCAGGTGCCGCACCGCGGTCACCTTCGGGGCGAACACACGGGCCAGCCGCTCCGCCGTCAGCGCCCCGAACACCCCGTCGTCCAGCACACCCGCGGTGTGCACCACACCCGTCAGCGGATGCTCGGCCGGGACGCCGGAGAGCAGTGCGGCCACCGACTCCCGGTCGGCCACGTCACACGCGGTGACGGTCACCGTCGCGCCCAGCGCGGTCAGCTCGGCCGCCAACTCCGTTGCGCCCTCGGCCCGCAGGCCGCTCCGGCTGGCCAGCAGCAGATGCCGGACCCCGTGCCCGGTGACCAGGCGCCGGGCCAGCAGGCCGCCGAGGGTGCCGGTGCCGCCGGTGATCAGGACGGTGCCCTCGGGGTCGAACGCCGCGGCCTCGTCGGCCGGGGCCGTGGCCCGGGCGATCCGGGGCACGTACATCGTCGTCCCGCGGACCGCGACCTGCGGCTCGTTGGTGCCCAGCACGGCGGCGAGCACCGGTTCGACGTCCGTCCCGGGGGCGGCGTCGGTGTCGAGCAGCACGATCCGGTCCGGGTTCTCCGCCTGCGCGACCCGGATCAGACCCCAGACCGCGGCACCCGCCGGGTCCGTCACCCCGGCGTCGCCACCGGCGGGCACCGCACCCCGGGTGACCACGACCAGCCGCGCCGCGTCCAGCCCCCGCGTGCTCAGCCAGGCCTGGACGACGTCCAGCACCCGGGCGGTCAGACCGAGCACCGCGTACTCGTCCGGGCCGTCCCCGACCGCGTCCAGGACGACCACGGGGGGCACGCCCGAGCCGTTGGTCAGCATGGCCACGTGGTCCGGCGAGGCCACCGGCACCCAGGCCGGCGGGAGTTCCAGGCCCGGAGCGGTACCGGTGGGCAGCTCCGTCCACTCCACCCGGAACAGCGCGTCGCGGCCTTCGTCGCCGCCCGCGCTGCCCAGCTGGTCGGCCGAGACGGCGCGCGAGACCAGCGAACGGAGCGTCAGGACGGCTCCGCCGGTCTCGTCGGCGGCCTCCAGCGCGAGCGTCTGCGCGTCGGACCGCACCAGGCGCACCCGCAGCGCCGAGGCACCGGCCGCGTGCAGCCGCAGCCCGTTCCAGCCGAACGGCAGGTGCACCTCGGACTCGTCGCCCGCCCGGTTCACGCCCGTCGGGTCCCCCAGCGCCACGTCCAGCATGACGGGGTGGAGGGCGGCGTCGAGCAGCGCGGGGTGGATGCCGAACCGGCCGGCGGCGTCCCGCTGGTCCTCGGGCAGGGCGACCTCGGCGAACAGCTCCTCGCCGCGTCGCCAGACCGCCCGCACGCCCTGGAACACCGGCCCGTAGCCGTAACCGGCTTGGGCCAGCAGCTCGTAGCCGCCGGTGACACCCAGCTGCTCCGCGTCGGCGGGCGGCCAGGCGGTGAAGTCGAACGCGGGACCGCCGGCGTCCGAGGTCGCCGTCAGGGTACCGGTGGCGTGCCGGGTCCAGGCGTCCGCGCCGGTGTCCCCGGCCGCGTCCTCGCGGACCGAGTAGATGCCGACACTGCGGGCGCCCGCCCCGTCGGGGCCGCCGACGGTGACCTGGACCCGCACGTTGCCGTGCTCGGGCAGGACCAGTGGGGCCTCGATCACCAGCTCGTCCAGCGTGCCGCAGCCGACCTCGTCACCGGCCCGTACCGCCAGCTCGACCAGACCGGTGCCGGGCACCAGCACGGCGCCGCCGACGGCGTGGTCGGCCAGCCAGGGGTGGGTGTGCAGGGAGAGCCGGGAGGTGCAGAGCACGCCGCCCGTCTCGGGTACCTGGACCACCGCGCCGATCAGCGGGTGGTCGGCGGTGGCCTGGCCGAGCGAGGCCGCGTCGGTGGCCGGGGAGGTCCGCAGCCAGTAGTGCTGCTGGTCGAAGGCGTAGGTGGGCAGGTCCACCTGGGCGGTCTCGGCGCCGGCCGGCAGCACACCGGTCCAGTCGACGGCCACGCCGCGGACGAAGAGTTCGGCCATCGAGGCGAACAGGCGGCGCAGGCCGCCCTCGTCCCGCCGCAGCGTCCCGGTGACCAGGGCCTCGGCCCCGGCCTCGTCCACGATCTCACTGACCGGCTGGACCAGCACCGGGTGGGCGCTCGACTCCACGAACACCGTGTGGCCCGCTTCGAGCAGGGCGGCGACGGCGGGGCCGAAGCGGACCTGACCGCGCAGGTTGCGGTACCAGTACCCGCCGTCCAGCACGCCGGCCTCGTCGATCCACTCGCCCGTGACGGTGGAGAGGAACGGCACCAGCGGGGCCTGGCTGCGAATGTCCGCGAAGGCCTCCGCCAGGGTCTCCTCGATCGCCTCCACATGGCGGGTGTGGGAGGCGTAGTCCACCGCGACCCGGCGCACCCGCACGCCGTCGGCCGCGAGCACCTCCAGCGCCTCGTCCAGCGCCTCGGCGTCACCCGCGATGACCACCGAGGCCGGGCCGTTGACGGCCGCGACCTCGACGCGGTCCGCCCAGCGCACCAGCCGCTCCACAGCCTCGCTCTCGGAGAGCGCCACCGACGCCATCCCCCCGCGACCGGCCAGCTGACCGGCGATCACCTGGCTGCGCACCGCCACGATCCGCGCCGCGTCCTCCAACGACAGCGCACCCGCCACGCAGGCCGCCCCGATCTCCCCCTGCGAGTGCCCGACCACCGCGTCCGGCACCACACCCACCGACGCCCAGACCGCCGCCAGACCGACCATCACCGCGAAACTCGCCGGCTGGAGCACGTCCACCCGGTCCAGCAGCTCGGCCAGCGCGTCCCCGCGCAGCACGTCCTCCAGCGACCAGTCCACCCACGGGTCCAGCGCCGCCGCGCACGCGGCCACCCGCTCGGCGAACACCGGGGAGGCGTCCAGCAGTTCACGCCCCATCCCGACCCACTGCGAACCCTGCCCCGGGAACACCAGCACCGTCCGGCCCGCACCGGACACACTGCCCGTCACCAACCCCGGCGCCGACTCCCCGCGCGCCAACGCGGCGAACCCCGCCAGCACCTCGGACCGCGAGCCCGCCACCAGCACCGCGCGCTCACCGAGCGCCGCCCGCCGGGTCGCCAGGACACCGGCCACCGCGGCCGGTGAGACCGGCGCGGACGCCTCGACGAAGGCCGCCAGCCGCTCGGCCTGCCCGGCCAGCGAGGCCGTCGAGGCCGCCGACACCACCAGCGGCACCACGGCGTCGGGGCCGGCCCCGACCTCGGCCGGCTCCTCCTCGGGCGCCTGCTCCAGGATCAGGTGCGCGTTGGTCCCGCTCAGCCCGAAGGAGGAGACGCCCACCCGCCGGGGGCGGCCGGTCTCCGGCCACTCCCGCGCCTCGGTCAGCAGCTCCACCGCGCCGACCGACCAGTCCACCTGCGGCGTCGGGGCCTCGATGTGCAGGGTGGGCGGCAGCACACCGTGCCGCAGCGCCTCCACCATCTTGATCACACCGGCCACCCCGGCCGCGGCCTGGGTGTGGCCGACGTTGGACTTGACCGAGCCGAGCCAGAGGGGTGCCTCCCCGTCCCCGCGCCCCTGCCCGTACGTGGCCAGCAGCGCCTGCGCCTCGATCGGGTCGCCCAGCGAGGTCCCCGTCCCGTGCGCCTCCACCGCGTCGACGTCCGAGGCGGCCAGGCCCGCGTTGGCCAGCGCCTTGCGGATCACCCGCTGCTGCGAGGGGCCGTTGGGCGCGGTCAGACCGTTCGACGCGCCGTCCTGGTTGATCGCGCTGCCGCGCAGTACCGCCAGGATCCGGTGTCCGTTGCGCCGGGCCTCGGAGAGCCGCTCCAGCACCACGACGCCCGCGCCCTCGCCCCAGCCGGTGCCGTCGGCGGTCGAGGAGAACGCCTTGCACCGCCCGTCGGGGGCGAGTGCCTTCTGTCGCGAGAACTCCACGAAGGTGTGCGGCGTCGCCATGATCGTCGCGCCACCGGCCAGCGCCAGCGAGCACTCGCCGGACCGCAGTGCCTGCGCGGCCAGGTGCATCGCCACCAGCGAGGAGGAGCACGCCGTGTCCACCGTCACCGCCGGGCCCTCGAAGCCGAACACGTAGGACACCCGGCCCGAGGCCACGCTCATCGCGGAGCCGGTGGCGGTGAAGCCGCTCAGCTCCGGCGGGATGACGCCGCCGATCCCGTAGCCCTGGGTCATCACGCCGGAGAACACCCCGACGTCCCGGCCCTTCAGCGCGGCGGGGTCGACCCCAGCCCGCTCCAGCGCCTCCCAGGACATCTCCAGCAGCAGCCGCTGCTGCGGATCCATCGCCAGCGCCTCGCGCGGCGAGATCCCGAAGAAGCCCGCGTCGAAGAGCCCCGCGTCGTGCAGGAAGCCGCCCTGGTCGACGTAGGAGGTGCCGATGCTCTCCTGGTCGTCGTCGAAGAGGCCGCCCACGTCCCAGCCGCGGTCCTCGGGGAAGCCGGACACCGCGTCCCGGCCCTCGGAGACGAGCCGCCAGAGGTCCTCCGGGGTGACCACGCCGCCGGGCAGCCGGCAGGCCATGCCGACGATCGCGATCGGCTCGTCGAGGTCGGCCGCGACCACCGTCGGGACGGCGGCAGCGGCGGCGGTGTCGCCGAGCTCCTCGCGCAGGAAGCGGGCGAGCGCGACCGGCGTGGGGTAGTCGTAGACGACGGTCGTGGGCAGGTTGAGCCCGGTCGACTCGCGGAGCCGGTTGCGCAGTTGGACGGAGGTGAGCGAGTCGAAGCCGGCGTCCTTGAACGCCTTCTCCGCCTTGACGTTCGCCGCGCCGGCGTGTCCGAGCACGGTCGCGACATGGGTGCGGACCAGGTCCAGCAGCAGCGTCTCCTGCTCCGCCACCGCCAGCCCGGCGAGCCGGTCGGCCAGCCCGGAGGCGGTCCGGACGGCCCGCCGGCCGACCGGCACCAGGCTGCGCAGCAGGGGCAGGACGCCGCGGCCGGACGCGGCCTCGGCCCGGACGGCGCGCAGGTCGAGCTTGATCGGCACGGTCACGGCCCGGCCGCCGCGCAGGCCCGCGTCGAAGAGGTCCAGGCCCTCGGCCGGGGCGATCGCCAGGAACCCGCCCCGGTTCACCCGGGTCTGGTCGGCCTCGGTGAGGTGGGCGGCCATGCCGCCGGCCTGCTCCCAGAGGCCCCAGGCGAGCGACGCGGCGGGCAGGCCGTCGGCGCGGCGCCGGTGGGCGACCGCGTCCAGATAGGCGTTGGCCGCCGCGTAGTTGCCCTGACCGGCCGAGCCGAAGACCCCGGCCGCCGACGAGAACAGCACGAACGAGCGCAGCTCCGGCGCCAGTTCACGGGTCAGCTCGTCCAGGTGCCGCACCGCGGTCACCTTCGGGGCGAACACTCGGGCCAGCCGCTCCGCCGTCAGCGCCCCGAACACCCCGTCGTCCAGCACACCCGCGGTGTGCACCACACCCGTCAGCGGATGCTCGGCCGGGACGCCGGAGAGCAGTGCGGCCACCGACTCCCGGTCGGCCACGTCACACGCGGTGACGGTCACCGTCGCGCCGAGATCCTCCAGCTCCGCCGCCAACTCCGGTGCGCCCTCGGCGCCGAGACCCCGGCGGCTGACCAGCAGCAGGTGCCGGACACCGTGCCCGGTGACCAGGTGCCGGGCCAGCAGCGCGCCCAGCGAGCCGGTGCCGCCGGTGATCAGGACGGTGCCCTCGGGGTCGAACGCGGCAGGCCCGTCGGTCGCGGCGCCGTCGGTGGCGCGGACCAGGCGCGGCGCGGACAGGGCCGCCCCCCGGACGGCGACCTGCGGCTCACCGGTGGCCAGCACGGCGGCGAGGACGGCACCGAGGTCGGTGTCGGCCTCGGTGTCGGTCTCGGTGTCCAGCAGCACGATCCGGTCCGGGTTCTCCGCCTGCGCGACCCGGATCAGGCCCCAGACCGCGGCACCCGCCGGGTCCGTCACCCCGGCGTCGCCACCGGCGGGCACCGCACCCCGGGTGCGCACCACCAGTCGGGAGCCTTCGAGGCCGGACGCGGCGAGCCAGGACTGCGCGACCGCCAGCACCCGGCCGGTCAGACCGAGCACCGCGTGCTCGTCCGTACCGTCCCCGACCGCGTCCAGGACCACCACGGACGGCGCGGGCGCGCCGTCCGCCGGGGCGGCGAGCGCGGCCACCTCGGCCGCACCGGACAGCACCGTCCACCGCACGGCGGCCGGAGCGGCGACCGGGGGCAGCTCGGTCCACTCCACCCGGAACAGCGCGTCGCCGCCGGTCGCGCCCGCCGAGGCGGCCAACTGCTCGACGGCGACGGGGCGGAGCGTCACGGAGTCGGCCGCCAGCACGGCGGCACCGGTCTCGTCGGCGGCCTCGAAGGCCAGCGTGCCGGCGCCGAGCCGGGCCAGGCGCACCCGCAGGGCCGCCGCGCCCGTGGCGTGCAGCACCAGCCCGCTCCAGCGCAGCGGCTGCCACAGCCGGTCGGCGTCGGCCGCCACGGTGTCCCGCAGGCCCGGGTGCAGGGCCGCGTCGAGCAGCGCGGGGTGGATGCCGAAGCGGTCAGCATCGTCGTGCTGGTCCTCCGGCAGGGCGACCTCGGCGAACAGTTCCTCGCCGCGCCGCCAGAGCGCCCGCAGGCCCTGGAACGCCGGGCCGTAGGCGTAGCCCTGGGCGACCAGGTCGGGGTAGAGGTCACCGAGGTCGACCGGCTGCGCGCCGGCCGGGGGCCAGGCGGTGAAGTCGAACTCCGGGCCGTCGGTGTCCTTCGTCGCCGTCAGGGTGCCGGTGGCGTGCCGGGTCCACGCGTCCGTGGCGTCCTCGCGGGCGGAGTACACCTCCACCGTGCGGGCGCCGTGCGTGTCGGGGCCGCCGACGGCGACCTGGACGCGGACCCCGCCGTGCTCGGGCAGGAGGATCGGCGCCTCGACGACCAGGTCGTCGAGGGTGCCGCAGCCGACCTCGTCACCGGCCCGGACGGCCAGCTCCACCAGCGCCGTGGCGGGGACGAGCACGACCCCGCCGACGGCGTGGTCGGCGAGCCAGTCATGGGTGCGCAGGGAGAGCCGGGAGGTGAACACCAGGCCGTCGGACTGCGGCAGTTGGACGACCGCGCCGAGCAGCGGGTGACCGGCGCCGGTCAGGCCCAGGGCCGCCGCGTCGGTCACCGAAGCCAGCATCCGGAGCCAGTAGTACTCGTGGTCGAAGGCGTAGGTGGGCAGCTCCACCCGGGCGGCGCCGGCTCCGGCGGGGAGGGTCTTCACCCAGTCCACCGCGACGCCCCGGACGAAGAGTTCGGCCACCGCGGCCAGCAGGGTGGGCACCTCCGGGCGGCCGTCGCGCAGCGCGGCCACCGACACGGCTCGGCCGTCGACCGTCTCGTCCACCACGCCGCTCAGTGCCGCGCCGGGGCCGAGTTCGACGAACACCGCGCCACCGGGTGCGGCCGCCGTGGCGATGCCGTCGGCGAACCGGACGGGGCGGCGCACATGGTCCACCCAGTAGGCGGGATCGGCCAGTTGGCCCAGGTCGGCGACGCGGCCGGTGACGTTGGAGATCACCGCGAGCTTGGGCTCACCCCACGACACGTTGGCCAGGGCGGTGGCGAACTCCGCCAGCATCGGCTCCATCAGCGCCGAGTGGAAGGCGTGCGAGACGGTCAGCTGCTTGACCTTGCGGCCCTGCTCGCGCAGTTGCTCCGCGGCCTTCAGTACGGCCGCCTCCTCACCGGAGAGGACCACCGACGAAGGCCCGTTCACCGCCGCCAGATCCACGCCGTCACCGAGGAGTTCGGCGACCTCGGCCTCGGTGGCTGCCACCGCCACCATCGCACCGCCCGAGGGCAGCGCCTGCATCAGCCGGCCCCGCGCGGCGACCACCGCCGCCGCGTCGCCGAGCGAGAGCACCCCGGCCACGTGCGCGGCCGTGATCTCCCCGATCGAGTGGCCCATGACCGCGTCCGGCCGGACGCCCCAGGACTCGATCAGCCGGAACAACGCCGTCTCCACCGCGAACAACCCGGCCTGGGTGTAGACGGTCTGATCGAGGGATCCGGCCGTGCCGAGCACCACGTCCTTGACCGGGTGCTCGGTCCACCCCGCCAACCGCGCGTCCAACGCCGCACACGCCGCATCGAAGGCCTCGGCGAACACCGGGTACCGCTCCGCCAGCTCACGGCCCATCCCGACCCGCTGCGACCCCTGCCCCGGGAACACCAGCACCGTCCGGGCCGGGACCGAACCGCTGCCCGTCACCAGCGCGGCGTCGGACTCCCCGCGCGCCAGCGCGTCCAGCCCCGCCAGCGCCTGCTCCGAGGAGCCCGCCAGCACCACCGCGCGCTCCGACAGCAGCGCCCGCTGCGACACCAGCGCGGCGGCGACGTCCGGGAGTTCCTGTTCCGACGCACCGACGAAGGCGGTCAGCCGCTCGGCCTGACCGGCCAGCGACCCGGCGCTCTTCGCCGAGAGCACCAGCGGCACGGCCCCGGCCCCCGGCGCGGCCTCACCCGCGAGGGGCTCCACCTCGTCCTCGGGCGCCTGCTCCAGGATCAGGTGCGCGTTCGTCCCGCTGACCCCGAAGGAGGAGACCCCGGCCCGGCGCAGCCGGTCCACCTCCGGCCAGGGCCGGCTGCGGTCGAGCAGCTCGACCGCGCCGACCGACCAGTCCACCTGGGAGGACGGCGCGTCGACGTGCAGGGTGGCGGGCAGCACGCCGTGCCGCAGCGCCTGCACCATCTTGATCACGCCCGAGACACCCGCCGCCGCCTGGGCGTGGCCGATGTTGGACTTCAGCGAGCCCAGCCAGAGCGGACGCCCGGGCTCGCGCTCCTGGCCGTAGGTGGCCAGCAGCGCCTGCGCCTCGATCGGGTCGCCCAGCACCGTGCCGGTGCCGTGCCCCTCCACCACGTCCACGTCGGCCGGAGTGAGCCCGGCCGCCGCCAGCGCCTTGCGGATCACCCGCTGCTGGGAGAGGCCGTTGGGCGCGGTCAGACCGTTGGACGCGCCGTCCTGGTTCACCGCCGACCCGCGCAGCACCGCGAGCACCCGGTGCCCCTTGCGGCGGGCCTCGGAGAGCCGCTCCAGCACGACCACGCCCGCGCCCTCGGCCCAGCCGGTGCCGTCCGCCGCGTCCGCGTAGGACTTGCACCGGCCGTCCGAGGCCAGACCGCGCTGGCGGGAGAACTCCACGAAGGTGTGCGGTGTCGCCATCACGGTCGCGCCGCCGGCCAGCGCCATCGAGCACTCGCCGCGGCGCAGCGCCTGGGCGGCCAGGTGGATCGCCACCAGGGACGAGGAGCAGGCGGTGTCCACGGTGACCGCCGGGCCCTCGAACCCGAACACGTAGGAGATCCGGCCCGAGGCCACGCTGCCCGCCGCGCCCGTCCCGGCGAAGCCCTCCAGCTCCGGCGGCACGTTGCCGCCGAAGAAGTAGTCGACGCCCATGATCCCGTTGAACACCCCGACGTCCGCGCCCTTGAGCGAGGTCGGGTCGACGCCGGCCCGCTCCAGCGCCTCCCAGGAGGTCTCCAGCAGCAGCCGCTGCTGCGGGTCCATGGCGAGCGCCTCGCGCGGCGAGATCCCGAAGAACTCGGCGTCGAACCTCCCCGCGTCGCGCAGGAACCCGCCCTGCGCGACGTAGGAGGTGCCGGCCTTGTCCGGGTCGTCGTCGAACAGCGCGTCCAGGTCCCAGCCGCGGTCGTCCGGGAACGCCGACACGCCGTCCCGGCCCTCACTGACCAGCTGCCACAGGCTCTCGGGGCCGGTCACGCCGCCGGGCAGGCGGCAGGCCATGCCCACGATCGCGACCGGCTCGTCCGCGTTCCGCTGGACCTGCTTACGCAGGTCGTGCAGTTCGGCCGTGACACGCTTGAGGTACTTGAGGATCTTCTCGTCCGTGGCCATCGTCAATTCCTCACCGGGGTTTGGGCAGACCGTGAAGGCGTGGTGCTCAAGAGATGCCGAGCTCGTCGTTGATGAAGTCGAGGACCTCATCGGCGGAGGCGGACTCCAACTGCTCGGCGACCGTGGACTCCTCCGTCTGCTCGACCCCGTTGAACCTCGCCACCAACCCCTGGAGGCGGAGCACGATGCCGGCCTTCTTGGACTCGTCGGACACCAGTCCGGCGATCAGCGACTCGATGTCCTCGATCTTGGCGTTCACCATCGACAGCGCGTCGTCGGTGGTGCCGAGCTCGCCGTGCAGGTACCGCGCCAGGGCGAGCGGCGCGGGGTAGTCGAAGACGACCGTCGCGGCCAGCTTCAGACCGGTCGCCTCGCGCAGCCGGTTCCGCAGTTCGACCGAGGTCAGCGAGTCGAAGCCGGCGTCCTTGAACGCCGTCTCCGGGCCGACCTGGTCGGGCCCGGCGTGACCGAGCACGGTCGCCACCTGGCCGCGGACCAGGTCCAGCAGCAGGGCCTCCTGCGCCGCCGGGGCCAGGCCGGCGAGCCGGCGGGTCAGCCCGCCGCTGTCACCGGCCGCCGTCCGGGCCAACTGCCGCCCGGAGCGCACCAGTCCCCGCAGCAGCGGCTGGGCGGTGCGGCCGGCGGCCGCGTCGGCCCGCAGCGACCGCAGGTCCAGCTTGATCGGCACGACCAGCGCCGTGTCGGTCCGCAGCGCCGCGTCGAACAGCCGCATGCCCTCGGCCGGGCCGATCGGCAGGACCCCGCCGCGGCTCATCCGGGCCTGGTCGGCGGCGCCCAGGTGGGCGGTCATGCCGCTGATCTGCTCCCAGAGGCCCCAGGCGAGGGACGTACCGGGCAGGCCCGCCGCCCGGCGCCGGTGCGCCAGGGCGTCGAGGTGGGCGTTGGCCGCCGCGTAGTTGCCCTGGCCGGCCGAGCCGAACAGGCCGGAGGCGGAGGAGAACACCGCGAAGGTCGTCAGGTCGAGGTCACGGGTGAGCTCGTCCAGGTGGCTCACGGCGGTCACCTTCGGGGCGAACACGCGGGCCAGCCGCTCGGGCGTCAGCGCGCCGATCACGCCGTCGTCCAGCACACCGGCGGTGTGCACGACGCCGGTCAGCGGGTGCTCGGCCGGGACGGCGGCCAGCAGCGCGGCCACCGCCTCCCGGTCGGTCACGTCGCAGGCGGCGACCGTCACCGCCGCGCCGAGCCCGTCCAGTTCGGCCACCAGCTCCGGCGCGCCCTCGGCCCCGAGACCGCTCCGGCTGGCCAGCACCAGGTGCCGGACGCCGTGCTCGGTGACCAGGTGCCGGGCCACCAGCGCGCCCAGCGAGCCGGTGCCACCGGTGACCAGGACGGTCCCGTCCGGGCGGAACGCCTCGGGTGCCTCCGTCGCGGGCCGGGCCTGCGCCCGGACCAGGCGCGGCACGGAGAGCGCCGCCGCCCGGACGGCGACCTGCGGCTCGTCGGCGGCCAGGACGGCGCCGAGCACGGTGGTGAAGGAGCCGTCGGTGTCCGGGTCGAGGTCGAGCAGGACGATCCGGCCCGGGTTCTCGGCCTGCGCGGTGCGCAGCAGGCCCCAGACCGCCGCGCCCGCCGGGTCGGTGACGTCGGCGTCGGTGCCGGCCGGCACCGCGCCCCGGGTGACCACCACGAGCCGCGCGTCCTCGAAGGCCGCGTCGGCCAGCCAGGCCTGGACGACCTCCAGGGCCTGTGCGGTCAGGGCGAGCACCTGGTCGGCGTCCTCGCCGCCGTGGGCCTCCAGGACGGCGACGGCGGGGGCCTCGGCGGCCAGCGCGGCCACCTCCTCGCCGGTGGCGACCGGCACCCAGGACGGCGCCGCCGCGGCCGCGGCCGCCGGCAGTGTGCTCCACTCCAGGCGGAACAGTGCGTCGCGGCCCTCGTCCGTGGCGGCCGCGGTGTCCAACTGCTCGACGTCCACCGGCCGGAAGGTCACCGAGTCGACCGTCAGGACGGCGCCGCCGGCCTCGTCGACCGCGGTCAGCGCGAGCTTGTCCGGCCCCTGCGGGGCGATCCGGACCCGGACGGCGCCCGCGCCGGCGGCGTGCAGCACCAGCCCGTTCCAGGCGAACGGCAGGACGTTGTGGCCTTCCTCGGGCTGGGCGAACGCCTGGGTGTGCAGGGCCGCGTCGAGCAGCGCCGGGTGGATGCCGAAGCGGGCGGCCTCGTCGCGCCGCTCGTCCGGCAGGGCGACCTCGGCGAAGAGCTCCTCACCGCGCCGCCAGACGGCCTGGAGGCCCTGGAACGCCGGGCCGTAGGCGTAGCCGTGCCGGGCGAGGTCCTCGTAGAAGCCGGCGACGTCGAGTTCCACGGGCTCCGCGCCGGCCGGCGGCCAGGCGGTGGTGTCGAAGCCGGGCGCCGCCGGGCGGTCGGCCGGGGCCGCCGTCAGGGTGCCGGCCGCGTGCCGGGTCCAGGCGTCCGGGCCGATCTCGCCGGCCGCGTCCTCGCGGGCCGAGTAGACGGCGACGGTCCGCGTGCCGTCCTCGTCGGGGCCGCCGACGGCGACCTGGATCCGGACTCCGCCGTGCTCGGGCACCACCAGCGGTGCCTCGATGACCAGTTCGTCGAGCCCGCCGGCGGCGACCACGTCGCCGGCCCGGACGGCCAGCTCCACCAGGCCGGTGCCGGGGACCAGCACGACCCCGCCGACGGCGTGGTCGGCGAGCCAGGCGTGCGTGCGCAGCGACAGCCGGGACGTGCAGAGCACCCCGCCCGTCTCGGGCACCTCCACCACCGCGCCGAGCAGCGGGTGGTCGGCCGTGACCTGGCCGAGCGAGACCGCGTCGGTTGCGGCGGTGGTCTGCAGCCAGTAGTGCCGGTGGTCGAAGGCGTAGGTCGGCAGCTCCAGGTGGGCGGTGCCGGTGGGCAGGAGGCCGGTCCAGTCCACCGCGACGCCCCGGACGAAGAGTTCGGCCACCGCGGCCAGCACGGTGTGCGCCTCGGGGCGGCCGTCGCGCAGGGCGGCGACGCAGACCGCGTCCTCCCCGGCGGACTCCGCCACCGCGCTGCTGAGCGCGGCGCCGGGGCCCAGCTCGACGAAGAGCGCCCCACCCGCTCCGGCCGCCGTGGCGATGCCGTCGGCGAACCGGACCGGGCGGCGGACATGGTCCACCCAGTAGGCAGGGTCGGCCAGTTGGCCGGGCTCGGCCACCCGGCCGGTGACGTTGGAGATCACCGCGAGCTTGGGCTCGCCCCACGACACGTTGGCCAGGGCGGTGGCGAACTCCGCCAGCATCGGCTCCATCAGGGCCGAGTGGAAGGCGTGCGAGACGGTCAGCTGCTTGACCTTGCGGCCCTGCTCGCGCAGTTGCTCCGCGGCCTTCAGCACGGCCGCCTCCTCACCGGAGAGGACCACCGATGACGGGCCGTTCACCGCAGCCAGGTCCACGCCGTCACCGAGGAGTTCGGCGACCTCGTCTTCGGTGGCCGCGACCGCCACCATTGCACCGCCCGGGGGCAGCGCCTGCATCAGCCGACCGCGTGCGGCGACCACCGCCGCCGCGTCGCCGAGCGAGAGCAGCCCGGCCACGTGCGCGGCCGTGATCTCACCGATCGAGTGGCCCATGACGGCGTCCGGCCGGACGCCCCAGGACTCGATCAGCCGGAACAACGCTGTCTCCACGGCGAACAACCCGGCCTGGGTGTAGACGGTCTGGTCCAGTGATCCGGCCGTACCGAGCACCACGTCCTTCACCGGGTGCTCGGTCCACCCCGCCAACTGCGCGTCCAGCGCCTCGCAGGCCGCGTCGAAGGCCTCGGCGAACACCGGGTACCGCTCCGCCAGCTCACGGCCCATCCCGACCCGCTGCGAGCCCTGCCCCGGGAACACCAGCACCGTCCGGTCGGTGTCGGACACCGTGCCGGTCACCAGGACGGGGCTGTGCTCACCCCGCGCCAGGGCGCTCAGCCCGGCCAGTGCCTCCTCCGGCGAACCCGCCAGCACCACCGCGCGCTCCGACAGCAGCGCCCGCTGGGCCAGCAGGGCGGCGGCGATCTCCGCCGTCCCCGCCCCGGAGGTCTCGACGAAGGGCGCCAGCCGGTCGGCCTGCCCGGCCAGCGAGCCCGCGCTCTTCGCCGACAGCACCAGCGGCGCCGTACCGGCCGGAGCGTTCTCGACCGTGACGGCCTGCACCTCGGCCTCGACCGGGGCCTGCTCCAGGATCAGGTGCGCGTTCGTCCCGCTGACGCCGAAGGCGGAGACCCCGCCACGCCGCGGTCGGCCGGTCTCCGGCCAGTCCCGCGCCTCGGTCAGCAGCTCGACCGCGCCGGCCTGCCAGTCCACCTCGGTCGAGGGCTCCTCGACGTGCAGGGTGGGCGGCAGGACGCCGTGGCGCAGCGCCTCCACCATCTTGATCACACCGGCCACCCCGGCGGCCGCCTGCGCGTGCCCCAGGTTGGACTTCACGGACCCGAGCCAGAGCGGACGCCCCGGCTCCCGGTCCTGGCCGTAGGTGGCCAGCAGGGCCTGCGCCTCGATCGGGTCACCCAGCACCGTGCCGGTGCCGTGCGCCTCGACCGCGTCCACCTCGACGGTGGACAGGCCCGCGTTGGCCAGCGCCTTGCGGATCACCCGCTGCTGCGAGGGACCGTTCGGCGCGGTCAGACCGTTGGACGCGCCGTCCTGGTTCACCGCGCTGCCGCGGACCACCGCGAGCACCCGGTGCCCCTTGCGCCGCGCCTCCGAGAGGCGCTCCAGCACCACCACACCCGCGCCCTCGGCCCAGCCGGTGCCATCCGCCGTCGAGGAGAAGGCCTTGCAGCGGCCGTCGGGCGAGAGCGCCTGCTGGCGGGAGAACTCCACGAAGGTGTGCGGGTTGGCCAGCACCGTCGCGCCGCCGGCCAGCGCCATCGAGCACTCGCCCTGGCGCAGCGCCTGGGCGGCCAGGTGGATCGCCACCAGCGACGACGAGCAGGCCGTGTCCACGGTGACCGCCGGGCCCTCGAAGCCGAACACGTAGGAGACCCGGCCCGAGGCCACGCTGCCGGCGGAGCCCGTCGCGGTGAAGCCGCTCAGCTCCGGCGGCACCTCGCCGCCGAACCCGTAGCCCTGGCTCATGACGCCGGAGAAGACGCCGACGTCGGTGCCCTTCAGCGCGGCCGGGTCGATGCCCGCCCGCTCCAGCGCCTCCCAGGACGCCTCCAGCAGCAGCCGCTGCTGCGGGTCCATCGCGAGTGCCTCGCGCGGCGAGATCCCGAAGAACCCGGCGTCGAACAGGCCGGCCTCGTGCAGGAAGCCGCCCCGGTCGACGTAGGAGGTGCCGATCCGGCCGGGGTCGGCGTCGAACAGGCCGTCCAGGTCCCAGCCGCGGTCCTCCGGGAACGGGGAGAGGGCCTCCCGGCCGTCGGCGACCAGCCGCCAGAGGTCCTCCGGGCTCGCCACGCCGCCGGGCAGCCGGCAGGCCATGCCGACGATCGCGATCGGCTCGTCGGGGTCGGCGGCCAGGACGGCCGGCGCCGCCGGCCCGGCCGCGGCGGCCACGTGGCCGAACGCGCCGTGCAGGTGGCGGGCCAGGGCGAGCGGGGTCGGATAGTCGAAGACCACGGTGGTGGGCAGGTTGAGGCCGGTCGCCTCACGGACCCGGTTGCGCAGTTCGACGGAGGTCAGCGAGTCGAAGCCGGCGTCCTTGAAGGCCTTCTCCGCCTTGACGCTGTCCGCCCCGGCGTGGCCGAGGACGGTCGCCACCTGGCCGCGGACCAGGTCGAGCAGCAGGGCCTCCTGCTCGCTGGCCGACAGCCCGGCCAGCCGGTCCGCCAGCCCGCCGCCGCTGCGCTGGGCGGCCGCCGCCCGGACGGCCTGCCGGCCGGCCCGGACCAGACCCCGCATCAGCGGTTGGACGGCGCCGCCGGAGGCCGCGTCGGCGCGGGCCGCCCGCAGGTCGAGCTTGATCGGCACGACCAGGGCCCGGTCGGCGTGCAGGGCCGCGTCGAACAGGGCCAGGCCCTCGGCCGGGGTCAGCGCCAGGACGCCGCCGCGGCTCATCCGGGCCTGGTCCAGCTCACTCAGGTGCGCGGTCAGGCCGGTGCTCTGCTCCCACAGACCCCAGGCCAGCGAGACACCGGGCAGCCCGTCGGCCCGCCGGCGGGCCATCAGGGCGTCCAGGTAGGCGTTGGCGGCCGCGTAGTTGCCCTGGCCGGCCGACCCGAACAGGCCGGCGGCGGAGGAGAACACCGCGAAGGCCGTCAGGTCGAGGTCGCGGGTCAGCTCGTGCAGGTGCTGTACGGCGGTCACCTTGGGCGCGAAGACCCCGGCGATCCGCTCGGGCGTCAGCGCGCCGATCACGCCGTCGTCCAGCACACCGGCGGTGTGCACGACGCCGGTCAGCGGGTGCTCGGCCGGGACGGCGGCCAGCAGCGCGGCCACCGCCTCCCGGTCGGCGACGTCGCAGGCGGCGACCGTCACCGCCGCGCCCAGCCCGTCCAGTTCGGCCACCAGCTCCGGCGCGCCCTCGGCCCCGAGACCGCTCCGGCTGGCCAGCACCAGGTGCCGGACGCCGTGCTCGGTGACCAGGTGCCGGGCCACCAGCGCGCCCAGCGAGCCGGTGCCACCGGTGACCAGGACGGTCCCGTCCGGGCGGAAGGCCGGTTCGGCGCCGGTCGCGTCGCCACCGGCCGCGCGGACCAGCCGCGGTGCGGAGAGCACCCCGGCCCGGACCGCGACCTGCGGCTCGCCGGAGCCCAGCACGGCGGTGAGCAGCGGCTCGACGTCGGTGCCGGAGGTGAGGTCGGTGGCGGTGTCGGTGTCGGTGTCGATCAGGACGAGCCGGTCCGGGTTCTCCGCCTGGGCGGCGCGGATCAGGCCCCAGACGGCGGCGCCCGCCGGGTCGGTCACCGCGGCGTCGCCGCCGGCCGGCACCGCGCCCCGGGTCACCAGCACCAGCCGGGAGTCCTCCAGGCTCGGTGCGGACAGCCAGGTCTGGACGAGGTCCAGGATCCGGCCGGTCCGGGCCAGGGCGTCGCCGCGCCGGTCGGTCGCCTCCACCAGCGCGACCACCGGGGAGGTGACATTGTCGGCGAGGATCTGCACCTCGTCCGCGTGGAACAGCGGCACCCACGGCGGCAGCGTCTCGCCGCCGGCGGGGGTCTCGGGCAGGTCGGTCCAGTCCACCCGGAAGAGGGCGTCCGGGCCGGCGTCCGCCGCGGCGGACGAGAGCTGCTCAGCGGAGACCGGCAGGAAGGCGAGCGCCTCCAGGGTCAGAACCGGGCCGCCGGTCTCGTCGGCGGCCTCCAGCGAGAGCCCGTTCCGGTCGGACGGCGCGAGCCGCACCCGCAGCGCCGAGGCGCCGGCGGCGTGCAGCGTCAGGCCGGTCCACTCGGCCGGCTGCCAGAGCCGCGGTCCGCCCGCGGTCCCGTCGGCCACGGCGGCGTGGCGCAGGCCGGACTGGAGGGCGGCGTCCAGCAGCGCCGGGTGGATGCCGAAGCGGCCGGCGTCGGCGCGCTGGTCCTCGGGCAGCACGACCTCGGCGAAGACCTCCTCGCCGCGCCGCCAGAGCCCGCGGACGCCCTGGAAGGCCGGGCCGAGGGCGTAGCCGAGGCGGAGCAGGTCGTCGTAGAGCTCGTCGGCACTCGCCTGCCGGGCGCCGGTGGGCGGCCAGACGACGAGGTCGGCGTGCGCCTCGGTGCGGGCCGCCGCCGGGGCGAGCCGGCCGGTGGCGTGCCTGGTCCAGGCGCCGGTGTCGTCGTCGGCGTCCTCGCGGGCGGCGTAGACGTCGACGCTGCGGGCACCGCTCTCGTCGGGGCCGCCGACGGTGACCTGGACCCGGACGCCGCCGTGCTCGGGCAGCACCAGCGGGGCCTCGATCACCAGCTCGTCGAGGGTGCCGCAACCGACCTCGTCACCGGCACGGACGGCCAGCTCCACCAGCGCGGCGCCGGGGACGGGGACGACCCTGCCGACGCCGTGGTCGGCCAGCCAGGGGTGGGTGCGCAGCGACAGCCGGGAGGTGAACGCCAGCCCGTCCGACTGCGGCAGCCGGACGACGGCGCCGATCAGCGGGTGGTCGACGGTGGCCTGGCCGAGCGAGGCCGCGTCGGTGGCCGGGGCGGTCTGCAGCCAGTAGTGCCGGTGGTCGAAGGCGTAGGTGGGCAGGTCCACCTGGGCGGTCTCGGCGCCGGCCGGCAGCACACCGGTCCAGTCGACGGCCACGCCGCGGACGAAGAGTTCGGCCATCGAGGCGAACAGGCGGCGCGGACCGCCCTCGTCCCGCCGAAGCGAGCCGGCGACCAGGGCGTCGACCGCGGTCTCGTCGACGATCTCGTTGATCGGCTGGACCAGCACCGGGTGGGCGCTGGACTCGACGAACACCGTGTGGCCCGCTTCGAGCAGCGCGGCGACGGCGGGGCCGAAGCGGACCTGGCCGCGCAGGTTGCGGTACCAGTAGCCGCCGTCCAGCACGCCCGCCTGGTCGATCCACTCGCCGGTGACGGTGGAGAGGAACGGCACCAGCGGGGCCTGGCTGCGGATGTCCGCGAAGGCCTCCGCCAGGGTCTCCTCGATCGCCTCGACATGACGGGTGTGGGAGGCGTAGTCCACCGCGACCCGGCGCACCCGCACGCCGTCGGCCGCGAGCACCTCCAGCGCCTCGTCCAAGGCCTCGGCGTCACCGGCGACCACCACCGAGGCCGGGCCGTTGACGGCCGCGACCTCGACGCGGTCCGCCCAGCGCTCCAGGCGAGTCAGCGCCTCGCTCTCGGGGAGCGCGACCGACGCCATGCCACCGCGACCGGCCAGCTGACCGGCGATCACCTGGCTGCGCACCGCCACGATCCGGGCGGCGTCCTCCAGGGAGAGCGCACCGGCCACGCAGGCCGCCGCGATCTCGCCCTGGGAGTGGCCCAGCACGGCGTCCGGCAGCACGCCCACGGACGCCCAGACGGCGGCCAGACCGACCATCACGGCGAAGCTGGCCGGCTGGAGCACGTCCACCCGGTCGAGCAGCTCGGCCGGGGCCTCGCCGCGCAGCACCTCCGCCAGCGACCAATCCACCCAGGGGCTCAGCGCCCGGGCGCACTCCGCGATCCGCTCGGCGAACACCGGGGAGGTGTCCAGCAGTTCACGGCCCATGCCGGCCCACTGCGAGCCCTGCCCCGGGAACACCAGCACCGTCCGGCCCGCACCGGCCGAGCCGAGCGAACCGCCGGTCACCAGGGCCGGGGCCGACTCGCCCCGGGCCAGCGCGCCCAGCCCGGCCAGCGCCTCCTCCGGCGAACCGGCCACCAGCACCGCGCGCTCGGAGAGCAGCGCGCGCCGGGACAGCAGCGCGTTCGCCGTGGCGGCGAGCGACGGCCGGTCCGCCGTGTCGAGGAAGGCCGCCAGGCGCGCGGCCTGACCGGCCAGCGAGCCGGTCGAGGCGGCCGACACCACCAGCGGCACCGTGTCAGCGCCCGGCAGCACGTCGTCCGCCGCCGGCTCGACGGCCGGCACCTCGACGGACTCCTCCAGGATCAGGTGCGCGTTGGTGCCGCTGATCCCGAAGGAGGAGATCCCGGCCCGGCGCGGCCGGCCGCCGGCGGCCCAGTCGCGCGCCTCGGTCAGCAGCTCGACCGCCCCGGCGGACCAGTCCACCTCCGGGGTCGGCGCGCTGACGTTCAGTGTGGAGGGCAGCACACCGTGCCGCAGCGCCTGCACCATCTTGATGACGGCCGCGACACCGGCCGCGGCCTGGGTGTGGCCGATGTTGGACTTCAGCGAGCCGAGCCAGAGCGGACGCTCCGGGTCGCGGTCCCGGCCGTAGGTGGCCAGCAGGGCCTGCGCCTCGATCGGGTCGCCCAGCGCCGTTCCGGTGCCGTGCGCCTCCACCGCGTCGATGTCCGAGGCGGCCAGGCCCGCGTTGGCCAGCGCCTTGCGGATCACCCGCTGCTGCGAGGGGCCGTTGGGCGCGGTCAGGCCGTTGGAGGCGCCGTCCTGGTTCACCGCGCTGCCGCGCAGCACCGCGAGCACCTGGTGCCCGTTGCGCCGGGCCTCGGAGAGCCGCTCCAGGACCACGATGCCGACGCCCTCGGAGAGGATGGTGCCGTCGGCGCCCGCCGAGAACGCCTTGACCCGGCCGTCGGCGGCGAGGCCGCGCTGGCGCGACATGCCGAGGACGCCGACCGGCGAGCCCATCACGGCGACGCCGCCGGCCAGCGCCAGCGAGCACTCGCCGGACCGCAGCGCCTGCGCGGCTAGGTGGATCGCCACCAGCGAGGAGGAGCACGCCGTGTCCACCGTCACCGCCGGGCCCTCGAAGCCGAACACGTAGGAGACCCGACCCGAGGCCACACTGCCCGCGGTCGCGGTGGTGACGAAGCCTTCGAGCTCGGCGGGCATGCTGGTCAGCGACTCGACGTAGTCGTGGATGGAGACACCGGAGAAGACGCCGATGTTGCCGCCCCGCGCCGTGCCGGGGTTGATGCCGGCCCGCTCCAACGCCTCCCACGAGGCCTCCAGCAGCAGCCGCTGCTGTGGGTCCATCGCCAGCGCCTCCCGCGGCGAGATCCCGAAGAACTCGGCGTCGAACTCCCCGGCGTCGCGCAGGAAGCCGCCCTTGTGGACGTAGGAGGTGCCGGGCTTCGCCGCGTCGTCGTCGAAGAGCTCGTCGAGGTTCCAGCCGCGGTTGTCCGGGAAGCCCACCATGCCGTCGCGGCCCTCGTGCACCAGGCGCCACAGGCCCTCGGGGTCGACCACGCCGCCGGGCAGCCGGCAGGCCATACCGACGATGGCGATCGGCTCGTCCGGGTCGGCCGCGACCACGGTGGGGGCGGCGGCGGCACCGGCCGCGGTGTCGCCGAGCTCCTCGCGCAGGAAGCGGGCGAGCGCCACCGGCGTGGGGTAGTCGAAGATCAGGGTGGCGGGCAGCTTGACCCCGGTCGCGGCGCTCAGCCGGTTGCGGAGCTCGACCGCGGTGAGCGAGTCGAAGCCGATGTCGCTGAAGCCCCGGGTGCCCTGGGCCAGTTCGTGGCCGTTGAAGCCGAGCACCGCGGTGGCCTCGGCCTGGACGATGCCCAGCAGGATGCTCTCCTGCTCGGCCTCGGACTTCCCCGCCAGGCGGCGGACCAGCCCGCTGCCGTCCCCGGCGGCGGTCCGTGCCACCCGGCGCCCGCTCCGCACCAGGCTGCGCAGCATGTGCGGGACGGCGCCGCCGGACGCGGTGTCCGAGCGCAGCGCCCGCAGGTCGAGCTTGATCGGGACGAGCAGCGCCTGCTCGGCCCGCAGACCGGTGTCGAAGTGGGCCAGGCCCTCGGCCGGGGTCAGCGCCAGGACGCCGCCGCGGCTCATCCGGGCCTGGTCGACCTCGCTCAGGTGGGCGGTCAGGCCGGTGCTCTGCTCCCAGAGGCCCCAGGCCAGCGAGAGACCGGGCAGTCCGCCGGCCCGACGGCGGGTCATCAGGGCGTCGAGGTAGGCGTTGGCGGCGGCGTAGCTGCCCTGGCCGGCCGAGCCGAGCAGCGCGGCGGCGGACGAGAAGACCACGAACGTCCGCAGCTGCGGGGCGAGTTCGCGGGTCAGCTCGTCCAGGTGGCGCACCGCGGTCGCCTTGGGCGCGAAGACCCCGGCGATCCGCTCCGGCGTCAGCGCGCCGATCACCCCGTCGTCCAGGATGCCGGCCAGGTGGACGAGGCCGGTCAGCGGGCGTTCGGCCGGGACGGCGGTCAGCAGCGCGGCGACCGCCTCCCGGTCGGCGACGTCGCTCGCGACCACCGACACCGTGGCGCCGAGTCCGGCGAGTTCGTCGGCCAGTTCGTCGGCGCCCTCGGCGGCGGGGCCCCGGCGGCCGGCCAGCACCAGGTGCCGGACACCGTGCTCGGTGACCAGGTGGCGGGCGACCACGGCGCCGAGCGAGCCGGTGCCGCCGGTGACCAGGACGGTGCCGTCCGGGTCGAAGGCGGTGGCAGGGGCCTCCTCCGGGGCGGCGTCGGCACGCACCAGGCGGGAGGCGGAGAGCGCCGTGCCGCGCACCGCGACCTGCGGCTCGCCGGAAGCCAGCACCGCCCCGAGGACGGCTCCCGCCCCGGCCGCGGCGGCGGGGTCGAGGTCGACCAGGACGATCCGGTCCGGGTTCTCCGCCTGGGCGGCGCGGACCAGGCCCCAGACGGCGGCGCCGGCCGGGTCGGTCACCGCGGCCTCGCCGCCGGCCGGGACGGCGCCCCGGGTGGCGACCACCAGGCGGGCCTCGGCCAGGCCCGGCGCGGCCGTCCACGCCTGGATCGCGGCCAGCACCCGGCAGGTGAGCTCCAGCGGGTCGGCCTCGGCGTCGGCCGCGGTCGCGTCCAGCACGGCGACCGCCGGCACGTTCTCGCGGACGGCCAGCGCGGCCACGTCCTCCGGTCCGGACAGCGGGGCCCAGACCGGCGCGGCCGTGGCGCCCTCGGGCGCGGGCAGCCCGGTCCACTCGACCCGGAACAGCGAGTCCCGGCCGTCCTGGCCGGCCGCGCTGCCCAACTGCTCGGCGGAGACCGGCAGCGAGACCAGCGAGTCCATCGTCAGGACCAGCTCGCCGGCCTCGTCGGCGGCCTGGAAGGACAGCGCGTCGGTGCCCCGGGGGGCGACTCGCACCCGCAGCGCGGAGGCGCCCAGCGCGTGCAGCACCAGCCCGTTCCAGGCGAACGGCAGCACGTTGCGGCCGTCCTCCGGGTTGGTGAACGCGTTGGTGTGCAGGGCGGCGTCCAGCAGGGCGGGGTGGATCCCGAACCGGTCGGCGTGCTCCCGCTGCTCCGGCGGCAGCACGGCCTCGGCGAAGAGCTCCTCGCCGCGCCGCCAGACCGCCCGCAGGCCCTGGAACGCCGGGCCGTAGGAGTAGCCGCGGACGACCAGGTCGGTGTAGAAGTCCTCGATCTCCACGGGCTCGGCGCCGACCGGCGGCCAGGCGGCGAAGTCCACGGCGGGCGTGGTGCTGCCGCTCGGGGCGGCGGACGAGAGCAGACCGGTCGCGTGCCTGGTCCACTCGCCGTCGCCGTCCTCGCCGGCGGCGTCCTCGCGCAGCGAGTAGACGTCCACCGTGCGGGAGCCGGTCGGGCCGGGGCCTCCGACGGCGACCTGGACCCGCACGCCGCCCTGCTCGGGCAGCACCAGCGGGGCCTCGATGACCAGCTCTTCGAGGATGCCGCAGCCGAACTCGTCGCCCGCGCGCACCGCCAGGTCGACGTAGACGGTGCCGGGGACGATCACCACGCCCTGCATGGCGTGGTCGGCGAGCCAGGGGTGGGTGCGCAGCGACAGCCGGGAGGTGAAGACCAGCCCGTCCGACTGCGGCAGCCGCACCACCGCCCCGAGCAGCGGATGGTCGGTGCCGGTGAGGCCCAGCGAGGCGGCGTCGGTGGCCGATCCGGTCAGCTGGAGCCAGTAGTGCTGGTGGTCGAAGGCGTAGGTCGGCAGGTCGACCAGGGCGGTGTCGGCCCCGGCCGGCAGCTGGCCGGTCCAGTCCACGGCGACGCCCCGGACGAAGAGTTCGGCCATCGAGGTCAGCAGGCGGCGCGGGCCGCCCTCGTCCCGCCGCAGCGAGCCGGTGACCACGGCCGAGGCGTCGGCGGCGTCCACCAGCTCGCTGATCGGCTGGACCAGTACCGGGTGGGCGCTGGACTCGACGAAGACGGTGTGGCCCGCGCCGAGCAGCGCGGTGATCGCCGGGCCGAAGCGGACCTGGCCGCGCAGGTTGCGGTACCAGTAGCCGCCGTCCAGCACGCCCGCCCCGTCGATCCACTCACCGGTGACGGTGGAGAAGAACGGGACCAGCGGGGCCTGGCTGCGGATGTCCGCGAAGGCCTCGCCGAGGGTCTCCTGGATCGCCTCGACGTGCCGGGAGTGGGAGGCGTAGTCCACCGCGATCCGCCGCACCCGCACGCCCTGGTCCTCCAGCGCGTCGAGGGCCTCGTCGAGGGCCTCGGCGTCACCGGCGACCACCACGGACGCCGGGCCGTTGACGGCGGCGACCTCGACGCGGTCCGCCCAGCGCTCCAGCCGCTCGACGGCGTCGGTCTCGGAGAGCGCCACCGAGGCCATCCCGCCGCGCCCGGCGAGGCTGCCCGCGATCACCTGGCTGCGCACCGCGACGATCCGCGCGGCGTCCTCCAGCGACAGCGCACCGGCCACGCAGGCCGCCGCGATCTCGCCCTGGGAGTGCCCGACCACCGCGTCCGGCAGCACGCCCACGGACGCCCAGACGGCGGCCAGACCGACCATCACCGCGAAGCTGGCCGGCTGGAGCACGTCGACGCGCTCCAGCAGCTCGGCCGGGGCCTCGCCGCGCAGCACCTCCTCCAGCGACCAGTCCACCCAGCGCTCCAGCGCCGCCGCGCACTCCGCGACGCGCGCGGCGAACACCGGGGAGGTGTCCAGCAGTTCACGGCCCATGCCGACCCACTGCGAACCCTGTCCCGGGAAGACCAGGACGAGCTTGCCCGCCCCGGTCGCGCTCCCCGTCACCAGCCCGGCGGCGGATTCGCCCCGGGCCAGCGCGGCCAGTCCGGCCAGCGCCTCGTCCCGCGAACCGGCCACCAGCACCGCCCGCTCGCCGAGCACCGCGCGCCGGGTGGCCAGCGTCCCCGCCACACCGGCGAGGGAGACCCCCTCCGCGGCGTCGAGGAAGGAGACCAGCCGCTCGGCCTGGCCCGTCAGGGACCCCTCGGAGGCCGCCGAGACCACCAGCGGCACCACGGCGTCGGGCGCGGCCCCGGCCTGGGCGGGCTCGTCCTCGGGCACCTGCTCCAGGATCAGGTGCGCGTTGGTGCCGCTGGCGCCGAAGGAGGAGACCCCGGCCCGGCGCGGCCGCCCGGTCTCCGGCCAGGGCCGGGTCTCGGTCAGCAGCTCGACGGCGCCCGCCGTCCAGTCCACCTGCGGGGTGGGCGCGTCGACGTGCCGGGTGGCCGGCATCACGCCGTGCCGCAGCGCCTGCACCATGTTGATCACACCGGCGACCCCGGACGCCGCCTGGGTGTGGCCGATCACCGACTTGACCGAGCCGAGCCGCAGCGGTTCCCGGCCGTCCACGCGGTCCTGCCCGTACGTGGCCAGCAGCGCCTGCGCCTCGATCGGGTCGCCGAGGACGGTGCCGGTGCCGTGGCCCTCGACCATGTCGATGTCGCCCGTGGACAGGTTGGCGCTGTCCAGCGCCTTGCGGATGACCCGCTGCTGGGCGGGGCCGTTGGGCGCGGTCAGACCGTTGGAGGCGCCGTCCTGGTTGAGCGCGGAGCCCCGGACGACCGCCAGCACGCGGTGGCCGAGCTCCCTGGCCCGGGAGAGCTTCTCCAGCAGGATGACACCGGCGCCCTCGGCCCAGCTGGAGCCGTCGGCGCAGGCCGCGTAGGACTTGCAGCGGCCGTCGAAGGCCAGGCCGCGCTGGCGGGCGAAGCCCACGAAGCCGCCCGGGGTGGACATCACGGTCGCACCGCCGGCCAGCGCCATCGAGCACTCGCCGCGGCGGAGCGCCTGGGCGGCCAGGTGGATGGCGACCAGCGACGAGGAGCACATGGTGTCGACGGTGACCGCCGGGCCCTCCAGCCCGAGCGAGTAGGCGACCCGGCCGGAGGCGACACCGCCGGCGGTGCCCAGGGCCCGCTCCAGGCTGAGGAAGCCCTCGTAGCCGCTGAGGTCCGGGGCGTAGTCCTGGTGCACGATGCCGGCGAACACGCCGATGTCGGTGCCCCGGACGGAGTGCGGGGCGATGCCGGCCCGCTCCAGGGCCTCCCAGGACACCTCCAGCAGCTGCCGCTGCTGCGGGTCCATGGCGAGCGCCTCGCGCGGCGAGATGCCGAAGAACCCGGCGTCGAACTGGCCGGCGTCGTGCAGGAACGCGCCCTCGCGGACGTAGGTGGTGCCGGGGTTGTCCGGGTCCGGGTGGTAGAGGCCTTCGAGGTCCCAGCCCCGGTCCTCGGGGAACGCGGTGTACACGTCGGTGCCGTCGGTGACGACCCGCCAGAGGTCCTCGGGGGTACGGATCCCGCCCGCGTACCGGCAGGCCATCGACACGATGGCGATGGGCTCGGCGGGGGCCTCCAGGAGCTTCTGGTTCTCCTGCTGGAGCCGCGCGTTCTCCTTCAGCGAGGCACGAAGTGCGTTGACGATCTGCTCGTCCGGCGTCGTCATGTTCCTACGTCCTCCGTGTCAGTCCGCTGTCAGTGGTCAGCTGGTCGTACCGGGTCATCGGGGCGGTTCGGGGCGGTTCGGGGCGGTTCGGGGCGGTTCGGGGTTGAACCGGTGGTCGCCGGGCGTCCGGGTCAGTTCCGGCCGAGGGCGCGCTGCACCAGGTCGGCGACGTCCATGGCATCGATCAGGTCGGCGTCGTCCTCGGCCGGTTCGGCCGCCGCGTCGGGTGCGGGGGCGTCCTCGGTCTCGACGAGGGCGAGCAGGGTGTCCAGGAGGCCGGCCTCCTTGAAGCGGGCGAACGGGACGTCCGCGAGCGCGCGCCGCAGGTCGTCCTCCCGCCCGTCGAGGTCGTCGCCGGTGTCCCGCAGGAGTTCGGCGCGCAGGTAGCCGACGAGGGCGTCCGGGGTGGGGTAGTCGAAGATCAGGGTCGCGGGCAGCCGCAGGCCGGTGGCGACGTGCAGGCTGTTGCGCAGGTTGACGGCGGCCAGCGAGTCGAAGCCGACCTCCTGGAAGGCCTGCAGCGGGCCGATGCTCTCGGCGCCGCTGTGGCCGAGGACGGTCGCGGCGTGGCCGCAGACCAGCTTCAGCAGGATCCGGCCCTGCTCCGCCTCCGGGACGGCCCGCAGCGAGTCCACCAGCGAGGAGGTGGTGTCGCTGTTCCCGCTGTCCGGCTGGGAGGCCCGCAGCGCGGCGTCGGCCTCGGGGAGGTCGGCGAAGAGCGGGCTGGCCCGGACGGAGGTGAACGCCGGGATGAAGGCGTCCCAGTCCATGTCGGCCACCGTGACGAACTTCTCGTGCGCCCGCACCGCCTGCTCGAAGGCGGTCATCGCGACCTGCGGAGCCATCGGCAGGACACCCCGGCGGCGCAGCTGGGCGAGGGTCGCCTCGTCCATCCCGGCGCCGACCTGGTCGAGGGCGCCCCAGGCGATCGAGGTCGCCCGCAGGCCGCGTCCGCGACGCCACTCGACCAGCGCGTCCAGCACGGTGTTGGCCGCGCCGGAGACGCCTTGCCCGCCGCCGCCCCAGACGCTGGCGATCGAGGAGAAGACGACGAACGCGTCGAGCGGGGTGTCGGCGAACAGCTCGTCGAGCCAGAAGGCGGTGTCCACCTTGGCGGCGAAGACCTCGGCGAGGTCCGCCGCGCCGGTGTCGGTGACGGAGCCGGTCCAGGCCATGTCGGCCGCGTGCAGCACGGCGGTGAGCGGCTGGTCCGCGGGCGCCTCGGCGACCAGCCGGGCGAGTGCGTCCCGATCGGCGTCGGCGCAGGCCACCACGGTGGTGCCGGTGCCCAGTGCGGCGAGTTCCGCCCGCAGCCCGGCCAGGTCCTCCTCGGCCGTCCGGGGGCCGGTGGTGACGATCAGCCGGCTCGCGCCGGACTCCGCCAGCCAGAGCGAGGCGTTGCGGCCGAGCCCCTCGGCGCCGCCGGTCACCAGCACGGTGCCGCTGGGCTGCCAGCCGCCCGTGGTGGGCTCCGGCGCGGCCTTGCGGACCAGCCGGCGGCTGTAGACGCCGGAGCGGCGGACGGCGAGCTGGTCGTCGCCGGCGGCGCCGTTCAGCGCGCCGAGCAGGTACTGCGCCGTCCGGGCGTCGTGCGCGGCGGGCAGGTCGATCAGACCGCCCCAGCGGTCGGGGAATTCCAGCGCGGCGGCCCGGCCCAGGCCCCACAGCGCGGCCTGCGCCGGTGCGGTGAGGGTGTCCTGGATCCCGATGTTCACGGCGCCCCGGGTGAGGCACCAGAGCGGGCGGCCGGGCGCGGCGTCGCCGAGCGCCTGGATCAGCGCGAGGGTGGCCACCGTGGCGCTCACGTCCGGCCCGGTGGTCCCCGGGTCGAGCGCGAGCAGCGAGAGCACGCCGGTCACGTCCTGCTCGGCCAGCACGGCGGTCAGCCGTTCGGTGAGGCGGGCACGGGTGGTCTCCTCGGCCGCGCCCTCCAGGGTGACGAGGTCGAGCCCCTGCGCGGCCAGCGCGGCCAGCAGGCCGTCGACGGGTGCGTCCGCCGGTCGCCCGGACGGGACGACCACCAGCCACCGGCCGCTCGGCACACCGACGGCCTCGCGTTCGAGCGGCCGCCAGGTGACGTTGTAGCGCAGCTTCTCGGCGCTGGACCGGCGCCGCCGCCGGCCCCGCCAGTCGGCCAGGACGGGGGTCAGCGTGCGCAGCGCCTCGCGCTGGTCGGCCGCGGCCAGCTCGAGCAGCCGGGCGAGCGAGTCGGGGTCGGTCTGCTCCACGGCCGCCCAGAAGTCGGCGTCCGCGCCCTCGGCCGCCGAGGCGGCGTCGTCGGGCGTCCCGCCCTCCTGGAGCCAGAAGTGCCGGCGGTCGAAGGCGTAGGTCGGCAGCTCCGCCAGCGGGGCGTCGGCCCCGGCGGGCAGGATGCCGGTCCAGTCCACGGCGACGCCCCGAACGAAGAGTTCGGCCATCGAGGCCAGCAGCCGGCGCGGCCCGCCCTCCTCGCGGCGGAGCGTGCCGCCGACGACGGCGCGCAGCCGGACGCTGTCGTCCTCGGCGGTGTCGAAGATCTCGTTGACCGGCTGGACCAGTACGGGGTGCGCGCTGGCCTCGACGAAGACGGTGTGGCCCTGGCCGAGCAGGGCGGCGACGGCCGGGCCGAAGCGGACCTGGCCGCGCAGGTTGCGGTACCAGTAGCCGCCGTCCAGCACGCCCGCCCCGTCGATCCACTCGCCCGTGACGGTGGAGAAGAACGGGACCAGCGGGGCCTGGCTGCGGATGTCCGCGAAGGCCTCCGCCAGGGTGTCCTCGATCGCCTCGACGTGCCGGGAGTGGGAGGCATAGTCCACCGCGACCCGGCGCACCCGGACACCGTCGGCCGCCAGGACCTCCAGCGCCTCGTCCAACGCCTCGGCGTCACCGGCCACCACCACGGACGTCGGACTGTTGACCGCGGCGACCTCCACCCGGTCCGCCCACGGCGCCAGCCGGACCAGCGCGTCGGCCTCGGAGAGCGCCGCCGAGGCCATCCCGCCGCGCCCGGCGAGGCTGCCCGCGATCACCTGGCTGCGCACCGCGACGATCCGCGCCGCGTCCTCCAGCGACAGCGCACCGGCCACGCAGGCCGCCGCGATCTCGCCCTGCGAGTGGCCCAACACGGCGTCCGGCAGCACGCCCACCGAGGCCCAGACGGCGGCCAGACCAACCATCACCGCGAAGCTCGCCGGCTGGAGCACGTCCACCCGGTCCAGCAGCTCGGCCGGCGCGTCCCCGCGCAGCACGTCCACCAGCGACCAGTCCACCCACGGGTCCAGCGCCGCCGCGCACGCCGCCACCCGCTCGGCGAACACCGGCGAGGCGTCCAGCAGTTCACGCCCCATTCCGACCCACTGCGAACCCTGCCCCGGGAAGACCAGCACGGTGCGGCCCGGTCCGCTGGAGGACGCGGCGGTCCCGGTCACCACGGCGGGGCTGCGCTCGCCCCGGGCCAGCGCGGCCAACCCGGCCAGCGCCTCGTCCCGCGAACCGGCCACCACCACCGCGCGCTCGGCGAGCACCGCCCGCCGCGCGATCAGTGCCCCGGCGACTCCGGTGAGCGGCGCGGCCTGCGCCGACTCCACGAAGGCCACCAGCCGGCCGGCCTGGCCCGCCAGCGAGGCGGCGCTCCGCGCCGACACCACCAGCGGCACCACCGCGTCCGGCGCGGGCCCGTCGGCCGGCTCCGCCGGGACCGGCTCGGGGCCCTCCTCCAGGATCACGTGCGCGTTGGTCCCGCTCGCACCGAACGACGAGACCGCCGCGCGGCGCGGCCGGCCGTCGCGCGGCCACTCCCGCGCCTCGGTGAGCAGCTCGACGGCGCCCGCCGCCCAGTCCACCTGCGGGGTCGGCTCGGTGACGTGCAGGGTCGCGGGCATCACGCCGTGCCGCATCGCCTCCACCATCTTGATCACGCCGGAGACACCCGCCGCCGCCTGGGTGTGGCCGATGTTGGACTTCAGCGAGCCGAGCCGCAGCGGCCGGTCGGCGGGCCGGTCCTGGCCGTAGGTGGCCAGCAGGGCCTGGACCTCGATCGGGTCGCCCAGCGAGGTGCCGGTGCCGTGGCCCTCGACCACGTCCACCTCGGCGGCGCTCAGGCCCGCGTTCGCCAGCGCCCGGCGGATCACCCGCTGCTGCGAGGGGCCGTTGGGCGCGGTCAGGCCGTTCGACGCGCCGTCCTGGTTCACCGCGCTGCCGCGCAGCACCGCCAGGATCCGGTGCCCGTTGCGCCGCGCCTCGGAGAGCCGCTCCAGCACCACGACGCCCACACCCTCGGCCCAGCCGGTGCCGTCGGCCGTCGCCGAGTAGGCCTTGCAGCGCCCGTCGGCGGAGAGGCCGCGCTGCCGCGAGAACTCCAGGAAGGCGTCCGGGCTGGACATCACGGTCGCCCCGCCGGCCAGTGCCATCGAGCACTCGCCGCGCCGCAGCGCCTGCGCGGCCAGGTGCATCGCCACCAGGGACGACGAGCAGGCCGTGTCCACGGTGACCGCCGGGCCCTCGAAGCCGAACACGTAGGACACCCGGCCCGAGGCGACGCTGGAGGACGTCCCGGTCATCACGTAGCCCTGCACGTCGTCGGGCACCTGCCGCAGCCGGGTCACGTAGTCGTGGTGGACGATGCCGGTGAAGACGCCGATGTCGCGGCCCCGGGTGGAGAGCGGGTCGATCCCGGCCCGCTCCAGCGCCTCCCAGGAGGTCTCCAGCAGCAGCCGCTGCTGCGGGTCCATGGCGAGTGCCTCACGCGGCGAGATGCCGAACAGCCCGGCGTCGAACTGGGCCGCGTCGTGCAGGAATCCGCCGACCCGGGTGTAGCTGGTGCCCGGGTGGGCCGGGTCCGGGTGGTACAGCTTGTCGACGTCCCAGTCCCGGTCGGTGGGGAAGGCGGAGAGCCCGTCCCGCCCCTCCGCGACCATGGTCCAGAGCTCCTCGGGGGTGTTCACGCCGCCCGGCAGCCGGGTGCTCATGGCGATGATGGCGATCGGCTCGTCCGGGTCGGTGGCGGCCGCCGTGGCCGCCTGCCCGTCCGCCGGCCGCTCGCCGAGCAGTTCGCCGCGCAGGTGGTCCGCCAGTGCGGCCGGGGTCGGGTAGTCGAAGACCAGGCTGGTCGGCAGGGACAGGCCGGTGAAGTCCTGCAGCCGGTTGCGGAGTTTGACGGCGCTGAGCGAGTCGAAGCCGAGCTCGCGGAACGGCTGGCCGGCGTCGAAGGAGTCGGCGCCCTGGTGGCCCAGGACGGCGGCGGCGCTCTCCTGCACCAGCGCCATCAGCCGGCGGTGCTGTTCCGCCGGGGCGAGGTCGGCGAGGCGGGCGGCCGTCGAACCACCGGCCGCCACACCGCGCCGCACCACGCGCCGGGCCAGCGGGGCGTCCGCCGGGGCCGCCGGAACCGCGTCGGCACGGGTGGCCCCGTCGGTGCCCGCCGGCGTCAACGGCCCGATGGTGGCGACCGGTTCGCCCTCCGCGTCGGCCAGCTCCAGCAGGTGGCGGCCGCCCTCGGCCGGGGTGATCCGCAGCCGCAGGGTGGCGGCGCCCTCCGCGTACACGGCGAGTTCGGCGCAGGCGGCCGGCTCGCGGTCGCGCCCGTCGGCGTCGCCTCCGGTGTGCGCGGCGAGGACCTTCAGCGCGGTGTCGACGAGTGCCGGGTGGAGCGTGAACGCCTGCGCCTCGGCCAGGAGTTCGGTGGGCAGCTCGATGTCGGCGAGGAGCCCGCCGTCGCGCTGCCAGAGCCTGCGGACGCCGGCCACCTTCGCGGCGGGGGACGCGGTGTCCGCGGCCTCGGCGGTGTCCGCCGCCTCGGCGGTGTCCGCCACGTCCTCGGCGGACGGCCAGTCCCGCAGGTCGAAGCCGGGCTGCGGCAGCCCGGGGGCCAGCAGGGCGCGGGCATGGCAGACCCAGGGGCCCTGCTCCGGGCCGGCCGGCCGGGAGTGCACCCCGGCGCGGCGCAGGCCGTCCGTGCCCGGGGCCTCCACCGAGACCCGCAGCTGGAGGTCCCCGTGGCCGGGCAGGACCAGCGGCGTCGCCACGGTGAGCTGCCGGACGGCGCCGCTGGCGGCCTCGCTGCCGGCCAGGACGAGCAGGTCCAGCAGCACGGCCGCCGGGACGGCGGTGTCACCGGCGCCGGCCGGGTCGACCAGCAGGCCCCGGCTGCGCCGGGTCAGCCGCCCGGTGAGCACGACGCCGGTGCCGCCGTCCTCGCCGGGGACGTCGACGACGGTGCCGAGCAGCGGGTGCCCGGTGCTGCGGGCGCCGAGTGCCTCGGCGTCCGCGGCGGCGCCGCTCTCGACCCAGTACCGCTCGTGCTGGAAGGCGTAGGTGGGCAGTTCGGCGCCGACCGCCTTGACCGGCCGGCCGAGGACGGCGGGCCAGTCCACGTCCACGCCGCGCACGTGCAGTTCGGCGAGCGCGGTGAGGACGGCGGTGTCGTCGGGGGTGTCGCCGCGCAGGGTGGCGACGCAGCCGCCGGCCTGCCGCTCGCCGAGCGTGCCGAGCGCCATCGCGGTCAGCACCCCGCCCGGGCCGAGTTCGAGGTAGGTCGCGGCGCCCTGGTCGCGCAGCGCGGTGACCGCGTCGCCGAACCGGACGGCGTCGCGCACCTGGTCGACCCAGTACGCCGCCGTCCCGAAGTGCCCCTCCTCGGCGAGCCGGCCGGTGACCGTGGAGACCACGGGGATGCTGCCCGGCCGGTACCTCAGCTTGGCCGCGACCGCCTCGAACTCCGCCAGCATCGGCTCCATCAGGGCCGAGTGGAAGGCGTGGCTGACGGCGAGCCGCCGGGTCTTGTGACCGGTCCGGGCCAGCTCGGCCGCGACGGCGAGCACCGCGTCCTCGGCGCCGGAGAGCACCAGCGAGTCGGGGCCGTTGACCGCCGCGACACCGACCACGCCCGCCGCGCCGGCCAGCAGCGGCGCGACGTCGGCCTCGGTCGCCCGCACCGCGACCATCGCGCCGCCGGCCGGCAGTGCCTGCATCAACCGCCCTCGGGCGGCGACCAGTTCGCCCGCCGAGGCGAGGTCGAGGATGCCCGCGGCGTGGGCGGCGGCGAGCTCGCCGATCGAGTGCCCGGCCAGCAGGTCGGGCCGTACGCCCCAGGAGGTGAAGAGCCGGAACAGCGCCGTCTCCAGGGCGAAGAGACCGGCCTGGGTGTACAGGGTCTCGTCGAGCAGCGCGGCCTCCGCCGTACCGGGGTCGGCGAAGACGATCTCGTGCAGCGGGCGCGTCGACGCGCCGTCCAGGTGCCGCTCGACGGCGGCACAGGCGGCGGCGAAGGCGTCCCGGAAGACCGGGAAAGCCTCGGCGAGGCGGCGGCCCATCCCGGCCCACTGGCTGCCCTGCCCGGTGAAGAGGAAGGCCAGCCTGCCGTCGTCGGCGGCGGCGTTGCCGACCACGGTCGTGGCGTCGGGCGTGCCCGCTTCGAGGGCGCGCAGGGCGTCGGCCAGCTGCCGGCGGTCACTCGCCAGCAGCACCGCGCGGTGGTCGAGCCCGGCCCGGGCGGTGGCGAGCGCGTGGGCCGTCCCGGCCAGCGGGACGTCGGACCGGTCGTCGACGAAGCGGGCGAGCCGCCCCGCCTGGCCGCGCAGCGCGGCCGCCGACCTGGCCGAGACCGGCACCGGGACGAGCACCGGCGGCGCCTGGGCGGCGTCGGCCGGGTCCTGCGGCGGCGCGGGCTCCGGCACGGCGGCGGCGTCGGCCGGCGCCTGCTGCACCAGGACGTGCGCGTTGGTCCCGCCGATGCCGAAGGAGGACACCCCCGCGCGGCGCGGGCGGCCGGTCTCCGGCCAGTCCCGGGCCTCGGTCAGCAGCTCGACCGCGCCCACCGACCAGTCCACATGGGTCGAGGGCCGGTCCACGTGCAGCGTCCGGGGCATGACGCCGTGCCGGATGGCCATCACCATCTTGATCACCCCGGCCACCCCGGCCGCGGCCTGGGTGTGGCCGATGTTCGACTTGACCGAGCCGAGCCAGAGCGGCTCCTGCCCGTCCACGCGGTCCTGCCCGTACGTGGCCAGCAGCGCCTGCGCCTCGATCGGGTCGCCGAGGACGGTGCCGGTGCCGTGCGCCTCGACCGCGTCCACCTCGGCCGGCGAGAGGCCCGCGTTCGCCAGCGCCGTGCGGATCACCCGCTGCTGGGAGAGCCCGTTCGGCGCGGTCAGACCGTTGGACGCGCCGTCCTGGTTGACCGCGCTGCCGCTGATCACCGCCAGGACCTGGTGGCCGCGCCGGCGCGCCTCGGAGAGCCGCTCGACGAGCAGCACGCCGACGCCCTCCGCCCAGCCGGTGCCGTCCGCGCCGTCCGCGAAGGCCTTGCAGCGGCCGTCCGGGGCCAGCCCGCGCTGCCGGGAGAACTCCACGAAGGTCTCCAGGTTGCCCATCACCATCACGCCGCCGGCCAGCGCCATCGAGCACTCGCCCCGGCGCAGCGCCTGGGCCGCGAGGTGCAGGGCGACCAGCGAGGAGGAGCAGGCGGTGTCGACCGTGACGGCCGGGCCCTCGAAGCCGAACTGGTAGGCGACGCGGCCCGACAGGACGCTGCCGGAGCCGCCGGTGAGCCGGAAGCCCTCGACGCCGGCCGCCTGGTGCATCCGCACGGTGTAGTCGTGGCTGTTGACGCCGACGAAGACGCCGATGTCCTGGCCGCCCAGGCCGGTGGGGTCGATCGCGGCGCGTTCGAAGGCCTCCCAGGAGGTCTCCAGCAGCAGCCGCTGCTGCGGGTCCATCGCCAGCGCCTCGTTCGGCGAGATGCCGAAGAAGCCGGCGTCGAACCCGGTGGCGTCGTCGAGGAAGGCGGCGTGGCGGACGTAGGTCTTGCCCGCGCTGTCCGGGTCGGCGTCGTAGTGCCGCTCGATGTCCCAGCCGCGGTCCTCGGGGAACTCGGTGACGGCGTCGACCCCGTCGGCCACCAGCCGCCAGAGGTCCTCGGGGCTGTGCACCCCGCCCGGGAGGCGGCAGGACATCGCCACGATCGCGATCGGCTCGTCGGGGTCGACGGCCGCGGCGCTCGCTCGGCCCGTCCCGGCGCCGTCCGGGGCGGTGCTGCCGAACAGCCTGACGCGCAGGTGCTCGGCGAGGGCGACCGGCTTCGGGTAGTCGAAGACGATGGTCGAGGAGAGCGTGAGGCCGCTCGCGGAGGCCAGCCGGTTCCGCAGCTCCACGGCGGTCAGCGAGTCGAAGCCGGCCTCCTTGAAGGCCCGGTCGGCCCGGACGGCGTCGGGGGCGGCGTGGCCGAGCACCTCGGCGGCGTGCCGGCGCACCAGGGCCACCAGCTGCTCGGTCCGCTCGGCCTCGCCCAGCCGGGCGAGCCGGTCCCGCAGGGAGCCGGTGTCGGGGCCGGCGGCGGCGCGGACGGTCCGCCGTCCGGCCGGTGCCAGGCCGCGCAGCAGCGGTGCCACGGGGCCGCTGCGGGCGGCCGCGCGCAGGGCGGGCAGGTCGAACCTGGCGGCCACCAGGGCGGCGGGCGTCCCGGCGCCGGCGCGCAGGGCGGCGTCCAGCAGGGCCATCCCCTCGGCGTCGGACAGCCCGGCCATGCCCAGCCGCCTGGTGCGCCGGAGGTCGGCGGTGCCGAGGTGGCGGGTCATGCCGCTGGCCTGGCTCCAGTAGCCCCAGGCGAGCGAGACGCCGGGCAGGCCGAGCCCGCGGCGCAGCTCGGCCAGGGCGTCCAGGCAGGCGTTGGCCGCCGCGTAGTTGCCCTGGCCGGGGTTGCCCAGGACGCCGGCGGCCGAGGAGAACAGCACGAAGGCCGCGAGGTCCAGGCCCCGGGTGAGCTCGTGCAGGTGGAGCGCGGCGTCCAGCTTGGGCCGCAGCACGGTGTCGACCCGGTCCGGGGTCAGCGCGGTGACCACGCCGTCGTCCAGGACGCCGGCGGTGTGCACGACGGCGGTCAGCGGGTGCCCGGCCGGTACCGCCGCGAGGAGCGCGGCGAGCTGGGCGCGGTCGGCGGTGTCGCAGGCGGCGACGGTGACGGTGGCGCCCAGCGCGGCGAGTTCCTCGCGCAGCGCCTGCGCGCCCTCGGCGGCGGGGCCGCGGCGGCTGACCAGCAGCAGGTGGCGGGCGGCGTGCGCGGTGACCAGGTGCCGGGCGACCAGGGCGCCGAGCGTCCCGGTCCCGCCGGTGACCAGGACGGTCCCGGCGGGGTCGAGGCCCGCGGCGGTCCCGGCTCCGGGCGCCTCGGCTCCGGGCGTCCCGGCTTCGGCGGTCCCGGCTCCGGGCGTCCCCGTGGTGCGCTCCGGGACGGTGGCCCGGACCAGCCGGGGTACCTCGGCCAGACCCGCCCGGACCCGCACCCGCGGTTCGCCACTGGCCAGCACGGCCGGCAGCAACGCGGCGGCGGAGTCGTCGAGTTCGGCGATCACGATGCGGTCCGGGTGCTCGGACTGCGCCGAGCGCAGCAGACCGGACACGGCGGCGGTCGCGAGGTCGGTCCCGTCCCCGCTGACCGACACGACCAGCCGGGACTGCGCCAGCGCGGGGGCGGACAGCCAGGCCTGGAGGACGGCCAGCGCGGCGGCCACGGCGGCCCGGGGATCACCCCCCGGGTGCTCCACGGCGTACCGCAGCACCTCCGGGGCCGGACCGTCGGACGCGGCGAGGGTCTCGACGTCCCCGGCGGTCGCGATCGTCGCGGTACCGGGGGCGGCCTCTGCCACGGCGGGCAGCGGCAGTTCGGACCACTCCAGCCGGAACAGCGCGTCCTGCGTCAACTCCCCTGCGAAACCGGCCTGTTCCGGCGCGTAGGGCCGGGCGAGGACGGCATCGGCGATCAGCACCGGCGCACCGGTCGGGTCGCTCAGCTCCAGCCGGGCCCCCTCGTCCGTCGTCCCGGAGGTGCGGACCAGCAGCTCGGTGGCGCCCGAGGCCAGCAGGGTCACCCCGCGCCACTCGGCGGCGAACGCGCCCTCCGGGAGGGCGGTGCGCACGGCGGCGTCCAGCAGCGCCGGGTGCAGGCCGAAACGGTCGGCGGGGCCGGCCGCGTCGTCCAGCGAGACCTCGGTCACCGGGCCGTCGGCGGGCCGGGCGGCCCGGGTGTCCGCCGGGGCGGGTGCCAGGGTGCCGTGGGCGTGGCGCGTCCACTCCGCGTCCAGCGGCGCGTCGTCCGCGCGGGAGTACACCTCGACGGCGCGCCGCCCGGTGTCGTCGGCCGCTCCGACGGTCATCTGGACGGCGCGCCCCCCGCGCAGTGGGAGCACCACCGGCCGGTCGACGGTCAGTTCCGCGACGGTCGGGGTGCCGACCTCGTCGCCGAACCGGACGGCCAGCTCGACCAGCGCCGCGCTGGGTACCGGGACGGTGTCGCCGACCACGTGCTCGGAGAGCCACGGGTGCGCACCGAGCGACCACCGCGCGGTGGTCATGAAGCCGCCCGAGCCGGGCACACCGACGATCGCGCCGATCAGCGGGTGGTCGGCGGCGGCCTGGCCGAGCGAGGCCGCGTCGGTGGCCCGGGTGGTCCGCAGCCAGTAGTGCCGGTGGTCGAAGGCGTAGGTCGGCAGCTCGACGCGGGCGGTGCCGGTGGGCAGCACGCCCGTCCAGTCCACGGCCATGCCGCGGACGAAGAGTTCGGCCATCGACAGGAACAGTCGGCGCGGACCGCCCTCGTCCCGCCGCAGCGTCCCGGTGACCAGGGCCTCGGCCCCGGCCTCGTCCACGATCTCACTGACCGGCTGGACCAGCACCGGGTGGGCGCTCGACTCCACGAACACCGTGTGGCCCGCTTCGAGCAGGGCGGCGACGGCGGGGCCGAAGCGGACCTGGCCGCGCAGGTTGCGGTACCAGTACCCGCCGTCCAGCACGCCGGCCTCGGTGACCCAAGCACTCGTGACGGTCGAGTAGAAGGGAATCCGCGGCACCTGGCTGCGGATGTCCGCGAAGGCCTCGCCGAGGGTGTCCTCGATCGCCTCGACATGACGGGTGTGGGAGGCGTAGTCCACCGCCACCCGGCGCACCCGGACACCGTCGGCCGCCAGGACCTCCAGCGCCTCGTCCAGCGCCTCGGCGTCACCCGCGATGACCACCGAGGCCGGGCCGTTGACGGCGGCGACCTCGACGCGGTCCGCCCAGCGCACCAGACGAGTCAGCGCCTCGCTCTCGGAGAGCGCCACCGACGCCATCCCCCCGCGACCGGCCAGGCTCCCGGCGATCACTTGGCTGCGCACCGCCACGATCCGCGCCGCGTCCTCCAACGACAGCGCACCCGCCACGCAGGCCGCCCCGATCTCCCCCTGCGAGTGGCCGACCACCGCGTCCGGCACCACACCCACTGACGCCCAGACCGCCGCCAGACCGACCATCACCGCGAAGCTCGCCGGCTGGAGCACGTCGACGCGCTCCAGCAGCTCGGCCGGGGCCTCACCGCGCAGCACGTCCTCCAGCGACCAGTCGACGAACGGCTCCAGAGCCCGGGCGCACTCCTCGACGCGCTCCGCGAACACCGGCGAGGCGTCCAGCAGTTCACGCCCCATCCCGACCCACTGCGAACCCTGCCCCGGGAAGACCAGCACGGTGCGGCCCGCACCGGACACACTGCCCGTCACCAACCCCGGCGCCGACTCCCCGCGCGCCAACGCGGCCAGCCCTGCCAGCGCCTCCTCCGAGGTGCCGGCCACCACCACGGCACGCTCGTCCAGCAGCGCCCGCCGGGTGACCAGCGCACCGGCCAGGGCCGCCCGGTCGCCGGCCGTCACCAACGGCGCCAGCCGCCCGGCCTGGCCCGCCAGCGAGGCCGCGCTCTTCGCCGAGACCACCAGCGGCAGCACACCCGCGGGGCCGGCCTCGACCTCGGCCGGCTCCCCCTCGGGGGCCTGCTCCAGGATCAGGTGGGCGTTGGTGCCGCTGACACCGAAGGAGGAGACGCCGGCCCGCCGGGGGCGCCCGGTCTCCGGCCAGTCCCGGGCCTCGGTCAGCAGCTCGACGGCGCCCGCCGTCCAGTCCACCTGGGTGGACGGCGCGTCCACGTGCAGGGTGGGCGGCATGACGCCGTGCCGCAGCGCCTCCACCATCTTGATCACACCGGCGACCCCGGCGGCGGCCTGGGTGTGGCCGATGTTCGACTTCAGCGAGCCGAGCCGCAGCGGCCGCTCGGCGGGCCGGTCCTGACCGTAGGTGGCCAGCAGGGCCTGCGCCTCGATCGGGTCACCCAGCACCGTGCCGGTGCCGTGCCCCTCGACGATGTCCACCTCGGCGGTGGAAAGGCCCGCGTTGGCCAGCGCCTTGCGGATCACCCGCTGCTGGGAGAGCCCGTTGGGCGCGGTCAGACCGTTCGACGCGCCGTCCTGGTTGATCGCGCTGCCGCGCAGCACCGCCAGGACGTGGTGCCCGTTGGCCCGCGCCTCGGAGAGCCGCTCCAGCACCACGACGCCCGCGCCCTCGGCCCAGCCCGTGCCGTCCGCCGCGTCCGCGTAGGACTTGCAGCGGCCGTCCGTCGCCAGCGCCCGCTGCCGCGAGAACTCCACGAAAGTGTCCGGGGTCGCCATCACGGTCGCGCCGCCGGCCAGCGCCAGCGAGCACTCCCCGCGCCGCAGCGCCTGCGCGGCCAGGTGCATGGCCACCAGCGACGACGAGCACGCCGTGTCCACCGTCACCGCCGGGCCCTCGAACCCGAACACGTAGGAGACCCGGCCCGAGGCCACGCTCGACGCCGTACCGGTGGCGGTGAAGCCCTCCAGCTCCGCCGGCGCCGCGCCGCCCGCGCCGTAGCTCTGGCCCATGACGCCGGAGAACACCCCGACGTCCGCGCCCTTCAGACCGGCCGGGTCGATACCGGCCCGCTCCATCGCCTCCCAGGACGCCTCCAGCAGCAACCGCTGCTGCGGGTCCATCGCCAGCGCCTCCCGCGGGCTGATGCCGAAGAACCCGGCGTCGAACAGACCGGCGTCGCGCAGGAACCCGCCGCGGTCGGCGGTGGAGGTGCCGGCCTGCTCCGGATCGCCGGAGAACAGGGCGTCCAAGTCCCAGCCACGGTCCTCCGGGAAGCCGGACAGGGCCTCCCGGCCCTCGCGGACCAGCCGCCACAGTTCCTCCGGGCCGGTCACACCGCCCGGCAGGCGGCAAGCCATGCCGACGATCGCGATCGGCTCGTCCGGATCGGCGGGCACCGCCCGGCCGGCCGGCTCCGGGGCCTCCCGCAGGCCGAGGACGCGGGCCCGCAAATGGGCCGCCAGCGCCTCCGGCGTCGGGTGGTCGAAGCTCACGGTGGCGGGCAGGCGAAGCCCGGTGCTCCCGGTCAGCCGGTTGCGCAGTTCGACGACGGCGAGCGAGGTGAGGCCCAGGTCGCGGAAGGCCTGTCCGGCCGGGACGGCGCCGGTGCCGGGCCGGTTCAGCACGGCGGCGGCCTGGGTGCGGACCAGCTCTTCGAGCAGGGCGAGCTGCGCCCGCTCGTCCAGGCCCGACAGGCGGGCGCGCAGGTCGGCGGTGACGGTCTCGTCGGGCCGGGCGGCGGGCGGCGGCGTGGCCGCGAGGGCGCGCAGGACCGCCGGCACCCGGCCGTCCGGGTCGAGCGGGCCGGTCCGCAGCGCCACCAGCGCCGGGGCGCCGGTCTCGATCAGCAGGTCGAAGGCGGCGAGCCCGTCCCGCAGGTGCCGGGCCCCGGCCTCCTCGGTGGCGTCGGCCACCGGGTAGCCGGTGCTCCAGGCGAGGGCCGAGCCGGCCTGCCCGCGCAGCCGGCGGCTGTGCGCCAGTGCCTCCGTCAGCGCCTCGGCGACGGCGGTGTCCGGGGCCCCGGGGGAGCCGAGCACGGCGGCGGTGCCGGTGACGGCGACGAAGGCGGTGGGCCCGGTGTCGGCCGTGAGCTCGTCAAGGGCCCGGGCGAGGGCCTGGTCCCCGGCGGCGTGCACGACGGCGGTGACCGGGTGGCCGAGGCCGGCCAGCGCCGTCCGCAGTGCGGCCCGGTCCGTGCCGTCGGCGGTCACCCGGGCGAGCTCCAGCCCGGTGGGGAGGTCGGCGTCCAGCGGCTCGCCCGCGTCCGGCGCGTCGACCAGCAGCAACCGCTCCACCCCGTACGCGGTGGTCAGGTGGCGCACCAGAGCGGCGCCGGCCGGGGTGTCGGCCCCGGTGACCACCACGGTCGCGCCGAGTCCGGCCGGGCCGGCGCCGAGCGGACGGTCGGCGACCGGCACCGGGAGCAGTCGTGGGACCAGCGGTTGCCCGGCCCGCAGGGCGAGTTGGGGTTCACCGGAGGCGACCGCGGCCAGCAGCTCCGGGGCGGACACCTCGGCGCCGGGCCGGGCGTCGAGATCGAGGACGGTCACGGCCTCGGGGCGGTCACTGCCGGCCTGGACGGAGCGCGCGACGGCCCAGAGCGGGACGCCCGCGGGGTCGGGCGCGGCGTCCCCCTCGGTGGCGGTCACCGCGCCGCGGGTGAGCAGGACCAGCCGGGCCCCGGCCGGGACCGGCCGGGTGGCCGAGGCACGGCCCTCGGCGGCGGTGGCCACCGGGTCGAGCAGGGTCACGCCGGGAGCCGGCTCGCCGGCGGCCACGGCGGCGTCCAGGGCCGCGAGGTCGGGGTGGTGCCGGACGTCGACACCGGCGGCCCGCAGGCCGGTGACGAGCGCGTCGGCCGGGCCGACCACCGCCCAGCCCGGTGCGGCTGTTCCGGCGGCCGCCGGGGGTGCGGGCGGCGCCGGCACCCAGGCCGGTGCCAGCAGGGCGTCATGGTGTCCGTCGGCGGCGTAGCGCAGCCGGGCGGGCTGCTCGGCCAGCAGGCGCCGGACGATCTTCCCGGAGGCCGTCCGGGGGATCCCGGCGACCTCGTAGACCCGCTCGGGCAGCTTGTACGCGGAGAGCCGCTCGCGGCAGCGGTCGATCAGCGCGGCGGTGTCGAGGCCGGCCGGCCCGGGGACCACCCAGGCGACGGGCACCTCGCCGAGCGTGTCGTGCGCCACCCCGGCGACCCCGGCGTCGGCCACGCCCTCGACGGTGCGCAGGACGGCTTCGACCTCGTCGGGGTGGATGTTCTCGCCGCCGCGGATGACCAGGTCCTTGAGGCGGCCGCAGATGGTGAAGTACCCGGCCTCGTCCCGCCGGGCCAGGTCGCCGGTGTGGAACCAGCCGTCCCGCACCGCCGCGGCGGTGGCCTCCGGGCTGTTGTGGTAGCCGACCATGACGTTCGGTCCGCTGACCCAGACCTCGCCCTCCTCGCCGGCCGCGACGTCGAGGCCGGTGCGCGGGTCGACGATCCGCACGCCGACGCCCGGCACGGGCAGGCCGCAGGAGCCCTCGACGCGGGCGGCGTCCGGCGGGTTGATGGTGATCGCGCCGCAGGTCTCGGTGCTCCCGTAGGCGTCGACCAGCGGCACCCCGAAGCCCTCCTCGAAGGAGCGGCGCAGTTCGGAGCCGGTGACGGCGCCGCCGACCAGCCCGATCCGCAGGTCGGGCAGCGACAGACCGGTCCGCCGGGCGGTGGTGACCAGGTGGTGGTAGGTGGTGGGGACGCCGGCGAGGAAGGTGGAGCGGTCCTCGCGGAGCGCGGTCAGGATGTCGTCCGCGGAACTGCCGTCCATGATCCGGGCGGTGGCACCGGCCACCGGGACGGAGAGCACGCAGGCGATGTGCGAGAGGCTGTGGAAGAGCGGCAGCGGCCACAGCACCCGGTCGTGCTCGGACAGGCCCGGCACAGGCACGTAGCAGGAGGCCACGGACCAGAGGCAGTTGCGCTGGGTGGACAGCACGCCCTTGGGCCGGCCGGTGGTGCCCGAGGTGTAGAACATCCAGGCCACCTCGTCCAGTCCGAGGTCGTCGGGGGCCTCGGTGACGGGTTCGGTGACGGCGAGTTCGTCGAAGGAGAGGGTGCCCGCCGGGGCCGGGGCCGGGCCGGCCACCAGCACGCCGGACGCACCGGCCGGGGCCGGCAGCAATCGCAGGAACGTTTCTGCGTGACCGGTGTCGGTCAGCGCGAAGACCGCGCCGCTGTCGGTCAGCAGGTACTCGGTCTCGGCCGCCGTGGCCCGCGGGTTCACCGGCACGCCGATGCCGCCGGCCCGCACGACGGCGAGATAGCCCTCCACCATGGCGACGGAGTTGCCGAGGCAGAGTGCCACCCGGTCCCCGCGCCGGACGCCGAGGCCGGCCAGGTGACCGGCCAGCCTCCGCGTCCGTGCTTCGAGCTCTCCGTAGGTGACCGCGTGCCGGTCGTCCTCGAAAGCGATCTTGTCCGTGAAACGGACCGCGTTCTCCCGGAGGATGACCGGGAGCGGGGTGATCAGATCGGGGCGCACCTTACCGCGAACTCCTTCCGGAGAGCAGGGAGTTACCAGGAAACGGGCAGGGACTTCACAGCGAAGACGGACCCGTGGGTCCGCAGCGGGACGTCGTCCGCCGGCACCGCCAGGCGCAGGTCGGGGAAGGCCTCCAGCAGGGCCCGCAGGCCGACCCGCAGCTGCAGTCGGGCCAGGTTCTGGCCGATGCACTGGTGGACGCCGTAGCCGAAGGCCACGTGGCCCGCGGTGTCCCGGGAGAGGTCGAGGTCGGCGGGGCAGCCGAACTTCGCCGGGTCACGGTTGGCGGCCGGCAGCGAAACGGTGACCGTCTCGCCCTTCTTCACGGCGTGGCCGCCGAGTTCGAGGTCCTCCAGGGCGGTCCGGAAGATCTCGTACTGGTTGACGGTGATGTAGCGGAGGATCTCCTCCACCGCGTCGTCGATCTTCGAGGGGTCGGCCCGCAGGGCGGCCAGCTGCTCCGGGTGGTGCAGCAGCGCGAACACGCCGACCGTCAGCGCGCCCTCCGTGGTCTCGTAACCGGCGAACAGCAGCAGGGCGGTGATGTTGCCCAGCTCCTCGTCGCTGAGTTCCCCGGTGGCGATCAGCCGGCTCAGGATGTCGTCCCCGGGCTCCGCCTTCTTGCGCGCGATGGTCTCGTGGATGAACGCGCCCACCTGGGCGAACGCGGCCATCGACTCCTGCGCGTCACCGAACGGGTTGTTCATGACCGCCGGCGCCTCGGCGTAGCGGTCCCGCTCGCTGTAGGGCAGGCCGATCAGGTCCGACAGCACCCGCAGGACCAGCGGGTTGGCGAAGGTCTCCAGCAGGTCGGCGGAGTTGCCGTGCTCGCGCATGACCTTGATCTGCTCGGCGGCCACCGCCTCGACCTGCGGCGTCAGCTGGTTGATCGTGCGCCCGGTGAACTCGCGCGTCAGCAGCTTGCGGAACCGGGTCTGCTCCGGCGGGTCCATGTGGATGAACATCCCCGGCATGGCCGGGAACTGCGGTACCGGGCCACCGTACTTGGTGACCGGGAAGTGCCCGATCTCCAGGTTGTGGCTGAACTTCGGGTCGCTCAGGACCTGCCGGGCGAGCTCGTGGCTGGTGGCGATCCACCCGACGTGCCCGTCGGGGTAGACCATCCGCGCCAGCGGGCGCTCCTTCCGCAGCTCGTCGAATATCGCCGGCGGGTCGAACTTGTCAGTCCGCGCCCAGGCATCCTCGTAAGAGATCGCCTCGCTCATGACGCACCTTCTCCGTTTCGGGTCGAAATATCCCTGCGCACGAAAACGGCAGCCCCGCCGGTTCGGTACGGAGCCGTTTCCCGGATAATTCACCGGGCCCGCACCGGTGTGCGGGCACGGCGAATCACGCGGCGAATCCGGCACAAGCCCGCCGCGATGTTCCCGCCGGCCGCGAATGACGGCCGGGCCGTTCCGTGGAATCAGAGAGCCAGCTTCTTGAGCGTCTCGTTGGCGTTCGCCAGGGACTGCTCGCCCAGCGGCTTGAGCGCCGCCATCGCCGGCACGATCGCCGCGAGGGTCAGCTCGGCGTGCACGAACTTCAGGTCGTCGGCGAGGCCGATCGAGCTCAGCACCGCGCGCAGGTAGGGCTCCTGGTGGTCCCAGCCCTCCCGCGGCGTGCCCGGCGCGTACGAGCCGCCGCGGGCGGTGACCACGATGACCGTCTTGCCGCTCAGCGGGCCCGACTCGGCGCCCGGGGGCACCATGTGGGCCGGGCTGACCAGCAGGTCGATCCACGACTTGATCGTCGACGGCACGGCGTAGTTGTACATCGGGACGCCGAGCACGATCGTGCTCGCCTCGCGGACCTCGGCCACCACGGCCTCGGTGAGCGCCTTCTCCGCCGGCGCCAGCCCGTGGTCACGGCTGGGGTCCAGGAGCGACTCGCGCACCGCGTGGGTGATGTGCGGCACCGGCTGGGCCGCCAGGTCCCGGTAGGTGTAACCGTCACCGGGGTGGTTCTGGCGCCACTGGGTGGCGAAATACGACGACAACTGCCTCGTCACGGAGCCGGTGGCGCGGATGCTCGAATCAATGTGGAGAAGAGAAGACACAAAGGGCCCCTGGATTGTCCTGAGCGATTCACCGAGAACTGCTTTTCCAACGCTCTTCGAGTCTAAGGAGAAACGCCCCGGACGGGCATCCCTCAGTCTGGTAGCGCGGGTGGCCACCGGCCCGTGAGGAGCCGCGCGGCGGGCCCACGCGCCGGCCCGGACGGCCGGGCGGCACGCCGCGGCGGCCCCGTCGGAAGGGCCCGTTCCGCGAACGTCCGCACACCGTCGCACCGGCGCGCGGGCCTCACACGGCCAACCGCCCGGCCGGTACCTCGGGCACGAACGCGGCCTCCGCGCCCAATTCGGTCGTCCGCTCCTCCACGAGCCGGTTCCAGGTGCCGGCCAGCTCCACCCGGGAGGCGACGTCGAGCTTGCGGAAGATCTTCTTGAGATGGAACGCCACCGTGTGCGGGGACATGAAGAGCTGTCGCCCCACCCGCCCGTTGGTGAGTCCCTGGCTCACCAGCTCCGCCACCGCGTACTCGGTGTCGGTCAACTGGCTGGCCATCGTTCTGGTCCGGCTCGGGCGGCGCGAGAACTGCCCGCTGTTGCCCTCCAGTTCCCTGAGCTTGCTGCGCACCCGCAGGACGTCCCGGGAGGCACCGACCGCCCCGTAGCCGTCCGCCGCCCCTTTCAGCAGCTCGACGGCCTGGTCCTGCTCGGAGCGGCGGGCGAACCGCACCGCACTCGCGTCCTCCAGCGCGGAGGCCTGCGCCCACCGGTCCAGGTGCAGGCCGGCGGCCCGCTCCAGGGCCGCGGCGTTCCGCTCGAACAGGCCGATGGCGTGCGCGGACGCCGCCTGGACGGTGCGGAAGCTGGGGTTGCGCGCCGCCAGCTCGTTGACCTGGGTGACCGTCCGGACGGCGATCTCGTCGTCCGACAGCCGCTGCGCGGCGCGGACCAGCCAGGCCGCCGCCGCCGGCTGCGAGACCAGCAACTCCCGGGCCAGCGCACCGTCGTGCACCAGCCCCTTCAGGAGGTGGGCGATGCTCTCCGTCCCGTCCCGGGCCTCCAGCACCTGGGCGACGGCCCAGGCACACTGCCCGGCCATCAGGTTCGCGCGTCCGAGCAGGGCGTGGTCCCGCAGCCGGTTCGCGTACTGGAGGGCGGTGGTGAGGTCCAGCTGCCGGGTCGTACTGACCGCCATGACGAGGAACCCGCTCGGGTTCAGCGACCGGTTGCCGGCCTGCTGGGCCAGCCGGAGACCGGCCTGGGCCGAGGCGACCGCCCGGTCGAGCTCGCCCTTGGCCAGGCTCAGCTCCGCCTCGCACAGCAAATGAGCGGCGCGCTTCTCAACTTGGTTCGATCCGTGGACAGGTGACGTGTCGTCGGCGAGCATGTTGGTAGCCGCCCCCAGACCGCGGACGCGGGTCAACAGCGTCGCGTGCCAGATCCTCGCCTTCAGCGAGCAGGAGCCCGGCGCTCCGGCCTGCGCCCGGCCCGTGGCGGCGGCAGCCAGATCCATACTCCTACCGAGCTGGCCGTCGAGCCACGACTGGGCGGAACGCGCCGCCAACTGGACGACTTCGTCGGATAACTGCAGGGAAGGACCGGGCGCCGTGTAAGTCCGAAATGACACTGTATCCTCCGACTCGGAATCGGTACCGCCCTGTCCTGCCCGGCTGCTCGGCGGGCATCGTCGGACGCCACTCGATTCGACATGGGAATGTGGGGCCTGCAACACGATCGTGCCGGTGGTGCCTGGTCGGTCGCGGACGAGCGGCGGCCCGGCGGTCCGCGACGCATGGTCGGGCCCCCGTGTCCCGAGCCCGTCGACCGGCGGGCCGGGCCCGGTCCGCAGGACGGAAGGGCCGGTTCCGGAGCGCCGGAACGTCTGGACAACATTCGGCAACCCCCTTCCACAGAGCCGTCGTTCGACTCCAGGAAGACCTGCCGGGGCCGCCTGGGGCGCTGACGTGAGATTGACCACTGCGCGACGGTGCGTCGGCCGCCGAACGCGCGGCGGCGCGCAGCCGATGAGCCGGAAGAGCCCGCTCCGGTCACGAGGTGCCGGGTGCGACCACAATGTCGACGGGGCTCTGAACAGCCGCCCGACCACCGGACGGGGCCGGCGGGAGGAGACGGGGAGAGGAATGCGCGATGACCGGGTCGTCGGTCATCCGCGAACGGTAGGGCAGCGAACACCGTCCGATCTGTAAGGGGCTTTCGCCGCAGGCACCCTGATGTTCCGTCGGCCGGTGCCCCGGGCTGCGACAGCGACCCCGGTCGCCGTGACCGGCGAAGGCGGCGCCCCCCCGGAGGCCCCCCACGAGCATGCCCAGAACACCGGGGCCTTGGAAAGGGCTGGCCACATCGTGGAACAGATCGTCTCGCCGCCGCAGCTGTTCAGACACGTCGCGACCCACCACGACCACCGACTCGATCCGCACGCAGCATCCACCCCCTCGGCCCGCAGCCTCGCCCGCTGTGCGACATGCCGGAAAGACCCGTCCCCGCCCGCACCGCGGGCCGTCGCCCCCCGGCCCCCGCCGGAAGACGCACTCGGACGCGCCCCCTGGCCTGTCCATGCCGATTCAGACTCTACGTCATGTCGAACACGATCGGGTGATGATCGTGATCATTTCTGTGACCGGAGTGACGCCTGTGGCATGTCGCTCTCCGTGTGCACAAAGGGCGGCCGGCCGGTCCGAGCCATGCCGATGACCGGCGTGGCGCAGGCCGTACCGACCGCTCGACGTTCAGCCCGTCACGGCGAGTTCGGCCACCACCGCACGGTGATCCGTACCCGGCACGCGGTGCCCGGACACCGCCACGACGGTCAAACCTTCACCACGGAGGACATGGCCGATCTGGATCACCGGCGGTAGGTGCGGGAAGTCCGCATTGTCCTCCGGCCGGGCGGGCGAACCGCCCCGGCCGAGTTCGGCGTGGGAGTTCGTCAGACCGGTGGCGGGCAGCCCGGCCAGGGCCGCCGCCCACCACGGGCGCAGGGCGAGCAGCACACCCGGCACCACCAGGCCGGCGACCGCCGCGTAGGGCAGGAGCACCATCGGGAGCGCCGGCGGGGTGCCGTCGTGCCGTCGTCCCAGCCGCCGAGCCGGATCGCGACCAGCGCCACCGGAAGCAGCAGGACCGCCCCGCAGAGTCCGATCAGCACCCTGCGCGTTTCCACGTCCACGTCCACGTCCACCAGCTGATTCCGGCCACCCGCTCTCCCACCGGGTACTCCACTCCGCTCCCCACGGTCCGGCGCGGCCGGCGGGTTGCCCGGTGGCTCGCCCGGGCGGCCGTCGGCCCGGTTCTCGCCTTCGCCTTCGCCTTCGCCGTCGCCGGAGGACGCGGTGGGCGGGTGCGGCGGTTCCGGCCCGCGCAAGCCCCGTCCGGCGCCGGGCGGGGCTTGCGCGGGCCGGGACGGAGCCCGTCAGGCGGAGGCGAGGTGCGCCGTCCACTTGGCGCGCCAGGCGAGGGCGTCGGCGACGGCCTCGGCGATGGTGCGCCGCGCGGTCCAGCCGAGGAGTTCGCGGGCGGTGTCGACGGCGGCGTAGCAGCCGATCACGTCGCCGGGCCGGGGGTCCGCCTCCCGGACCTCGACCTCGGCGCCGACGGCGGCCTCGAAGGCCGCGATCAGCTCGCGGACGGTGGTGCCCTCGCCGGTGCCGATGTTGATCACCCGGTAGCGGTCCTCGGCCGCGGGCTTGATCACCTCGTCGAACCGGGTGAGGGCGGCGACGTGGGCCTCGGCGACGTCCTGCACGTGGATGTAGTCCCGGATGCCGGAGCCGTCCCGGGTCGCCCAGTCCGCGCCGGTGACGGTGAACGGCACGCCGTCGGCATGGGCCTCGATCAGCTTGCCGAGGGCGTGGGTCGGCCGGAGGTCCTGCAGCCCGGTGCGCAGCCGCGGGTCGGCGCCGACCGGGTTGAAGTAGCGCAGCGCGACGACCCGGAGGTCCTCGGCGCCCTCGCCCCGGGTCCAGTCCTGGAGGACCAGCTCCATCATCTGCTTGGTCCGCGCGTACGGGCTGCCGGCGGCGACGGGGCAGCTCTCGTCGACCCGGGCGTCCGGGGTGGGCGCGTAGATGGAGCCGGAGCTGCTGAAGACGACCCGGGTACAGCCGTTGCGCTGGAGGCCCTCCAGCAGCTCGACGGTCTTGGCGACGTTCTCCCGGTAGTAGAACAGCGGCTTGGCGACCGACTCCGGCACCACGATCCGGGCCGCGCAGTGCAGGGTTGCGCCGATGTCGGGGTGCTCGGCGAAGACGCGGTCCAGGAGGTCCGCGTCGGCGATGTCGCCCCGGTAGAACACCCGGCCCTCGACGAACTCCGGTCGGCCGGTGGAGAGGTCGTCGAGCACGACCGGCGTGATGCCCTGGTCGAGCAGTGCGGACGCGACGGTGCTGCCGATGTATCCCGCGCCACCGGTGATCAGGACCTTCTTCATACGCGGACGCTCCCTTGCTCCCGTCGGACGCCGTGGCGGCGTCCGGTTGAGAGGGGGGACGGTGGGTTCGGGCCCGCCGGTTCCGCTGACCTGCGGATCCTTCGACCGGGAGTCAGCGCCGGCGGGCCCGGCGGCGGAGCGCGAAGCCGGTGGCGGCCAGGACGACGGCGGCCACGGCGGTGCCGACGGCCAGCCGGACCGCCGTGGACGAACCGTCGCTCCCGGCGGCGGTGTCCTGCGCAGGGGGCACGGTCTGCCCGGCGGTCGGGCCGGTCGTCGGTCCGGCCGTCGGTCCGGCGGAGGGGGACCCCGCCGGAGGGGTCGGTGCGGGCGTGGCTCCGGACGTGAGCGTGGGCGTGGGCACGACGGTGGGCCCCACCGTGGGCCCGGCGGTGGTGGGCTGCGCGCCGGACGTCCCGGTGGGGGTCGGCAGGGGCGGGTCGGAGATGACCGCCGGTTCGATGTCGAGCTCCCGCTCGCCGTGCCCGAGCGAGGGGAACGCACAGTCCACCGTGATCCGCCAGTGGCCGGCCGGCAGCATCTCCCGGGTGGTGTAGGAGCCGGGGTGCCCGGGCACGGCGACCAGACGCCAGGGCCCGGCCGAGCGGCCGTCGGCGGAGGTCGCGGCGAGCGACCCGGCGAACTCCTCGGTGACCGGGTCGTGGTCGTTCTCCCAGGTGGCCACGGTGGTGACGTGTCCGCTGTCCTGCCCGGTGACCTCCAGGTGGACGGTGTCGCCGTGGGCGGCGGCGGGCAGTGCGGCGGGTGCGAGAACGACCGCCCCCGCGAGGGCGAGGGCGGTGGCGAACGTTCGGGTGCGCATGGTGGGGCATCCTCGGGGGTGGCCGGGTGCGGCCGCCACCGCTGTCGAGCGGTGGCGGCCGCACCCGGGGTCATCGGGACGGGCGGGGGAACGGGCACGGCGGGGCGACCCGCCGTCGGACGGTCCTCGGCGGGGCCGCCGTCAGCTGGTCTTCTGGAGCGTCCAGGACTGGTAGGCCTGGCCGTTGGGCTTCTGCAGCTCCAGCAGCCAACCGCCGTAGTACCAGCGGCTGCTGACACCGAGGACGAGGGTCGAACCCTCGGCCGTCAGGGTGACCCCACCGCCCGACTGGGTGAGCCGCCACTTCTGCGCGCCGGAGTCGGAGCAGGGCTGCTGCGCGAGGTACTGGCCGGCCACCGGGGTGCCGCCCAGCTGGAGGCACTTGTCGGAACGCGCCGACTTGATCCGCACGGTGCCCGAACCGGCGTCCTCGAAGCTCCACTTCTGGTTGGCGTAGCCGGTGCGCTGGTAGGCGATGGCCACCGTGCCGTCGTTGAGCGAGCTGCCCCAGAGGTCGGCGGCCTGACCGGTCAGCCCGTTGACCATCGTGTAGCGGGTGCCCGGCTGCGGCTGGCCGGCGTCGGCGAGGGTGCGGAAGGTGGCGGCGCGACCGGGCTTGGAGACGCTGCCCGCGCTGTCGCGGACGGCGACGGCGACGGTGTACGAGGTGTTGGGCGCCAGCCCGACGACACCGACGACGGTGGAGCGGACGGTGCCGATGGTCTGGCCGTTCAGCAGGACGTCGTACCCGGCGGCGGCCGGCGCGGCCGTCCAGCTCAGCATGACCGAGTTCTGGGTGAGCTGACTGGCCGTCACATCAGGGGCGTTGCCACCGGTGGGCGAGGCGGTCGGGGTCGGCGTGGGCGAGGCGGTCCGGGTCGGCGTACCGGTGGGCGACGGGGTGGTGGTCGCCGTCGGGCTCCCGGTCGGGGTCGGCGCCGGCGTCTTGGTCGGCGTGCCGGTCGGGCTCGGCGTGGTGGTCCGGGTCGGCGTGGCCGTCGGGGTGGCGGTGGGGCTCGGGTTGGGGTTCGGGCCGGTGCCGCCCCCGGGGATCAGGAACCGGTTGTTGGCGACGTTCCAGTGCGTGGCCAGGTAACTGCCCGGCGCGGGAGCGGTGTTGTAGTAGTCGTCGTGGTGGCAGTCGAGCCGGTTGTCACTGGCGTTGTCCGGGCAGACCGTCTTCATCGCCGGGTAGTACGGGGTGTCCGAGTAGCACATCAGGTCCCACTCGTCGACGCAGTGGCCGCCCTTGCTGGAGTTGGGTGCGCTGTTGCTCACCGCACCCAGGTTGTGGCCGAGTTCGTGCGCCGCCGTGGAGCCGCCCCAGCAGCCGGAGTCGGTCCGGCCGTACGACGGGCCGAAGTTGCTCAGGTTGTCCTGCCCGGGGCGCTCGTCGCCCGCGAAGGTGCCGATGCCGCAGTAGACCTTGGCATCGGTGAACATCATGTACTTGCGGTCCTTGCGGTTGAAGCCCTGCGCCGCGAGCGCGCGGTTGCTCGCGTTGAAGTCCTTGATCTCGGAGTCCGAGATCTGCACGTTCAGCACCGAGGCGGTGCAGTCGGGTTCGGTGACGAAGCGGACGTGCCGCACGCCGCCGGTCTCCTGGGCGCTGGCGTTGTAGATGACGTCGACGTCCGCGGCCCACTTCTTGAACGAGGCCAGGTACTGGGCGAACCGGTCGTTGCCGGGGGCGTGGACGTACACCGCCTGGACCCGGTTGCCGGTGCTGCCGTCGCCCTCGCAGACGAGCGCGGAGCCGGCGGCGGCCGCGGCCTGCTGGGGCGCGGGCGCTCCGGCGGCGGCGTCACCCAGCAGGGCCTTCTGCCCGGCGTCCAGGACGGGCGCCGCACCCTTCAACAGGTCAGCGGCGGCCGGCGGTTGGGCGTCCGGGGCCGGGGTGAGCACCGGCGCCCGGTCGGCCGCGGCGGCCACCGGCGGGATGTCCTTGCGGATGTCCACGTCCTTGGGCGGCGCGTCCGGCCCGTGGCTGCAGAGCTGCCCGCCCGAGACCTCCAGCGAGCCGGCGCACCGGTCGCCGCTCGGCAGGGCCAGACCGGCGTAGACGAGACCGCGCTCCGGCTGGTCCTTGGGTATCTCCTGCAGTGGGGCGGCCTTCTTCTCCCGCTGCGGAGCGGGCGCCTGGGTGGCCCCCTCCGCGGTGCCGGTCTCCCCCGGGTCGCCGTCGGCGACCACTCCGGCCATGCCACCCGCCGCCCGGTCGGCCGCGGCGTCGGCCGCCACCGACACGCTGCGGTCCGCGGCCGGCTCGAACGCGGTCTGGATCCCCAGTGCGCCCGCGACCAGCCCGGCCACCACGGCTGCGGCCAGGAGCGCCGTCCGGCGCCCCGGCCTGCCGCTCCGGCGGCGACGCCGCTCGGTACTCCGGCGCTCGCTGCTCCGGTCTCCCATGTGTTCGTCTCCTCTCCTCGGTGTGACGGTCCGCCTGCCGCTGCTCGCGGCGGCCGGACCGTCCGACACCAGGGAGATCACGGCCGACCGGGCCGGATAACAGAAACCTCCTTTCGAAACTCGCGCAGATCTGCGGATGGCTTCGAACCGGCGCGCGAACGGGCCCACCGAGCACGCGGCGAACCCCTCGGCGCGGGCCGGTGGTCGGGCCGCTCGGCCCGCACCGCACCGGCTCCCGGACGGCCCCGCCCGACCGGTCCGGTCGCCCGCGTGACCGCCGTTCACCCGGGCCGTGGTCACCCGTGCGAGGGAAGAACGAAGGTTGTCCTTTGAACAGTTGCGGCCGCTGGCCAGAATGGGCTTCCTCGGTCGACCGACCGGTGGCCGATGACCGGTGACCGCCGGAGTCCGGTGACCGGCAGCCGGGGACCGGCGATCGAAGAGCGGGGGTGGGGGCATGGAGCCGGGTTCGCCGGGCTCCGGCCGGGGGGTCGGGGCGCACGCCCGTCCGGCCGTCACCGGTGCCACCGCCACGGGCTGCCCGGGCGCCCCACCCCGCCGGCACACCCCTCGCCGCTTCGCGAAGTCGGCTCCCCCGAAGCGGAGTTCGTACACGAGCGGAACCCGTTCGTCCGCGCCCTCGTCCACTGGGCGGCCCCGCCGTCCGCTACCGCACGGAGGCTCCTCGATGATCCCCCGGCCGCCCGTCGGGCACCTGGTGCCACTCCCGCACGACCCGCCGGACGCCCCACCCCCGACGGCCGACCGCGGCTCGGCGCACCCCGGCTCCGAGCGTCTCACCGCCCACCGCACGTCCGCCCACCGCACGCCCACCCACCGCTTGTTCGACCACCGCGCGTCCGACCGCTCCGCCGGAGCGCGGTGAGCACCGCCGTCGTGCTCGGCGGCGGACTCGCCGGGCTCCTGGCCGCCGCGGCCCTCGAACCGCACGCCCGCCGCGTCACCGTCGTCGAGCAGGACACCCTCCCCGACGGGCCGTACCCGCGCCGGGGGTTACCGCAGGGCGACTTCAGCCACATCCTGCTCGGTGGCGGAGCCGATGCCCTTGACGCGCTGCTGCCGGGAACCGTCGACGCGCTGCTGGCCGCCGGAGCACACCGCCGGCCGATGCCCTCCGGCATGCTGATGCGCCTCGGCCCGGGCTGGCTCCAGGCCTTCGAGTCGACCGCCTATCTGATCGCCTGCAGCCGGCACCTGCTCGACCACATCGTCCGGCAGCGGCTGCGCGGCCGGGCCGCCGTCACGATCCGCGAGGGCACCTCCGTCCTCGGCCTGACCGGCGACGCGGCCCAGGTCCGCGGGGCGCTGGTGCGGAACCCGGACGGATCGCGCGAGACCCTCCCGGCCGACCTGGTCGTGGACGCGACCGGCCGCCGCTCCCAGGCCCCGCGCTGGCTGCGCGCACTCGGCTCGACAGGTCCGCGGGAGGTCACCGTGGATGCCGGACTCGCCTATGCCGCCCGCCTGTTCGACGCGCCGCGCGGCAACCAGGGCTTCCCCGTCGTCAGCATCGTCCCCGTCCCCGGCCGGCGGACACCCGGGCGCGGCGCCACCGTCGTCCCCATCGAGAACGACCGCTGGATCATCACCCTCTCCGGCACTCGGGCCGGCGAACCCACCCGCACCGAGGCCGAGTTCCACACCTTCCTCAAGGGTCTCACCCACCCGGTCGTGCACGACCTGGCCCGCGCCGCCCGCCCCGTCGGCCCGATCCGCACGTGTCGCGGCACGCTGAACCGCCGCCGCTGCTACGAGAGCGGGACACCCGCGGGGTTCGCCGCGACGGGCGACGCGCTGGCCGCCCTCAACCCGGTCTACGGCCACGGCATGGCCGTCGCCGCGCAGTGCGCCGTCGCCATCCGGACCACCCTCGACGCCGAAGGGCTCCACCCGCACGTCAGCGCCACCGTGCAGCGACGGATCGCCCGCGCCGTCGACACCCCGTGGAAGATGGCCCAGGAGCAGGACCGGGACTTCCCCGGCGCACGGTCGAACGAACCTCCCGCCCAGCGGCCGACCGCGCGACTCGGCCGCTGGTACACCGAGCGGCTGCTGCGCGCCGCCCTCACCGACCCGGCCGTCTCGGCGGCCTACTTCGACGTCTTCTCGCTCGCCGCCCCCGCCGGCCGGCTGACCTCGCCCGCGGTGGCCCTCGCCACGCTGCGGCCCCGCCGGACCGTCCCACCGACCCTCGGCGAGGCGATCGCCCGGTTCCCGCGGGTGGCCGAACTGACCGGACCGTACTGACCCGACCGTACTGACCGACCTGTTCTGACCGGACCGTACCGACCGACCTGTTCTGACCGGCCCGTACCGACCGCCCGGCTCCGGTCGCCGACGGCCCCGCCGACGGTCGGCCGGCGGCGCCGGGAAGCGCGCTCGGGGGGTACGCGCTCCCCGGCATGAGGTGGCGGAGCCACCCGGCCGGCTGGTCCGAATGCCCGGACCACGGCTGCCGTGACCGGAATGCTAGACCTGAGCCGGCGCCGTGACCAGAACTCCGACCAGCCAACTTCCCGCCCAGGACATGCCATTCGGACCGCCCCTGCAGGCCCGCCCGGCCCCTGCTGTCACTCCGACCACCACGGCAGGCCCGCCGCCCAGCGCGCGACCCAGCCCGCGAAGCCCGGCTCCCCCGCCGACCCGCCGTCCGGGGCGCGGTAGGGGACGGCGCCCTCACCCGTGATCAGCCAGATCTCGCCGCGCCGGGGGCCGGAGACCACCAGGTGCCAGTACATCCCGCAGCCGTCGGTGCCCAGCACGATCGAGCCGTGGTGGAAGACCCGCTCCAGGAGCGCCTCGACCTCCTCCTCGGGCCGTGGATCGTCGTCCCACAGCCAGGTGGCCGACAGCGGGAACGGCTCGGCGAGGACCTGCCCGGGACGGCCGGCGCCCCAGTCGGCCGGGAGCGCGGCGGCCGGTATCAGCCCGTGGTGCGGCGGGCCGTCCGAAAAGCCGTCACAGATCTCGGCCACGAACGTCCGGTACGGCTCGGGCAGCACGATGCCGTGCTCGGCCTCGAAGGCGCGCACCCCGCCGCGGCCGAGTGGTGGTGTCCGCACGGCCGACCCGGCCCGGTCGGCACCGAACGCGGCGCGCAGCAGAGCGAGGTCGGCGGCCGAGGCGTGTTCCGTCATGCCGTCAGGGGTACCAGAGGGGTACGACAACCGCGGCCCCCGCACGAAGGGCACGGGCTCAGGGCAGCTCACGGTGGCTCGGGGCTGCTCAGGGCTGCTCGGGGCTGCTCAGGGCTGCTCAGGCCGCGACGCCCAGGTGTCCCACGCCGTAGGAGTGGACACCCTGCGCGTGCATGGCGGCGAGGGAGGCCGCCAGGCGATCCGGGTCACCCGCCAACCAGAGCCGCAGCCCGGCCGCCAGCGCCGCACTGGCGGGGCCGACCGGCAGCCCGGCGGCCCGGGTGACCCGCTCACCGACCAGCGGGAGCAGGTCCGCGACCGGCAGGGGCAGCCAGAGGGTGACGGCGCAGGGCGCGGGCCGGGCGAGAACGCGCAACAGCCCCGGCACGCCCGCGTCGTCGTGCAGGGCGGGGATGACGTCCAGCAGGCCGTCCACCGCGACCTCCGACACGTCACCGCGGTGGCCGCGGGCCAGTGCGCGCAGCAGGGCCCGCTCGGCCGCGGAGATCCGGACGGTCAGCATGACTTCTTCGCAGTCCATGGTCCCAGTTCCCGTCTTGCGCTAGGGGTGTGCCGGTCGGTCGGGTGCTCGTCTGCTCGCCACTCGTTCGGGGCGGTGCCGTGCCGCGTCCCGCGTGCTGCGCTTTGCCTCGTTCGTCCGGCGTCCTGCGTCTCGCCTCGTTCGTCCTGCGTCCTGCGCCTTGTCTTCTGCGTCCTGCGTCCTGCGGTACCGGACCGGCCGGGGTCGTCCCGGGCGACCGGTGCCGTCCGATACCTGCCCCTCAGCAGGGCCGCGCTACCGCCGTGATCAAGCCGTAGTGGCCGTCGTAGCGGCGGTAGAGCACCCGGCCCCGCGCATCGCCGGGATCGGTGTGGAAGACGAACGGCCGACCGGTGAGCCAGAGCCGGCGGGCCGCCTCGGCCAGGTCCGACGTGGGCGCGGGACGCGGGCTTTCGGTCGTGAGGAGCCCGGAGCCGCCGGCGCGCGCGCCGGCGTGGGCGCGCACCACCCGGAGGCCGCCGCTCACCGCACCGCGGTGGACGACGGCGTCCTGGCCGGTGAGCGCGTCGACGAAGAGGTGGAAGCGGTGGTCCAGGGCCAGCATCGCGCGGGCGGCCTCGTCGGGGGTGCAGCGGGCCGGCGTGACCGATTTCCGCCGGACGAGCTGCCGTTCGGCCAGCGGGCGCGGCGCGTACTGCGGCCGGTAGGCGCTCTCGTACACCGCGGCCAGTCCGATCTCCCCCTGCTCGCGCAGCCGCGTGGCGCGCCCGGCCAGCGTGCCGAGCGCGACGTCCACCGCCTCGGTCCCGGTCGCGGCGGCCAGTTGCACCCGGACCCGGCCGACACCGTCCAGCTCGACCGCGGCCTGCGCCACGACCGGCCGGGTGAGCGAGCGGTGGCGCAGCCGGGTGAGCCGGATCCGGACGGCGTGCGCGCCCGGCCCGAGGGCCGTGCCCAGCCCCAGTGCCCGCGCCCGCGCGTACTCGGCATCCGCGCGCGGCAGTTCGCCGCGGATCTCCACCCGCAGGTCGGGGGCCGGCGGGTGGTGCAGACGGGTCATCAGGTCCTCCTCGGTCCGGGACCATGCTGGACCGCCCGGGGCCCTCCCGCCGAGGGCCGAAAGACCTGGTCTGTGCGGCAGCCCGGGACCACCCGGCCCGGGCCCGGCCGCACCGGACCGCACCGGACCGCACCGGACCGCACCGGACCGCACCGGCCGGGCCGCACGTGCCTCCGGGGGTCCCCGTCACGCGCCTCCGCCGTGCCCCCGGCAGCCGGGGCGCCGCTCGCGGGCCGCACGCCGCGCGCTCCACCGATGGGGTGATCCACCGGAGTACGGCGCAACGCCCGCCGGACCGGCGCGTTTCCCATGTCGTGCGCCCTCTGGCAGTGGTGCGCGCGGGGTCCGCTCCGCGGAGCCCCCGATTCCCGCCCCCGGTCGCGGCGACGACACCGGCGGTGCCGCCGCGACGGTTCATCTGGTGAGAGGTAATGTCATGGTCCTGACGACTGAGACCCGGAGATCGACCGTTCCCCCCAGAAGCACCCCACGGAGAACCCCCGCGGCCCCTCCCCCGCTCGCGCCGGGCGCGCTGCCCGGCCTCGGCCACGCCCCCGCCCTGCTGCGCGACCCGCTCGGCTTCCTCGGCTCGCTCGCCCGCCACGGCGGCGTGGTGCGGATCCGGCTCGGCCCGCGCACCGTCTGCGTCGTCACCGACGCCGGCCTGGTCCACACCCTTCTGGTCGCGCTCGCGTACGACTGCCCGCGCGGCGCCGTCCAGGACACCCTCAGGACGGCGTTCGGCGACGGCCTGCTGATGTCCGAGGGCCAGGCGCACCGCGACCGCCGCCGGACCGTCCAGCCCGCCTTCGGCCCGGAGCGGACGGCCGAGTACCTCGCGGTGATGCACCGGGTCGCCGAGGAGCGGGCCGGGAGCTGGCGGGAGGGCCAGGTCCTCGACGTCGCGAAGGAGATGAACCACCTCGCGCTGGAGATCGTCACCAGCACGCTGTTCGACGCCCGGCTGAGCGAGGACGCCACGCTCGCCTTCCACCGGGCGCTGCCCGACCTGGTGAAGGGCCAGATCGTCCAGTCGCTGTACCCGCACCCGGCGTTCGCCCGGCTGCCGCTGCCGGTCAACCGGCGGTTCGACGCCGCCGTCCGGGTGCTGAACCAGGTCGTCGACCAGGCCGTCGACGGCAGTGCCCGGCCCGGCGGCACGCCGGCGGGCGGCTGCCCGTTCGGCGGTTCCGCGGGCGGCGGGCGGCCCTCCGGCCCGGCGGACCGCACCCTCCCCGCGCTGCTGCGCGCGGCCACCGACCCCGCCACCGGCCGGCCGCTCACCGAGGCCGACGTCCGGTCGGAGGCGATCACCATGTTCGGCGCGGGCACCGAGACCGTCTCCACCACGCTCACCTGGCTGCTCGACGAACTGCTGCGCCACCCCGCGGTGGAGGCCCGCGTGCTGGCCGAGCTGGACGAACACCTCCCGGCGGGCACCGTCCCGACCCCCGAGGCGCTCGCCCGGCTCGGCTACACCCGCAGCGTCACCCAGGAGGTGGTCCGGCTGCACGCGCCGAACGCCTTCCTGATGCGGACGGCGACCGTGCCGGTCGAGCTCGGCCCGTACCGGATCCCGGCCGGCACCGAGCTGCTGTACAGCCTCACCGCGCTGCACCGCGACCCGCACCTCTATCCGGAGCCGCTGCGCTTCCACCCCGGCCGCTGGCGCGAGGGCGGCGCGGCCGCGACCGCCGGGCGGCAGGCGTTCCTGCCGTTCGGCGCGGGCAAGCACAAGTGCATCGGCGAGGCGTTCGCCTGGGCGGAGCTGACCGTGGCCACCGCCGCGATCCTGCGCCGCTGGCGGCCGACGGCGGTGGCGGGATCCCGGGCCCGCGAGGTGGTCTGGACGACCGTCCAGGCCCAGGACCTGCGCGTCCGCCTCGCCCCGCGCACCGCCGCCACCCCGGACCGACCGGCCGGCCAGCCCGACGGCCGGGCGCCGCACGAGGTGCCGGCCCGCCCCGCCGCGGTCGCCGCCCGGGCCGCGCTCGGCCCCCGGCCGGCTCCGCCCGCCTACCCCGCCGCCCGGCCGCCCGCCCCCGGAGGCCCGCGCCGGCCCGCCGAACTGCGCGCCTCCACCGCCCGGCACGCCGACTGGGTGGTCGGCCACGGCCTGCTCACCCCGGCCGACCTGCCGCGCTACCAGGCCTACGCGCTCCCCGAGCTGATCGGCCACGCCTACCCCCGGGCCCGCGGCGCCGAACTCGACCTGCTCGTCGACGTCCTGGGCTGGTTCACCATCCTCGACGACCGCTTCGACGGTGCCCCCGGCCGCCACCCCGACCGGGCCCGCGCCCTCGTCGATCCGCTGCTCGCCGTCCTCACCGGCCCCGACCGCGCGACCGCGCCCGCCGGACCGGCCCCCGGCGACGACCGGCTCCTGGGCGCCTGGCGGGAGCTGTGGCTGCGGCAGAACGAGGGCATGTCACCGGCCTGGCGCGCGCGCGGCGCCACCGAGTGGCGGTCCTGCCTGGACACCTTCATCGCCGAGGCGGTGCACCGGTCGCGGGGCACCTCCCCCGGCCTCCCCGAGACGATGCGGCTGCGCCGCCACGCCAGCTGCCTCTACCCGTTCATGAACATACTGGAGCGCGTCCACGGCGCCGACGCGCCCGCCGGGCTGCACGCCGATCCCGAACTGCACCGGCTGCGCGCCCACACGGCCGACGCCGCGACGCTGATCAACGACCTCTACTCGCTGGAGCGGGAGGAGCGCCAGCCGGCCGCCGCCTTCAACACCGTGCTGACCCTGCAGCGGGTCCGCGGCTGCACCCGCCGCCGGGCGGAGCTGTCGGTGCGCGCCCGGATCGCGCGGCTGCGCGAGGAGAGCCGGACGCTGCGCCGCCGGCTGCGGCGCCGCCACCCCGCCGGGCACTGGTACCTCGACGGCAGCCGGGAGTTGGTCGACGGCGTCTACGCGTGGACCAGCACCAGTCGCCGCTACCTCAGTGACGGTCGCCGAGGGTGAACAGCAGGAGCACGAACCCGGCGAACAGGTGGGTGGCGAAGATGTAGATGCCCGCGCGGATCAGCATCGCCCTGCGCCTGCTCTTCTCGTCGCTGGTGCCGCTGGCCATGGCCGGGTTCTCCTTCGGTCGGGGGCCGGGTGCGCGATCGGACGGCCGGGCGGCGGCGTCGGGCCGGACGGCCGTCATCCGCTCGTCACTCGCTCGGCGCGGGGGCCCGGCGCCCCGGCGGCGTCCGGCTCCCGGAGCTCCGTGAGCAGCGCGCCCTGGTCGGTGATCAGGTCGGTGAGGATCCGCCGGGCGGCCCGCAGGAGTTCGGCGACGTCCGGCGTGCTCAGCGCGTACACCACGGTGTTGCCCTCACGGGTGGCCGTGACCAGCCGGGTGCGGCGCAGCACGGCGAGCTGCTGGGAGAGGTTGGACGGCTCGATCCCGATCTCGGCCAGCAGTTCGCGCACCGGCCGCGGCCCGTCCTGGAGCAGCTCCAGGACTCGGATCCGGACGGGGTGCCCGAGGGTGCGGAAGAACTCCGCCTTGGCCTGGTACAGCGGGACCGCCATCGTCCGCTCGCTCCCTGCTGCTCGGTGGTGCCGGTGTGCACGCCCGCGCCGGCGGGGCCGTGCCCCGGCCGCCACGACCGGGAAGCATCATCCTGGCAGATGAAGATTTCTTCAAGTCATCATCATCCGGAGCCCGAGCACCCCGGGGGCGCGCCGGGCCGAGCCCGGGGCGCCCCCGGGAAACGCGGTGGCCGGGCCCGGGGGTTCGCACCACCCCCAGGCCCGGCCGCCACGCACGCGTCGCCTAGCAGGCCACCACCACATCCACGGTCACCGGAGCCGGGTTCCACGGGAAGGACGCCACGCCGAAGCTGCCGTGGACGGTGGACCCGCAGGGCACCGTGCCGCCGACGCCACGGACCTGCACCGTGCTGGCAGTGAACAGCGTGCGCCCGTTCGACGAGCCGAGCGAGGCACCGCCCACGACCTCACCGGACAGCGTGGTCAGCAGCTCCTTGGTCTGCGGGGCGGGACCGCCCGGGGTCGGCGGACCGGCCAGCGAGACCTGTCCGTACAGCTGGACCTGGTCACCGGTCACCTCGACGCACACCTTGGTCGCCAGGCCGGCCTGCAGCCCGGAGGCACCGCAGGTGGTGACGGTGCCGGTGGCGGTCGTGGTGGCGGCACCGGCCTGCGCCGGAACGGCCAGCAGGGTCGCCGCCCCGGCGACCCCGGCGGCGAGCAGAGCAATTCGGTTCATCGGATTCTCCGTCTTCTGAAACATCGACTCATTCACATGTGACATTTCACATGTGCCATGCCTCAACCCTGGCATGGGATTCGAACACCTGAGTGGTGATCCACCCCGGAAAACCTGAACAGACCAGAAATCGACCTTCGATGGCGCGATCACCGCCGCCCCGCCCGTCCCGCCCGTCCCGACCGAGACCGACCGAGACCGACCGAGACCGACCGAGCCGCCCGGGGTCCGGGCGCACGGGACACCCGGTCGGCCGTGCGCCGCGTGCCCCGCCCGGTCCGGACGCGTTGGGCAGGCGTGAAGCCCTTCCGCACGACCTTCGCCGCCGTGCTCGCCGCCCTCGCCCTCGTCGCCGCCCGGCCGGTGCCCGCACCGCTGATGGGTGCGGAGGTGCGCCTGCTCCCCACCGGGGATCGCGTCCTGGCCCTGACCTTCAACGCCGCCTGGGACGAGACCGGTCTGGACACCGTGCTGAGCACCCTGCGGGAGCGCGGGGCGCCGGCCACCTTCTTCCCCACCGGCCAGTACGCCGAGCGGCACCCGGACGCGGTCCGCGCGATGGCGGCCGCCGGGCACGGGCTCGGCAACCACTCGTACAGCCACCCGCTGTTCACCGAGCTCGACGCCCGGCAGGCCGGGGCCGAGGTGCTGCGCGCCGACACGGCGATCCGCAAGGCCGCCGGGACGGACCCCCTGCCGTTCTTCCGCTTCCCCTACAGCGAGACGACGCCGCAGCGGATCGCCGACGTCAACGCGCTCGGCTTCGCCGACCTCGAGTTCACCACCGACACCAACGGCTACCTCGGCACCGCCGGCGGCATGACCACCGCCAGGGCCGTCGACCGCGCCCTCGCCGCCCTCGCCCCCGGCGCCATCCTCCAACTCCACGTCGGCGCGTCCGACGCGAGCGCCGAGCGGCGCTGTCTGGACGCCGAGGCGCTCCCCCTGATCATCGACGCCGTCCGCGACCGCGGCTACCGCATCCTGGACCTGCGCACCCTCCTGGACGGCTGAGCCGCCCTCCCCCGGCTCCCGCTCAGCTCCCGCCGACCGAGTCCCGGAGGGCGTCGATCCGCCGGACGGACTCCAGGAAGGCCGTCCGGTCCAGGCCGCCCGCGTCGAGGGCGGTCGCGAGGGCGGTCGCGGCGGCCTCGCCCTGGCCGGCGTCGCGGGCGGAGCAGAGCAACAGGTCCATGCCCGCCCCGGCGGAGGCCAGGGCGCGGGCGCCGGTGTCGCCGTAGGGGGCGAGGGCCCCGGCCTCCAGGGCGTCGGTGACGGTGACGCCCCGGAAGCCCAGCCGGTCGCGGAGTTCGCCCTGGACCACGGCCGGGGAGAAACCCGCCGGACGGTCGGGGTCGAGGGCGGGGTAGACCGCCCAGGAGGTCATCACCAGCCGGACCCCGGCGGCGATGGCGGCCCGGTACGGCTCCTCGCCCCGGGCCCGGAGGTCGGCGAGGGGGACGGGCAGGGTGACGGGGCCCTCGTCGGTGTCCAGGCCCCCGGGGGCGGAGCCGAGGCCGGGGAAGTGCTTGGCGGTGGCGGCGACGCCGAGGTCCTGCTGGGCGGTGAGGAAGGCGCTCCCCAGCCGGGCCACGAAGGCCGGGTCCTGGCCGTAGGAGCGCTCGCGGTGGTCGATGAAGTTGTCCGGGGCGTCGTAGACGTCGAGGACGGGGGCGAGGTTGACGTTCAGGCCGGCGTCCGCGACCGTGCGGGCCGCCCCGGCTCCCGATCGGGCGGCCTCGCCGACGGGATCGGCCGACGCCCCGGTGCGGCGCGCGGAGAGTACGGGCGCGCCGGGCAGGCGGCGCACCTGACCGCCCTCCTGGTCGGTCAGCAGCAGGAGCGGGCGGGGGTCCGGCGCCTCGGCCGCGGCCTGCCGCAACTCGCCGACAGCTGCCTTGAGTTGCTCCGGCGAGGTGACGTTCTCGCCGAACAGGATGACACCGGCCGCCCGGCCCTCGCGGATCGCCCGGAGCACGGTGGGCGACGGCGTCGGGCCGGGGTAGGAGTAGACGATCCGCCGGCCGGCGAGCTGCCGGGAGTCCAGACCGGCGGTCCGGTCGGTGGGCAAGGGGGAGCCCGCGGTGGTGGGCGACGCGGCATCCGGACCGGTGGCCATCGACGAGGTCCTCTCCGCCGCGGACGGCGGTCGCTGCCCTCCCTGCGCCGAACAGGCCGGCACCAGGGCCGCCGCGGTCAGCAGCAGCGCCGGGAGCACGACACCGGCGGTCCGCGGCAGCGACGGCATCGGGCCTCCCCGGGACTGGGACGAGTGCGGACGGGTACGGGCGGACGGGTTCGAGCGGACCGGGCGAGGTGCCCGCCCGGTCCGCCACGCTACCGGGGTGGCGGCCGACCGGCACGGCGGACGGCACCCGCCCTCCCCCGGCCCCGGGCGCCTCCACGGCCCGTCACCCCGGCCCGCGCAGCAGCCGGCCCAGGACGGCGATGCCCTCCTCGATCCCGCCCGGCGTGCCCGCCGCGTAACCGAGGACGAGCCCGGGCGGGTGCGGCAGCCGGGCGTGCCAGGAGAGCGGCTGCACCTTGACGCCGTGCGCGAGCGCCGCGGTGGCGAGTTCGGCGTCACCGCAGCCGAGCCCGGCCGGGAAGGTGACCATCAGGTGCAGCCCGGCCGCGGCGCCGTGCACGACGGCCCCCGGCAGGTGCGCGCCGATCGCGGCGATCATCGCGTCCCGGCGGCGCCGGTGCCGGGGCCGCAGCAGGCGCAGGTGCCGCTCCAGCTCGCCGGAGTCCATCAGCCGGGCCAGCACCAGCTGGGGCAGCACGGGATTGCCGAGGTCGGCGAAGCGCTTGGCCGCGAGGGCGGCCTCGCGGTAGCGGGGCGGGACGAGCAGCCACCCCGTCCGCAGCGCGGGGGCGAGCAGCTTGGAGACGCTCCCCATGTAGCAGACCTGCTCGGGGAGGACCGCGCGCAGGGCGGGCACCGGCGGCCGGTCGTACCGGTGCTCGGCGTCGTAGTCGTCCTCGATCACCAGACCGCCCTCGCCGGCCCAGTGCAGCAGTTCGCGGCGGCGCCGGCCACCGAGCACCACGCCGGTCGGGAACTGGTGGGCGGGGGTGAGCAGCACGGCCGGGGCGCCGGTGGCGCGCAGTGCGTCGACCCGGATGCCCTCCGCGTCGACCGGGACGGGCGGGGTGGCGCGGAGCCAGTGGCCGAGGTGCTGGCGGGTGCCGAGCGAGCCCGGGTCCTCGACGGCGACCTCGCTGATGCCCGCCCGGCCGAAGACCTGGCCGAGCAGGGCGAGGGCCTGGGCGGCGCCCGCGACGATCAGCACCTCGTCGGGGTCGGCGCCGATGCCGCGGTTGCGGGCCAGCCAGCGGGCGACGGCCCGGCGCAGCGCTGCGCTGCCCCGCGGGTCGCCGTAGCCGAACTCGTGGGCGGGGAGCGCGTCGAGGACGGCGCGTTCGGCCCGGAGCCAGGCGGCCCGGGGGAAGGCGGCGAGGTCGGGCACGCCGGGCGAGAGGTCGATCCGGGCGGGCGCGGCCCGCAGCGCGTCGAAGCTGGCGGGGACGGGGTCGGCCGCGAACAGGGCGGGCTCCGGCGCGGCCGGCACCGGGGTCACGAACGGCGGCGGTGGTACGGAGACGGCCGCGGCGAGGACGACCGTGCCGCCGCGCCCCCGACCGGCGAGCCGGCCCTCCTCGGTGAGGCGCCGGTACGCGTCGGTGACGACCCCCCGGGAGATCCGCAGCTCCGCTGCCAGCACCCGGGTCGCGGGCACGCGGCTGCCCGCCGGGAGCCGGCCGTCCGAGATCGCCTCGCGCAGGCGGTGGGCCAGCCAGTCGCCGAGGCCGCCGGGCGGCGCGTCGGCGGCGTCGAGCTGGAGGAAGTCCGCACCGGCGGTTATGGACCCCTGGGCGGGCGTCACTTTGGACCTGTTCACCGGGCCATTGTGCGGGCCAGGGTGGGGTCATGACCACGGAGACGACGGACACAGCAGCCCCCACCGCCGGACCGGCGAGCACCCCGCTCCCGCACGACGACCGCCAGCCCCACGCACACGCCCACGAGCGGGGCGGTGAACAGGCCGGCGAGCACTCCTACGTCCACGGCTACTCGCCCACCGAGGCGCTGCGGCTGGGCGACCAGGCCGACACCCTCGCCGAACTGCTGCACGCCGGTACGGCCTACCCGGCGGGCAGCCGGGTCCTGGAGGCGGGCTGCGGCGTCGGGGCGCAGACCGTGCACCTGCTGGCGTCCAGCCCGGGCGCGGAGCTGACGGCCGCCGACATCTCGGCCGACTCGCTCGCCCAGGCCCGCGCCCGGGTGGCGGCGCAGGCGCCCGGCGCGCAGGTGACCTGGCACCACGGGGACCTGCACGAACTGCCCTTTCCGGACGACTCGTTCGACCACCTCTTCGTCTGCTTCGTGCTGGAGCACCTGGCGGATCCGTCGGCCGCGCTGACCGCGCTGCGGCGGGTGCTGCGTCCCGGCGGCACCGTCACGGTGATCGAGGGGGACCACGGGTCGACGTTCTTCCACCCGGACAGCGCCGCCGCCCGGGCGACCGTGGGCCACCTGGTCCGGCTCCAGGCCGACGCGGGCGGCGACGCGCTCCTCGGCCGCCGGCTGCACCCCGTCCTGGCGGCCGCGGGCTTCCGGGACATCACCGTCCGCCCGCTCACCGTCTCGGTGGACGACAGCCGGCCGGCGCTGGTGGAGGGGTTCACCCGGCGGACCTTCGTCGCGATGGTCGAGTCCGTGCGCGCCGACGCCCTCGCCGCGGGGCTCAGCACCGCGGCCGCGTTCGACCGCGGCATCGCCGACCTGCGGCGCACGGCGGAGGAGGGCGGGACGTTCCACTACACCTTCTTCAAGGCGGTGGCGGTCAACCCCTGACCGTCCGGCTGCCGTTGCCGGCCGGGGCCGGTGGCGCCCCGGTCCCACCCCGGTCCCGGTCCCACCCCGGTCCCGGTCCCGCCCCGGCCTCGGTTGTGCTACTCCGGGCTGTCCCCGAGGGAGGCGAGGAGGGTGCGCAGGGCGTCGATCAGCGCCTCGGTCTGCCGCTCGTCCAGGCCGGCCAGCAGCCGCCGTTCGGTGACCAGGTGGTCCGGGAGCGCCCGGTCGACCAGGGCGCGGCCCTCGGGGGTCAGTTCGACGTCCCGGCTCCGCCCGTCGGAGCCGCTGGGGGTGCGGGTGACCAGACCGCGGGCCTCCAGGCGGTCGAGCCGCTGGCTGATGGCACCGGAGGTGACCATCGCGGTCCGCATCAGGCCGGTCGGGGTGAGGCGGTAGGGCGGGCCGCTGCGGCGCAGGGTGGCGAGGACGTCGAAGGAGGGGGCGTCCAGACCGTGGGTGGCGAAGTTCCGCTTGAGCTCGGCCTCCACCAGGTAGGTGAGCCGTTTCAGCCGGCCGATCACCTCCATCGGGGAGACGTCGAGGTCGGGACGCTCGGCGCCCCACTGCTTGACCAGCCGGTCCACATGATCTGCCACGCCCCCAGCCTAAACGATGCCTTAGCGGTGAGATACCTCACACGACCGAACGGCCGGCGCCGGCCCGAGATGCCTTAGCGCTGAGATACATTGGCTTAGTGCTAAGGAACCGACGACTCGGAATCGTCCTGCTGACCGCGCTGGCCCCCGCCATCTGGGGTTCGACCTACCTCGTCACCACCGAACTGCTCCCGCCCGGCCGCCCGCTGCTCGCCGGGGTGATCCGCGCCCTGCCCGCCGGGCTGCTGCTCATCGCCCTCACCCGCCGGCTCCCGAAGGGCAGCTGGTGGTGGCGCTCACTGGTCCTGGGCGCGCTCAACATCGGCGCGTTCTTCGCCCTGCTCTTCATCGCCGCCTACCGACTGCCGGGCGGGGTCGCGGCCACCGTCGGCGCCGTCCAGCCGCTGATCGCCGCCGGGCTCTCGGCCGGTCTGCTCGGTGACCGGCTCTCACTGCGCACCCTCCTCTCCGGCATCGCCGGGATCGCCGGCGTCAGCCTGCTGGTCCTGCGCGCCGGCGCCCAGCTCGACGCCCTCGGAGTCGCGGCCGCGCTCGGCGGCGCGGTCGTGATGGCCACCGGCGTCGTCCTCTCCAAGCGCTGGACCTCACCGGCACCACTGCTCGCCACCACCGGCTGGCAGCTCACCGCGGGCGGACTGCTGCTGCTGCCCGTCGCCCTCGTCGTCGAGGGCGCCCCGCCCTCCCACCTCACCGGCGACAACCTGCTCGGCTACGGCTACCTCGGCCTGATCGGCGCGGCCCTGTCGTACGCGCTCTGGCTCCGCGGCATCCGGGCGCTGCCCGCCACCTCGGTCACCTTCCTGGGACTGCTCAGCCCGGTGGTCGCCACCGCCCTCGGCTGGCTCGTCCTCGGACAGAACCTCACCCCCGTCCAGGGGCTCGGCGCGGTGATCGTGCTCGGTTCGCTGGTCGCCGCCCAGACCCAGCGGCCCCGCGCCGCCGCGGCCCCGGCCGACCCGGCCCACCCGACCGGCCCGACCGACCCCGCTGACCCGGCCGACCCGGAACCCGCGCGGGACGGCGAGCGGCCCGCGAACGAGTCCGCCGCCGTACGCGCCTGAACCGTCGTCAGGCACTCCCGCGGAACCCCTCACCCACACCACCCCTCACCCGCACCACCAGAGAACCGGAGCCATCCCATGCGCATCACCGTCTTCGGCGCGACCGGCAACGTCGGCAGCCGGGTGGTGACCGAGGCCCTCGCCCGGGGCCACGAGGTCACCGCCGTCCTCCGCGACCCGTCCCGGCCGCACGCGCTGCCGGCCGCCGCCGAGATCGCCACCGGCGACGCCCGCAACCCGGAGGACGTCGCCCGTCTCGCCGCCGGCCGGTCCGTGGTGATCAGCGCCACCCGCCCCGCCCCCGGCAGCGAGCCCGACCTGGCGCTCGCCACCAAGGGCCTGCTGGCCGGCCTGGCCGGGACGGACGTCCGCCTGCTCGTGGTCGGCGGCGCGGGCAGCCTGACCCTGCCCGGCGGCGACGGCGCCACCGTCATCGACGACCCCGACTTCCCGGCCGCCTGGCTCCCCATCGCCCTCGCCTGCGGCGAGCAGCTCGCCCTCTACCGGGCCGAGACCGAGGTCGACTGGGCCTACCTCAGCCCCGCCGCGCTGCTCGAACCGGGCCGGCGCACCGGCCACTACCGCCTCGGGCGCGACGAGCTGCTGGTCGACGAGGCCGGTGTCTCGGCGATCTCCATGGAGGACCTCGCCGTCGCCCTCCTCGACGAAGCCGCTCGGCCGGTCCACCACCGCACCCGCTTCACCGTCGCCTACTGAGCCCCGCCGTCACCGCCCCCGGGAGTGCCCGGTGCCCTCGGCACCGGGCACCCGCACGTCGCGGGCGGGCCGGCGGCGGGGCCGGCCGCGGGGGCGGGTCGGTGGCGGGGCCGGCCGCGGGAGCGTCCTACGCGTTCCGGATCGCCGTCACCAGACCGGCGACGAGATCCGCCCGCTCGGCCATCGACGCGACCTCCAGGTACTCGTGGTCCGCGTGGGCACCCCCGCCGACCGCTCCGAGTCCGTCGAGTGTCGGGATCCCCAGGGCGGCCGTGAAGTTGCCGTCGCTCCCACCGCCGACCCTCATGCTCCCGACACCGGGCAGCAACCGCTCCGCCAGCGCGAAGAGTTCGGCCGACGCCGACGCGGGCATCGGCGGCCTGCCGACGCTCCCCCGCACCGTGATCCGCGCCCCGTCGAGATGCGGGGTGAGCGCCGCGAAGGCGGCCTCGATCCGCTCCTTCTCCCCGGCCGACTCGACCCGGACGTCGACGGTGACGGTCGCCCCGGCCGGCACGACGTTGTCCAGGGTGCCCGCCGAGGCCACGGTCGGGACCACGGTCGTGCCGACCTCCGGCCGGCCGAGCGCCGCGATGTCGAGCACCTGGTGCGCCGCCTCGACCAGGGCGTTGACGCCCGCCTCGGGTTCGAGGCCCGCGTGCGAGGCCCGGCCCACGACGGAGACCTCGAACGTGCCGCAGCCCTTGCGGCCGGTCTTCAGCGCCCCGCCGTCGGCCGCCCCCTCGAAGACCAGCACGGCGCCGCAGGCCCGCGCACGTTCCTCGATGAGGGCCCGGGACGAGCCCGAGCCGACCTCCTCGTCGGCGGTCACCAGGATCTCCACGCCCGACAGGTCGTCGAGGGCCGCCAGCCCGTGCACGGCCTGGACCAGGCCGCCGAGCATGTCGAAGACCCCGGGACCGGTCGCGTGCCCGCCCTCGACTGTGAACGGGCGGCGCCGGAGGGTGCCCAACGGGAACACCGTGTCGTGGTGGCCGAGGATCAGGACCTTGGGCTCGCCGCCGCCCGACCAGTGGACGTGCGGCCCGGCGTCGGTCCCGACCAGCACCGCGCGCCCGCCGAGACGGCTCTCGACCACACCCGCCACGGCCTCGGCCGAGGCCTTCAGCGCGTCGAGGTCACGTGACGGGGACTCGACCTCGACGAGTGTCCTGAGATCCTTGAGCATCTCGTCGACGTTCACCGGTGCGGCCTTGTGCGTAGTCATGCCCGCCACGCTACTGAACCCGCCCGCCCCTCGAACCGCCGTCCCGCCCCGAAGGCCCCCGAGCCCGACCCGTCGACCCGCCCGCCGCGCCCGGGGAACGTGTCCGGGCGCGATCAGCGGAGGGGAGGCGTGAGGGCGTGGGCGAGGAGGGTCTCCGCAGCCGCGCGCGCGTGCCGGCCGTAGTCCGCCTCGTTCAACACCATGGCGCGACTGGCCGCGCCGTCCGCGAGGGTCACCAACTGCTCGGCGAGCGCGGCGGGCTCGGCGCACCCCAGCTCCGCCACGAGCGTGGTGACCAGATGGGCCATCAGCAGTTTCCGTTCCCGGGCGTAGGCGTGGATCGGGCTCAGGGGGTCGGGGAACTCCGCCGCGGCACCGATGAACGGGCACCCCCGAACCGGGGCCGCCGCCGCGGCGGGTGGGTCGAACAGCCGAAGGATCCGCTCCCGGGGGTCGAGATCCTCACGGGTGAGCACGCTCTCCAGCGTGTTCCCCGACCCGGCGAGCGCCCGCAGGTAGGCGATCACGAGGTCGCTCTTGGTCCGGAAGTGGGCGTAGAGGGTGCGCTTGGACACCGGCGCCGCTTCCGCGATCTGCTCCATGCCGGTCGCGGTGATCCCCTGGTCCGCGAACAGCCGGGTGGCGGCGGCCAGGATGCGCTCCCGCGCACCCCGCCCCGGCCGCGCAGGTACGTGCACTTCCGTCTCCGGTGCCGCAGTCATGGGGGCGAGTATACGGCGGCGTTTACTTCCGCTGCGACGGGTGGGTAGAGTCGCACCCGTCCAAGTAAACGGTTGCGTCTACTTCGTGCGAGTGAGGGGTGCTCCATGGGCCGGTCCGGTCACACCGAGCTGAGTGGTTACGCGGAGCGGCTGATCCGCGGCCGACGCGCCGTGCGTGCGTTCCGGCCCGACGCCGTGCCCCCGGAGACGATGCGTGCGGTCTTCTCGCTGGCCGGCGCCGCGCCGTCCAACTCCAACACGCAGCCGTGGCGGGTGGAGGTGGTCAGCGGCGCACCGCGCGACCGACTGGCAGACGCCCTGCAGGCGGCCCACGCCGCCCGCCGCACCTCCGCCGACTTCCCGTACCGCGAGGACATGTACGCCCCGATCCAGCGGGAACGGCGCGCCGCCTTCGGCGCCGAGCTCTACGGCGCGCTGGGTATCGGCCGCGACGACGCCGCGGCACGCGCGGCCTACGACGCCGAGAGCCTGCGGTTCTACGGCGCACCGCACGTCGCGTTCCTCTTCGTCTCCTCAGACCGTGCCGACGCGCGCCCGGCCGCGGATGTCGGCGCCTATCTGCAGACGCTGCTGCTGGCGATGGCCGCGTACGGGGTGGACAGCTGTCCCCAGGGGCTGCTGAGCTTCTACGCCGACACCGTGCGCGGCGAACTCGGCGTCAGCGGAGGGAAGCTGCTCGTCGGGGTCTCGTTCGGCTACGCCGAAGCCGCCGCACCGGTGAACCGCGTCAGCACCGGACGCGTGGCACTGACGGCGACCACGACGTTCCACGACTAGGAGACCGGGACGACGGCGACGATCCGGCCGCCCGCCAGGAAGCACAGCCGCTCGGCCCGGGTCCGGTAGCCCCAGGCCCGCACCCGGTGGAAGCAGAGGTCGGCCGGTATCGGCGCCTCCCGCAGGTCCGCCACCAGGGCGTCCCCGGGGAGCGCGGCCGCCGCCGCGGCCCGCAGTGCGTCACCGGCCGTGGCCCACTGCCGCGCCGGGGCCGAGAAGACCCAGGGCTCGCCCGTGTTGGGCAGGAAGTGGTGGAGGGCGGACCGCACCCGGCTCGCGAACCGGGCGCCGTCCACACCGCCGTCCGCCGTCGCCGCCCGGCGCGCCGCACCGCGGGCGGCCCGGGCGAGGACGAGCAGCAGGTGCGGCAGCGATTCGGCGAGCAGGGACACCTCCGGCCATTCGGCGAGCCGCTCCGCGTCCCCCGGGACGGAGACGACATGGCCCCACTCCCCCGTCTCCCGGTCGATCCGCACCTGCACGGAGACCGGGTCGCGGCCCCGGTCCAGCCAGGCCACCGGCCAGAACGAGCCCGGGCCGCCGACCATGTCCACCAGCGTCGGCGAGTGCCGGTCGGCCACCGCACCGGGGCGCAGTTCGACCGGCTCCAGACCGGCGATCCGGACGCCGGTGAGCTCCCGCAGCACGGCGCGCACCTCGCCGGGCAGCGGCACCGGCCAGTCGTCCAGCTCCGCCTCGGTGCAGCCCCCCTCCAGGACCACCAGGCCGGGCAGCTCCGCCGCCAGGGCGCGCAGTTCGGCCACCGCCCGCTCGGGAGCGTCGCCGGGGACGGCGGGCCGCTCGACCGGGCGGCCCAGGAAGTCCCCGCTGACCAGGCTCCGGACCAGCAGCGCCCGCCCGTCGCCGACCAGGGTGAACGAGACCTCGCTGCCGCTGGTGTCCGCGGTGGCGTGCGCGGTCGAGTAGTACGGCTCCCAGCCGAGCGTGCACGGGTAGCCGGGCAGTTCCCGCAGGTCGACGACGTCGGTCAGACTGTCGCCGGGGCCGGCCAGCCGGGCGAGCCCGGGATCGGCGGCCGCCGCCCGCAGCGAGGGCACGGCGAGCACCGTCGAGGCACCGGCCGGCTGCTGCCAGGCGTCCTCACCCTCGGCCAGCCGGCCGGCCAACTCCGGCAGCCAGCCGACGAATCCGGGCGCCTCGACGACGCTCTCCTCGTCCCCCCAGGGTTCGAGGCGCAGCACCGGGCCCCAGTCGGCACGCGCCGCCGCCCCGACGCCGACCACCAGCTGCCCGCCCTCGTAGCCGGTCTCACCGACGACCAGGTAGCCCTCGCCCGGTGCCTCCCCGCCGACCGGACCGAAGGCGTAGGTGCCCCACTCCTCGCTCTCGACCCCGCCGACCTCGCGCAGCACCGCGCGGCAGGCCGCCGGCACGAAGACCGGCCAGGCGTCCATCTGTTCGTCCGTGAAGCCGCCCAGCAGCTCGATCCCACCGGACGGTTCCCGCGCCAGCGCGCGCAGCGCGGCCAGCGCCTCGCGGGCCCCGCCCACCCCGTCGTCCGTCGTCGTCATACCGCTACCGCCTGCCCCGTGCCCGTGCTGGTTCCGTTCCGATCACTGCGGACGGCAGCCTAACGACCTGCACCGACAATCGCTCCTCCGGGCGGCCCGGCCCCGACACACGACCGGGCCGCCCCCCTCGCGCGCCCGCCGTTCGTCCGGCCGACGGCCCGTCAACAGTGCTGCCCGGGCCACCCGGAGGAGCCCTGCGCCCTCGGCACCCCCGCCGTTCGGCGGGTGTCGTCCGCACCACCCCGAAAAGTGGTGCGTGCCGGATCGACCGCACCCGCTCCGGGCCCCGAGGATCAAGACGTGAACGAATCCGTACCCAGCACCCGTCGGCGCCGGGGGGCGCTCGCCACCGCGGTGGCCGCGCTCCTCGCCGCCCTGTCCCTGCCCGTCACCGGCGCCGCCGCGGCCACTGGCGCCCCGGTACCGCCCGTCCCCTCCCGCTACACCCAGCAGCGACTCGCCTGGCAGCCCTGTGTGGAGGCGCCCGAGCTGGAGTGCGCCACGATGGCCGTCCCGCGCGACTGGCACCACCCGAAGCGCGGTCCGGACCTCTCCGTCGCGGTGTCCCGGCACCGGGCGGACGACCCGGCGAAGCGGCGCGGCACCCTGCTGATGGCCGCCGGCGGCCCCGGCGGGGCGGGGCTGCTGCGGCCGGGCAGCTTCGTGCGCGCGGCGCCGGCCGTCGGAGCCGCGTACGACGTGGTGGGCTTCGACCAGCGCGGGGTGGGCCGGAGCACCCGGCCCGTCTGCCAGACACCGGAGGAGTTCCAGGACTTCTTCGCCGGGGACTTCCGCGACGACGACCCGGCCGCCCGCGCCCACGTGATCGACAACTCCCGTCGCCTCGGCGCCGACTGCGCGCGGCGCAGCGGCGGTCTGCTGCCGTTCCTGACCACCGAGCAGACCGTCCGCGACCTCGACCTCTTCCGCGCCCTGCTCGGCGAGCGGCGGATCACCTACTACGGCCCGTCCTACGCGACCATGATCGGCGCGTACTACGCGACGCTCTTCCCGCGGCGGGTGGAGCGGATGGTGCTGGACAGCAACGTCGGCTTCGACGGCAGCTGGGAGCGGTTCCAGCTGGGGCAGCCGATGAGCTTCCAGCGCCGCTTCGAGGAGGACTTCCTGCCCTGGTTGGCGGCCCGGGACGACACGTACCACTACGGCGCCACCGTCGCCGAGGCCGGGGCCCACTGGGAGCGGCGGCGCGCGGCCCTGCACGACGGCCCGCTCGTCGACGGCGCCCTGACGGTCGGCCCCAACCAGCTGGACAACGGCACCGTCCAGGCCGTCTACCGGGCGAGCGACGGATTCCCCGCGCTGGCCACCGCCCTGACCGCACTGGACGATTGGCCGGGCGCGAGCCCGGCCGCCCGGGAGACGGCGCGGCAGGTCTTCGGCCAGTACCTGAGCCCCGGGTTCCTCGCCGAGTACTTCGCCGTGACCTGCAACGACACGCCCTGGACGGGTGATCTGGACACCTGGGTCGCGCGGGGCCGCGAACTCACCGCCCGTTGGCCGCTGGCGGGCGCCCGGACGCTGGCCTTCGCCGCCGTGTGCGCCACCTGGCCGGCGCCGACCGCCTCCCGGGTGCGGGTGACGGGGGCGGGCCTGCCGCCCACGCTGATGCTCAACTCGGTGCACGACCCGGCCACCTACGACGAGGCGGCCCGCTCGGCCCACCGGGCCTTGCGCGGCTCCCGGCTGGTGACGGTGACCGGCAGCGGCGACCACGGCCAGTACCCGGGGTCCAACGCCTGTGTCCGCGAGGTCGTCGAGTCCTACCTGCTCGACGGCCGCGTCCCCGCCCGTGATCTCAGCTGCCCCTCCCCGCAGTCGGGTTGACCGGCACCCAGGCGCCCCCCGGCGCCGGGTGCGGTCCGGGCGGACGGGTGGTGGCCCCGGCCTGCCCGGAGTGCGGGGGTGGCCACGGGGCCCGGCGGCCACCCCCGCATCCTCGGCGGATCGGAGCCGGCTGAGCTCAGGGGCGGTCGAGGGTGATGGAGTTGACCGGGCCCAGGTCGGCCCAGACGCCGTTCTGGGCGGCCATGTCGTAGTTGCAGTTGGTGCCGTTGTAACCGAGGCACAGGCGGGCGTGGGCGCCACCGGTCTGGTTGTTGAGGACCCAGTGCCAGCCCGTCTTGTTGCTCAGGTTGTGGGCTCCGTAGCTGTAGAGGACATCGGTCGGCGGGGTGGAGGTGGGGGCGCCCTCGCCGTAGATGCAGACCGCTCCGGACGGGCAGCCGTCCCAGCTGCCGGCGGCCTGGGCGCCGGTGGCACCCAGGGTGGTGACGGCGGCGGTCGCCAGGGCGAGCGCGGCGGCGGCGTGCAGGATCCTGCGCATGTGGTTCTCCCTCTGGGGTCGCGGGGGCCGGCGGTGAGTGATCCGGCCACTGATCAGCAGCGTAGGAGCGGTGCGGCGGCAACGGTCCCTGACGGATGACAGGGTGTGGCGGGCGGCGGGGCGCGCGGAACGACACGCACGAGCAGCCCCGGGAGCAGCCGGGTGGCCGATACCGGTACCGGTCGGCGTGAAGTCCGAACAGGGTCAGCGCGGGGTCGCGAAGGTGTCGCAGTCGCTCATCGAGCCCGTGCGGTAGCCGGCGGTGAACCAGGCCTGGCGCTGCGCCGAGGAGCCGTGCGTCCAGACCTCCGGGTCGATCCGGCCGGTCGCCTGCTTCTGGATCCGGTCGTCGCCGACGGCGGCCGCGGCGTCCAAACCCTGGGCGATGTCCTGGTCGGTGAGGGTGCTGATCAGCGGCCGGCCGGTGGAGGCCTGCGGGGTGGTGGTGGCGTGGTGCGCCCAGACCCCCGCGTAGCAGTCCGCCTGGAGTTCGAGCTTCACCGAGGCGCTGTTCTGGCCCTGCCGGTCCCCGCCGACCCGCTGGGTCGTGCCGGTGAGGTTCTGGATGTGGTGCCCGTACTCGTGGGCCACCACGTACGCCTCGGCGAAGGGGCCGCCGCGGGCGCCGAAGCGGGTGGAGAGCTCGTCGAAGAAGCCGAGGTCGAAGTAGGCCTGACGATCGCCCGGACAGTAGAACGGGCCGACGGCGGACGTCGCCGCGCCACAGGCGGTGGAGACGCGGTCGGTGAACAGGACCGTCTCGGCGGGGCGGTAGGGCGTGCCGTGCCGGGGCAGTTCGCCCCGCCAGTACTCCTGGAGGCTGTTGGTGACGGCGACGATCCGGCAGTCCTGACGGCGGTTCGCGTCCGCGCCGCTCCGGCAGACCTGCTGCACCTCGCCGGCGGTACTGGGGCGCGCGTCCGCACCGGGACCGCCTCCCTCGGAGAGACCGAGCAGGCTCGGGTCGACCCCGAAGAGCACCGCGACCAGCGCGATCAGCAGGCCCGCCGCGCCACCGCCGATGGCGACCCGGCCTCCCGGGCGGCCGCGCCGGTCGTCCACCTGCGAGGTGTCGAGGTCCCCCTGCTCGTCGAACTGCATGTCCCTCCGTCCGTCGCACCCGCCGCGACCCGGGTGCGGCCGCCCGGCCACGGTAGCCCGCCGGACCACCCCGGCCGGGGCAGGACGCGCAGGTCAGAACGGGTCTGCCGGACCCGGCCGCCGGGGTGAACCAGCTGAGCCGGCTCACCCACGTCGCCGGGCCCGGAACCCCCCGCCCGCCCCGCGCCCCGCACCCCGGCAGGCCCCACCCTCGACCGTCTCGACCCCCTCCACCGGCGCCCCCGGCCGCGGGCGTTCCGCACGCCGCCCCGCCCCGCGCGGCCGCCCGAGCAGCACTCCCACCAGCACCAGCAGCAACCCGCCCGCCTGGACCGGCCCCAGCTCCTCTCCCGCCACCGCCGTACCGAGCAGGACACCGGTCATCGGGTTGAGCAGGCCGACCAGGCCGACCGTCCCGGCCGGCAGGTGCCGCAGACCGGCGAACCACGCGACGAACGCCAGCGCCGTGGCCACCACGGCGACGTACCCGAACGCCAGCAGCTCCGCCAGGGCGGGCACCGGCGGCACCCCCTCGGCAACCGCGGCCGCCGGGAGCAGGACGAGCCCGCCCGCGATCAGCTGCCAGGAGGTCGAGGCCAGGACGTCCGCACCGTCGCGCCAGCGGCCGGCGAGGACGTAACCGAAGGAGGAGACCAGCATGGCGGCCATCGAGGCGGCCAACCCGGCCGGGCTCACCGCACCCGCCCGGCCGAGCACCATCAGCCCGACCCCACCCAGCCCCACCAGCGCGCCGACCAGGTGCGCGCGGGCCGGCCGCTCGGCCACCAGGGCCCAGGCGATCAGCATCATCGCCAGCGGGGAGGCCGCCATGACGGTCGAGGCGACGCTGGTGGCGAGCAGTTGCGAGGCGACGTAGAGCAGGACGAAGAAGACTCCTGTGTTGAGCAGTCCGAGCACCGCCGAGCGCCACCACCAGGCCCCGCGCGGCAACCGCCGGGCGAGGGCGAGCAGGATCAGGCCGGCCGGCAGGGCCCGCAGGGCGGCACCCCAGAGCGGGCGGTCCGCCGGGAGGAACTCGCGGGTGACGTAGTAGTTGGCACCCCAGGCGACCGGCGCGACGGCGGTCACCAGGATCCACCGAATATTCGCTTCCATGGAAGCAATATAACTTCCCAGGAAGCTATCCGGCTAGGATGGCGCCATGGAACAGCAGCGCGACCCGCTCGGACCGCCGCCCGGAGACCCGGACCACGTGGCCGCCATCCAGGCCGAATGGCGGCGGGAGCGGCCCGACCTCGATGTCTCGCCGCAGGCGGTGATCGGCCGGCTGCACCGCCTCGCCGCCCGCCTCACCGACGAGCTCAGCCTGGTGTACGCCCGCTACGGCCTCGGCGAGGGCGAGTTCGACGTGCTCGCCGCGCTGCGCCGAGCCGGCACCCCCTTCGAACGGGCCCCCGGCGAACTCGCCGCCCACACGATGGTCACCACCGGCGCCATGACGAAGCGGATCGACCGCCTGGAGCGGGCCGGGCTGGTCACCCGCCGTCGCAGCGACGAGGACGGGCGCGGGCGCGTCGTCGCACTCACCCCGGCCGGCCGGCGATTGATCGACGAGGCGTTCACCGCCCACATGCGCAACGAGCACCGCCTGCTGGAACTGCTCACTCCCCAGGAGGCCACCGCCCTGGAGGGCCTGCTGACCAGCTGGCAGTACCACCTGGACCACCCCCCGAAGTCCACCGAGGCCTGACGAGGATCCGCCCGCCCTCCCCGGGAAGCCCCGACGGGCCAGAACTCCGACGGGCCAGGGCTCCGACGGCCCAGAACTCCGACGGCCCAGGGCTCGGCAGCTGAGGAATCGGCAGCTCAGGCCTCGCCGGCTCCGGACGCCGGCGGCGTCAGACCGGCGTCCGCCAGGATCCGCGCCACGGTCTGCTCCAGGGTGCTGTCCTCGCCGACGACCTGCTCCGCACCACCGGGCAGCAGATCGCCCCCGACGTACCAGCCGGTCATCTCCTCGGAGCCGAACTCGGCGGCCTGCGGCCGCAGCGAGTGCCGGCGCAGAGTCTCCGCCAGGTCGACGTCGAGGTAGTACAGCAGGGTGCGGCCGCGGTGGTCCGCGGCCAGCCGCCCGAGCATCGGGCCGTACCGCGCGGCGGTCAGGATGCCTTCGACGACGACGTGGAAGCCGTGGTCGAGGGCGTAGCGGGCGACGGTGTCGATCAGGCCGATCGAGGCGCAACCGTCCGTGTCCCGCTCCTGCAGCACGGTCCGGCGCAGGTTGTCCTGGCCGACCAGCGCGAACTTCCCCCGCCCGCACCGGGCCCGCAGCTCGGCCGCGATGCTCGACTTGCCGGATCCGCTGTTGCCCCGCAGGACGATCAGCACGGTGTGCTCACTGCCTGTCATCCACCCCACGCTAGTGGACGCCGCCGGAGCCCGCCGGGCACCGCCGCGATGCGGACGGGCCGGCCCGTCGCCGCACCGGCCCAGTGGAATGCGGGTGATCCCGCCCCTCGGCCCGCGATACGGTCCGCCGCATGACGACCTTGTGGTGGGACATCGTGTTGATCGGCGGAGCCTCGGGCATCGGGAAGAGCCGGGCAGCCGCGCGACTGGCCCGGGAGACGGGCGCGTTCGTGGTGGAGTTCGACGACGTGGTCAGCGCCGTCCAGGAGATCACCACAGCCGCCCAGCACCCGGGGCTGCACCACTTCGACAGCCCTGACCCTGCCGAACCCCGCACAGCGGAGCAGGAGTTGCAGCTGCAGATCGCGACCGCCGAGGCGCTGGAGCCCGCCGTCCTCGGTGTCGTCCGCAACCGCCTGACGGTGGACGTGCCCGCCGTCGTCGAGGGCGACTACCTCACCCCGGCCGCCGCCGCCCGGGCCGTCGAGGCGGGGCGGGCGGCCGGGCGCCGCGTCCGGGCGGTGTTCCTGCACGAGCCGGACGCGGCCCGGATCACCGCCAACTACGCCGCCCGCGAGCCCGGGTGCGGCCCGCAGGTGCGGCGGGCCGAGGTCGGCGCCCGGTACTCGCACTGGCTCGCCGAGCAGGCGGACCGGTACGGCCTCCCGGTGGTCGACTGCCGCCCGTGGGACACTCTCGCGGTCCGCCTCGACGAGGCGCTCCGCACGCCCTCGGACCGGCCGGGCCTTCAGCCCCCCGCGCCGCGTACGTCCGGCCGGGTGTCGTAGGCGTCCCGGGCGGCGAGCACCTCGGGCATGTTCTCCTCCGCCCAGGCCTTGATCGACCGCACCACCGGCAGCAGTCCGGCCCCCAGCGGCGTCAGCGCGTAGTCGACCCGGGCGGGCACCGAGGGCGTGACGGTGCGGGTGAGCAGGCCGTCCCGCTCCAGGGCGCGCAGGGTCTGGGTGAGCATCTTCTCGCTGACCCCGGCCAGTCGGCGGCGCAGCTCGCTGTACCGCTGCGGGCCGTCGGCCAGCGCGTTGACGAGGAGGCTGACCCACTTGTCGCCGATCCGGTCGAGCAGTTGCCGCGCCGGGCACTGCGCGAGGTAGGCGTCGAAGCTCGCGCGCTCGGCCGAGCGGCGCTGGGCGGCGGTCATGGTGGCCATGGGCTTCCCTCCCCGTACGGTACGCACTTCGCGGTGCGTGCTTCCGACCGGAGGGCAACTCTCCCTAGCGTGGGTGCCGTTGGCAAGTCCGATCGCCCCGGGACCGCCGGGTCCCGCCGCCCTCCCCGAGGAGTGCCCCGTGCGCGCCGTCGTCGTCCGCAGCCATGCCGGTCCGGAAGCCCTGGAGCTGGTCGAGGTGCCCGTCCCCGAGGCCGGCCCTGGCCAGGTGCGGGTCCGGGTGTCCGCCGCCGGGGTCAATCCGGTGGACGCCGTGACCCGCTCCGGGGCCCTGGTGGCGGCGGGGCTGATGGCACCGCGCGAGGTGACCGGGCTGGGCTGGGACGTGGCGGGCACGGTCGACCGGGTGGGCCCGGGAGTGTCCGGCTTCGGCCCGGGCGACCCGGTGATCGGTCTGCGCGACCGCCTGGACGTCCCGCTCGGCACCTACGCCGAGTACGTGGTGCTGGACGCCTCGGCGCTCGCCCCGGCCCCGGCGGGGGTGCCGGCCGTCGAGGCGGCGACGCTGCCGCTGAACGGACTGACCGCCGCCCAGGCACTGGACCTGCTCGGCCTCCCGGCCGGCGCCTCGCTGCTGGTGACCGGCGCGGCCGGCGCGGTGGGCGGCTTCGCCGTCGAACTCGCCGCCCTGCGCGGCCTGCGGGTCGTGGCCCTGGCCGGTGCGGCGGACGAGGCGCTGGTCCGGGGTCTGGGGGCCGAGTGGTTCGTGCCGCGCGGTACCGCCGATCCGGCCGCCGCCGTCCGGGCGCTCGTCCCGGGCGGGGTGGACGGCGCCCTGGACGCCGCCCTGCTCGGGGTGGTCGCACTCGGCGCCGTCCGCAACCGGGGCAGCTTCGTCACCGTGTCCGGGGGCGCGCCCCAGGGCCTGCGCGGCATCCGGGTCGCCACCGTCTGGATCGCCGCCGACGGCCCGGCGCTCGCCGAGCTGTCCGCCCTCGCCGCCGCGGGCCGGCTCACCCTCCGGGTCGCCGCCACCCACCCGCTGGCCCGGGCCGCCGACGCCCACCGCCGACTGGCCGGCGGCGGCCTGCGCGGCCGGCTCGTCCTGGTCCCCTGACCACCGCCGGCGCGAGAACGGAGCGACCTCGGCCCGCTCTACCACCGCACCGACGGCGCCATCGGCCACTACACCGGTCTCGCCGACACCACCGGCCACCTCACCGCCTTCCAGGCCGGCCCCGACACCGTCCCCGCCAACGCCGGCTGGGCCTGAACGCCATCCAGCTGCCGTGGCCCCGGTCCCCGTCCCGCCCCCGGCGTGACGGCACGAGGGCCGGCGAACAGCGGGTCGTCGGCCCTCGTCCCGGGCGTCGGCGTGCGGACGACGGCGGAACTACCCGCGTGAGGCGTGCCGTTGGCGGAGCCAGGCGAGGGCACCGATCAGGCCGACCGCGCCGCCGGCGCAGAGTTTGACGGCGCCCTTGGCAAGCAGCCAGCCGATCCCGGGGGCGGTCCAGCCCAGCCAGTGGAGGACGGCCAGCAGGACCGCCACCGCCCCCAGCGCCGCCAGGACGGTCACCACCACCGCGGCCCCGGTGGAGAGTTCGGTCTCCCCGGCCGTGGTCGCCCGTATCTCGTTCGTGCCCCCATCATCCATGGGAGCGATCATAATCCGGCTCAGCGCGGGGCGTGGTGGGTGTCGCCGCTGTGCTCGCCGGTCTCGTGGTCGGGGAAGCTCACGGCCAGCGTGACGCGGTACTCGTAGACGTCGTCGCGGTGCCCGGGCACCCGGGCCCAGGCCAGCGAGTGCACCTCCGCCTCGGGTGCCTGGCGGCACCACGCGGCCGCCTCCTCCAGTGCCCGGGCCGCCGAACGGCCGGTGCAGACCACGGCGGTGTACGCCGCGACGGCGACGTCGCCGCCGCTGCGCCCCGCCCGCGAGACCGCCCGGACGGCGGCGGCGGCATGGGTCAGGTCACGGGCCAGGTCGTCCACGACCCGGGGCGGCGCCGGGAGGACCGGCCCCTCCGCCACGGTCTCCGGCAGGTTCGTGCTCACCGTCTGGGCCTCCATCCGCCTGGTCTCGGGATCCGCCGATTGCGGGATCCGCCTGGTCACCGGCCCAAGGATGCCGGGCCGCCATTCCTGGCATGACCACTTTCACCAGAACATCACCCGTCCGGGGAGCTGAGGAAGGAGAGCTCGACACCGACCGCCCGGTACTGGTAAAGGACTTGCGTCGCATCGGTCCTGGTCAGACCCTCCCGTCCCGGGCGCCGCCGGGAGCCCGGCCGCACGTGCGCGTACCACCCCCGCACCCCGGACCGCCGGTCCGACCGCCGGACGCGCCGGGTCGGGCTCGTGACGCAGCTGTGCAACTCCCGTTTCCGGAACGGGAAATACCGGACCGGCCCGGCCACTAGGATCCCTGGAGCACCACAGTCCGCCGCACCGGCGGACGCCGGACGAGGGGGTCCCATGCAGCTCAAATCAGCGGTCCGGTACGGGCGTCGGCAGCTCTGGCTGCCCGCGTTGGCCCTCGCGGGCGTCGCCGTGGCCGGCTGCTCGTCCTCCGGCGGGGCGACGGCCGCGCCCCCGCCCACCACACCCGGCGCGGCCGCGCCCACGGCGGCGACGACACCCGGATCCAGCGCCTCCGCGCCCGCCCCCGCGAGCACCGGAGCACCCACCGCCGCGCCCGCCGGGCGGCCGGCGGACGCCTGCACGCTGCTGCAGTCCCCCCAGGTCGTCGCGGCGGTGGGCACCTCGGGCCCGTTCCGCGGCACCCACCCCGACCCGGCGAGCGACGGCAGCCCGGTCTGGGGCTGCACCTGGGGCTCGCCCGACTCCTACGCCTCGATCCGCGAGACCACCCCGACCGCCCTGGCCTCGGCCAAGGCGGACGGCCAGCTCCAGGTCACCACCCTGCCGGGGGTCGGCCAGGAGGCGGTACTGACCCAGCGTAAGGACGGCACCCACCCGAGGGCCCTCTTCGTGGCCGGCGGACGCGTCTACGCCGTCGAGGTGGTGAAGGACCGCCGCCCGGGCGACGGCGTCAACGCCCCGGCGGAGGCGCTCGCCGAGAGCGGGCTGGCGATGGTGCTGGCCAAGTCGCTCGGCGGCTGAGCCCACGGCGAACCGGCGGCCCCCGAACCGGCCGCCGGGGGGACGCCGGGCGGCGCAGCCGGTTCCCTCCGGGGCGTGAACGGCGCCGGGCGGGGGCCTGCGGGCGGATGCGGGTACGGCACGGGCGTTCACAGAATGACGCCACCGTGCCGTACCCGGTACTCCCCCGAAAGCCAAGGCGGACCGCATGAGCCGACTCCACCCATCCACGCCCCCGGACCGCCCGCGCGACACCCCTCCGGGGGGCCGAACGCCGGTGTCACACGCCGCCACCGCCCTGCTGGGCGGACTGGCGCTGCTCGCCCCGGCCCTGGCCGGTTCGCTGGTTACCCCGATACCCGCGCACGCCGACAACCCCACCGTCTCGGTGAACAGCCTGCGCACCGGCTGGGACGCGGCCGAGCCGGGCCTGGGCCCGGCGCAGGTCTCCGGCTCGGACTTCGGCCGGCGCTGGTCCACCGCCGTCGACGGCGCCGTCCTCGCCCAGCCCCTGGTCGCCGGTTCGACCGTGGTGGTCGCCACCGAGACGAACCACGTCTACGGCATCGGCGCGACCGACGGCCGGATCCTGTGGCAGCGCGTGCTCGGCACACCGGTCCCGTCGTCCACCGCCTGCCTCTCCCCCGGCACCGGCATCACCTCGACGCCCGTGTACGACAAGTCGACCGGCACGGTCTACCTGGTGGCGAAGTCCACCGAGGGGGGCGCCCACTTCTCGGTGCACGCGCTGGACGTCGCCTCGGGCGCCGAGCGCGGCGACTGGCCGGTCACCGTCCAGGGCTCGCCGGTGAACAGCCCCGGGGTCCCGTTCAACCCGGGCACCTCGGCGCAGCGCGCCGGGCTCCTGCTGCTGGACGGGGCGGTCTACTTCGGCTTCGCCTCGGACTGCGGCGTCGGGACGTACGTCGGCCACGTCGCGGGCGTCCACACCGGGACCCGCAAGCTGACGCTCTGGTCCACCCAGTCCGGCTCGGCCTCGCAGAACGCGGGCGTCTGGATGAGCGGCGGCGGCCTGGTCTCGGACGGCGCCGGGAGGATCCTCCTCGCCACCGGCAACGGCGCGGGCACGGGCTCCTCCCCGCCGAAGGGCCCCGGCGACAAGCCGCAGGGCCACTTCGCCGAATCCGTCGTGCGGCTGGGTGTGAACGCCGACGGAAGCCTCACCCCGAAGGACTTCTTCAGCCCGACCGACAACCGGGACATGGACCACGGCGACGTGGACCTCGGCTCCGGCGGGCCCGCCGCCCTGCCGTCCGGCTTCGGCACGACCGCCCACCCGCACCTGCTGGTGCAGGTCGGCAAGGACGGCCGGATCTTCCTGCTGGACCGTGACCGGCTGGGCGGCATGGGCCAGGGCCCGAACGGCACCGACGCCGCGGTCGGCACGACCGGCCCGTTCAAGGGCGTCTGGGGCCACCCGGGGGTCTGGGGCGGGGACGGCGGCTATGTCTACCTGGTCGAGAACTACGGCTCGCTGCGCGCGCTCAAGTACTCGGTGAACAGCGCCGGGAACCCCCAGCTGACCAGCGCGGGCACCAGCGCCGAGGGCTTCGGCTACGCGTCCGGCTCCCCCGTGGTCACCTCCAACGGGACGGCCTCCGGTTCGGCGCTCGTCTGGACCGTCTACTCCGGCAGCGGTCCGGGCGGCCAGAACGGCGAGCTGCGGGTGTACGACCCGCTGCCGGTCAACGGCGCGCTCAAGCTGCGCCGCAGCTTCGCGCTCGGCACGGTGAGCAGGTTTGCCGTGCCCGCCACGGACGGCGGGCGGGTGTTCGTGGGCACCAAGGACGGCCACCTGGTCGCCTTCGGCCGCGCCGCCGCCTGACACGGTTCCAACCCGGCGCGCCGCCCCCGGATGCCGCTCCGGTCCGACAGCGCCGCCTCCCGGCAGCGCCGCCTCCCGACAGCGCTCCGGCCCGACCGCCCGGTGGCCGGTCAAACCCCCGGCCCCGGCCCGTCACCCGTTCGAGCGCGATTGTCCGCACATCGCGCGGGTTGGACCGGCGGCCGGGCCCGGCGGCTCGTAGCGTCCTGACCCACGGGGCCGCGCGGCCCACCGCGCGCGTGCGCTCCTCCCACCCGCCCTCTCCCGAGGAGGAATCCCGATGAACCGCACCGCCGCTCCGCTGCCCACCCCCGCCGCCGCACCGCCCGGGCGCCCGGCCGACGCCGCCCCGAAGCCCGCCTGGTCCGCACCGGCGGTCGAGTGCCACCGCACCGGCGCCGAGGTCACCGCCTACGCCGGACGGGCCGCCCAGTGGCTCAGCCGCTGACCCGCGAGCGGTTCGCGGCCAGGCTGTACGACCTGCGGGAGCGCTACTGGGACAGCCACCCGTTCCATCTGCGCCTGCACTCCGGTGGCTGCACGCCACCGGAGTTGCGGCGCTGGGTCGCCAACCGCTGGTACTACCAGCTCTGCCTGACCCGCAAGAACGCCGCGATCATCGCCAACTGCCCGCTCCCGGAGGTCCGCCGGACCTGGGCCGAGCGGCTCGCCTACCAGGACGGACCGGCCGCGCCCCTGCCCGGCCCCGAGCGCGGCGCACCGGCCGGGGGCGCACCGGACGCCACCGCACCCGCCGAGGGCGGCCTCGCCGACTGGCTGGTCCTCGCCGAGGCGGTCGGCCTGGACCGCGCGGAGGTCACCGACGAACGGCACGTCACCCGCGGGGTCCGCTTCGCCGTCGACGGCTATCTGCACTTCTGCCAGACCAGAGCGTGGACGGAGGGCGTCGCGGCGGCCCTCACCGAGATGTTCTCGCCCGACCACATGGCCCAGCGGGTGACCGCCTGGCGCACCCACTACGACTGGATCGACCCGGCGGGGTACGCCTACTTCGAGCACCGCATCCCCACCGCCCGCAAGGACAGCGCCCGCACCCTGGAGCTCGTGCTGGACCACTGCGTCACCGCCCACCAGCAGCAGGCCGCCCTCGACGCCCTGGCCTTCAAGTGCGAGGTGCTGCGGGCCATGCTGGACGCCGTCGACTACGGGGCCGACCGGTGACGACCGCCCAGGCCGCCCAGGCCGCCCCCGCCGCCCAGGTGCCCGGCCTGCGGCGCGGGGTGCGGCTGGTGCACGACCCGGTCCGCGATCGGGCCGCCCTGCTCTACCCCGAGGGCGTCCTGCTGCTCAACGACACCGCGGCCGCCGTACTGCGCCACTGCGACGGCCGGCGCGACACCGCCCTGATCACCGCCGGGCTCGCCGCCGAGTACGACGGGGTGGACGACGGGCAGGTCCGCGAGCTGCTCGCCGACCTCGCCGAGCGCCGGCTGCTCACCCTGGACGGCTCCGGCGCACCCGCACTGCCGTACCCGGCCACCGGCCTGCCGGGCGCGGCCGTCCGGGCGCCGGCGCCGTTCGGCCTGATCGCCGAACTCACCTACCGCTGCCCGCTCCAGTGCACCTACTGCGCCAACCCGGTCGAACTCGCCCGCTACCGGGACGAACTGGACACCGACCAGTGGCTGCGCGTGCTCGACCAGGCCCGCGGGCTCGGCGTCCTCCAGGTCCACCTCACCGGCGGCGAGCCGCTGCTCCGCCGCGACCTCGCCCGGATCGTCGCCCACGCGCACGACCTGGGCCTCTACACCAACCTGGTCACCAGCGGGCTCCCGCTGGACGAGCCGCGTGCCACCGCGCTCGCCGGGGCGGGCCTGGACCACGTCCAGCTCTCCCTCCAGGACGCCGACCTGCGCCGCGCGGACGCCGTGGCCGGCCTCGCCGCGCACGAGCGCAAGCTCGCCGCGGCGGCGCTGCTGACCGGCGCCGGGCTGGCGCTGACCGTCAACGCCGTGCTGCACCGGGGCAATCTGGCCCGGCTCGGCGCCCTCGCCGACCTGGCCGTGGCGCTCGGCGCCGACCGGGTCGAGCTGGCGCACACCCAGTTCTACGGCTGGGCCTGGCAGAACCGGGCGCACCTGGCGCCGAGCGAGGCCCAGGTCCGCCAGGCCGAGCTGGACGTGGCCGCCGCCCGGGAGCGCCACGGCGGGCGGATCGAGATCGTGCACGTCGCGGCCGACCACCACGGCGGCGCCGTGAAGCCCTGCATGGACGGCTGGGGCCGCCGGCAGCTGGTGGTCGCGCCCACCGGTGACGTGCTGCCCTGCCTGGCCGCCGCGCAGCTGCCCGGTCCGGCGCTGCCGAACGCGGCGACCGACGGGCTCGCCGCGATCTGGCACGACTCGCCGCTGTTCAACCGGTACCGGGGCACCGACTGGATGCCGGAGCCCTGTCGCGGCTGCGCGCTGCGCGAGGCCGACCACGGCGGCTGCCGCTGCCAGGCCTTCCAGTTCACCGGGGACGCCGGCGCCACCGACCCGGCCTGCCGCCTCTCCCCCGACCACCACCTGGTCACCGGGCCGGTCCCGGCGGCCACCCCGGCCCCCGTGCCCCGGAGGACGCGCTGAAGATCCGGATCCTGGGCACGGCCGCCGGCGGCGGACTGCCCCAGTGGAACTGCGGCTGCGAGGGCTGCTCCACCGCCCGCCGCACCGGCGCCGCCCGCAGCCAGGACTGCCTGGCGGTCAGCGCGGACGGCGTCGCCTGGTACCTGGTCAACGCGTCGCCCGACCTGCGGAGCCAGCTGCTGGCCGCCCCGGAGCTGGCGCCGGCCGCCGGCACCCGGGACACCCCGCTGCGCGGCGTCCTGCTCACCAGCGGCGAGCTCGACCACACGCTCGGCCTGTTGACCCTGCGGGAGGCCGCCGGGCTGAGCGTGCACGCCACCGAACCGGTCCGTGCCGCGCTGCACGGCGCCTTCCCGGTCGGCCCGCTGCTCGCGCCCTACACCGAGGCCCGCTGGCAGTCCGTCGCGCCGGGCACCGCCTTCGACCTGGCCGGCGGGCTGCGCGCCGAGCCGCTGGCGCTGGGCGGAAAGCGGCCGCGGTACGCCACCGACCTGCCCGGCGAGGCCTGGGACGGCCGGGCGGACTGGGTGACCGGCTACCGCTTCACCGCCGCCGGGAGCCGGTCGAGCGCGGTGTACGCGCCCGGACTGGCCGCCTGGACGCCGGAGCTCGACCAGGCGGTGGCCGGTGCGGCCGTGGTGATCCTCGACGGCACCTTCGCCACCGACGACGAACTCGCCGAGCGCACCGGCGGCTCGCGCTCCTCCCGCGGCATGGGCCACCTGGCGGTCCGGGACTCGCTGGCCCACCTGGGCCGCCACCCCGGCCCGCGCTACCTCTACACCCACCTCAACAACACCAACCCGCTGGCCCACCCGGGCTCCCCCGGCGCCGCCGCCCTCGCACCGGCCCTGGCGGCGGCGGGCGCGGCCGTCGCCGAGGACGGTCAGCTCGTCGAGTTCTGAGCCCCGGCGCCGCTCCCCGGCCCGCCGGGTAACGCCGGGCGCACCCTCGCCACCTGCCCGTTCACCGGACGGTGGGGCCCGGGACAGCCGCTGCTCACCCGGGTCCGGTCAGACCATCGTGATACTAATCATTCCGGTAACACGAACTGTCATGCACTGGCAGGCACGATGGTGACAGCCCGTCCGTTCCCCCGGGGTCCGGACGGTGACGGGGAGGGCACGGCATGAAGGCACGGGTCGACAGCGGACGACAGACGGGGCGCCGGATACGGCTGGGCAAGCGGGTGACCGGGACGGCCGCCGCGTTCACCGCGCTCGCGGCCCTGACCGGCTCTCAGGTGACGGGACTCGGCCTCTCCGGTGTCGCGGCCGCCGAGCCGGTGCCGCCCGTGATCGACCCGACCACCTCCGTGGTCGCCACCGCTCCCGGCACCACGCTGCCCGGCTCCGAACTGCCGTCGCCCGCCGGCGGGCCGACCGTGCCGGTCGACGGCGGGGGCGCCGTCCCGCTGCCGCAGCCGCCCACGACCCTGCCGGGCGACCCGTCCGCCGGACCGTTCCGGACCGGGCCCGCCCTGCCGGCGACGGTCTTCGCCGCCTACCGCAAGGCCGAGGCCGCGCTGGCCGTTCGCTCGCCCGGCTGTCACCTGCCGTGGCAGCTGCTGGCCGCGATCGGCGAGGTCGAGTCCGGCCAGGCCAACCGGGGCGGGGTGGACGCCGCGGGGACGACGTACCGGCCGATCCTCGGCCCGGCGCTCAACGGCAACGGCTTCGCCGCGATCTCCGACACCGACGGTGGCCGCTACGACGGCGACCGGCTCTGGGACCGGGCCGTCGGACCGATGCAGTTCATCCCCTCCACCTGGGCCTACTGGGGGGTCGACGCCAACGGCGACGGCCAGGCAGACCCCAACAACGTCTTCGACGCCGCCGAGTCGGCCGGCCGCTACCTCTGCGCGGGCGGCCGCGACCTCGGCAATCCGGCCCAGCTGGACCGGGCGGTCCTCGGCTACAACAACTCGGGCGAGTACCTGCGGACCGTCAAGAACTGGATGGCGCACTTCGGCAGCGGGACGGCGACCACGACACCGGACCGGCCCGCCCCGGCCGGCGCGCTGACCGCGCCGTCACCGTCGCCGACCGTGCCCGCACCGGCGACCGGCCCCACGACGCCCACGCCCCCGGCATCCCCGGCGCCGTCGACCGGCACGCCGACCGGTGGCCCGAGCGGAACGCCGACGGGGGCGCCCACGCCCACCGCGTCGGCGTCGCCCTCGGCCAGCCCGAGCCCGAGCGCCACGCCGAGTGCCACGCCGAGTGCCACCCCGACCGGTACGCCGAGCACCTCGCCGACCGGTACGCCCAGCACCACCCCGACGGCCACCCCCACCGGGACACCGACCGCCACCCCCACCGCCACGCCCACCACCTGTGCCACCCCCACGGCGACGGCGACGCCCACCGACGGCGCGAGCCCGACGGCCATCCCGTCGGCCACCGCCACCGCGACGCCCCCGGCGCCCGGCTGCCCGACGCCGACCGGCACCCCGACCGGCACCCCGTCGGCCACCGCCACCCCGAGTGGCTCGTCCTCGGCCGCCGCCTCCCCGTCGGCCTCCCCCTCGCCCTCGGCGCACTGACCACGCGCCGAGTACGAACCGAGCACGCATGGAGCACGCGTGACCCCGGCCCGGGCGCCCCGATCAGCGGGCGCACCGGGCCGGCGGCCGTTCAGTCCTCGTCGTCCTCGTCCTCCGGGTAGCGGCCGGCCGCCCGGTCCTGCTCCTCCTGGGCCTTGACCGGGAGGTCCGGGTCCCAGTCGGAGGGCCGCGGCCGTTCGGGCCCGTCGGGGCCGAGACGGAGCACCGGCTCGACCCGCACCAGCCGGAACCGCCGGTCGGCCGCCCGGAGTTCGTGTCCGCGCTCGGCGTCCAGCCGGTCGGCGGCGGCGGCGTACCGGGCGCGCTCGTCCTCGCCGAGGTCCGGCAGCAGCCGCGGGGCGAAGTCGCGCAGGTAGGCGGCGAGGCTGTCGCGGGCGGCCTGCGGGGTCTCGTAGGCCCCGGTCATCGGGCCCCAGTGGCCGTCCTCGTACTCGGCGACGGCGCAGTGCACCGGGAGCACGAACACCTTGGGGTAGCGGCTGGAGGCGTGCCGGGCGTCGGCGCGGACGTTCTCGGGGATGCCCCGGCCGGCCGGCACCAGCGTCATCATGTCCAGCCGCAGGATCCCGTCGACCAGGGTGACGTCGGCACCGGGGTCGACGACGAAGCCGTCGACCCGGGACGGCAGCCGGTAGGCCTGGCCGGCGGCGGCCGGGTCCGGGTCGGTGGGGCGCGGCGGTTCGATGCCCTCGGGGCCCGAGCGCAGCACCTGTTCGGCCCGGAAGATCCGGTACTCCCGCCCGGCGACGGTGATCTCGTCGAGCGCCTCCCACTCCATCCGCCGGTACGCCGCCGTGTAGGCGGCCCGCTCCTCGTCGGTGATGTCCCAGGTGGCGGCGAACCGGGCGCCGCGCTCGGCCCGCGCCCAGCAGCGGAACTGGTGGCCGAGGTCGTCGCGGGCCATCTGCGGGGTGGTCGCGCGGTAGCCGAGGATCCGCCAGGTCCCCTCGGGGGTGCGCTCCAGACTGCCGAAGGCGGGCGCCATCATCATCAGGCTCGGATACCGCTCCCGGGAGGCCCACGCCTCCAGACCGGCCACGGCCGCGACCGGGTCGTCGGTGTGCGCGACCCGGATGGTGAGGTGCCCCGGCAGCTGCGCAGCGTCATCGTCCATGCGGCCAGTGTTAGCGGACGCGGTGAGTGGGCCGCAGGGATATCGGGGAAGTGCACCCGACCGGGCAACGGCGGCGGACCGGAGGGCCGTCCGCGCGACCGCGCGGACGGGGAACAGCGGGCGCGGGGCCCGTCCGGGGGGAGATCGGACGGCCCCCGCGCCGCCGGTCGACGGACCGGCCGGAGGGCCGGTCGCGGGCGGTGCGGCGCGGGCGGGCCCGCGGCGCACCGTCAGAGGTGCTTGGCCAGCTCCGGCATCAGGTCCTGGAAGGTCCGCCCGCTGGCCGGCTGGCCGATCGCGGCCATCTGCCAACCACCGGCCGTGCGCTGCACCTTGGCCATGATCTGGGCGGTGTACGGGCCGCCGCCGGTGAGCGTGTACCGGGCCAGCTCGGCGCCGGTCTGCTCGTCGACCAGCCGGCAGAAGGCGTTCTCGACCTCCTGGAAGGTCTGCCCGGTGAAGGAGTTGACGGTGAACAGGATCTGGTCGACCTCGCTCGGCACCCTGGTGAGGTCCACCGTGATCGACTCGTCGTCGGTGGCGTCGCCGGCGCCGCCGGTCAGGTTGTCCCCGCTGTGCCGCACCGAACCGTCGTTGCTGGTGAGGTGCTGGAAGAAGACCACGTCCACCGGCTTGCCGGCGGCGAACAGCACCGCCGAGGCGTCCAGGTCGATCTCCTGCGAGGCCAACAGCTTGGCGAAGAACCCCTTCCGCTGGGCGGCCCGCCAGCCGAGGCCCATCCGCACCACGCCCAGCTGCCCCCCGCCCGGCTTCTCCAGGCTCAGCTTCTGCCCCTTGGCCAGCGAAACGCTCATCGCGTCCTCCTCGTTGCTCCGCCCTGCGTCCTGAATCTACAGCACTGTAGAGATTCCCGGGTGCGCAGGGTCGGTCCTGGGAATCCCCGTACCCCGCTCCTACGATCAACACCACATCATCCGGACACGGAGGGATTCGCGACGACCCACCGGCCCCCCGGCCGCAATTCCGCACGCGGGCTCCGGCGCCGGTCCCGCACGCGGCGCCCGGCGACGCCGACGGCCCCCCGCTACGGCCGCTCCGACGGCCGCTCCAGCCGCACCAGGGCGTCGACCGCGGCAGCGCGCCCGCCGGCAGCCCCGTCGCGGTGTCCGGCCTCCGCGGCCACCGGGCGGAGCACCCGCTCGGCGCGGACGGTCCGCAGCCCGGCGTCGGAGAGGTCGGCGAGCACGTCGTCCGGGGTGAAGAGGACGCGCGGGTCCTGCGGGCCGCCGACCCCTTCGGTGAGGTTGCTGCTGTCGTGGCCGACCACCAGCAGGGTGGCGCCGGGGGCGAGCGCGGCGGCGGCCCGGCGCAGCGCGGTACGACGGTCGGCGGCGGGGAGCTGGAGGTAGGCGACCAGCACCAGGTCGTAGCCCTCGGCCGGGAGCGGGAAGCCGCGGGCGTCGTCGTGGCGCCAGGTGAGCCGGTCGGCGACCTCGTCGGGCAGGTCCGCGGTGAGCCGCTCGGCGCGCTCCAGGGCGACGGCGGAGAAGTCGAGGCCGGTCACCCGCCAGCCCTGCCGGGCGAGCCAGATGCTGTTGCGCCCCTCGCCGGCCGCGACGTCCAGGGCGCGGCCGGGAGTGCGGCCGGTCAGCTCGCCGACCACCCAGCGGTTGGGCTCGGCGCCCCAGACCAGCTCGCTCGCGGCGTAGCGGTCGTTCCAGTCCTGGCTGTCCATGGCTCGTCCTCCGTTCGGCGGGGCTGCTCCGTACGCCACCGTACCGGCGCGGGGGCCGCCGACCGTCCAGCGGGCGGACACCCTTGACGGCGAATATTGGTCCAGTCCAATCTGTGATGTCGTCGATGCGTACGGGCCCGGCCCGACGGTGTCGACGCGTCGTACCGAAGCATGTGTCACCCCGCCCGCGCGCCCCCACAGCGCTCGGCTCGGCTCCCTTCGGCCCACCCGGGCCACCGCACCGCCGGAACCCCCACTCATCCGGAGGACACCGCATGCACGACCGAGTCACGCCCGCGCGCCCCGCCGAGCGCCGGGCCGCCGCACCACGCCGGCGAGCCACCGCGCTGGCCCTGGCGGCCACGCTCACCACCGGCACCGCCGCCCTCGCGCTCTCCCTGAACACGGCCTCCGCGGCGCCCGTCAACCTGCTCGCCAACGCCGGTCTGGAGACCGGCTCGCTGGCCGGCTGGACCTGCGTCAACGGATCCGTCGTCACCACGCCGGTGCACGGCGGGAGCTACGCGCTCAGCGGGGCCGCATCGGCCTCCGACACCGCGCAGTGCCAGCAGACCGTGACCGTGCTGCCCAACACCCAGTACACCCTGTCGGGCTGGGTCCAGGGCAGCTACGTCTACCTGGGCGCGACCGGCACCGGGGTCAACTCCTCCTCCTGGACGCCCAGCGCGACCGGCTGGACGCAGCTGAGCAGCACCTTCACCACCGGCGCCGCCACCACCTCGGTGACGGTGTTCACGCACGGCTGGTACGGCACCGGCACCTACCGGGCGGACGACCTCAGCCTGACCGGCCCGGCCGGGCCGACCAGCAGCAGCAGCCCGACCGCGACCGGCAGCCCCACGGCGACCAGCAGCCCGACCGCGACCAGCAGTCCGACGGCGAGCACCAGCCCGACCGCCTCGAACAGCCCCACCGCGAGCACGAGCCCGACGGCCTCGAACAGCCCGACGGCGACCACCAGCCCCACCGCGACGGCCACCGCCACGGCGACGGGCACCGGCCCGGCCGGGGACGGCAAGGTCACCGTGCCCGGCGGGCTCACCGTCGGCAAGGTCACCGGCAACGCCGTGGTGCTCAGCTGGCAGCCCTCCACGCTGACCGGCGGCGACGGCCCGGTGGCCTACAAGGTCTACTCCGGCAGCCAGCTGGTCGCGACCTCGATGGGCACCTCGGTGGCCGTCAGCTCGCTGCTGCCGAGCACCAACTACCGGTTCACCGTCCAGGGCTACTCGGGCAGCCACGCCTCCGCGCAGTCCGCGCCGGTGGGCACCACCACCGCGCCCGCCCCGGCCGCGAGCCCGTTCCGCTCGGCCTACTTCGACCAGTGGGGCGTCTACGAGAACGCGTACCACGCGAAGAACGTGGACACCAGCGGCGCGGCGGGCAAGCTGGACGTGATCACCTACGCCTTCGCCAACATCCACCCGACCACGCACACCTGCTTCCAGGCCGTGAAGGCCTCCGACTCGGCCAACGAGTCCAACCCCAACGCCGGGGACGGCGCCGGGGACGCCTACGCCGACTACCAGGCCGACTACAACGGCGCGGCCAGCGTCGACGGCAGCAGCGACACCTGGGAGCAGCCGCTCAAGGGCAACTTCAACCAGCTGCGCCAGCTGAAGGCCAAGTACCCGAACCTGCGGTTCACCATCTCGATCGGCGGCTGGACGTACTCCAAGTACTTCTCGGACGCGGCCGCGACGGACGCCTCCCGCAAGGCCTTCGTCTCCTCCTGCGTGGACATGTTCCTCAAGGGCAACCTGCCGACCGGCGTGGCCGGTGACGCCTCGGGCGGCCAGGCCTCGGCGGCCGGACTCTTCGACGGCGTGGACCTCGACTGGGAGTACCCGGGCTCGGCCGGCGGCCACACCGGCAACCACTACTCCGCCGCCGACAAGCAGAACTTCACCCTGCTGCTGAAGGAGTTCCGCACCCAGCTGGACGCCCTCGGCAACGCCCAGGGCAAGCGGTTCCTGCTGACCGCCGCACTGCCCAGCGGCCAGGACAAGATCGCGCAGCTGGAGACCGACAAGATCGGCGCCTACCTGGACTACGCCGACGTCATGACCTACGACATGCACGGCGCCTGGGACGCCAAGGGCCCGACCAACCACCAGGACCCGCTGCACGACAGCCCGGCCGACCCGACCACGCCGATCACTCCCGGCACCCGCAAGTACAACGTGGACACCACCCTCGCCGCGTACACCACCGGCCTGCCGGAGTACGGCATCGCGGGCGGCTTCCCGGCCAACAAGCTGGTGCTGGGCATCCCGTTCTACTGGCGCGGCTGGACGGGCGTGCCGGCCGGCTCGAACTACGGCCTGTACCAGAGCGCGACCGGTCCGACCCCGGCCAAGCCGCTGAGCGCCGAGGCCGGCCTGGCCGCCTGGAAGGAGCTCAACGCCAGTGCGGCGAACACCCACTGGGACCCGGTGACGGAGACCTCCTGGGTCTACGACGGGACCAACTTCTGGACGGGTGACACCCCGCAGGCCATCCAGGCCCGCGGGGCGTACGCCAAGAGCAAGGGCCTGGCCGGGATGTTCGCCTTCTCCCTGGAGAACGACGACGCCTCCGGCACCCTGCTGAACGCGATCGACAGCAGCCTGCGCTGACGCACCACCGGGCAGGGGCCGCGCGGATCACCGTGATCCGCGCGGCCCCTGCGTCACCGCTCCTCGCGACGGGCCCTACCGCCCCGGCACCGGGTCCGCCCCGCCGCGGCGCGCCGTGCCCGGGCGGCAGCGGAGCAGCCGGCCGGCGGTCAGCCGCGCCCCGCGCACGGCGCCGTGCCGGTGCAGCGCCTGGACGGCATAGGTCGAACAGGAGGGCGTGTACGGGCAGCAGGCCGGTCGCCGGGGGCTGATCTCGCTCCGGTAGTACCGCACCGCCCCGTACAGCACGCCCGCCGCGAAGCCGGCCGGGGCGGGCGCCGACGGATCGGCGGCCGCGCCGCGCCGTCCGCGGCCGCCACCGAGGGCGAACCGCAGGCCCGCGGCCATCATCACCGGGACGAGCGCGATCAGGCACGGGTCCCCGAGGTCGCAGCAGTCACAGGCGTCCGAGCAGTCGTTGTCGTTCTTCTTGCCCTTCCGCCGCTGGTACGCCCGCCACTCCTCGCGCTGCTTGCGGCGCCGGCGGCGCTCCTTCTCGGGCAGCCACCACCAGGCGACCTGGGGGCGTCGGGGCGGGTAGGGCGCGCCCTGCTGGGGCGGCGGGTAGGTCACGACTGACGATCCTCTCGATGCGCCCGACGGGACCGACCCCCGACGGCCGGATCAGATTATCGAAGGAACGCCGGTCCGCGTGACGCTCAGTCGCCACCGCCCAGGGTCGGGAACAGGTCGGTGAACGTCTGCGTGGTCACCGAGACGCTCCGGCCGAACGGATCGTCGAAGTCCCAGATCAGGAAGAGCAGGAAGGCGATCAGCGCGCTGAACGCCCCCGCCAGCAGCAACTCCCGCGGCGAGCGCCGGATCTGCAGCGCGAACACCATGCCCACGGTCACCACGGCTCCGACGATCAGGCCGAACCAGACCACGCCCGGCATGGTCGGCCCGGCGTTCTGGCCGCGGGCGCTACGGGCGTCGTCGACGGTGCTGATCCGGTCCATGATCGGCTGGTAGGCCTGGGCCTCCAGATCGCTGGCCGGCGTGCGGGTGGCGACGTCCGTACGGAGCTTGTCGAGTAACTCGGTGCCGCGCTCGGAGATCTCGCCGTGCTCGCGCATGTACGTCCACTCGGTGTCGACCACGCAGGAGACGTAGGCGTCCACATCGGCGCGGACCTTGTCGCGGAACTCGACCGGGTAGATCTGGGCGCGCTCGCTCACCTCGTGCAGCGACTGCGCCTCGCGCGCCACGTCGTCCTGGGCGGCGCCGCGCGCCTCCCAGACGCCGGCGATGGCCAGGCCGAGCACGATCGCGTAGACCACGCCGATCATCATCGTCATGTACTCGATGACGTCGGGCGTCTCGTCGGTGTCCTCCTCCTCACTGACCCTGCGGTGCCTCAGCAGCACCACCGCCACCACGACGGCGCAGGCCGCCGACATGGCGATGGCCAGCGCCAACCACTCGGACATGGGAACTCCCTTCTTCAGCTCGGGTTCTCTGTATCGGGCCCGGCCGTCACCCGTTCACCCGACGACCGGGCGGTCGGAGGCGGCCGGCCGGGCCGCCTCGGAGGCCGGGCGCCTCAGGAGCGGCCGGAGCCGCCCCGGCCGGACCGGCCGCGCGGGCGCAGGGCCGCCGCGGCGAGCACGGCGGGCACGGTGACGAGCAGCATCGTCCGGGTCGGCGAGCTGCCGTGGTGGCGCTCCGGAGCGGGCACCGGCGGGGCCGCCAGCGGCACCCGGACGGGCTTGACCACGGGCCGCGGCTTCGCTTCGACGGCCGCCGGGCTCGGCGTGGCGGTCGGCGAGGGCGGCTCGGGCACGGGGGCCGGTGGCACGACCGGTGCCGCGGTCGGCTTCGGCGTGGGCTTCGGCACGGGCCTGGTCGACGCGGGCGGCGGGGTGGGTTTCGGCGTCGGGGCGGGCGGCGGCACCGGCGCGGGGGTCGGCGTCGGGGTGGGCTTCGGCTCCGGCGTCGGCGTCGGGGCGGGGGTGGGAGTCGGCGTCGGGGTGGGAGTCGGCGTCGGACTCGGCTTGGGCGTCGGGGTGGGGCTCGGGCACGGGTGGTGGTGGTGCCAGGGCGGGTGACTGGGCTTCGGGTGCGGACCGGGGTGGTGCAGCACTCCGGAGAGGTCGACCGAGACGCCCACCTCCACGTCGACATCGACATCGACGCCCACGCCACCTCGGCCGACCGACACCGAGACGTCCGTGCCGGTGGAGACACAGGTCTCGACGACCGGCCCGTGCGGGTCGCCCCCGCCGTGGTGCTCGGGGGTCCGGGCGGCACCGGCCGCGCCGCTCAGCAGCGCGCAGAGGGCGGCCACCCCGGCTGCCGCGCCGGCCAGCCGGGCCCGGCGCCCGGAAGCGCCCTTGCTCACGACGATCAGGTCTGCGGTCACGACGGCCCGTCCACCGGTATCCGCCGTGCCCGCCGGGGCTGCGCCAGGGGCTCCATGTATCTCTCGCATCGTCAGGAGGTCAGCGTTCGTGGGGAGTTGTCCTCGTCGGGAGTCGGCCCCGTCCTGGAGCCCGGTCGGCGCCGGGAGGGGCGACATCGGACGGCCCGCCTTTGAGGGGCGGGCCGTCCGACGTCAGGTGAAACGATCTTGCGGTGGGCCGGTTACGGCCCGCCCGCGCCCGATCGGGCCGTTGTTCAGTGGCGACCGTGCGCGATCTCGACGTTCTCCAGGACGCCGACCGCGTCCGGCACCAGGATCGCGGCCGAGTAGTAGGCGCTGACCAGGTACGAGATGATCGCCTTCTCGCTGATGCCCATGAAGCGGACCGAGAGGCTCGGCTGGTACTCGTCCGGGATGCCGGTCTGGTGCAGGCCGATGACGCCCTGGTTGTCCTCGCCCGTCCGGATCACCAGGATCGAGCTGGTGTTCTCCTTGGTGATCGGGATCTTGCTGCACGGCAGGATCGGTACCCCGCGCCAGGCCGGCACCTGCTGCCCGCCGAGGTCGACATGGTGGGGGTAGAGCCCGCGGGAGTTCAGCTCGCGACCGATCGCCGCGATCGCGCGCGGATGGGCGAGCAGGTAGTCGGGGTCGCGGCGGCGGCTCAGCAGCTCGTCGAGGTCGTCCGGGGTGGGCGGGCCCGAGTGGGTCTGGATCCGCTGCGAGAAGTCGGCGTTGTTGAGCAGGCCGAACTCCGGGTTGTTGACCAGCTCGTACTCCTGGCGCTCGCGCAGCGCCTCGATGGTCAGCCGGAGCTGGTGCTCGGTCTGGTTCATCGGCTGGTTGTAGAGGTCGGCGACCCGGCTGTGCACCTTCAGCACCGTCTGGGCGACGCTCAGCTCGTACTCGCGTGGCTTCAGCTCGTAGTCCACGAAGGCGCCGGGCAGCTCGTACTCACCGTGGTGGCCCGCCGACATGGCGATCTCGGCCTCACCGCGCTCGTTCTGGCGCTGGAGCGGCAGGGCCAGGAACTCCTCCAGGTGCCGCTGGAGCGCGGGCGAGCCGTCCCGGATGGCCTGGAACTCGCGCCTCGGCAGCGAGAGCACGGTGCCGGCGGTCACCGTGGTGGCGGTGAACTCCCAGACGGCGTCCGGGTCGAGTACGGCGTGCTCGCCGAAGCGGTCGCCGTCGCCGAGCACGCCGACCACCGTCTCGTCGCCGTACTTGCCGGTGCCGATCTGGTTGATCTTGCCGTGGGCGATCAGGTAGATGCGGTCCGCCTCGGTGCCCCGCTCGGCCAGCACCTCGCCGGGGCCGAAGTCGCGCTGCTCGCAGCGGTCGGCGAGGGCCGTCAGCACCCCGTCGTCGTCGAAGCCGCGCAGCAGGGCGAGCTCCCCGAGCTCACGGGGGATGACCCGGACCTCCGAGCCGGTCTTGATGAACTCCACCCGGCCGTCGCCGACGGTGTAGGTGAGCCGGCGGTTCACCCGGTAGGCGCCACCGGCGGCCTGGACCCAGGGGAGCACCTTGAGCAGCCAGCGGGAGGTGATCTCCTGCATCTGCGGTGCGGACTTGGTGGTGGTGGCGAGGTTGCGGGCAGCGGCCGTCGTCAGGCTCGACTGCTGCGGTACCTGCTGCGTCTCCGGGTTCGTGTCCACCGGCATCGGCAGGGTCTCCTTCATCTGGTCAAGGTCACGCCGACCCGCCCCGGAGTCCGGGGACGGATCATCAGATACGCGTACGGGAAGGGGTGTTGGCGAGAGAGCGCGATGGTGTCCGCCCACTCGGGGCGACCCACCGGGAACCCTAGATCACCCGCGCCCGGCCAAAGCCGTACGGCCCCAAAGCACCCCCCGATAGGGTGAATCTGATGCGCCTGGCGGTTGGAATCCCGTGCGTTCCTCCCACTGACCCCGGACTTGCTGTGCATGCGAATCGCCCGCCCACCGGAACGATCCCCTCCACCCGAACGGAGCGACGTGCGGGCCCGCGGGCCGCCGGGCGGCGCACGAGCGGATGGCACAGGTGTTCGCTCGTCGAACACCCGGTCAAGCGCCGGGTGACGGCCCGTCGGACGCCCGAACGGCGGACCGTCACCCGTCCTGCGCCGCGGCCCCCCGGCGGCGCCGGTGGCGGCGGTACCAGACCTCGCCGACCAGGACGGACAGCACGAGCAGGATGATCGACATCAGCGGCCACCGGCTGCCCGCGACCCGGATGTCGGCGAGCAGCAGCATGATCACCGCCCCCACCGGCAGGACCAGCGAGATCCCCGCCCTGATGGTGGCCGCGACGGTCGCCGGGTCGCTGCGACGGCGGCGCCGCCGCAGCGCGGCCCCGGCGACGTCACCGCCGAAGTAGAAGTCGACGGCCCGGCTGCCGACCCGGTCGGTCGCCCGGGCGTAGGAGAAGCCCATGTAGGGCAGCCAGACCAGCGGCGCGACCAGCCCGATCAGGAAGACCAGCAGGACCAGCAGCCAGCCGCCGGCCGTCCGCCAGCGGGAGGGCGGCGGATCGGCCCCCTCACTGGTCAGCCCGAGCAGCCGGGCCATCCGCCGGAGCAGCGACCAGAGCCCGCGCCGCCGCCCGCCCGAGGGCCGGGGCGCGGTGTCCAGGGCGCGCCCGGCGGCCGCGACATCGGGGTAGGCGCCCTGGAGCACCAGGATCTCGGCGGCCCGGGGCCGGGCGGCCGGGTCTCTCCCGGCCAGGGCGGCGAGTTCGAGGAACAGCTGGGCCTGGGCCAGCAGCGCGGTGCAGAACGCGAAGGGGATGAGCACCATGAACGGCCCGCCGACGAAGGCGCCCTCGCTCTGACTCACCCGCCGGGCGTGCGTCACCGCCAGTCCGGCCAGCTCCTGCGGCGTCGCCTCCGGGTGGGCCGCCCGCAGCTCGGCGACCCGGCGGGCGGCCCGGGGGCCGCGGTGGCGGACGGCGAAGACGGCGAGGGTCTCGGGCAGCAGTGAGGGGTGGGCCCGGACCGAGCGCAGCAGCTCGCCGACCGGGGGCTCCGGGCCGTCGGGCGCCGCCGCGTCGAATGTCGTCGATCCCTCTGCTGCCACGTCCGTCCCGCCGGTTCGGCGATCGGGGTCCGACCGCTCGGCCGGGCGGACCGGCGGTCGCGGGCGGGTGCCCCCACCTCTTCCAGCAGCCTAGTGGCGGCCGGGCGGCCCCGCCCGGGCAGCGGTGGCGGGCCCGCTCCGGGCGGCGTTCGCCGGCCCGCTCAGGCGACCTCGAAACCGTGCCGGACGCGGTCGAAGCGGCCCGCCGCCAAGTCCTCGTCGGTGATCCAGAACGACACGTTGACGCACTCGCCCCAGTCCACCGCGAGGGCGCGGCTCCCGATCTGCAGCAGCGGCCGGTGCCCCGCCGGGCGGCCGGTGTCGGTGTCGCACCAGCCGAGCACCCGCACGCCGGGGGCGGCGAGGTGGTCGCGGAAGTCGGCGGCGAGGTCGAGGGCGATCATGAAGTCGTCGGGGAAGACGTTCTCCAGCTCGCGGTCCTGGTAGGAGGGCGCGGAGAGCCGCCACTCGGCCCGGACCTCGACGGCCGGGACGGCGGGGGTGCCCGGGCCGTCGGCCGGGGCCGGTCCGGGTGGTGCGCCCGCGGGCACGTGCAGGACCCGGCAGCCACGGCCGGTGAAGTCGGAGAGCCACTCGTCGTGGAAGAAGAGGAGCAGCCCGGCGGTCGGCAGCGGCCAGTCACCGCCCCGGCCGGTGGTGCGGAAGGCCTCCGCCAGGCCGGCGCAGTCGAGCTGGGCCAGCAGCTGCATCGGACGCCCGGCGAACTCCGGCCACCCGGTGCCGGCCGGCAGGGCGGGCAGCCCGCCGAGCACCCCGGCCGACGGACCGTCGCCCCCGGCGGCGAGCGCCAGCGAGGGCCGCATCAGGCCGTGGACCAACGGAGCCGTCCGCTCGTCGGCCCGGGCCCGGATCGCCTCGGCGACACCGGGCGGGACGGGCAGCCCGCGTGGACCCGGCTCCCCCTGGTGGGCGGCGGACCGGCCCGGGGGGCCGGCCGCCCCGGCGGTCGTGCTCGCGGCTGCGGTCATGCGCGCGGGGAGGCCCGCGGGCGCGCTCGCGGCGGCGCGGTCGGTCGCGTCGGTCAGCGGTTCGGCCATGCGCGCAAGCCTGTCACGAGGGTCCGACAGCGCACGCGAAAGGCCCGTCAGGTGCCGGTACGGGGGCGGCCGGCACCTGACGGGGGACTGTGGGACGGGTGCCCGCCCGAGCGGGCCGGACCGGCCGGGGTCAGGAGCAGACGACCTCGTTGCCGGGGATGTCGAAGATGCCGGAGTCGGAGGCCGCGCCGGACTGGTACTCGTAGTAGAGGTACGTGTAGAAGTCGATCCGCGTGCCGGCGCCGCAGGCCGAGCCGGCCGCGATGTCGTAGGTCAGCGTCACGGTGGTGGAGGCCCCCGCCGCGACGGGCACGGTGTGGTGGACCAGGCCGCTGGTGCCGCCGGTGTCGCACGCGCTGACCGCCCCGCCGCAGGACGAGAAGGCGTACGCCAGACCGGGGACCTGGCTGGTCTGGTAAGTCGGCTGGACGGACTGGTAGACGAACCGCACGGGGGTGTCGTGCGGGTTGGTCAGCGTCAACGTCAGGGTGACCGCGGAGCCCGGGGTCGCCGTCGCCCGGTCGGAGCCGACCGTGAGCAGCGGCGTGTCCGCCTGGGCGGGAGCGGCCGAGAGGAGCAGACCGACGACGAGGGCCAGGATCGCAGCGATTCCGAGACGGCTCACATGTGTTCTGCGCATGACCAGTGAGCCTAGGCGGCACCGCCGGTCGTGGCACCGGCCTCCGCCCGGGCCCGTACCGGCATATGACAGCGGAGCGGACGCGGCAGGCCATTGACTACGCCACGACACCTCCCGCCACGGCCCTTCCCCTTACCCTCCGGCCCGCACCACCCACCGGGGCCGGAGCGTGCGGGCCGGAGCGTGCGGGCCGGAGCGTGCGGGCCGGAGCGTGCGGGCCGGCGGCCCCGGTCAGAGCGGGGCGGGCAGGACGTCGCAGAGCGCGGCGACGGCCGCCTGGTAGGCGTGGTCGGCCGGCGTGGCGTAGCCGACCACCAGACCGTCCGCCACGGGCATCGCGTCCGGCCCGATCAGCGGGTGCCGGTAGTCCGCCAGCCCGTCCAGGGCCAGTCCCCGGTAGGCCGCCGCCTTGAGCACGGACCGCTCGGTGCCGGGCGCGAGCCGGAGCACCGCGTGCAGGCCGGCCGCGATCCCGGACACCTCGATGTGCGGCGCCCGCACGGCCAGTTCGGCCAGCAGGTGGTCCCGGCGGTCCCGGTAGCGCCGGCGCATCCGCCGCACGTGCCGGTCGTAGCCGCCCGACTCGATGAACTCCGCGAGCGTCAGCTGGTCGAGCGCGCTCGCCCAGGCCTCCCGCTCGCCCTTGACGGCCAGCACCCGGTCCACCAGCTGCTCGGGCAGCACCATCCAGCCGAGCCGCAGCGCGGGCGACAGGCTCTTGCTGACACTGCCGAGGTAGATCACCCGTTCCGGGTCGAGCCCCTGCACCGCGCCGACCGGGCGGCGGTCGTAGCGGAACTCGCCGTCGTAGTCGTCCTCCAGTACCAGCGCGCCGCTCCCGCGCGCCCAGTCGATCACCGCCGCGCGCCGGGCGGCGTGCAGCGGGCCGCCGGTCGGGAACTGGTGGGCCGGGGTGAGCAGCGCCGTGCGCACCGTCGGGTGCTCCGCGAGCGCGTCGATCCGCGCGCCGTCCTCGTCCAGCGGCAGCGGCAGCGTCGTCACCCCCGCCCTGGCCAGCAGCGCCCGGTGGAAGCCCAGCCCGTAGGCCTCGACGGCCAGCGGACCGGCGGCGGGGCCGCCCAGCACCGCGCCCGCGCCGTCGAACAGCAGCCGCAGCGCGTGGGCGACGCCGGAGCAGACCACGATCCGCTCGGGGTCGGTGCGCACGCCCCGGGCCCGGGCCAGGTAGTCGGCGAGGGCGACCCGCAGCTCGCGGCGGCCCTGCGGGTCACCCGGGCCGAAGGCCTCGTTGGGCGCGGAGGTGAGCGCCCGGCGGCCGGCGGCGAGCCAGTCGGCGCGGGGGAAGGCGGAGGCGTCGGGGCGGCCCTGGATCAGGTCGTGGGCGGGCCGGCGCGACGGGGACGTCCGGCGGGCCCGGGTCGCGGCGACCGGCTCGGCCCGGTCGGCGACGGTGGTGCCGGAGCCCTGACGGGCGGTCAGCCAGCCCTCGGCGGCCAGCTCGGCGTAGGCGTCGGCGGCGGTGTTGCGGGCGATGCCGAGGTCGGCGGCGAGCGAGCGGTACGGCGGCAGCCGGGTGCCGGGGGCGAGCCGGCCGCTGCGGATCGCCTCGCGCAGGGCGGCCATCAGCGCGGCGCGGCGGCCGCCGGTGGCGGGCAGTTCGAGGTGCAGGTCACTGCCGGCCGGGCCGTCGGGCGGGCCGGCCACGAGCGTCGCCGTCGCCGGTGCCGCAGCCGTCGCTGCCGCCGCCGGGCGGGGTCTCGGCCCGGCCGTCGGGCGGGCGGGCTTCCGGGGGTGTGCGACCGGGGTGTCCGTCATGGTCCCGAACCCTATCGCCGGGTACGAACCGGCCCGAGGGCGGGCGGGTGGCACCGCCCCGCGGACCGGCTCGCGCCGGGGCCCAGCCGGAACCGGCCGGTCTCAGTCGATCCGGACCGAGTTGACGATGTAGGTGCGGACGTCGTTCCGGGTCCGCTCGGCGAGCGCCGAGTCGGTGGAGTAGGCGCTGACCGTGATCCAGATGTTCCCGGACTGCGGGACGCAGACGATGTGGGCGATCACGGCGGAGTTGCCGCCGATCACCTGGTAGTCGCCGTCGCCGGCGAGGTCCCAGACCTGGAAGCCCTGGCGCTGCAGCGCGCTCTGGGCCACGCCGAGACAGTCTCCGAGGGTGTCGTTCTTGGTGAAGGTACCCCAGTGCGCGAACATGCGGTCTCCCTTGCGTGGCGTGAGCCGTAGCGGGTCGTCGGGCGGTACGCCCCGGGGCCGTCGTACCGGCCCCGCGCATCGAGCATCGGACGGCGGACGTCCCGGACGCACGGGACCGGCGTCCCATCACGGCCCCGACCGCGGGCCGGGACAGCGCCCGGCCCCGGACCGGGACCGGCGGCCCGGCGGCCCGGCGGTGCTCGCGCCCGATGCCCGCCGTTCGGGTGACGGCCGGCCGGCCCGGTTCCTGCATCCGAGTCGGATCGCAGCGCCGATCGGGTGGCACTCCGGTCGGATCGTGTCCGGTTCAGCGTGTCGGCTGGCTATTCCTACCGGCATGACCAACACCAGGAAGTACCTGCTCGCCGCCGGTCTCACCGCCGCGCTGGCCGTCATATCCACCGGCCCCGCCTTCGCGGGGGACTGCGACGGGGTCGGGCACAGCGCCGCCGCCGCCGAGTTGTCCTCGGGCACCACCTGCGTCAACACCGGCGGCGCCTACGCCAGCGGCGTCGTCACCGGTTCGCCGGGGGTCCTCTCCGGCAACCAGATCCAGATCCCGATCAGCATCCCGATCAACATCTGCGGCAACGGCGTCAGCATCCTCGGCTGAGCGACCTCCCGACAGCCGGAAGGGCTGCGGTCCGGTCCCACCCGGATCGCAGCCCTTCCGCACGTCCGACTCCGCCGTCCGCCGGCCCCGCCCCTCCCCCTTACGGCACCACGGTCACCGGCCAGCGGCCCGCCTTCACCAGCCGGACCGCGACCGAGCCGATCACCCGGTGTCCGGCCTGCTCGGAGCCGCCGACCACCACGGCGTCCGCCCGCAGCTCGTCCGCCATCCGCGCGAGGCCCGCGAACGGGTCGCCCCGGAGGGTCAGGAAGCGCCAGTCCAGCCGCCAGACGTCGCTCAGCCGCCGCTCCGCCTCGCGCAGCGCCGCCAGCAGCTCGTCGGCGATCTCCTGCGTGGTCTCCCCGACGGCCGCGCCCGCGAGCGCGGTGGCCGCCCCGAGGACGGGCTGGACGTACGCCACCGCGAGGGTCGCGTTCTGCCGCCGGGCGAGACCGGCCGCGTAGGCGGTCGCCCGCCACGAGGACTCCGAGCCGTCCAGCCCCGCCAGGATCACCTTGGGCCCGTCGGTCCCCAGCTCGAACCCGGCGGGCGCGACCGCCGCCCCCGGCTCCTCGGCGCCGCCGACGGCCTCTGCATCGCTCTCGTTGCTCATGCCCAGAGGCTATGGCGGACACGACGGGTGAGCGGACGGGGCACGTCGGGTGAGGGCTGTGGTGCGCGCCACCCGACCCCGGACCCCCACCCCCCACGATCCACACCCCCCGCCGACACCCCGTCACCCACCGTCGACGATGTGCCCGGCCTCACACCCCCAAACCTGTGGCCCGGACCACTCCCACCCCCCAAACGATCTTGAAAAACGGGGCAAACACCTTCAAAACAGCCCAATCCCTAGATCCATACCCCCGGTAACCACCCACCCACCAGCCCAAACCTACGAATCCTTGAAACCCCCACCCCACCCCCGTAACTTCGAACCCGTTGC
>NZ_JBITSA010000006.1:0-146938 GCF_044540385.1 Kitasatospora sp. NPDC086009
GTCGAGCGCGACGACGCGGGTCTCCCCGTCCCCGTAGACCTTGTTGAGGCCGGTGGCGCGGGCGGCCGCCCGGCCGGTACGGACGGCGGTTGCGGTCGACGTGGTCACGGGGTGCTCCTTGGGGTCGGGCTGCGGACGGCGCCGGGGGTGCGGGACGGCTCCGGAGGGCCGGTCCGCGCAGGGGTTCGGCGGTATCTCCATGCTCGGCCACGTGGTCACGGCTTCTCGTCGCTCCGCCGGACGGTTGGCCTGACCACCGCTGGGCGTACGTCCGGAGAAAGCCCTCATCCTCGGGTATGACGTCAACCCTTACCTGATCCCGCTGGCCGGATAGCACGCTCGGATTGGCCAAATCACGAACTGTTCGTCAGATGGCAAGGAAACATGACAACTTCCCTGGCTGGGAACATGCGAAAGGGGGAGGCGGGCGACTAGGCTCGGGGATGGCCCGCACGGGGACGGAGCACCACCTCCGACTGTCGGCAGGGCAGGTCCTTGAAGGCCCGGATGGTGGAACGCAGACACGGGCAGCTTAAAACTGCTTGGCCGTGAGGCCGTGCCGGTTCGAGTCCGGCTCCGGGCACCGCTCGACCCGCGGGGACGCCACCGGGCGTCCCCGCCGGGCGCCGCTCCCCGGATCCTCCTTGCGGCGTATCCCTATTCTTTTGCCAACCCATTACCCTTGTGGTGCGGGCGGTGCAGTGCCGCCACGGAGGGAATGAGCAATGAGAAGCAGCAACCCGGTCTTCTCGCGGGAGGGGTCCTTCACCCGCGAGCCCGGCTACGCGGGTTTCGGTACCACGCAGGCCCCGCCGGCCGGGAGCCCGTACGCCGCAGGCCCCCCCGGCCAGAGCAGCCCGTACGGCGCCAACCCGTACGGCAACAACCCCTACGCCCAGCAGCCGCAGGGCCAGGGTCCGCTGACCGACGAGCAGCTGGTCGAGATGTACGGCGCGCCGTCCGCCGGCCCGCTGGACACCGGGCGGATGACGCTCGACGACGTCGTCGCACGCACCGCCATGACGTTGCTCACCCTGGTCGCCTTCGGCGGGCTGGCCTGGTTCGCGCTGCCGGACCGGAACTTCGGCCTGGCCATCGGCGCCTCGCTGATCGCCTTCGTGGTCGGCCTGGTGATCTCGTTCAAGCGGAGTGTCAGCCCGCCGCTGATCCTGCTCTACGCGGGCCTGGAGGGCTTCGCGCTCGGTGCCGTCACCAAGGTGTTCAACACCATCTGGCCGGGCATCGCGATCCAGGCGGTACTGGGCACGGCGGCGGTCTTCGCGGCGATGCTGATCGCCTACAAGACCGGCCGGATCCGGGTCACCCCGCGGTACACGCGGATCGGCATCGCGATCGCCATGGGCTTCGTGCTCCTGCTGCTGGTCAACGCGGTCGCGTCGATGTTCGGTGCGGAGATGGGGCTGCGCTCCGGCCCGCTGGGCATCGTGGTGGGCCTGGTCGGCATCGGCCTCGGCGCGTTCTTCCTCTCGCTGGACTTCGCGGCCATCGAGCAGGCCATCGCCCAGGGCGCCCCGCAGAAGGAGTCCTGGCGGGCCGCCTTCGGGCTCACCCTGTCGCTGGTCTGGATCTACATCGAGATGCTGCGGCTGATCGCGATCCTGCGCGGCGACGACTGACCACCGCGCCCCCCGCGCACTGCCGCCGGGCCCCGGAGCCTTCCGCTCCGGGGCCCGGCGGCTTTCGTCTAGGCTCGCGCCATGCCTGAAGCAGCCTCCCTCGCCGAAGCCGTCGACGCCCTGGCGGACCGTTTCCGCTCGATGCCGCAGAGCCGGCTGCTGGGAGCCGTCCCCGGTCACCCCTCCCGGGCCGCCGCCGCGCTGGCGCTGGCCGGCCGGCTGGCGGCGGCGGCGCAGGCCGCCGAGGGGGCGGCGGACGGCGCTGGCGGGCCGGCCGTGTCGCCGCGCGAGTTCCCGGACGCCGGTGCGTTCGCGGCCGGCGACCAGCTGGCCGTCGCCGGGCACGACCTGGCGGCCGCCCTGACGGCCCTGCCGGCCCAGGCGCGGGTGCCGCTCCCGGAGCCGCTGGGCGGGCCCGCGGCGGCCCCGGTGGTGCTCGCCCGGGCCCTGGCCGAGGTGGCCGCCACGGCCGCGCTCTGCGGCTGAGCCCGGGCCCGGCGGCAGCGGCCCGGCGGACGGCCGGAGCGGCGGCCCGGTACGTGGGCCCGGTACGTGGGCCTGGTACGTGGGCCCGGTACGTGGGCCCGGTGGGCGGCCGGTGCGGGCCGCCGGCGGGAAACGGCGGACGGGAACGCCGAGGGCCGACCGGATCGGTAACCCCTTGATCCGGTCGGCCCTCGGGTGAACGTCGGCCGCGGCTGTCGCGGCCGCGTCCGCGCGCGTGGTGTCAGATGCTGGCGACCACCCGGTCGGCGAGCACGTAGACGGCGTCGTCGTCGGTGGAGAAGGTCAGCGAGTACGAGCCGGAGAACCGCGAGCCGCCGAGCAGCCGGACGTCCTCGCCGGCCCGGACGGCGTCGATCAGCCGGTACGCGGCCTCCCGGTCGCCGGGGGCGACGCAGAGCGTGGTGCCGTCGGCGAAGGCGTACACGTCCAGCGTGCCGAGCGGGCCCGGGCGGACGTCCGTCAGCGCCACGCCCTCCTCGGCGAGGGTGGCCAGCCGGGTGTCGGTCCACTCGCGGGACGGCGCCTGGCTGGGCACGAAGTCCGGGTGCGAGGGGTGGCGGCGCGGGTCGGGGGCGGGCGCGGGCGCGTCCTCGACCATCGGCTCGGCGTCCAGCAGTCCGGCCTCCAGGCCGGTGGCCAGCAGGTCGGCCTCGCGGCGGGCCCGGGCGTCGCCGCCGCCCTCGGCGACCGGGACCCCCGCGGGGTGCCCCGGGCGCAGCGGGGCGCCGCCGTCGGTCCCGGGCGCGTCGGGCTCGGCGCCGCCCTCGTTGATCAGGTCCTCCAGCGCCGACCGCAGCGCCTCACCGAACTCCGGGTCCATGGTGCCCGCGTTGTCGGCGGCCTCCTGCGGACCGGTCGGCCGGGGGAAGAAGAGCGGCCACTCGTCGGTGGAGCCGAGCACGCCGGCGAAGGGGGAGTCGAACAGTGGCGCGTCCTCGGCCGCGCGGGCCTCCTGCTCGGCCCAGAAGGCGCGGGCCTCGGTGATCTCCCGCTCGCGGTCGGCGGCGAGTGCCTCGGCGACGGCGCGGCGGATCGCGGCCTCGTCGACCGGTGCGGGCGTGGCGGTGGCCGCGGCGCGGGCGTCCAGCCGGCGGGAGAGCCCGCGGAGGTGGACCAGCACGGCGGTCGTCACGGCGATCAGTATCAGCAGGAGGAGGGTGTAGACGGCGCTCACGGAACGTACTCCTAGGGAGGAGTGGAACGGGGTTACCTCTCCACACTGCCCCATACGGGGCTGTTACCGCAGTGGCGAATGTCTAATTTGCCCGGGACTTTCGCTCTTGTCCCCAAATTGTTAGGTAACACCGTTCTACGCAGCGGAGTTGATCCGCTCCGCACTGTCGATTTCCGGGCCCGATTCGAAAGAAAAGAGGGCCGGATCGACCTCGCGGTGTGATCCGGCCCTCAATTACTGTGCGTCACTCCAAATGGGTGGTCTGGACCCTTCGGGGTTGACGCCGGGAGGTTCAGCTGAGCCGCTCGACGACCATCGCCATGCCCTGGCCGCCACCGACGCACATGGTCTCCAGGCCGAACTGCTTGTCGTGCCACTGGAGGGAGTTGATCAGGGTGGTGGTGATGCGGGCGCCGGTCATGCCGAAGGGGTGGCCGACGGCGATGGCGCCGCCGTTGACGTTCAGGCGGTCGAGGTCGACGCCCAGGTCCCGGTAGGAGGGGATGACCTGGGCGGCGAAGGCCTCGTTGATCTCGACGAGGTCGATGTCGCCGATGGTGAGGCCGGCCCGGCGCAGCGCCTGCTTGGAGGCCTCGACGGGGCCGTAGCCCATGATCTCGGGGGAGAGGGCGCTGACGCCGGTGGAGACGACGCGGGCGAGGGGGGTGATGCCGAGTTCGCGGGCCTTGGTGTCGGACATGATGACGAGGGCGGCGGCGCCGTCGTTGAGGGGGCAGCAGTTACCGGCGGTCACGGTGCCGTCGGGGCGGAAGACGGGCTTGAGGCCGGAGACGGCTTCGAGGGTGACGCCGGCGCGGGGACCGTCGTCGGTGGAGACGACGGTGCCGTCGGGGAGGGTGACGGGGGTGATCTCGCGCTCCCAGAAGCCGGACTTGATGGCGGCCTCGGCGAGGTTCTGGGAGCGGACGCCGAAGGCGTCCTGGTCGGCGCGGGTGACGCCCTTGAGGGCGGCGAGGTTCTCGGCGGTCTGGCCCATCGCGATGTAGGCGTCGGGGACGAGGCCGTCCTCACGGGGGTCGTGCCACTCCCCACCGCCCTGCTCGGCGCGCTGGGCGGTGCGGGCCTGGGCGTCGTCGAAGAGCGGGTTCATGGTGCCGGGCATGCCGTCGGAGGTGCCGTTGACGCTGCGGGAGACGGTCTCGACGCCGGCGGAGATGAAGACGTCGCCCTCGCCGGCCTTGATGGCGTGCAGTGCCATCCGGGTGGTCTGCAGCGAGGAGGAGCAGTACCGGGTGACGGTGGTGCCGGGGAGGTAGTCCATGCCCATCTGGACGGCGACGATCCGGGCGAGGTTGTGGCCCTGCTCGCCGCCGGGCAGGCCGCAGCCGAGCATCAGGTCGTCGATGTCGCGGGGGTCGAGCTGGGGGACCTTGGCGAGGGCGGTGGCGATGATGTGGGCGGTCAGGTCGTCGGGGCGGACGTCCTTGAGGGAGCCCTTGAAAGCCCGGCCGATCGGCGAACGGGTGGCGCTGACGATGACGGCTTCGGGCATGACGGGCTCCTCGCTGAGTGACCTTCGGGCGGTGGGGTGTCCGGGTGGCGGTCCGACGGGAACGACCGGGTGCGCGGGGGACGCCCGGGAGGAAAGTTACCGTCTGGTAGATCAGGCGTCACCCGCCCCGGCGTGTGAGCTGGCCGACGTGTTCCCGCGGTCGGGCCCGGCGGCCGGGGCCGACCGCCCGGCGGGCCCCTCGGCGGCCCAGGTGCCCGGCAGGCCGACTCGCAGCCGGTGGCGCAGCAGGGCCCAGCGCCGACCCGCGCCCTCCGCGCCGACGGCGGCCACCTCGGTGCCGGAGCGGCCCGCCGCGGCGGCCGCGGCCACCGCCACCGGCAGCACCGTCTCGCCCGGCACGGCTCCGACCGGCCGCTCGTCCTCGGGCCAGAGGCCCAGCACCGCGCAGAGCGAGGGCAGCACGGCCATCGCGGCCGTCGCGTACCCCTGGGCCGACGGGTGGTAGCGGTCGGCGGCGAACATCTCCGGCCGGGCCGCGAACTCCGGCCCGAGCAGTGAGCCCAGCGAGACCGTCCGGCCGCCGGCCTCCACCACGGCGATGGTCTGCGCCGCCGCCAGCTGCCGGCTGACCCGCCGGGCCACCCAGCGCAGCGGCGGCCGGACCGGCTTGATGGTGCCGAGGTCCGGGCAGGTGCCGACCACCACCTCGCAGCCGTTGGCGCGCAGCGCGGCGACCGCCTCGCCGAGGTGGCGCACCGCGAGCTGGGCCGGGCTGTGCCGGGTCACGTCGTTGGCGCCCACCATGATCACGGCGATGTCGGGGCGGTGCGGCAGGGCGAGCTCCAGCTGGCCGGAGAGGTCGGCGGAGCGTCCGCCGGAGCGGGCCACGTTGACCAGCCGGACCGGCCGCTCGGCCACCGACGCCAGGCCGGCGGCCAGCAGCGCGCCCGGGGTGTCGCGGGCGCGCAGCACCCCGAGGCCGGCGGCGGTGGAGTCGCCGAGGAAGGCGAGCACCAGGGGCGGCTGGCCGGTGCTGCCGGCGTCGGCGAAGGCCTCGCCGTAGACGCCGTCGGCCCGGGGCGGGTCGCCCTCCAGAATGCCGATGGCCTGCACGGCCAGCTTGCTCTCGGTCAGCAGCACGCCGACCAGGCCGACGCCCAGCAGGCCGAGCCCGCCGCCGCCGTACGCCGCCGCGGTGGCGATGCGGCGGGCCACCCGGGCCCGCGACTCCTGTGCCCCTGGCATCCGGTGCCCCCTTCGCGTCCTCGTGCCGCCCCCAGTCGGAGCCGCCACTCGCGTTGCCTGTACACCTCCTACCCGTCCTCGGCCGTGCGCTATCGACGGGACTGGGCCATCCGTGGGCGCACCGCGCGGGCGGCGGTCGGGCGGCGGTCCGGAAGGGGGCCGCGTGGGGGCGGGACGCAGGTGCGACGCAGGGGAGGGCCGGGGCCGGTGGCACGGCCTAGGCTTTGCAGTACCGAAAGCACTCGCATGCCCACAGACCGGGAGGACCCCCGTGCGGTACCACAACTCGATCATCGACCTGGTCGGCAATACGCCCTTGGTCAAGCTCAACAAGGTCACCGACGGCATCAGCGCGACAGTGCTGGCGAAGGTCGAGTACTTCAACCCCGGCGGTTCCGTGAAGGACCGGATCGCGATGCGCATGATCGAGGCCGCCGAGGCCTCGGGCGCGCTGAAGCCCGGCGGCACGATCGTGGAGCCGACCTCCGGCAACACCGGTGTCGGCCTGGCGATCGTGGCCCAGCAGAAGGGCTACAAGTGCATCTTCGTCTGTCCGGACAAGGTGTCCACCGACAAGATCAACACGCTGCGCGCGTACGGCGCCGAGGTGGTCGTCTGTCCGACCGCCGTCGCCCCGGAGCACCCGGACTCCTACTACAACGTCTCGGACCGGCTGGTCCGTGAGACGCCGAACGCCTGGAAGCCGGACCAGTACTCCAACCCGGACAACCCGGCCTCGCACTACCACTCCACCGGTCCGGAGCTCTGGGAGCAGACCGAGGGGCGGATCACCCACTTCGTGGCCGGCGTCGGCACCGGCGGCACCATCTCCGGCACCGGCAACTACCTGAAGGAGGTCTCCGGCGGCAAGGTCAAGGTCGTCGGCGCCGACCCGGAGGGTTCGGTCTACTCGGGCGGCACCGGCCGGCCGTACCTGGTCGAGGGGGTCGGTGAGGACTTCTGGCCGACCGCCTACGACCGTGGCGTCGCGGACGAGATCGTCGCCGTGTCCGACAAGGACTCGTTCCAGATGACCCGCCGGCTGGCCAAGGAGGAGGGCCTGCTGGTCGGCGGCTCCTGCGGGATGGCCGTGGTGGCCGCGCTGGAGGTGGCCGAGCGGCTGGGCCCGGACGACGTCGTGGTGGTGCTGCTGCCGGACGGCGGCCGCGGCTACCTGTCGAAGATCTTCAACGACGACTGGATGGCCGACTACGGCTTCCTGCCCTCGGCCACCGACGAGGCGCACATCGCCGAGGTGCTGGCCCGCAAGGACGCCATCGAGCACGAGGGCATCCCGCAGTTCGTCCACATGCACCCCAACGAGACCGTCGCCGAGGCGGTCCGGGTGCTGCGCGAGTACGGCGTCTCGCAGATGCCGGTGGTCTCCCCGGGGGCCGGCCACCCCGACATCATGGCCGGTGAGGTGATCGGCTCGGTCGCCGAGAAGCTGCTCCTGGAGGGCGTCTTCGCGAACGAGATCCAGCTGGACGACACACTGGACAAGGTGATGTCCAAGCCGCTGCCCGTGGTCGGTTCGGGCGAGACCGTCACCAACCTGATGACGGTGCTGGAGAAGGCCGACGCGGCCGTGGTGCTGGTGGAGGGCAAGCCGCAGGGCATCGTCACCCGCCAGGACCTGCTGGGCTTCCTGGCCGCCCGCAGCTCGCACTGACGGCGGCTCATCGAGGCCGCCCGCCCAGGCGGCTGAGGGCTCGTCCGGGGGCGAAGTGGTACACCGGCGTCACCTGCGCGCAGCACGCGCTTAACACGCGTCGGGCATCGTTGAGGTCAACGGCAAGACGCCGAACGAGGCGACGACAACCGTCCGGGAGCGGCTCCCCGGTGGTCGTGGTCGTCTCCGGACACGTCGGACGGCCCTGACCCGGCCGGCCGTGTCCTGCCCTTCGTGCCCGGTTGCGGGCGCGGAGGGGCCCACCGCGGGGGGCGTCGTCGTCCCGCCCCTGTCCGGCTCCGGCCGGTCATCAGGGTGCGGCGGCTCCCGCGGTCGTCACCGCGCCGTTTCGGCGCGTCTCCGCGGCTCCCGGGTGGGGGAGCCCCGGCGGAGACGGCAGGGCCGGTCCCTCCTCGGAGGGGCCGGCCCTTCCCGTGCGTCCGCCCTTCCCGTGCGTCCGCTCGCCGCCGTGCCCGCGGGCGCCCCGGTCGGGAACCGCCGCCCCCCGCCCCTCGGACCCGGCGTGCCTTCGGGCCGGAGCGGTTTCCCGTACGCTCGCACGCATGACCAGCACTGACACGACCGGCCAGGACGAACCGCGCTACGTCCGGCTCAGCATCGAGCTCATCGCCGAGATCACCGACGAGGGGGCGCTCAAGGCGGCGGCCCTGCAGCAGGTGACGGACGACGAGTACCTCGACGACGAGGAGCGCGCCCAGTCCGTCGAGGCCATCGAGGTGGACCCGTCGGGTTCGCTCGCGCACTTCATCGACCCGGTCGCCCTGCTCGGCGACGTCCCGGGCGTCGAGCTCGCCTCGGCGACCTGGGAGTCCGCGCAGACCGAGTTCGACGCCGAGGGGGAGGGCTGGGACGAGTACACGGTGGACGAGCCCGCCGAGTAGTCCTCACCGACTTTCGTCACGGCCCGCGAGTGCCCGGTCTGCTTTCGCAGACCGGGCATTTTGTCCATATTTGGCAGGAAGTTGAGTAGTCTCATACGATCGCCACTCGTCGGTGATGGAACCGTGAAAGGGCGGATTGCGTTTCTCTATCCGTAATGCCCGGGATGATCAGCAGGGAGAAGGCGACGTGACGGCACGGGACGGGCAGGGTCGGGCGGCCGGCGGGAACTGGAGCCGGCGCGGCGTGCTGGCGGGTCTGATCGGCGCGCCGGTCCTGCTGCTGGCGGCGTGCAACGACAGCAAGGGCGACGGCGGGAGCGCCGCCGGCCCGGGCAGCGGATCCTCGGGCGGCGGTGCCACGGGCAGCGGCCCCGCGAGCGCGAGCAGCGCGCCGAAGACCTCCGTGGCCGTCATCACCGTCACCCCCGCCGACGGCTCCACCGCCGCCAGCTTCAGCGAGCCGGTCCGGGTCACCGTCACGGGCGGCACCCTCGGCTCGGTCAAGGTCACCGACTCGACCGGCAAGGCGCTGGCCGGGGAGCTCTCCTCGGACGGCACCGGCTGGACGTCCGCCGCCGCGCCCGCCAGCGGGACCAAGTACACCGTCACCGCCTCGGCCACCGACAAGGACAAGCTGGAGGCGGACGCCAACGCCGTCTTCACCACGGCGACCCCGGCCAACACCTTCGTCGGCTACTTCACCCCCGAGGACGGCTCGGTCGTCGGCGTCGGCATGCCGGTCTCGATCAACTTCAGCAAGCCGGTGACCGACCGCAGGGCCGTCCAGCAGGCGATCACCGTGACAGCCGAGCCCGGCGTCGAGATCGTCGGGCACTGGTTCTCCAGCACCCGCCTGGACTTCCGGCCGCAGGAGTACTGGGCCAAGGGCACCAAGGTCACCGTGCAGCTCCGGCTCAAGGACGTCCAGGCCGCCAAGGGCGTCTACGGCACCCAGTCCAAGGACGTCCGCTTCACCATCGGCCGCGCGCAGACCAGCGTCGCCGACCTCGCCGCCAAGAAGCTCACCGTCACCACCGACGGCCAGGTCAGCGCCGTCTACCCGATCTCCGGCGGCTCGCCGGAGTACCGCACCTGGGGCGGCAAGATGGTCATCTCGGAGCAGTACCAGCAGACCCGGATGAACTCGCAGACCGTCGGCCTCGGCAGCGAGTACGACATCGCCGACGTGCCGCACGCCCAGCGCCTGACCACCTCCGGCACCTTCATCCACGGCAACTACTGGTCCCCGGCGTCGATCTTCGGCAGCCAGAACACCAGCCACGGCTGCGTCGGCCTGAAGGACGCCAAGGGCGGCCAGGACCAGGGCCTGGACGGCTACAAGTTCTACAAGAGCTCGATGATCGGCGACGTCGTCGAGGTCGTGAACTCCGGCGACAAGACCGTCGAGCCCTCCAACGGCCTGAACGGCTGGAACCTGGGCTGGGCCGCCTGGAAGGCCGGCAGCGCGGTCTGAGGCCCCGGGCGGGCCGCCGCGGGCGCCGCGGGGCGGTCCGGGGCCGTCGAACGCGACGGCCGAAACCCGCCGGACACCGGGCGGTCCGGGCGGCAGGCTGGGCGGCATGAGCGATCCCACCGCACCCGCCCCGGCCGTCCGCCCGATCGAGCCGGCCGTCCACCTCGCCCTGCTGGAACGCGACGACGCGGGGCGCCCGCCGGTCCGGTCGGTGGACCGGACCGGCGGTGCCCCGCTGCGCTGCTGCCTCACCCGGGCGCTGCCCGGCGACCGGATCGCGCTGGTCGGCTACGCGCCGCTGCGCCGCTGGGCCGCCGAGACCGGCGCCGACCCGGGCCCGTACGACGAGGTCGGCCCGGTCTTCCTGCACGACCACGCCTGCGCCGGAGCGGGCCCGGCCTGGCCGGCCGGGTACCACCTGGGCGCGCGGGTGCTGCGGGCCTACGACCGGCACGGCCACATCCTGGGCGGGGTGCCCGTCACTCCCGACACCGCCGAGGCGGGCGCCGCGGAGCTGCTCGCCGACCCCGAGGTGGCCGTGGTGCACGTCCGCGCGGTGGAGTTCGGCTGCTTCCAGCACGAAGTCCGCCGGGTCTGAGGCCCGGCGCCGGGCGGGTCAGTCGCCGGTGCGGGCCACGCCGATCGGGCAGCTGGCGCCGGTGCCGCCGAGGCCGCAGTAGCCGTTCGGGTTCTTGGCGTCGGACAGGTACTGCTGGTGGTACGGCTCGGCCGGGTAGAACGGGCCCGCCGGGGCGATCTCGGTGGTGATCGGCCCCAGGCCGATCGCCGTCAGCGCCGGCTGGAACGCCTCGCGGCTCGCGGCCACCGTCGCGGCCTGGGCCGGGGAGTGGGTGTAGACGGCGGACCGGTACTGGGTGCCGACGTCATTGCCCTGCCGGTTGCCCTGGGTCGGGTCGTGCGCCTCCCAGAAGGTCTTCAGCAGCCGCTCGTACGAGACGACCGCCGGGTCGAAGACCACCCGGACCGCCTCGGTGTGCCCCGTCCGGCCGCTGCACACCTCCTCGTACGTGGGGTTGGGGGTGTGGCCGCCCTGGTAGCCGACCAGGGTCGTCCAGACGCCGGGCAGCCGCCAGAACGTGCGCTCGGCGCCCCAGAAGCAGCCCAGCCCGAAGTCGGCCACCTCCAGCCCGGCCGGGTACGGGCCGGTGAGCGGGTTGCCGAGCACGGTGTGCGGCTCGCGCAGGGTGAAGCCCGGCGTCTCCCGGCCGGGCAGCGCCTGGTCGGCGGGGACGAGCGAGGTCTTGTCGCGGTTGAACAGCACGGCCTGCTCCAGCTGGGTCGGGAACCGTTGTGCAGCTTTCAACGCTCACGGCCGCCGCCGGATTCCGGGCAGCCCCGGCGCTTTCCGGACGGCGGCGACCCTTCCGGGAGGCGCCCCGGCATTCGCCCACTACGCTCGTTGTCATGACCGAGCACCAGCTTCCCCAGGGCTTCGAGACCCTCGCCATCCACGCGGGTCAGGAAGCAGACCCCCAGACCGGGGCCGTCGTCACGCCGATCTACCAGGTGTCCACCTACAAGCAGGACGGGGTGGGCGGCCTCCGGGGCGGCTACGAGTACAGCCGTAGCGCCAACCCGACCCGGACCGCGCTGGAGGAGTGCCTCGCGGCACTGGAGGGCGGCTCCCGCGGCCTGGCCTTCGCCTCCGGCCTGGCCGCCGAGGACACCCTGCTGCGCACCATCCTCAAGCCGGGCGACCACATCGTGATCCCCAACGACGCCTACGGCGGCACCTTCCGGCTCTTCGCCAAGGTCCTGACCCGCTGGGGCGTCGAGTTCTCCGTCGCGAACTTCCAGGACCTGGCGACCGTCCGCGAGGCGCTGCGCCCCAACACCCGCGCGGTCTGGGTGGAGACCCCGTCCAACCCGCTGCTGGGCATCACCGACCTGACCGCGCTCGCCGAGGTCGCGCACGGCGCCGGCGCGCTGCTGGTGGTCGACAACACCTTCGCCAGCCCGTACCTGCAGCAGCCGATCGCGCTCGGCGCGGACGCCGTCGTGCACTCCACCACCAAGTACATGGGCGGCCACTCGGACGTCGTGGGCGGTGCGCTGGTGCTGGCCGAGGCGGGCCTCGGCGAGGAGGTCGCCTACCACCAGAACGCGATGGGCGCCGTCTCCGGTCCGTTCGACGCCTGGCTGGTGCTGCGCGGCATCAAGACGCTCGGCGTCCGGATGGACCGGCACAGCTCGAACGCGGAGAAGGTCGCCGAGCTGCTGGCGGGCCACCCCAAGGTGAGCCAGGTGCTCTACCCGGGCCTGCCCGAGCACCCCGGCCACGACATCGCCACCAAGCAGATGAAGGCGTTCGGCGGCATGGTCTCGTTCCGCGTCAACGGCGGCGAGGAGGCGGCGGTCGAGGTCTGCAACCGCACGCAGCTCTTCACCCTCGGCGAGTCGCTGGGCGGCGTCGAGTCGCTGATCGAGCACCCGGGCCGGATGACCCACGCCTCGGTGGCCGGTTCGGCCCTGGAGGTGCCCGCCGACCTGGTCCGCGTCTCGGTCGGCATCGAGTCGATCGACGACCTGCTGGCCGACCTCCAGCAGGCCCTCGGCTGACGGTGCCTAGCCGCCCTGCCGGCCCGCCGTGTACGACTCCATGGAGTGGTTGAAGCGGGCCAGCAGGGCGCAGAACGCGCGCTGTTCCTCGGGCGCCCAGTCGGCCACCAGTCGGCGGGCCAACTCGGCCCGCCCGGCCCGGACTTCGGCCAGCCGACGGGCACCGATCGGGGAGAGTGCGAGCCGTACGGCACGGCGGTCGGCCGGGTCCTGGACCCGGCCGACCAGCCCGGCCGCGACCAGTGGGGCGACCTGCCGGGTGACGGTGGAGGAGTCGACGCCCAGGGCGTCGGCCAGGGCCTTGACGTTGGCGGGTCCGTGCCGCTCCAGCCGGTCGAGCAGCAGATAGGCGGCCCGGTCCAGTACGCCCACCCCGTCGGAGCTGCGGACCTGTTCCATGCGCCGGGCGAACACCGCCAGCTGGTACTGGAGTTGGGCGTGCAGGGGGTCGGTGCGGTCGGTGGCCTGGGGCGAGGTCGTCGTCATCGCGGCTCACGATCGTCGTGCGGTGAGGGAGGCTCAGGACCAGCAGCGTACGCGGGCCGGGCGGGCCCGGGAACAGTGCCGACATCCCGGGTTGGCACTCCCGCCCGCCGTAGGCTGGCGCCATGCACAGCTGGCCGATCACCATCGACGATGTCCGCGGCGCCCAGAAGATGCTCGCCGGGGTCGCCCGGGTGACACCGATGGAGGGCAGCCGGCACCTGTCCGCGCTGATCGGCGCGCCGGTCCACCTGAAGTGCGAGAACCTCCAGCGCACCGGTTCGTTCAAGCTGCGCGGGGCGTACGTGCGGATCGCGGGGCTCTCGCCGGTGCAGCGGGCCGGCGGGGTGGTCGCGGCGAGCGCCGGGAACCACGCCCAGGGCGTGGCGCTGGCGGCCGCGCTGCTCGGGGTCCGCTCGACGGTCTTCATGCCGGTGGCCGCGCCGCTGCCCAAGGTCGCGGCGACCCGCGAGTACGGCGCCGAGGTCCGGCTGTCCGGTGCCACGGTGGACGAGGCGCTGCGGGCCGCGCAGCGCTACTCGGAGGCGACCGGCGCGGTCTTCATCCACCCCTTCGACCACTGGGACGTGGTCACCGGGCAGGCCACCGTCGGCCTGGAGATCCTGGAGCAGTGCCCGGAGGTGCGCACCATCCTGGTCGGGGTGGGTGGCGGCGGGCTGCTGGCCGGGATCGCGGCGGCGGTGAAGCCGATCCGCCCGGACGTGCGGGTGATCGGGGTGCAGGCGGCCGCCGCGGCCGCGTACCCACCCTCGCTGGCGGCGGGTAGGCCGGTGACGCTGGAGCGCTACGCCACCATGGCGGACGGGATCATGGTCGGCCGGCCCGGGGACATCCCGTTCGAGGTGATCAACGCCCTGGCGGACGGTGTGCGGACGGTCTCCGAGGACTCCCTCTCGCGGGCCCTGCTGCTCGGCCTGGAGCGGCTGAAGCTGGTGGTGGAGCCGGCCGGGGCGAGCCCGGTGGCGGCCCTGCTGGAACAGCCGGAGTCCTTCGAGGGCCCGGTGGTGGCGGTGCTCTCGGGCGGCAACATCGACCCGCAGCTGATGCAGCGGGTGCTGCGGCACGGCCTGGCGGCGGCCGGGCGCTACCTGTCGCTGCGGGTGCGGCTGGCGGACCGGCCGGGCGCGCTGGCGGACCTGCTCGGGGTGCTCACCCGGGTGGACGCGAACGTGCTGGACGTGGCGCACGTGCGGATCGACCCGCAGCTCGGGCTGACCGAGGTCGAGGTGGACCTCCATCTGGAGACCAAGGGGCCCGAGCACTGCGCGGTGGTGGTCGGGGAGCTGCGCGAAGCCGGGTACGTCGTCTCGCACTGAGCGAGCGCGCCCGGCGCCGGGTGCTTCCGGGGCCCCTCGGAGCGACGGCCGAGTCGCCCGCCCGGCGAGGACCGAGTCGCCCGCCTGCCCGCATTCGGGGCAGAGTGGGACAGACCGCTGGAATTCGCCCAAGCGACAGCGCCCCTATCGTCCGAGGAGATGAGGCAGGCCATGGCGCCAGCCATCCAAGCCGAGAACCTGGTGAAGACCTTCGGTGACGTACGAGCCCTGGACGGCGTCAGCCTCGACGTCCCCGAGGGCACGGTGCTGGGGCTGCTCGGCCCGAACGGAGCCGGCAAGACCACCACCGTGCGCGTCCTCACCACCCTGCTCCGGCCCGATTCCGGCCGTGCGGTGGTCGCCGGGGTCGACGTCCTGAAACACCCCAACCAGGTGCGCAGCCTGATCGGCCTCTCCGGCCAGTACGCCGCCGTCGACGAGTACCTCACCGGGTTCGAGAACCTGCAGATGGTCGGCGAGCTGTACCAGATGACCGGCCGGGCGGCGAAGGCCCGGGCGCTGGAGCTGCTGGAGTGGTTCAACCTCTCCGAGGCCAGGGACCGCACCGCCAAGACCTACTCCGGCGGCATGCGGCGCCGGCTCGACCTGGCCGCCGCGCTGGTCGTCCGGCCGCCGGTGATGTTCCTGGACGAGCCGACCACCGGACTCGACCCGCGCAACCGGCTGGCCCTCTGGGAGGTCATCGAGACCCTGGTCGAGCAGGGCACCACCCTGCTGCTCACCACCCAGTACCTGGAGGAGGCGGACCGCCTCGCCCACGACATCGCCGTGGTCGACCACGGCCGGGTGATCGCCCGCGGCACCGCCGACCAGCTCAAGGCGCAGATCGGCGGCGAGCGGATCGAGGTCGTGGTGCACCGCGCCGACCTCGTCGCCGAGGCCGTCGAGGCGCTGTCCGAGTACGCCAAGGGCGATCCGGCGGTGGAGAAGAACACCCGCCGGATCACCGTGCCGGTCAGTGGCGGCGCGCGAGTGCTCGCCGACGCCATCCGCGAGCTGGACGCTCGCTCCATCGAGATCGACGACATCGGCCTGCGCCGCCCGACCCTGGACGACGTCTTCCTCTCGCTCACCGGCCACGTCACGGCGGCCGAGGACGAGGAGGGCGGCGCCGCCGGCAAGGGCCGGGGCAAGGGGCACGGCGGGCACGACGGGGGCCGGGCCGGCGGGGACGGCCAGGACCCGGACCAGCAGGCCGTCCCCGCCGGAAAGGAACGGTGAGATGACCACTGCCACCGAGCACGCCATCGGCGGGGAGGTACCCAAGCAGCGCCGGGGCGCGGCGGCCACCCTGCACGACTCCTGGGTGGTCGCCCGGCGCAACCTGCGCCGGATGACCCGGATCCCCGAGATCGTGGTCTTCGGACTGATGCAGCCCGTGATGTTCGTGCTGCTGTTCTCCTACGTCATGGGCGGGGCGATCCAGATCCCCGGGACGCAGGCCAGCTCCGACTCGTACATCCAGTTCCTGATGGCCGGCATCTTCGCCCAGACGGTCACCTTCGCGACGGCCGGTGCCTCCGCCGGCATCGCGGAGGACATGACCAAGGGGCTGGTCGACCGCTTCCGCTCGCTGCCGATGGCCCGCTCGGCGGTGCTGGTCGGCCGCACCCTGGCCGACCTCTGCCAGACCGCCTTCACCCTGGTGGTGCTGGCGGTGGTGGCGCTGCTGGTCGGCTGGCGGATCCACGAGGGGGTGCCGAAGGCGCTCGCCGCGTTCGGGCTGCTGCTCCTGCTCGGCTACGCGTTCTCCTGGATCGGCGCGCTGATCGGCCTCTCGGTCCGCAGTCCCGAGGCGGCCACCTCGGCCGGGCTGATCTGGCTCTTCCCGCTGACCTTCATCTCCAACGCCTTCGTGCCGATCAGCTCGATGCCGGGCTGGTTGCAGGGGATCGCCTACTGGAACCCGTTCAGCGCCACCGTGCAGGCCTGCCGCAACCTGTTCGGCAACCAGGTCGGGCCGGTGGACAGCGCCTGGCCGATGCAGCACGCGGAGCTGATGTCGGTGCTCTGGTCGGTGCTGATCACCGCCGTCTTCTCCTGGCTGTCGGTGCGCAAGTACCGCTCCGCCTCGGGCTGAGCCCGGCCGCCGGGATGCCGCGAGGGCGGCCGTGGACGAGGTCCACGGCCGCCGTCGGCGTCAGGTGCGGGGGATCAGCCGTTGTGCGGCTTGGCGTCGGTGACGGTGACCGAGGCGGCCTTGCCGTTCGGCAGCTCGTACGTCGCCTCGTCGCCGACCTTCTTGCCGTCGATGGCGCGGCCCAGCGGCGACTGCGGGGAGTACACGTCGAGGTCGTCGCTGCCGGCCATCTCGCGCGAGCCGAGCAGGAAGGTCATGGTGTCGTCCTCGTCGCCGTCGAAGGCGACCGTGACGACCATGCCGGGGGCCACCACGCCGGAGTCCGCGGGGGCCTCGCCGACCTTGGCGCGCTCCAGGAGCTGGGTGAGCTGGCGGATCCGCAGCTCGTACTTGCCCTGCTCCTCCTTGGCCGCGTGGTAACCGGCGTTCTCCTTGAGGTCACCCTCCTCGCGCGCCGCCTCGATCTTCTGGGCGATCTCGATGCGCCAGGGGCCGCTCAGATGCTCCAGCTCGGCCTTGAGCTGGTCATAGCCGGACTGAGTGAGCCAGGTCACGTTCTCGCTGGTCTGGGTCACGGGTGCTCCTCGTAGGTGCTGGGGCTGTGCTGAGGGTGTGAGTCGTCAGCAGGGTGGCGGTGGAGATATCGGTCGTAACTACAAAGCAACGCCCGCTCCCGTACCTCTCGGTGCGGAAGGGGCGAAACCACGAGCCTAACAACTCCGGCCGACAAGCGGGAGAGTCGTCGGCGCGTCATTGACGACAGCATTGCGCCGAGATGTACAGGACCGGTGTGCGGGACATCCTGACGGATTCCCGCTCTTCCGATCGAATATGCGCCCGGGCGGGTCGCGATCGACGGCCGCTACTTCGCCGGCGTGCATCCCAGCAGCTCGGCGGTGGTGCCGCGGGCGGTGGTCCGCAGGCTGACCACGGCGTCGTAGTCGCCGCCGGCGGCCGGTACGGGGAAGTCGGCCACCCCGACCACCGCGCCGTTCTCGCCCTGCGAGCGGACGGTGCAGCTGCCCGCCGTGCCGTCGCTCTTGCGCACCGCCAGGTGCAGCTGCACCTCGGTGTCCGAGACGGCCTGGAAGGAGGGGACGCTGCCGTTGATGGTGGTCTCGCGGATCAGGTACGAGCCGCCCAGCCAGGCCACCAGGCCCAGCCCCAGCACGCCGCAGACCGCACCCGCCACCTTGAGACGGCGGTCGGACTCGCGGTCGCCGCGCCGGCCGTAGCGCCCCTCGGGCAGCTGCGGGGTGGTGGTGCCTGCGCTCATCGGGCTCAGTCCTCTCCGGGAGGTACCCCCCGCGGTGGTGCCGGGGGAATGCGACGCTCCTCCAGTCCGTCACTATAGGAGGGGCACGCCCGCGGCCGGTCCGGCGGGGGCGCTGCTCGGCCGTGTCGGCGTCGTGCCGGCGGCGTGGTGAGGTCCTGCCGCGGCGCTCCCGGCGGCGGGCCCGCGGTGACGCGGCCCGAACCGAGCGGCTCGGACGGTGGGCAGACCGGACTTCGCGGAAGGCCCAGACATTGTGGAAGGAACGCACGCGTTGACTGAGCAGTTGCGACTGATGGCGGTGCACGCCCACCCGGACGACGAGTCCAGCAAGGGCGCTGCCACCATGGCCATGTACGTCGACCAGGGGGTGGATGTGCTGGTGGCCACCTGCACCGGGGGGGAACGCGGGTCGGTCCTCAATCCGAAGCTGCAGGGCAAGCCGGAGATCGAGGAGAACATCCACGAGGTCCGGCGCAAGGAGATGGACGAGGCGCGCCGGATCCTCGGAGTCCGGCAGGCCTGGCTGGGCTTCGTCGACTCGGGCCTGCCCGAGGGCGACCCGCTGCCCCCGCTGCCCGAGGGGTGCTTCGCCCTGAAGGACGTCGCGGAGGCGGCCGAGCCGCTGGTCCGGCTGATCCGCGAGTTCAAGCCGCAGGTCATCACGACCTACGACGAGAACGGCGGCTACCCGCACCCGGACCACATCATGACCCACAAGATCACCATGCTGGCCTTCGACGCCGCCGGTGACCCGGACGCCTACCCGGAGTCCGGTGAGCCCTGGCAGCCGCTGAAGGTCTACTACAACCACGGCTTCCCGATGGGCCGGATCCGCGAGCTGCACGCGTACCTCACCGAGCACGGCCACGAGTCGCCGTACGGCGAGTGGATCGAGGGCTGGGAGAAGAGCGGCCGCAAGGAGCGCGAGATCACCACCCGGGTCCGCTGCGACGACTGGTTCGAGACCAGGGACCGCGCGCTGATCGCGCACGCCACCCAGATCGACCCGGACGGGCCGTGGTTCCGCGTCCCGCTGGAGGTCCAGCGCGAGGTCTGGCCGACCGAGGACTACGAGCTGGCCCGGACCCTGATCGACGTCGACCTGCCGGAGGACGACCTGTTCGCCGGCCTGCGCACCCCCACCCTGGCCGCCGAGGCCACCGACACGCGCGACTGAACCACCCCCCGGTGGCCCGGCTCCCCGTGAGCCGGGCCACCATAGAGATATGAGTGCCCCCGTGAACCTCACCCACCTCGCCGCCGAGCTCGCCCTCGACGAGACCAAGGTGACCCCCGGACTGCTGGGCTTCGTCGTCTTCGCCGCCCTCGGCGTGGCCACCTGGTTCCTGGTCAAGTCGATGAACCGGCAATTCAAGCGCGTCGACTTCGTCGAGGAGCCGGAGGCTCCGAAGGAGTGAGGGCCGCCCCCTCCACGCGCGCGATGCGCGAGGACGGGGGCATGCCGAACCGTCTCGCGGACGCGACTGCCGCCCCGCGTGCCTCACCCGACGGCGACTCCCGGCGTCAGACGGAGCCGCTCCGGGCGGGCCGGCGGGCGCAGCCGCGCGGGCGGCAGCAGATCGCGGCGGTCCTGCCACGCCAGCAGCCGGGTCCGGGCCTGCGCGTCGTGCTCCTCGGCCGCCGCGTCCGCGGCGGGGCCGGTCGCGGCAGGGCCGGGGGCCGCCTCGCGCAGCAGCACCCGGACCGGGCGGTCCTCGCCGCCGGGCAGGACGTCCAGGACACGGAAGCGCGAGCCGGGCGGGAAGACCACCTCCGGGTCGCCGTCGTCGGCGATCACGGACGTCCGGCGGCCGGTGGCCGACCAGACGAGGAACTCCGTCGACGTCCCCGGGGCGAGGTCGGCCTCCGGAGTCCCGACGACCGGAGCGGGCTCCGTCAGCAGCGCCCCCCGCACGTAGAGGCGCAGCACCTCCTCGCCCGCGTCCGAGCCCAGCAGCACGGCGCCCCGGTGGTTGGGCAGCCGGCGCAGCCCGGAACCCAGGCACGCCAGGTACAGCTCCAGCGGTCCCGGTCCGCCGGGCCGGCGCGCCGCGGCCACCAACTCGGCGCGGGACGCGGGGATCCCGGTGTCTGCGTGGTGCAGGTACACGGCCGCGAGGTCGTCCTTCAGGTCGTCGCGGGGCTGTGAACGCAGCGCCGGCAGCCGCAGGGCGACCTGCTCGGCCTGGCTGGCGTAGCGGTGGAAGTGCGGGCCGAGCAGGGCCCGGAAGGCGGCCCGTTCGGCGGCGGTGGACGGCCGCCCCGAGCTGAAGGCGGCGTCCGGCGCGATGAGCCGGGGCACGGCGGGGACCTCGGCCGTGTCCTCGCCGTCGCCGTCGCCCGCGCCGCCCGGTGCGGTCGTGGGCTCGGCGGCGTGGTCGGTGGTGGTGGGCAGGATGACGGTGGGTTCGGTGTCCGGCCCGGGGGAGCCGGTGGACTCCGGGCCCGTCTCCGCGGGCACGAGCGCCGGTCCGGCCTCCGGGCCGGGGGCGTCCGTGCCGTCCGGGCCCTGCCCGGCGGGGCCGGGTGCGGGGGAGGGGCCGGTGGACGTGGCGGTCGGCACCGGCGGGGCCGGGAGGCCGGCACCGGTGGCGGGTTCGGTCGCGGGTGCGGTCGTGGGCGCGGTCAAGGGGGCGGGCGCGCGGGTGGGGCCGTTCAGGAGCAGTCCCGGTACCGCCGCGCCCGGGACGGTGAGGGCCGTCAGCAGGCCGTCCACGACAGCGAGCACCTCCGCCGGCACCGTCCGGTCGGCCGAGCCGACGATGAGCAGGGGGCGGTCCGGCCCGGGGTCGAGCAGCCGCGGGCCGTGGTCCGGCGGCGGGTCGTCGGGGCGCAGCCACAGGCCGGCCGGCACCGCCTCCAGGCGCCAGCCCGCCACCGGCGCGGGGTAGAGCGCGGGGCCGTCGGGCGGGGTGCCGTCGGGCAGGGGGCGCCAGGCGGAGGCGACCACGCGGCCCCGCCCGGGTGAGGCGGTCAGCTCGGTCAGCCACGGCTCCCAGCCGGGCGTGCCGTCGGCGGCCAGGACGCGGGCGGAGCAGCCGTCCGCGGTGCGCATCGGCAGGCCGACGGCGGCCCGGACGTCGCGGCCCAGCTCGGCCGCGAGGGCGGCGGTCAGCGCGACCAGCGCCGCGGTGGCCGCCCAGGGCGCGCTCACCAGCAGCTCGGCCGGAGCGGGCCGGACCCGGGCCAGCCGTTCGGCGACCCCGGCGGCCGCGGGCAGGGGCGCGCCGGGGTGGCCGACGACCAGGACCAGGGTGCCCGGCGCCGCCGTGGCGAGGTCCAACGGGCCGGAACGGACATCGGGGGCGGACTCGCCGTGGAGCCAGTAGCCGCCCGGCAGCTCGGTCACCAGCGGGCCCCCGCCGAGCGGGTCGCGCTCGTCGCCCGCCATCGGCGCCGGGGCAGGCGGAGGTGCCTGAGGGGCCGTCGCGGCCGGTACGGGTGTGCCGGCTGCCGGTACGGCGGGGGCGGACGCAGCCCGAGGGTCCGGCCCGGCGCTCCCGGGCCGCGGTGTCCGAGGCTCCGCCGGGTCTGCCGCCCACGCCCGGGCGGCCGTCCCGTCCGCCGTCTCCGGCAGCGGCCACACCGGCCCGAGCCGGCGGGCCGGGCCGGCCGGAGTGAACAGCCACCAGGAAGCCGGCGATCCCGGCCCGGCCCCGTCGGCCAGCAGGGTCCCGTCGGGCCGCAGGGTGACGACGCCGTCCGGGGCGACGATGCCGGTGGCGGCCAGTTCGGCGATCCGCTGGGCGGGCCGTCTGCCGTCCTGCTGGGCGGTGGCCAGGCCGGAGGCCGCCAGGACCAGGATCCCGGCCCGCCGGACGGCCGCGGTGCGCGCCAGCTCCGCCAGGCTCGCGAGCAGGACGGGCTGCGCGTCGGCGGCCGCCGCCAGCACCGTCACGGTCCCGACCACGGACGGCAGTGCGGCGAGCGCGGCGGCGAGTTCGGCGGGCAGCGCCGGCGCCGCCGCGGCCCCGTGCGCCGCGCCGGGTGCGATGACGAAGTGCGGACCCGCCTCGTGCAGCACCGCGGGGGCCGGGGCGTCGCGGTGACGGGTCAGCCAGCGCCGCACCGGCGCGGCGCTCACCGCTGCGCCCCTGCGTCCTCGTCGACGGCGGCGGTCTGCACCTGCACCGTGCGGCGCCGGGTGATGTGCAGGGCCCGCCCGGGCGGGAGGGCGCGGGGCTTGGTGTTGCCGAACAGGAAGCCCTCGCTCGGCGGGCAGGACAGCAGCACCGCCGGGGTGTTGACCTCCTCCAGCTTGCGCAGGAGCTGGTCCGAGGAGGCCCGTCCGATGCCGTTGGCGCTGCGCGCCACGATCAGGTGCAGGCCCAGCTCGACACCCTGCGCCAGGTAGTCCAGCAGCGGTGCGAACGGGTGGGCGGACATCCCGCCGGGGGAGCCGGCGACCAGCTCGTAGTCGTCGACCAGGATGAACAGCTCCGGGCCCTCCCACCAGTCCCGCAGCCGCAGCCGTTCCGGCGGGATGTCCACGCCGGGCAGCCGGTTGGCCATCGCCCGCGCCGCGCCGTCGACGATCTGACGCAGCGCGTCCACGGCGACCGCGTGCCCGAGCCGGTACTCCTGCGGTACCGCGCCCTGCAGCACCCGGCGGTAGTCGACCAGCATGATCCGCGCCTGGTCGGGGCGGTAGGCACTGGTGATGCCGGCCGCCACCAGTTTCAGGAGGTTCGTCTTGCCCGACTCGCTGTCACCGACCACCACCAGGTGCGGCGTCTCCTCGAAGTCGTGCCACAGCGTGTCCATCGAGACGTCCTGGAGCCCCAGCGGGACGCGCAGTCGGCCCTCGGGGGCGGGCAGCGCGGAGGCGGGCAGCTGCAGCGGCAGCATCCGGACCTCGGGCGCGCGCGCCCCCGTCCAGTGCTCCGCCACGGCGTCGACCAGGTCCGCCACCCCGTCGCCGAGGTCGTCGGTGCTGCCGGTGCCGTCCATCCGGGGCAGCGCGGTGAGGAAGTGCAGTTCCTCGGCGGTCAGACCCCGGCCGGGGAGCTTGGGGACCGTCGCGGCGACCCGCATGCCGATCGCGGAGTCGACGGGATCACCGAGCCGCAGCTCGAACCGGGTGCCCAGCAGGTCGCGCAGCGCGCCGGTGACCTCGCCCCAGCGGGTGGTGCCCACGATCAGGTGGATGCCGTAGTTGAGGCCGCGCTGGGCGATCAGGGTCAGCGCCGGCGCGAGGTCGGGGAACTCCTGGCGCACGGTGTTCCAGCCGTCGATCACCAGGAAGACGTCGCCGTGCGCCTCTTGCGGCAGCTGACCTGCGGCCAGCATCCGGCGGAAGGCCGCCACCGAGTCGATGCCGAGCTCGGCGAAGCGCTGCTCGCGCCGCGCGAGGATCGCGTTGACCTCCGCGACCGTGCGCACCACCCGCTCGGGGTCGTGCCGACCGGTGACCCCGCCCACGTGCGGCAGACCGCGCAGCGCGGAGAGCGTGCCGCCGCCGAAGTCCAGGCAGTAGAACTGCACTTCGCGCGGGGTGTGGGTGAGGGCGAGCGCCGTCATCAGGGCCCGCAGCAGGGTGGACTTGCCGCTCTGCGGACCACCCGCGATCCCCACGTGGCCGTCGGCCCCCGAGAGGTCGGCGGTGAGCAGGTCGCGCACCTGGTGGAAGGGCCGGTCGACGACGCCGACCGGAACGCTCAGGGTGCCGCGGCCCGAACCGCCCTCGGTGGTCAGCCCGTACTCCGGGTGCGGCGCCAGCGGCGGCAGCAGCTCGTCCAGGGTGGGCGGCACCCCCAGCGGCGGCAGCCACACCTGGTGCGCCGGCGGTCCCGCGTCCAGCAGCTTGTCGGCCGCGATGGCGAGCAGGGTGCCACCGTCCTGCGCCTCCTCCACCTGCGGCTCCTCCGGCACCGCGACGGGCTGACGCGGCGCCACGTACCCGGTGCCGTAGACGGCGACCTGCCCGGCCGCGGCCTGCTGGCGCGCGGCCGCGGGACGCGGTGCCCGGTAGGGGCCGGAGACGTACGCGGCCTTGAACCGGGTCAGGGTGGCGATGTCGCTGCGCAGGAAACCGTTGCCGGGCTGGGAGGGCAGGTGGTAGGCGTCCGGTACCCCCAGCACGCCCCGGCTCTCCATCGCCGAGAACGTCCGCAGTCCGACCCGGTACGACAGGTGCGACTCCAGCGCGTGCATCCGGCCCTCGTCCAGACGCTGCGAGGCCAGCAGCAGGTGCACGCCTAGCGAGCGGCCCAGGCGGCCGATCATGACGAACAGGTCCATGAAGTCGCGGTGCGCGGCCAGCAGTTCACTGAACTCGTCGACCACGACGAACAGCGTCGGCAGCGGCTCCAGATCGGCCCCGCCCGCCCGCGCGGTCTCGTAGTCCAGCAGCGAACTGTAGTTGCCCGCCGCCCGCAGCAGCTCCTGGCGACGCACCAGCTCCCCGTGCAGCGCGTCGCGCATCCGGTCCACCAGCGCCGCCTCGTCGGCCAGGTTGGTGATCACCGCCGAGGTGTGCGGCAGCCGGTCCAGACCCAGGAACGTCGCGCCGCCCTTGAAGTCGACCAGCACGAAGTTCAGCACCTCCGAGGAGTGCGTCAGGGCCAACGCCAGCACCAGCGTGCGCAGCAGCTCCGACTTGCCCGACCCGGTGGCCCCGATCAGCATCCCGTGCGGGCCCATGCCGCCCTGCGCCGACTCCTTGATGTCCAGCTCCACCGGCGTGCCGTCCGCGGCGATGCCCAGCGGCACCCGCAACCGGTCGGCGATCCCGCGCCGCGCCCAGTTCTGCGCCACGTCGTGCCGGTGCAGGTTCCGGATGCCCAGCAGCGACGCCAGGTCGAAATCACCCGCCAACGGCTCCCCGGCCTCCAACTGGTCCCCGAGCCGGTAGGGCGCCATCAGCGCGGCCAGCCGCCGCACCGCCGGCAACGACAACGCGTCGGGCCGCCCCAGCTCGGTCACCTCGTCACGGTGGTTGCGGTCCGCGCCGACCATCGCCAGCCGGCCCTCCTCGATCCGCAGCCGCAGCCGGTGCCGCAGTGGCTTCCACTCCAGCGCCTCACCCAGGTCCAGCAGCACCGCGTTGCGCCACCCCGCCAGCGCCGCCCGGCTGCCGGGACCGGCCGGTGCACCGTCCAGCACGATCACCGTGAACGGCTCGTCCCGGCCCGGCTGCGCCTCCGGCTCCCACGGCCCGCGCGCCGCGAACTCCTCGCCCATGACCTGCTCCAGCTCCGCGACCGACCCCGCCACCAGCCGCACCGGCCCCAGCGCGTCGGTGTCCACCGGGTGCAGCGCGTGCGGCAGCCACTTCGCCCACTCCCACTGCTCCCGGTGCTCCGCGTCCGCCACCACCGCGATCCGCAGCTCGTCCGGCGCGTGGAACAGCGCCAGCTGCGCCAGCATCGCCCGCGCCAGTGCCTGCGCCGCCGCCCGGTCGTCACCGCGCAGCAGCACCTGGGCGTACCCGCGCACGTACACCGCGATCGGCTGGTCCGCGACCGTGCCGTAGGCGTGGATGAACCGCCGCAGCGCGTGCGCGCACAACGGCTCCAGGTCCTCCACCGGCTTGGTCGACAGCGGCGCCAGCCGCACCGCCAGCCGCTGGTGCCCCACCCCGACCCGCACGTCACCGAAGTCCGGGTGCGTGCCGCGCCGCTCCCACAGCCGCGAGGTGCGGATCAGCGACGCCACCGCTCCCGGCGCCGGGTGCCGCCAGGCCGCCGCCTCCTGCTGACGCACGGTGTGCCCGCGCACCTGCCTGCGCATCTGTGACAGGTACCGCAGGTAGTCCCGCCGCTCGGCCCGCAGCTCCCGCTTGCGGTCGCTGGAACCGCGGATCAGCTGCGTCACCAGCATGCCCACCGCCGACAGGCCCATCATGCCCATCGCCACGTAGCCGAGCACCCCGCCGCCCTCACCCGGGCGCAGGAACACGAACACCATCGACAGCGAACTCAGCGCCATCGGCGCCATCGAGATCACGCTCGACATGCCGCTCTGCGACTCCGGCAGGACCGGCGGCTCCTGCAACTGGATCTCGCCGTCGGGCATCGCCGGACCGGGACGCCGCGGCGGACGGTCGACCAGCACCACACTCAACGAAAGCGCTCCTCGCACCAGGGGACGGCCCGCACCGTGCGCCGTCGCCCGGGACGCACACCGTCCACCCGGACCACGGCCACCACCCCGCCCCCGGTTCACCCCGCCCGGCCCGCTCCCGCCCGCGGTGAACCAACCACCCCCCGCCATCCGTGCCACCGGGCGGGGAGTGGCCGCCCGACCCGCCACCCCCGGACAGCCCCAGGCGGCCGCGCCCTCTTCCGAGGACCAGCCACCGCCGAGCCGGCCCCGCTCCCAGGCCCCCCGGCCCGGCCGGGGCCGCGGACCACGAGGGAGAACCGTGAACGGGAGTGCCAACGGGGCCGCCGTCGCCGCACTGTGCCGACTGAGGTTCCACGCCCCCCGGGCGGTGTTCGAACTCGCCGTCCCCGCCGACATCCCCCTGGCCGACCTGCTGCCCGCCGTCCTCGCCCACGCCGACCTCGACCCCGCCGAACCGGGTCTCGACGAGCAAGGCCTCGAACACGACGGCTGGGTCCTCCAACGCCTCGGCCACCCGCCCCTGGACGAGGAGCTCGGCGCCGACGCCCTCGACCTGCGCGACGGCGAGGACCTCTACCTGCGCCCACGCCGCGACGCCCTGCCCGAAGTCCACTACGACGACCTCGCCGACGGCGTCGCCACCGGCATGCGCGAACGCCCCGACACCTGGCGCCCGGCGCTCACCCACCACACCGCCCTCGTCCTGGCCGTCACCGCCCTGGCCGGCGGCATCGCACTCCTCCTCCTGCCCGGCCCGCCGCAGCTGCGCGCCGGCGCGGCCGCCATCACCGGCCTGTTCCTGCTCCTGGGCGCCCTCAGCGCCTCCCGGGCCGTCGGCGACGCCGCCGCCGGCACCGCCCTCGGCGCCACCGCCGTGCCCTACCTCGCCCTGGCCGGCGCCCTCCTCACCACCGACACCGGACCCTCCGCCACCGGAGCCCGCCTCCTCGCCGGCGGCTGCGCCGGCGCCGGAGCAGCCGTCCTCGCCATGGCCGCCGTCGGCTGCTCCGCCCCGCTCTTCCTCGGCCTGGTCCTGTTCGCCCTGCACGTCACCGCCACCGGCGCCCTGCTGCTCACCGGACTGACCGCACCCGCCACCGCCGCCGTCCTCGCCGTCCTCCCGGTCGCCACCGCCGGCTTCCTGCCCGGCCTCTGCTTCCGCCTGTCCGGGCTGCGCCTGCCCGCCCTGCCCCGCAACGCCGAGGAACTCCAGGAAGGCATCGAGGCCGTCCCCGCCGCCTCCGTCCGCTCCCGCAGCGTCGTCGCCGACGGCTTCCTGACGGCCTTCCACCTCGCCCTCGCCCCCGTCCTCGCCGGGTGCCTGACCGCCCTCGCCGGTCAGGACGGCTGGGCCCCCACCGCCCTGACCTGCGCGCTGTCCCTGCTGCTCCTGCTGCACGCCCGCGGCATCGGCGCCATCCCCCAGCGCCTGGCCGTCCTCGTCCCCGGCGCCCTGGGCCCCGCCGTGCTCACCGCCCACCTCGCCGTCGGCCAGTCCCCGTCCGCCCGTCTGGTCCTGCTCGCCGCCCTGCTCGCCACCGGCGCCGTCCTGGCCGCCGTCTCGTGGACCGTCCCGGGCCGACGCCTGCTGCCCTACTGGGGCCGCGCCGCCGACCTGCTGCACACCCTCGCCGCCATCACCGTGCTCCCGCTCGCCCTCTCCGCCGCCGGCGCCTACCAGGCACTACGCGCCATCGCCGGCTGAACCCGCACCGGCGGCACACCCCACGCCCGGCCCCCGCCCACGCGAGCAACCCCACGCCCCGCCACCGAGGAGAACCACGCCATGCAGTCGAAGCGCGACCAGGTGCAGGCCCACCTGTTCGTGATGGGCCGCCTCGCCACCGGCATGCTCCGCGGCGAACCCGACGCCCCCGACGCCCCCACCGGGCGCACCTCCCGCGGCATCGTCACCGGCATCGTCATCGCCGTCCTCGCCTGCCTGATCGCCGCCGTCTACGGCGTCCTCGTCCCCGGTGGCGCCACCGGCTGGAAGAAACCGGGCACCCTCGTCCTGGTCAAGGAGAGCGGCGCCCGCTACCTCTACCTCGACGGCACCCTCCACCCCCTGCTCAACGAGACGACCGCCCGCCTGATCGCCGGCGAGCAGCTCACCGTCGACCAGGTCAGCGTCCGTTCCCTGGCCGGCACCCCCCGCGGCACCCCGCTCGGCATCCTCGGCGCCCCCGACGGCCTGCCCGCACCCGACCGCCTCGCCACCGCCCCCTGGCTCGCCTGCGCCGCCCTGCGCCCCGGCCCGTCCGGCGCCCGCCGGCCCCAACTGGCCGTCGCCATCGACCCCACCACCCGCGGCACCGCCCTCTCCGACAACCAGGCCCTCCTGGTCACCGCCCCCGACGGCACCACCCACCTGCTGTGGCACGGCCGCCGGCTGCGCCTGGACACCCACAACGGCGCCCGCCTGGCCCTCGGCCAGAGCACCGCCACCGCCCAGCCCGTCCCCCAGGCCTTCCTCAACGCCCTGCCCGTCGGCCCCGACCTCGCCGCCCCCGACATCGACCAGCGCGGCACCCCCGGCCCCGACCTCGCCACCCGCCCCACCCGCATCGGACAACTCTTCACCGGCCCCGGTGGCGACCCCTACCTGCTCACCTCCGCCGGACTCACCCCGCTCACCACGATGGCCTTCGAACTGCTGCGCAACGACTCCCGCACCCAGCAGATCGCCTACCAGGGCGCCGCCGTCACCCCCGCCGCCCTGCGCCCCGCCGACCTCGCCGCCCACAGCGCGCCCCCCGCGACGGCCGCCACCCCCACCACCGCCCTGCCCACCACCCCGCCCGAGCTCCTGACCGCCCCCCAGGGCCGCAACGTCTGCGCCGAGCTGCGCCCGGGCGACCCCGCGCCCACCACCGCCGTCACCCTCCTCGACGACACCGCCCTCCAGGGCCCCGCCCCCGCCGCCCAGCCCGGCGTCGAGGCGGCCTGCGCCACCGCCGACACCATCGCGGTGCGCCCCGGCGGCGGCGCCCTGGTGCGCGCGTTGTCCACCGCCGGCACCGGCACCACCCTCTACCTGGTCACCGACACCGGGGTGAAGTACCCGCTGCCCTCGCCCGAGGTCGCCAAACAGCTCGGCTACGGCGAGGTCGCCCCCCCGGGCCTGCCCGAGGCGCTGCTGACCCTGCTGCCCACCGGACCCAGCCTCGACCCGGCCGCGCTCACCGGCGCCGCCGCCGCACCGAGCCCGGCCGGCCCCACCTGCCTGCGGTGAACCGCCGCCCCCCGCAGTTCCGTTGAGTCGAGTGAGCCCGGCAGCCGAAGCCGGGCCCGGAGGAAGGAACCCCCGTGGCGGCACTCAACCTGAAGACGGACGACGCGGTCGTCCGGAGCGTCCTGGCGACCCTGGAGGGCCACATCGACACGATGATGCGCGCCGCGACGCAGGTCCAGGACGTCAACGGCGAGATCCAGCAGCACTTCCAGGCCGCGTGCAGCTCCAAGTACCAGGAGAAGATCGCGGACTGGCAGAACCGCTACCAGCAGCTCAAGAACGCGTACCAGTCCTTCCACGGCAGCTTCGCCGCCGGCCACACGCAGGTCAACACCGCCCACGACGAGGCCCTGGCGGCCGGCGGAGGCTGGGGCGGCGCCTCCGACGAAGTCCTGAACGGCCTCAACCCCCGCTGACCCCGGCCCCCTTCAGGCCACCCGACGACCCGACCGAGAGGACCCCCATGGCCAGCATCCTGCTCAACCACGCCAATATCGACGAGGCCGCCGACGCCCTGACCCAGGCCGGCCAGGGCATGCACGCCGCGATGGACGACTGCATGGCCGCCATCAAGGCCGCCGAGGCCCAGCTCAGTGGTGACCTCGCCACCGCCGCCAATGCCTTCTACCAGGCGCTCGCCAACCAGAACAGCGCCATGAACAACGACATCATCCAGGGCGCCGACGTCCTGCGCGTCATGCACGGCCTGCTGCGCGACGCCGACAAGCGTGCCGCGGGGGGCGTCGGCTGATGGGGACGCCGGCGCCGCCGAACTACGAGCACACCCTCAGCGTCAACAAGGACGACCTCGAGTACTTCGCGAACACGGAGATCGGCGGCCTCCTGGACGACCTGAACCAGAACCCCGGCTACAACGTGATCCAGCGCTACGCCGGAATGCTGGACAGCGCGGGCAACTCGCTGCTGGTGGGCAACAAGCTCTTCTTCGCGGACTCGATCGTCCGCGACTTCAAGAACCTGGCCACCGGCCTGGCCACCGACCTCGGCACCCTCAAGGCCCAGATGCGCCAGGCCCAGGTGAAGATCCAGCTCACCCTGACCATCATGGAAGAGGCCCACGAGGAGGCCATGACGGCCGCCGAGATGATGGAGGTCCTCACCAAGGTGTCGACCGCCGCCCCGCCCAAGACCGGCTCACCGTAGAAGCGCTGACCGCAGAAGAGTTGACCGTACAAGGCAGGTGGGGGACTGGTGGCCGGGACCTGGGAGCAGGTGCTCGCGTTCTTCGGGGGCGCGGATCAGAAGATCGTCGACAGGACCAAGATCGCGGAGCTGCCCTCGGGGAGCAAGTCCTGGATCAGGCCGGAGCTGGTCACGAAGGGCACGATAGGTGCCGATTTCTACTTCGGGAAGCAGTCCGACGTCGGCAAGACGGACATGGCCAAAAAGGGTGAGGGCAAGCCCGACGTGTGGTGGGCGTGGAACTACACGCAGAAGAGCGGTAGCCACAGCCACATCCTGGTCGGGGTCCCGGTCAACTACACGGACTGGGGCAACGACGCGGACAAGCCGCTGTCCCAGTTCATCCACCAGCACGAGGGGGTCTTCGGACCGCTGGCATCCGGCGGTGGGAACGGCGCGATCGACCCCCGCACCCTGCGGGTCGCCGCGCAGGGCCTGCGGGACGTGGGCAAGTGGCTGGAAACCTGGTACCCGAGGGTGAAGAAGTGGGCCGAACTGATCGACGGCCCGGACAGCGACTGGCAGGGCGACGCGGCCGGCGAGTTCAAGATGCTGTTGAAGCGGTACGCGCTGGAGATCGAGACCATCCGCCTGCAACTGGACACGACCCAACACCCGCAAGACCTGGACGCGGCAGCCGCCCAGATCCCGAGGACGGTCACCGGCCTCTACACCGTCCACCAACAGTGGTGGGACTCAGGAACCCTGTGGCCCTCCCACGCCATCTACCAGGCCTTGGAAGAGGCGATGAGGGGCGTCACACCGACGCTCGACGATTCCGGAAACGTGACGTCCATCGCCTCCAACACGCTCGGTGATGCTACACAGGACTCCTTCTACGTCCTGCTGGAGCAGCGGGCGAAGGAGATCTGGCGGACCGACGTCGCCAGGTTCCTCGACCAGCGGAAGGGCGCGGACGGTGGCGGGACTGATCCGACGGACGCCCTGAACACCGCCTACACCAAGCTGATCACGGACTTCGGCCGCGGGTACGTCAACGTGAGCCTGGACCTGCCCACCGCGGCGCCGCCCGGCCCGGGGACGGGTGACGGCGGCGGCGGAGCGGGCGGCGGAGCAGGCGGAGGAGCGGGCGGAGGAGCGGGCGGCGGTGCCGGTGACGAGTCCGACCTGGGTGGTGGTGCCGGCGGAGGTGGCGGCGGCGACGGCAAGGGCGGCGGCAACACGACCCACCTTCCGCCGCCGCCCCCGGTCATCGGGTCCGGCGGCGGTGGCGGCGGTGGCGCCGGCCTCGGGGGCGACGGCGCCGGCACGCCGATCCTCGACAAGGACCACAAGCCCGTCCTGGGCGCCGACAAGAAGCCGGTGATGCTGCCCCCGGGCGGCTACATCGGCAAGGACGGCCAGGTGTACGACGCCAACGGCCAGAAGGTGACCGGCAAGGACGGCAAGCCCGTCGTCGTCCCCCCGGGTTCGGACGTTCCGCCGGGCACCGGCGGTGGCATCTACGGGCAGAACGCCAAGGTGCCCAAGGGCTCGAAGGTCCGCGACGACGGGACGGTCATCGGGCCCGACGACAAGGAGGTGCTGGACCGCGACGGCAACCCGGTGGTGCTGCCCAAGGGCGGATCCATCGCCGGCGACGGCACGCTGCTCGACTCGACCGGTCGTCCGATCTCCGACATCTCCCAGCGCTACACCGACCGGCAGCACGCCATCGACGCGATGGTCGGCAGCGGCAGCGGCGGTGGGACCGGGAGCGGGGGCGGCATCCGCCCGCCGTCCACGGGTTCCGACTGGAAGCTGGACCTCGGCTCCTCCTTCGGTGACTACGGCTCCGGCTCCGACTGGTCGTCGGGCTCCGGATCGGGGTCCGGCTCCGGCTCCGTGCCCACATACGCCAACCTCTTCGGTGGCACAGGGGGTGCGGGCTCAGGCTCCGGTGGCTCGTTGCCCCGGCTGGTCGGCTCCGGCGGCGGGCTGAGTCCGCAGGCCATCGAGAACAGCGGCGGGCTGGCTCCGGGCGGCAAGACGGCAGCCGTGGCGGCCGCCGAGGCCGCGGCCGCGGAGAAGGCCGCGACACAGAAGGCCGCCGCGATGGCTGCCGAGGAGCAGGCCGCGATGCGCGGCCGGTCGGTGTCCACCAGCGGCGGCGGAATGCCGATGATGCCGCCGATGGGCGGCATGGGCGGCGGCATGGGAGCGGGCCAAGGCGAGAAGGACCGTCAGCGCACCACCTGGCTGGCCGAGGACGAAGAGGTCTGGGGCACCGAGACCGGCGCGGTCGACGGTGTGATCGGCCGCTGAGCGCCCGGCGCACCGGCAGGAAGGGGCGGCGTCCCGGGAGGGACACCGCCCCTGGACAAGGAAACGGAGAAGGTATGTCGCACTCGTTCGAGGACCAACTGAACCAGGCCATGGCCTCGTTGGAGGAGCAGAAGGAGAGGCTGGCCGAGTCGACGCGCAAGATGCAGGCGATGACCGCCTCGGCGACCAGCAAGGACCGGATGGTTACCGCGAAGGTCGGCCCCCAGGGCGAGCTGCTCGCGTTGAGCTTCCACACCACCGCCTACCAGTCCATGGCCCCGGCCCAGTTGAGCACCGTGCTGAAGGACGTGCTCAACGAGGCCAAGGCCCGGATGGGTGACCAGATCACCGCCGAGATGCGCAGCTTCGAGGGCGTCGGAGAGACGCTGCGGATGGACTTCACCGGTGAGCGCGGCGACGAGGAGGGCCTGTTCGGGATCGGCGGCGGACTGGACCTGGACGCGCTGCTGGCCCCCCTCACCGCGATGCGCCCCGGCGCCGACCGGACGGTCAAGCCTTCCCGCAACCAGGAGGAGTTCCATGGCTGAGAGGCTGCGCAAGGAGGAGGGCCTCAAAGCGGCGTTCGCCAACTTCGACGACGTGGCGGCGCTGGTCGAGAAGATCAACACGGAGATGGAGGACATCAACCAGAAGAACGTCAAGGCCGGCGGCGGCGACGAGATCGGCAAGCAGTACCACGAGAAGATCGACAAGCCCACCGCCGACCTGTACAGCCTGACGTCGCAGATCCGCAACAAGCTGAAGGCGATGTCCGCGCACGGCCAGGGCACCGCCGACCTCTTCGACGCCACCGACGAGCACAACGCCGGCATGGTGTGAACAACCTTCGTTAGGGCCCGAGTTCGCCCGCCCCGCACCTTCGTACCGCCAGCCCCGCCCCCGGAGGCCCTGCGCCATGTCCCATTCGTCCATCCACGTCTCCCCGGGTGTGGCGGCGTTCTTCCACGCCATCAGCGGCATGCCCTGGCCGGAGAGCGACGAGGGGCTGCTGCGGGACGTCCGGGACGACTACCTCGCGCTGGCCCAGGACCTGCCGAAGCTGAGCGAGTACATCCTCGACGCGGTCCAGACCTGCAACACGAGGATGGAGGGCGAGGCCGCCAAGGCCTTCCAGAAGGAGTGGGGGCGGTTCACCAGCTCGGACCCGGCCACCGACCCCCTGCGCAACGCCGCCGGTCTCTGCACCCAGCTGGCCGAACTGGCCGGCAAGGTCGCCAACACCGTCGAGTACACCAAGTGGATGGCGATCGGCCAGCTCGTCCAGCTGGTCATCGAGATCGCCTTCGCCATCGCCTGGTCCATCTTCACCGGCGGTGCCTCCCTCGTGGCGCTGGAGTGGAAGAAGATCCTGACGAGGCAGTTCCTGATCCAGCTGCTGAAGAAGCTCGCGCAGCTGATCGCCCTGCACGCCTTCGGCGGCATCGTCGGCGGCCTGATCCTGGACTCGATCATCCAGGGCATCCAGTTCAAGCGCGGTGACCGGCACGAGTGGGACACGGAGCTCACCAAGCAGGCGGCGATCTTCGGCGCTCTCAGCGGTGCGATCGGCGGGCCGCTGAACCTGCTGGGCCTGGGCCTGGGCAAGCTGCTCGGCCCCCGCCTGGCCAAGCTGTTCGTGCAGAGCGCCCTCAACGACGTGATCAAGGGGTTGGCCGGGGGTGCCCTCAAGGGGGCGGGCAAGGAACTCGGCGAGGGAGTGGCGGCCGGTGCCCTCAAGGGGATCGGCAAGGGACTCGGTGAGGGCGCGGCGGCCGGAGCTCTCAAGGGGGTCGGCAAGGAGCTCGGTGAGGGCGCGGCGGCCGGTGCCCTCAAGGGCGCGGGCAAGGAGGCCGGTCAGGGCCTGGGCCACCTGCTCGGGAACGAGGCGGCCGAGCGGTTCGCCAGGGGCATCAGCACGCTGCTGAAGGAGAACGCCCAGTACCTGTCCAAGGGCTTCAAGGCCGGGCGCAAGGTGGGCGCCGCGACCGGCGAGAAGTTCGTGCGCCAGCTCGGGGAGCTCTTCGAGAAGGAACTCGGGCAGGAACTGGGCAAGAAGCTCGCCCGGGAGATGGGCGAGCACGTCGGGAAGCAGTTCGCCCAGCACTCGCTCAAGACGGTGGCGAAGGAGAGCAGTCAGGAAGCGCTGAAGGAAACCCTGGAGAACCTCGCCAAGGACGCCGGCAAGGTCGCGCTCACGCCCGAACTCAAGCTGCTGGTCGAGAAGATTCCCGAACTCGCCGGCGGCGTCAACAGGATGAACAAGATGTTCTACCTCGGGCACGTGCTGGGCAGCATGATCGAGTCGGGCATCAACCAGTACCTCACCGAGGGCATCTACAACACGATCTACAACGGCGAGTGGCAAGCCAGCGGCATGAGCTTCGTCGGCGGCTTCATGATGGCCGGCATGCGGCACATGATCATCGGGCTGGCCTCGCCGCTGACCCTGCGGTACGCGGACTTCGTCCGCGGCCTGGAGAGCTCGCGCGTCACCCCGGAGAGCGGTGACAACTACGGATACCTCCACCCGCTGACCTTCCTCTCGGTGATCAGCAACATGGGCGGGTACTCGGCGCCGCTCCCGGTGCCCCGGCCCGGGCACATCGACCAGATCGCCGGGACGCGACTGTCGGGCGGCGACGGCGCCGGGCTCAAGTCGGGCGCCGGCTCGCTGGCGTCCGTCCTCGGGTCCGGGAGCCACCACCCGGCGGAGAACGGCGAGGGTGTCCTCGCCGACCCCAAGGGCAAGACCAGCCACACCTCCTCGGTCGACGGCGGGTGGGATCCGAAAGCCCCCGCGCGACCGGTCGAGACGCAGTCCCGGGGCGACGGCCGGACGGGCGCGCCCGGTTCGTCTTCCGCGTCCCCGGCAGCCCCCGGCCACCGGGACGGCGCCGCTCCCTCACCCGCGCCCAGGACCCGAACGGGTGGCGGGCCCGAGAGCCCCGAGACCCCGAGGCCCGAAAGCCCCAGGCCCGAGAACGCCGGCGCCGGGGAGCGCGGCAGGACCGCGACGGCGTCCGCGGACGCCAACAACCAGGGCAGCACGAAGCCCCAGCCGCAGGCGCCCGCGCCCGACCCGGCGCGCCGCACCACGGTCGTCGACGAGCACGCCGAACCGCCCCTGAGCGAGCCCAGGAACGCGACGGGCGGCCCCGGGGGAGCGGGCGGACGAGCGGGGACGGACAACGGCCCGCAGCCGCAACCGCAGTCGCCCGCGAACGGTGACCGGAGCACGGCCCCGGTGCCGCCGCCCCTGCGCACCAGCACCGACGGCCCCGGCGACGCCACCGCGCCGACCCCGCCCGGCCGCCTCGACCCGAACCGCCCGGACGTACCGGCCGAGGGCTCGAAGACCCCGGACCCCCAGACCCCGGACCCCAAGGGCCCGGAGCCCAGGACCCCGGACGTGCCGGTCGCGGACCCGAACCGCCCCGCCCCGAACGGGCCGGTGCCGCCCGCCACCCCGCCCCGCGGTCCCAGGCCCGACGGTCCCACCGACCCGCACGACCCCGACGGCCCGCCCGTCCCCATCACCACCCACACGCCCTCCGGTCACGCCTACCACCGGGTCGACGCACCCGAGCACGCCAAGGTGCCCGCCGGCGACGAGCGGCGCACGGCCTGGCAGGACAAGCAGCAGGAGCTCGCCGAGCGGCACGACACCGTGCTCGCCGAGGCCGAGGCGAAGGAAGCCCTGCACAGCGAGGTCGAGGAACACCTCATCGAGGGCCACGCCGAGCTGCCCCGGGAACTGCGCGCCCTGACCGGCCCGGGCACCGAGGCGTGGCGACGCACCGCCGCCGACGTGCAGAGCGACATCGAGGCCCGCCCGCACGAGCGGGAGGAGATCCTCGCCGGCGCCGCCGACCGCCTGGAGCTGGCCGGCGCCCGCGAACTCGCCCTGCGGATCGCCGTCGCCCGCTTCGACCACCTGCTGACCGAGCGCGGCCTCGACCCGGCGGCCACCGGTGGCGACCACCCGAGTGCGGAGATCCGCCGGGAGGTCTCCGAGCGCTTCCGCTCCGACGCCGAACGCGACATCTCCCAGCTGTACGCCACCCGCGCCGATCTCACCCCCGAACGCAACGCCCTGGCCACCCGGGCGCTGGAACACCGGCTGCGCCGGGCCGCCGGGGACCTGGAGGTCCGGCAGGCCCGCGCCACGCAGACCGCGCGCATCGAGCGGGCGGTGGAGGACGCCCACGCCGACTGGAAGCGGGAGAACCTCTCCGAGTCGGACCGCGCGCTGCTGGACGCGCTCGGCGTGCCGAAGGACGCCCGGGTGTCGGAGGAGGCGCGCGACCAGGTCGCCGAGGCCATGCGCGAGCGGCTCGCCGAGGTCCACGGCCGTCACCAGGAGCGGACGGCCCTGGACGCCGACGAGAACGGGCCGGGCACCGGCCGCCGGGACGAGGACACGTTCCTGACGATCGAGGACGAGAACGGCGACGACCTCGCCCCCTCCGACCCCACCCGCAGGGGAAGGGACCGGCTCGAAGCCGACTTCCGGGACGTCTTCGAGAGCCACCGCGGCGGCCTGTCCCACGACTTCACCGTCCAGGCGGTCCGCGAGACCGTGTTGAACCGCTCCATCGACGCGGTGAAGGACGCGGTCGGGGCCTGGAAGACCAGTGCCCCCGAGCAGTTCGGTGCCGAGGCGCTGAGCGCACTGGGCCTGGCCGCCGGCCCGTCCGAAGGCGCGGTGGCCGCCGCCCGCGCCCAGCTCGCCCGCCTCACCGACCGCGCGGTCACCGAGCACACCGCCGCCGATCGCGACCCGGCCCGGCTCAAGGAGGAACTCGACCGGCTGACCGACCCGGCCGAGATCAACCGCCTGCTGGCCCTGCACGGCGCCCGCGAGGAGGCGCTGCGCGCCGCCGAGGACACCGCCCGCACCAAGGTCCCGCACGATCTGGGCGGCCCCGACACCGCCGACGGCACCGGCCACGGGACGGCGACGGCCGCCTCCGTCGAGACGGCCCTGGGACGGCCGGCGCGCGGCAGCCGCACCGACCGCTCCGAACCGCCGGCCTCCGCCGCGGCCCGGCGCGTGCGCGAGGGCTACACCGAGCGGATCCGCGCCGCGTTCGAGGAGAACTTCCGCTCCCTGCTGCGCGACGCGGACGCCGACCACAAGGCCGGCCTGCCCGAGCGGCTGGAGCAGTGGCGCCTCGAACGGGAGCGGCTGACGGAGGGCCTGGACCGGCACGTCGCCTTCGAACGCGCCGTACTCCCCGCCCGCGAGCACGCCGCCGTCGGCTACGACCGCCTCGCCGAGAGCCGCAAGGTGTCGGACGAGACCGTCCAGGAGCTGAAGACCCGCTACGGCGGCGAGTTCTTCGACGCCTACAAGGACCACTGGGGTCCGGAGGACCTGAACGGCGAGCACTGGCGCGGCCACGAAGCGGCCAACGAGAACGTCTTCGGCCGCCGCCCGTCCGAGGAACGGCCCGAGCCCAGGCCCGAGGCCGAGACGAAGCCCGAGGCCGAGACGAAGGCCGAGGCCGAGACGAAGCCCGAAGCCGAGACGAAGCCCGAAGCCGAGACGAAGCCCGAAGCCGAGACCAGGCCCGAAGCGGAGACCAAGCCCGAAGCCGAGACGAAGCCCGAGACGAAGCCCGAGCCGACCCCCGTACCCGGGCCGCTCACCCCGTCCGGCCCCCTCGTCCGTCCCCGGGACAGCGTCCGGGAGCCGTCCTCGGGCACGAAGCGGGACGGGGTCCGGCCCGAGGGTCACGAGCTCGCCGAGCAGGGCGACCGCCGCCCTCACACCCCCGCACCCGGGGACGGGGGGCCCGCGACCGCCGGGCCGTCGCAGGAGCGGGCACGCCCGACGCTCCTGACGACCGGGCAGGACCACGAGGGCACCGGGTCCCGCCGTGAGGTGCAGGAGCCGGTACACCAGGTGCCGGCCGGGAGGGAGCGTCAGGCCACCGAGGACGCCGTCTACCCGGTGGCGCAGCGCACGCCCGCGCAGGCCCCGCCGCCTCCGCCGCCCCCGCCGCCGGGCGGTCCGTTGGCGCCCCCGGCCCAGGGTGGTCCGCCGCCCCCGCCGCCGCCGGGCGGTCCGTTGGCACCCCCGCCGCCGGGCGGTCCGCCGCCCCCGCCGCCGGGTGGCCCGTTGGCGCCTCCCGCACCGGGTGGTGGTGCGGGACAGCCCGTCGCCGCGCCGTTCGTGTCGGTGCCCTCGCACGGGCCGGTCCAGGAGATCCGGGAGCAGCACCGCGCTGAGGACGAACAGCACCTCGCCGCACTGCCGCCGCACACCGGCGGGACGCCGACCGTGTCCCCGGCCGACGCCGCACTCGGGCATCAACTGAGCGAGCGCTACCCGCGGATCAGCCTGGTCGACCCGGGCTCACCCGGCAGCGGCCACCAGGTTGCCTTCCTGCGAGTGCTGGAAGGCCTGGCCAGGATGGGCTATTCCGGCGAGGTCCACCTGACGTTCGCGCGCGGCAAGGCGCCGTTCTACGCCGAACGGCTCGGCCGTTCGGCCGACCTGGCGCACCCGCGGCGCTCCTACGAGCTGTTCCACAGTCCGTGGACGGGCGTCCACCAGGGGATGCGGGTGACCGCACACCCGGCGGGAGCGCCGCTGGACGTCGCGTACAACCCGGTCGCGCGGCGGATCGCCGCCGACGTGGAGACGTACTGGAAGTACTTCGCCTGGAGCGGGGCGAGGCCCGAGGGGGCCTGGCTGGACTCCAGCAGGCCGAGCGCACCCGTGCGCAGCCGGTACCTGGGCGACAATCCGCAGATCCAGCAGGACTTCCGGGACTCCGTCACGAGGGAGGACAACCGCGACCGGCCGATCAGTCCCGACCAGCACCTGACCTCCGACGTCCTGACGGCCGGCGCCCAGTCCTCCGGGCAGGGCCGGACGCTGACCGTCTTCGCCGCCCTGGACGCTCCGCACGGCGGGGACACGGCCGGCTACTTCGAGCAGAACCTGACCTCGTCCCTGCGGGAGATGACCGGGGAGCAGGATCCGGACGTCCTGGTCCTGCAGCCCTTCCTGTGGGACAGCCACCCCCGGCAGATCCGCCGCGGGGACGACGTCCTGGCGGAGCTCTGGCACGACCAGGGCGCCACCGTCACCTACCCCTTCCGCCCGCAGCCCGTCCCGGAGGACCTCCCGGGCCACGTCCGCGACCACTGGCCGGCGGCCACCGGCGCCGACGACCCGGTTCCGTACCTGGTCGCCGACCTCCTGCGGCGCGCCCAGAACAGCGAGATCCGGCTGGCCACCGCCTACTACGGAGACTCCATCGACGGCACGGTCCGCCACCGGGACATGGCCGCCCGGATGGAAGCCGCGCTGCGGGATGTCCCCGGCCCGCCCCGTCCGTCGGTCGTGGTCCTGCTGGGAGCCGGGCCGAACGAGCGACAGAACCCCGCGGAGCTGCTGGCCGGCCTCCGGGGCCTCTCCGACGCGCCGTCCGACGACCGCGGCGCCCACCAGCTGCGGCTGGGACGCGTGGAGCCGGCGGTGATGGAACTGTTCGAGCGCTACTCGACCCTGGTCGTCACCGAGGGCGCCAACACGTGGCAGGAGATCCTCACCCTCGCCACCCCCGGCATCTCGGCCCGCCCGGGCGGCGAGACCCGCCCCTGGACGCTGGCACCGAACGGCACCCCGTCACAGGGCGGCCACCGGATCGGTGAGGCCTCCGCGGCGCTCGCCACCGGGAACACCGCGGAGCTGGCCACCTTCCTGCACGACCTGGACAACCCGACCGGCGAAGTGCGCGAGTACCTGGACGCCTGGCGCGAGTCCCTGAGCGCCGACGCCAACGACCAGTTCCGCAGCGCGGTCGAACAGCTCCTCGGCCAGCCGGAGCCCCCGGCCGGCGGGAACACCGGGGCGGCGACGGCGGTGCACCAGCCCGCCCAGGCGCCGGCCGGGCCCGCCGCCGTACCCTTGCCGGTGCGGGAGCCGGGGCCGGTCGCGCCGCCGGAGGGCACGGGCACGGTGCTGCCCGCCTCGTCCTGGGCCGACATCCGCACGTCGGCGCCGCCCGCGCGGATGGAGACGGTGCGTTTCGACCCCCTGGTGCGCGGTCAGGGGGGGCCGGGCGCCATCGCCGGGCCCGGGGTGCGCGAGCAGTACGAGGCCCGGCAGTTGAGCCTGGGCGGGCTGCACGGCGCCGACACCACGATCAGCTACGACGCGCGGCGCTTCGAGGTCCGTCCCGGGCACTGGGTCACCGAGTTCACGCTGAACCTGCACCTGCAGGGGCCGGACGGCCGCCCGCTGCCCGCGCACGAGGCCACCCGGATGCTCGACCGGGTCCGGTCGGTGGTCGACGAACGCTTCAACGAGCGATTCCGCCTGCCCGGCGGGGACCAGGTGCACCTGCGGGTGGACGGCACGCCGGACGCGGCCGGCGCGCACCAGACGGTCACCGTGGTTCCCGGTCGCGAACGCAGCGACCAGTTCACCTGGTCCGACGAGAGCCCGCCCGGCGTGCTGCTGCACGAGGCGCTGCACTACCTCGGCCTGCCGGACGAGTACGTCGAACCGGCGGCGAAGCCGGGCGACGCGTTCGCGCTGCGCCGCCGCGACCGGTGGGCGGGCGAGAACGGTGTGATGGGCACCTCGGCCCACCGGGACGACTTCACGGTGCTGCCCCGGCACCTGGAGCGGATCGAGGACGTCCTGCGCTCGGGCCCGGTCCTGCGTGACCTGCCGCTCGGGCAGGAGCGCCCCCGCCCGGAGACGGTGGACGTGCCACCGACGCAGCGGCACCCGGAGACGGTCGAAGCGCCGCTGACGCAGCGGCACCCGGAGACCGAGGGCTCCGGCGCGCTGACCCCGACCGGCAGCGCCACCCGCGCCGGCGACGTCGCCACCAGCAGGGCGCCGAACGCTCCCGCCCCGGTGCACGAATCACGCGTGAACGTGCTGGACGGGGGCCGGCTGTACCACGTCGTCGATGTGCCGGGCGACGGCGACTGCCTGCTCCACGCCGTCCTCGCCGGCGCTCGTGAGCTGGCCGGCTGGCAGCACGGCGACCTCACCGTCGACGGGCTGCGCGAGCTGGCGTCGCAGTGGTTCCGCAGTGACGCCGGCGCCGTGCTGCGCCACAACGCCGACAACACCGGCCAGCGGCCCCAGGACCGTCTGGAACCCGACGAGCGGACCCGGACCTGGCAGGTGCGCCGCAACCCCGGGGACGAGCCGTCGACGCTCTCCGCCGACCAGCTCGGGAACCTGCGCATGAGCGACCTGTACGACATGGGGCTGCGCAACCGGTCCCTGTGGAACACCTCCTTCTACGACCAGGCGCCGGTCATCATCGCCCACGCCCTCGGCATCCACCTCGTGGTCCACCAGGGGAACACCCGCGCCGCGTACAACTCCGACGTGCAGGGCCGCGAGGTGCACGTCTACCGCGATCCCGGTGAGGGCCTGGCCGCGCACTACTCGGCGCTGCGCCCCGACACCCGGGCGCCGGTGGCGGTGGAGACCACCCGTCCCGTCGACCCGCAGGTGGCGAAGGAGCTGGCCGGCCGCGTCCAGCCGGACATGGTCGTCGTCACCATGGAGCCCGGGCAGCCGGTCTTCCGGGTGACCGATGCCGTGACGCTGCGGGGGTACCTGATCCAGGGCAAGATCGGCGCGGTCAAGAACAAGGAGGGGTGGTCCCAGCTGGGGCCCGGGCTCTACACGGGCCACGACTTCGGTCACGCCGCCGCCTACAGCGACACCCTCTCCAACCTGCCGGTGGTCATGGAGTTCGCCCTCTCCCGCGGGGCCACGGGCCTGAAGGTGGAGAACATCACCCAGAACTGGACGGACAAGGAAGTTCCGCAGACGCTGGCGAAGTACGACTTCCTCACCGACGGGACGCAGTTCAAGTTCCACCCCCGCTTCTACGACGGCCTCCTCCGGGAAGGGACGCAGCCCGCGGACAAGCAGAGCGGCCTGCGGATCGCCGGTCTGAAGGTGAAGGAGGGCGAAGCGCTCTGGAACCACTACCGGACCGAGGACTTCGTCCCGGAGTTCGACGGCTACCTGATCAAGGCGCACCAGGACAAGGCGGCCCAGCACCCGCGGAGCCAGGACATGCCCGGCCCCGTCCGCGAGCCGGATCCGGTCCCGATGAACGCCGTCCTGGACGCCGCCCCGCCCGCCTCGCCCAGGGACCTCAGGCGCATCGCCTACCGCGAGCACGCCGAGGCCTTCGAGCAGCGGCTGGCCACTCACCTGCTCCAGCGCGAGGACGTCCAGCGCGAGGTCAAGAAGGTCGTGGACCTGGCCTGGGCCATGACCACCGGTGACAAGGACAAGGTCAAGTTCGGCTCCAGGAGCACGGGCACGACCGGCATGGTCGGTACCGACCGGCACCTGCTGCAGGAGGTCGTCGACCGCGGCAACCTCCGGGAGCGCATGGCGCTGCTCTACAACGGCTACACCTCCAACCACTTCGCCAAGCTCGTCCGACAGCGGCAGCTGCCGCGACCGGAGCAGCTGACGCGGGAACGGGCGGACCGCCACGACATCGGTGCCGAGGTCGTCAACCCGTTGACCGCGGAGATCAAGAAGGTCTACGGGGAACTGCTGAAGGGGCCCGTCGGCGAGTCCGAGCAGGAGGCGCCATTCGGATCGTTCCGCACCGACGAGCCGTACGGACCCGTCATCGACCGCATCCGGGACGACTACGCCCAGCGCCGGAGCGAGCAGATCGGGGACTGGAACCGCAAGCAGGTCGTCGACGGCGCGCAGAAGGCGGCGGAGCGCCGGGCCAGGAGCATTCTCGAAACCGACCGCAACCCCCTCGACGTCAACCCGCCGCTGGGCCGGGGCGAGTGGTACAGCGCCGTGGACAAGGACGGCCGGCTCGGTTGGCAACCGGGTGCCAAGAGCTTCCACTACAAGCTCGGTTCCAAGTTCCAGCAGGACGCCCACGACAGCGGGGGACTGGTCGTCAGCGGCACCTCCGGCACGGCCTTCGGGATGCTCCAGGCCGTCAAGGAGCTCGCCAGGACGAAGGAGGGCAGAGCGGCCCTCGCCGACATGAAGGCCGAGCCCGTCGACTTCGAGCTGTTGAGGCTGGGGCTGCTCGGCTGGATGGTGGAGTCGGACGACCACACCTTCCACGAGATCATGACCGGTTCCCGGTTGTTCTCGGAGAGCCTCACCCCGGAGGAGCGCGCGGATCCGAACCTCACCAGGACGGACCTCGCCTACAGCGACACCTACCACCGCTACCGCTTCCTCGCACCGCTGACCGAGCACGAGCTGCGGACGGACGTGGCGCCGGAAGGGCGCTTCCCGGACGAGCACCTGGTCGGGGACTGGTCACTCGACGACCTGGCCGACCCCCATCCTGACCCGGACCCCGACCCGGACCGCGTCCCCGACCCGGGCGGCGACCTCCACCGGCCGGCCGGCGCGCCGCCGGTCCCTGTCGATCCGGTCGCGGTGGACCTGGCCCGGCGTCACCTCACCGCCGCGGCCGAGAACCCGGCACTCCGCGAGTTCATGGGGCGGATCAGGAACGGCGCGTTCACGAGCAAGCGCGACGACGAGGGCATGCTCAGGGTCCGTGAAGGAGAGCGGTACGAGTCCCTGCTCGGAGACGTGCAGGCGTTCCTCGACCACGCGCAGGCGATCCAACCGGCCGGGGCGCAGGCGACGGAGGGATCGCTGAACCTGTACCGGGCGGTTCGGATGGACCCCCAGGGTCGCGAACGGGACGTCTTCACCGAACTGCTGCCGTCGTCCACCTCCTTCGACCGGCAGTTCGTCCAGGACTGGATGGCGAACGGGGGCGGAGCCGACAACTACGCGCTGTTCGAGATCCATGTGCCGCTGTCCCATCCCATGCTGGCGCTGTCGTTCCCGCCGGGCCACGCCAGGGCGGAGAACGACCCGGCGCCGGTGAACGAGAACCAGTCCGAGGTGACGCTCGGCCCCAGCCACCTGAGAGTGATCGCGCGGGAGGAGGACGGCCGTTTCCACGTCATCCGGGTGGACACCGACCCCATGTCGGTCGACGACATCCGGGCCGAGGTCGCGAACTCGTCCAGCAGCATGTCGATGCCGGATGCGTTCCAGGCGTTCACCCGGTTCTTCAGCGAGGGCTCGCTGCGGACCGCCTACCCCCACGACCTCGAGCCCTACCACCGCATCACGGAGTCGTGGTCGCCGGACGGCTCCCAGAAGACCGTCAGGATCGAGCACCCCCACGAGAAGTTGAGCGGACAGTTCCTGGAGGTGACGATCAGCCACCAGGGCGAATCCGTCTCGGTCCTCTGGCGCTCCAGCGACGACACACCGTCCGATGGAGGCGAACCCTACGTGCGGGATCCGCTGGTCTACGACGCCACGAAGATCGGCGACGTGAGCGGGAGCCTTCGCGCGCAGAAGCTGGCCGAGCACGTCAGCTTCGAGTCGATCGAACTCCCGTTCGACTGGTACGACCCCGACGTGGTGCCCGAGGCGCCGGACGCACCGAGCGTCCTCGACAACGGCTCCGACCGGCACCAGCTTTTCACCGACGGCGAGTTGGTGACCCACGCGATCGTCGGCGAGGACGGCGCCGACGTGGGGCGTTCCTTCCACACCGAGGCGGACTTCGGCCTGCGCCGGGAGACGCACCTGAACTTCCCCTCGGAGCGGACGGCCGCCGAGAACCAGGTCGCCAACCCGGACTTCGCGCCAAATCGGGCCGTCCGCCCCGACGGCGGCTTCGACTGGGCGGCCGTCCATCGGGGCGAGAACAAGCCCGGCGAGCGCGACGGCGACGACGCGGACGTGCACGTGCCGTGGGACCCGAAGAGCAAGCCGTACTTCGCCAACCTGCACGGCGCCGGGAACTGGTTGAAGGTCGCCGTGCGCACGCCGGCCGGCACGGAGGGCTACAAGTCCGTCTCGTACCGGGACTTCGGCGGCATGCTGAACCGCCGGGCGAGCCTGTCCGCCCGGGCGGAGGAGTCGCCGGTCGTGTTGCTGGCGTGCGAGGCGGGCCTGTCCCGCGTGAACCTGGGGCTGATCGCCGACGCCACCGGGCGCACCGTGCACGCGACGACCGGGAAGACCTACGTCGCCAAGGAGGCCGACGGCAGCACCAGGCTGGTCCAGCTGCGCCGGCCCGGCCAGGACCGCCCCGGGTTCGTCACCGTCCACCCCACCGGCAGGGACACCGGCGGCGACCCGGGCACGGCCGCTCACCGCACCGTCACCGAGACCACCGCCGCGCACGGGACCGACGAGAACACCCCCACCGTCCGCACCGTCATCGACGCCCACGACGAGATCACCGTCCTGGCGGAACACGGCGAGAGCACCGCGCCGGCCGCCCAGGACGGGAACGCCCGGCCGCCGCTCGACGGCGGGCCGATGCGCCTGACGGACCACCCGTCCGACGTCCCGGTGCGGATGCCCGGCCCGGACGCCCTCGACCCGTTCCGGGCCGAGCGTGCGGGGGACCAGCTGGGCGACCTGCGCCGGCGGCTCGCCGACCTGCCCGAGGGCAGCCCCGAACGCCGGCAGCTGCAACGGGAGATCGACCGGACGCAGGAGAGGCTCCGGTCCGCCTTCACGACCTTCCTCGACCACGACGGGAGCGACCTCGCCGCCGCCGCGCGGGTACGCGAGGAGGAGATCGAACGGCTGCGGACCCAGACGCCGGCCCCGGGGACCTGGCAGGAGGACCACCGGCGCCGGCAGCTGGACACGCTGGAGCTGGAGGTCCGCGAACTCGAGGCCGAACTCGACCGCCACGCCCTGGACACCGAGTCCAAGCAGCGGATGGTCCCCAGCGCGCGGGACCTGGCACTGGTGGCGCACCTGCGGGAGCCGCAGAAGCACCCACTGGAGGATGGGGCACACGAGTCGGCGCTCCTGGACCGCCTCACCGGCGCCCGAGTCGACTGGACCGCCCTGCACCCGGTCCAGGCGGCCGCCCTGGTCATGGTCGAACGCAAGGCGATGGCCTTCGAGCAGCGCGACCGCGCCCTGCTCGCCGAGCGGCTGACCGCGCCCACCGGCGAGTGGCGGTGGGCGGCGAAGTACCCCCGGGACACACCCGAGGCGGTCGACCGGCTGATCACCGACGTCGAGAACCACATGCGCGACACCATGTACATCGCCACCAACTTCCACTTCGACCAACCGCTCAACGCCAACCGCCAGACCACCTTCGGCACGTCCGGCCGCGGCTTGGGCGGGTGGGGATCGAAGTCGAAGACCCTGCTGGACAAGCTGATGGCCGACAAGCAGGGGCTGTTCCGCAACGCCTGGGAGACCGGCGCCTCGCAGGCCGCGGTCGTCCCCTCGCGCCGCGGCGGCGTCGAGGAGCACTTCGGCTACGCGCCCGCTCTGCGCCGCAGCCACGACACCCGCCACCTCTACCAGGACACCGGCAGCGACGACAGCCGGTTCAAGCCCGCGAAGGACGACCGCGCCCTGCTGCCCAAGTACGGGGCGCTGGTCTCCGACCTGCAGCCGTTCGGCGTGGCACGCCGCTACGGCGCGTTCGCGCTGCACTGGTCCGACGACATCCGGGGCCGCGTCACCCACACCCCCAACGACTCCTGGACGGCGCGCGAGAAGGGCGCCCTGTCGGTGACCTCCGACTCCCACCTGCTGCCGCTGCTGCTGTGGGGCGAACCGGCGATGGTGGAACGGGTCTTCGGCGAGGCGACCGGTTTCCGGCACGACCCGGACTTCGGCGCGCGGATGCTCACCGAAGGCATGGACACCAACAGCTACTTCGAGACGCAGATCCACGGTCCGCTGTCCTGGCGCGACCTGCGCCACGTCGTCATCAGCCACCAGCGGCCGAGCGACACCCCCGTCCCCCGGCGCGACCAGCAACTGCCCACCCGGGAGCGGGCCGAGGAGATCGCCGACAAGCTCCGCGCGTTCGCGGCCAAGAAGGGCCACACCTTCACGGTGGAACTGCGCCCGGCCGGCACCATGCCGGAGCGCAACCGCCCGCAGGACGTCCTGGTCCCCACCGCCGCGCCCGCCCCGGCCCCGCAGCCGCACCCGGGTGCCGGCACCGGCCTGACCACCAGCGGCGACGGCCAGGTCCACAGCACGGCCGAGCAGCTCGTCGGCCAGCCCGAACCCCCGGCCGGTGGGAACACCGGTGCGACGACGGCGGTGCGCCGGCCCGCTCAGGCTCCGCCGGTTCCCGAGCAGACGCCGCCGGTTCCCGAGCAGACGCCGCAGGTTTCCGAGCAGGCTCCGCCGCAGAGCGCCCCGCTGCCACCTGCCGTCCAGCCACCTGCCGTCCAGCCACCTGCCGTCCTGCCGCCCGCCGCGAACCGGGACGTCCCCGCCACCCGGACGGGCCTGCGGATGGCCTCCGGCGCGTTCGTCGGGGACGAAGGACGGAACAACAACCGCCCGGCCGACGTCCTGGCACTGACCCGCCGACTGGAGGACCTCGGCGCCGTGGCACCGGACCGGGCCGAACAGGTCCGGCAGGACACGGAGCCGTTGCAGCGCCGTATCGAGGCCCGGGCCAGGAACCGCAACGCCCCACCGCTCAGGCTGCCGGTGCCCCCGGCGACCGTCGAGCCGCTCGTCCGGGCCACGGCCGAACACCTCGCCTCGCCGCTGATACCCGAGCACGCCGGCGCGCTCGGCCTGACGCTCTCCGCCAGTGTCGGCCCCGGCGGTGCCAACCGCAGCGCGGACGTGACGGCGGTGGGCCGCAGGCTGCACGATCTGGACCTGCTCGCCGGCACCGACCACAGCGCCCTCGACCACCCGGCCGACGGCGCCGCACTGCCACCGCCCGTCCTGGACGCCCTCCTGACGCTGCGCGCCGACCACCTGGCCGGCCGCTTCGACCTGCCCGCCGCGGAGGGCGGCCGGCAGCTGGCGCAGGCCATGCACGGCCTGTCCGAGCGCGGGGTCGTCCTGGACTGGCGTGCCTCGGGCGCCCTCGACCTGGAGCGCACCGCCTTCGCGGACTGGGCGCTGGAAGGCCCGGCGGACCAGCCGCCGCCGTTCGCGCAGGACACCACGCTCAACTGCTGGGAGTCCGTCCTGCTCACCGCCCACACGGCCGGGCTGATCAACTGGGACCGGATCCACGACCTCTACGCGGCCGACCTGACGGGCCCCCAGTGGACGGCCAACCTGATCGCCGGCCTGCTGCCGCACACCAGGACCACCTACGACGCGAACGATCCGCACACGCCGCTCCCGCGTGCGGGCGACATCGTCGTCTTCGGTCGGGGCGACCACGTCGCCGTCGCCACCGGCCGCACGGATGAGCACGGCGCGCCGCGCCTGCTGAGCTTCGGCGTCAGCCCCAAGGACGACCCGGCCGAGGTCAACCGGGTGATCGAGCTCAGCGCGCCGGACCTCTACGTGGGCCCCGCCGAGTTCGGACCCGGCCCCTGGAGCGAGCGCCCGGCACCCGACCAGGTGGCGTCGCAGGAGTCCGCGCACCCGGAGGCCGCGCTGACGACGGTGCCCGACGCCGGGCACTTCGGTCCTGGCCCCGAGCACACGCCGGTTGCGGACCCGCCGGTCACCGGCCGCCGCGGCGAGCTGCGCGAGGCGCTGGTCCACCACGAGGCCTCGGGCGCCTACCGGCTGGACGACCCGGCGGTCGGCGAGCAGGCCCGCCGGCGGATGGCCGGGACGCTGGACCGCTTCCCCGCCGACGAACGCTTCCTCACCGTGGCGATGCACACCGGCCCCGACGGCGTGCCGCGCTGGCAGAACACCCGAGTCACCGAGGGCGAAGTCGCCGACCTGCTCGCCTCGTTGTACGAACAGCGGGCCTGGGACGGGAACAAGCCGGTGCAGCTGGTGGCCTGCTCGTCGGCCCGCGAGGGCGAGACGTCGTTCGCCGCCGGCGTGCTGCGGGAGCTGCGCCTGCGCCTGCCCGGCCTGGACCTGGAGGTCTACGCCCCCAGCGGTCTGGCCTGGTTCGCGCCCCCGGTCTCGGGGCCGTTCCGCAGCGACCCGCACGGCCCCGGGGCGCTGGTGGTCGCCCGGCAGGTCGCCTTCGACAGTGCCGGCCGTCCCGTTCTGGTGGAGGACGGCGGCTGGGTGAGCCTGACGGCCCCGCGCGGCGCGTCCCCCGACGCCCCGCCCGTGGTGCGTACCCTCGGCGCCCACCTGCCGGTGAACGGAACGCTCCCGCCGCGCTCGACGCCGGCGCCCGAGGGCTACACCGTGATTCCGGACCGGTCCGCGCCGAACGGCGACCGGTTGGCGTCGCACAGCGACGCGGTGGCGTTCTCCGGACGCCGGCGCAAGGGCGGGATCGTGGACTCGGACTCGGACTCGGACTCGGACTCGGGGTCGGGTTCGGATCCGGGCGAGGGCCCGAGCTCGGGCAAGCGCGTCCGGCCGAACGATCCCTCCGATTCGGACGAGGAGATGGTGTCGGACGACGACACCGGCAGTGAGCTCGCCGATTCGGCGGAGGACTACCGCGACCTCCTGCGGGTGGTAGGCAGGCGTTCCGACCAGCTCGCGGCCTTGTGGGGGAGGGCCGAGGTCGGCAACGCCCCGAATGCGGTCTTCACCCGGATCAGGGCCGAACGCGATGTGCTGACGGCCATCCAGAACGTCGGCCTGGTGCACTCGGTGCGGGCGGCCGACGCGCTGCTGGGGCTGCTGAACCACGAAACGGAGAACCGGCGCCAAGACCTGACCGACCGCCGCGACGCCCTGGCCGAGCACGCCGTCCCACTGCCCTCCGCCGACCGGTTCCAGGCGCTCCACACCGAGGTGATGGGCCGCTACAACCCCGAGGGCGGCAACCTCGCCCAGAACTGCGAGTTCCGGGCCCACGCCCTGTCCGAGCTCATCGCCGCGGCAGACCCGGGGATCGGCCGCCAACACCTCGCCAAGGTCTGGGCCTATCCCGCTACTGAGCACGGGCGGCTCCACCCGGACCACGAGTGGAACCACCACGTCGCGGTGCTGGTCGAGACAGCGGGAGAGAGCCGGGTGATCGATCCGCTGCTCTTCCCCGACCGTGCGGTCCGGTTGGCGGACTGGCAGGCGGTGCTCGCCATGCCCGGGCAGGGCGCACCGCTGACGCACCGGGCGCCGTGGGAGTTCTTCGGCGCCCCGGACCGCGAAGGCCGGCTGGACACCGAGTCCGCTGCTCTGATCGACGGGGCGACCAGGCAGCAGATCGACGGCTGGAAGCGCCAGGGCCCGACCTCGGTGGACGGCGCGCACGTCTTCGGGGACGCCGACGCCAAGAGCACCGAGTCCAAGAGCACCGAATCCAGGAGCACCGACGCCCTCACGTCCGACCTGGTCGAAATGGCGCTGTCGGGCAAGCGGACGGCGGCCGACGCGGACGGGGAGGGGAAGCCGGAGGAGGCGACGGAGGGCAAGGGCAAGGACAGGGCCGAGGACACCGCCGAGGACACCGTCGTGAAGCCGGACCCCGACACCGTGGAGGTGGCGAGGGCGGTACTGGACGACTCCCTCCTCGCTCCGCTCTTCGCCGGCACCGACGTGACCAAGACCTACGCCGTCATCGGCCTGGAGTTGAAGGGCGACAAGAGCTGGCAGACCACGGAGGCCGTCACCAACGGCAGGGACGAGTCCATCAACGGCAGCCGGTCGCTCCAGGCCGCCGACCGCTGGGCGCAGGAGAACGGCCTGAGGACGCAGCGCTACGACGCCGAGGTGAAGGGGCTGGCGAAGGCCTACCAGCAGATGAAGGACTGGGGCTTCGCGCCGGTGCCGTCTTCCGGCAAGCCGCCGGAGAAGGCCGCCCTGCGGCCCGGTGCCCAGCTGCCGCCCCAGCCCGAGGGTGTGCTCACCGTGCTCTCCTCCCGAGGCACGTGCGCGAGCTGCAAGGACGTCGTCAAGGACTTCCGGGAGGCGTTCCCGAAGGTCAGCACCTACGTGGGGTACACGATCGCCGCCAAGCAGAAGTCGACGTCCTCGGACCAGGAGCGCACGTACACGAGGGATGGTAAGGAGGTACCGGGCACCATCGAGTACGGCTGGAAGCAGACGTCCAGGCTCAACTCCACCAGCGCGTACCTGCCCAAGGGGAAGGACATCGCCTTCAAGTACTTCCCCTCGAAGGACGGCGAGGCCGCCTGGAACGAGAGGCTCGCGGACAGGGCGGCCGAGGAGGCGGCCGCGGCACGGCGGGCGGCGGAGGCCGAGGCCCTGAATGTGATCGACGGAGCGGTCAGGCCGAAATCGGCGGAGAGGGTGATGAAGTTCGTCGAGGACTACACCGGTCCGGAGGACGACTTCGTCACGCAACTCGACAAGCACATGAAGAGCGGCTTCCTGGCGTGGAAGCTCACCCCCGAACTGCGAGCCGCCCTCCCGCTCTGGTTCAAGCGCAACCCGCGGCCGGCCATCAAGGGCAGCAGCTGACCGGCTCCGCGCCCCACCCGGTGAACACCGCCCGCTCCGGGCGCCGTTGCCCCGGGTGGGGGCACCCGGGGGCGGGGCCGACAAGCGAGGGAGCAGGACATGGATCAGCAGCAGGAGCACGAGGATGTCGGGGAGTTCCGGCTGGCGGCGGTGTTCGACATGGTCGACCCGGTGACCGGGCCGGGGTTCTCGGACCGCGCGGTGGTCGAGGACGCGACGGAACGGGCCGCGCTGGCCGGGTACCTGCGGGCCGGCGCGGAGGTGTTGATGACGCCGATGCTCATGGACGACATCTTCGACACCTCCCGGCAGGGCGCCGTCCCGCTGAACTACCGCACCGACGGCGAGTGGATCTGGACCGACACCGTCACCTACTACCTGGAGGAGTACGACATCGCTCCCGAACCCGGGCTGCTGGCTCACCTGCGCGAGCGGGGCGACGCACGGCCCCAGCCGGATGCGGCGACCCTGGAGCGGGCGGCCGACTTCGTCCTCCACCCGCCGCAGCCGGCCGAGCCGGCCTGGCGCCTGGACACCGACTGAACCCCGCGTGCCCCGCCGTCCGTGAGTTCCTAAGGGACGGCTGTGTCGGGCGGCCGCTGAGGCCGGGACGGGCCGTCCCGGTCGGGTGTCGTTGTCGAGAGCCAGGAGGCCCGGGTGGGCAAGGTGCGCAACGGACGTGAGAGTCAGCCGTCGGGCGGGGGCGTCCAACTGCCCGCCGTGGCATGGGCGGTGCCCGAGCCGGCCGAGGAGGCCGGGCAGCCGGCGGAGGCCGCGGCCGGGCCCGCGCGGCGGGCGCCCGCCGCTGTGGGCGCCGCCGGGGCGATGCCCCCGGTCGGGGAGAGCGGCGCCGCGGCGCCCGGGCAGGCCCGCGCCGGGGTGAGCGCCGTGCCCGCACCGGCGGGAGCGGCCGAGGAGGAGGGCGGCCAACGCCGCCTCCCCAAGTCGATGGTGGCCGCCGCGGTGATCGCCGGCCTCGTGCTGGTCGGGGTGCCGCTGGCCCTCTCCGGGTTCGGCGGGGACGGCCCCCACACCCCCGGCGCCGACGGCCCGCCGCCCGCCGGGTACTCCCAGCCGGACGGCGGCGGCGACGGCTACGTGCCGGGCCCCGACGCGCCCGGAAACCCGCCCGGTAACCCGCCCGGCGACCAGCCCCCGCAGCCCGGCCCGCCGGCCGACGGCCCGGCACCCGGGGACGGCGTGGTCCCCGCCGCCGCCGGGGCCGCCGCCCTGCCCGACGCCGTCCAGGCCCCCGACCCGGGCCCGAGCGCACGGCCCACCGGTCGTCCCGCCACCGGCACCGCGGCGAGCGCCCCCGCACCCGCCCAGGGCGCCGGACAGAGCACCGCCCAGACCACCGGACAGGCCGCCGGCACGCCGCAGCCCCAGCCGCCCGCCGCCGAGCAGCCCGCCGTGCCCCCGGCCAAGCCCACCCAGCAGGCGGCCCCGCCGCCCCCGCCCCCGCCGCCGACCTACTACGCCGTCGCGGGCCCCGGCTGCGGCGGGTCCACCTCCATGCAGCTGAACGGCTGGTACGACAAGGGCCAGGAAGGCTGGCGTCGCAACTCCGGCGGCTACACCGGCGACGGCTGCGGCGGTGGCTTCAGCTCGGTGCCGATGTCCGGCGACGCGAACGACGACAAGAGCAACTCGGTGGTGTGGACCTTCACCACCGGCCCGGTCACCACCGGCACCTGCAACCTGTCGGTCTTCGTGCCCGACGGGGACATCAAGGCGGTCGGCGGCGCCCCGACCTACTACACCGTGCAGGACAGGTCCTTCGAGGTGAACCAGGTCGCCCACCGGGGCCAGTGGGTCTCCGCGGGCACCTTCCCGCTCAGCGGCGGAAGGATCGCCGTGGTGCTCCACAGCCGCGGCAACGACTGGAAGGGCGGCACCCAGACCTACGCCCACCACGCCGCCTCCGCGGTCAGGGCCAACTGCACCGGCTGACCCGCGGCCCGCACCACCGGCGGCCCATCGACCGCCGCCCGCACCACCGGCAGCCCAGCGACCGCCGCCCGCACCACCGCCCGACCAGCGTCACCGCCCCACGAACGACGGAGGAGAACGCCCGATGAGCCGCCATGTGCTGACGGTCTGCGCGGAACCGAGCGGCGGCGGTTACCGCACGATCGGCGCCGCCCTGGAGGCGGCCCGCAGCGGAGCGGTCATCAGCGTCCGCCCGGGCCGTTACGAGGAGAACCTGGTGATCACCAAAATGGTGACCATCACCGCCGAGGAGGCCCGCGGCAGCGTGCGCATCTCACCCCGGCGCGGCGCGGTGGTGCAGGTGGTCGCCGAGGCCGTCCAGCTCACCGGCCTGGTCCTCCAGGGCCAGGACGAGGAACTGCCCACCGTCGACGTCCCGCGCGGCCAGGCCGCCCTCCAGGACTGCGAGGTGGCGGGCAACTCCTGGACGGCCGTGCTGGCCCGCCAGCAGGGATCGCTGGCGATGCGCGGCTGCCGCGTCGTCAACCCCGCCGGGGCCGGCATCGTCGAGACCTCGACCGGCACCAGCGTCATCGAGGACTGCGTGATCGAACACCTCGGCAGCTCCGCCGTGGTGATCGGCGAACGCGCCAACCCCGTCGTCCGCGGCTGCGTCATGCGCGACGCCCGCGGCAACGGCGTGTGCGTCAACGGCGAGGGCCGCGGCTCGATCGAGGACTGCGAGATCTCCGCCACCGACAAGCCCGGCATAGCCCTGGAGGAGAACAGTTCCACCCGGGTGCTGCGCACCACCGTCCTGGACACCTCGATCGGCGTCTACGTCAGCTCCGCCGCCCAGGTGGTGCTGGAGGACTGCACCGTCAGCTCGACCCGCGGCCACGGCGTGGTGCTGGCCGGCGGCACCGACCCGCTGCTGCGGCGCTGCCGCACGGTGCGCACCAAGGGCCACGGCATCCACGTCACCGGCCGCTCCCGCGGCCGCTTCGAGGAGTGCGAGGTGGCCGCCTCGGAGCTGGCCGGGATCCTGGTGGACGAGTCCTCCAGCCCCGCCCTGACCCGCACCGCGGTCGCCGACAGCGCCGGGGCGGGAGTGGAGCTGACCGGCGAGAGCGCCGCCGAGTTCGACCGGCTGGAGGTGCGCGGCGCGGCCGGGGCCGGGGTGAGCGTCCGCGACGGCGCCAACCCGCTGCTGCGCCGCCTGGACATCGCGGAGGTGCGCGGCCACGGCGTCGAGGTGTTCCGGGAAGGACGCGGACGGCTGGAGTCGTGCGTGCTGTCCGCCACCGGGCGGGCCGCACTGCGGGTCGCCGACGGCGGCAACACCCAGGTCGGCGGCTCCACGGTGCGCGGCGGTGCCCCGGCCGCCGGCCCCGGCCGGGCCGCCGCGGTGGCCGGGGTCGAGGTCGGCCCCGGCGGCGTCGCCTCCCTGCGCGACTGCGACATCGCCGAATGGACCGGCGACGGCGTGCTGGTCGAGGACGGCGGCGAACTCACCATGGTCCGCGCCCGGGTGCACGGCAACCGCGGCCACGGCGTGCTGATGGCGGCGGGCAGCCGGGCCGCGCTGAACGGCTGCGAACTGACCGACAACGCCGGCGACGGCCTGCGGGTGGACTCCGAGGAACCGGTCCGGGTCACCGGGTGCACCGTCGCCGGCAACCGCGGCTCGGGGCTGCGCCAGACCAGGGCCGGCAGCCGGCTGGCGGTACAGGACCTCACCAGCCGGGACAACGGCCGCGCCGACAGCCACGGCAGCGCGAGCGCCGGCGCCGAGGACGGCCCCGCGGCGGTCCGGCCGGCCGGCGCGCAGGACGGCGCCGGCGCCGGGGACCGCGACGACGCCACCGACCCGGCGCGGCACTCGGCCGCCGCCCCGCCGCCGCCCGAGCCGGAGGGACCGCAGGCCGCGCTGCAGGCGCTGGTCGGTCTGGAGGGCGTCAAGGACCAGGTGGCCACCCTGGTCAACCTCAACAAGCTGGCCCGGCGCCGGGAACAGGCCGGCATGCCGGCTCTGCCGATGGGCCGCCACCTGGTCTTCGCCGGGCCGCCCGGTACCGGCAAGACCACCGTCGCCCGTCTCTACGGCGCCATCCTCGCCGAGCTCGGCGTGCTGCCCAGCGGCCACCTGGTGGAGGTGGCCCGCGCCGACCTGGTCGCCTCGATCATCGGCGGCACGGCGATCAAGACCACCGAGGTCTTCCAGTCCGCGCTCGGCGGCGTGCTGTTCGTCGACGAGGCGTACACGCTGTCCGCCGGCTCCGGCGGCACCGGACCGGACTTCGGCCGGGAGGCGATCGACACCCTGGTCAAGCTGATGGAGGACCACCGCGACGACGTGGTGGTGATCGTCGCCGGGTACTCGGACGAGATGCGCGACTTCCTCGCCTCCAACCCGGGCCTGGCTTCCCGTTTCAGCCGCACCGTGGACTTCCGCAACTACTCGCCCGAGGAACTGGTCACCATCGTCGAGCGGTCCGCCACCGCGCACGGCTACGAACTCGACGCCGTCACCGTGGACGCGCTCGGGACGCACTTCACGCGGATGCCCAAGGGCGCCGACTTCGGCAACGGCCGCGCCGCCCGCAAGGTGTTCGAGGAGATGGTGGACCGCCAGGCGTCCCGGCTGGCCGAGCTCGCCGAAGTCACCGACGCGGACCTGCCGCTGCTGCTGCCCGAGGACCTCGGCGCGGAGGCCGCCGCCGCGGCCCGGGCGGAGGCCGGCGCGGCGGGCGCCGACGGCGGCAGGGGCACCGAACTGCTGGAACAGCTGCGCTCGATGGTCGGCCTGGCCGCCGCCAAGGAGCAGGTCGAAAACCTGGTCAACCTCATCACCCAGGTGCGCCGCCGGGAGGAGGCCGGCCTGCCCACCGCGAAGATCAGCCACCACCTGGTCTTCGCCGGGCCGCCCGGTACCGGCAAGACCACCGTCGCCCGCCTGTACGGCGAGCTCCTCGCCGAACTCGGCGTGCTGCCCGGCGGCCAGCTGATCGAGACCGCCCGCGCCGACCTCGTCGGCCGCTACATCGGCCACACCGCCCAGCTCACCCGCGACGCCTTCGAACGCGCCCGCGGCGGCGTGCTGTTCATCGACGAGGCCTACACCCTGACGCCCCGCAACGGGGCCGGCGGGGACTTCGGCCAGGAGGCGGTGGACACCCTGATGAAGCTGATGGAGGACCACCGCGACGAGGTCGTGGTGATCGTGGCCGGCTACCAGGAGGAGATGGAGGGCTTCCTCGCCTCCAACCCCGGCCTGGCCTCCCGCTTCTCCCAGCAGATCGCCTTCGACCACTACAGCGCGGACGAACTCGTCACCATCGTCCGCCTGCAGGCCGAGCAGGCCGGCTACGTCTGCGCGCCCGAGACCCTCGCCGCCCTGGCGCAGCTGTGCGAAACCGTCCCGCGCGACCGCAACTTCGGCAACGGCCGCTTCGCCCGGCAGACGCTGGAGGCGATGGTGACCCGGCAGGCCGGGCGCCTGGCCCGGCTCGACATCGGCGACGTCTCGGAGCTGAGCCTGCTGCTGCCGCAGGACATCCCCGTGCCGGCGCGGGCGAGGGCTGTATGACCGGCGCTCGCTCCCGTGCGCGCCGCGCCGCGCGGATCCGACCGGCTGCGGGGGTGCGGCGGACGGGGGCCGGTCCGGCGGTGTGCGCTGTGCTGTGCCTCGGCATCCTGCTGGCGCAGGCCGCCCCGGCCGGCGCCGCACCCGGTGCCCCGGTCCCCGGCGCCCCGGTCCCCGGCACTCCCGCCGCGGCGGGTACGGCCCGTCCGGGTCAGCCCTCCTCCGGCGGCGCCGAGCCGGGGTCGCTGCCCGTGATCGGGCAGAGCCGGAGCGCGGGCCGCGCGGACGGCTGCGTGAAGCCCTCCGACAAGGACACCGACCGGATGCCGTGGGCGCAGGCCTTCCTGCGTCCCGAGACCGCCTGGCAGCTCGGCCGCGGCGCCGGGGTGACCGTCGCCGTCGTCGGCTCCGGAGTGGACCCGGCCTCCGGCGTCCTGGGCGGGCGCCTGGTGCCGGGGCCGCGCGAGTACGGCGAGGGCGCCTCCACCCGCGACTGCGTCGGCCACGGCACGTTCCTGGCCGGACTGATCGCGGCCGGCCGGCGCGACGGCGTCGGCTTCGCGGGCATCGCCCCCGAGGCGCGCGTCCTGGCCGTGGCCGTGACCGATGACGTCGGGAACACCACCGCCGCCCTGCTGGCCAAGGGCATCCGCGACGCGGCCGACGGCGGCGCCCGGGTGATCGCGCTGGCCCTGCCCGTCGCGGCGGGCGACGAGGACCTCGCCGGCGCGGTCCGCTACGCAGGCGGCAAGGGGGCTCTGGTGGTCGCCCCGGCCGGGCCCGACCAGGGCAGCGGGTCCGGGTCCGCCCCGGCCCCCGCGGAGGTCCTGACGGTGTCCGACCTGGCCCCGAACGGCGCCCCGAACGGCGGCGGTACGGACTCCGGCGGGTCGGGCGGCGTCGGCTCGGGCACCTCCGGCACCTCCGGCACTTCCGGCGGTTCCGGTGCCCCGGGCGGCGGGGCCGGGCGGATCGACCTGGTGGCCCCGGGGGGCGCCATGATGAGCGTCGGGCCCGGCGGCAAGGGTTACTTCACCGGCTCGGGGCCCAGCTTCGCCGCCGCCGTGGTGGCCGGCACCGCCGCCCTGGTCCTCGGCTACCGGCCCGACCTCGGGCCGGCCGGGCTGAAGGACCGTCTGACGTCCACCGCCTACCACCCGGGCACCGCCCTGCCGGACCCCCGCGTGGGCTACGGCACGGTCGACCCGGCGGCCGCCGTCGGCGCCCCGGCGCCGGCCGCCGTCCCGCCGTCGCCCCGCCCGGCCCCGACCGTCGCCGCACTCCGGCCGCCGTCGCCGGACACCGCCGGGCACCAGGCGGTGGTGACGGCGGGCGCCGTCCTCGCCGGCGTCGCCCTGGTCACCGGCACCGCACTGGTCTGCGCGGCCGGCCGCCGCCGCGCCTGGCGCCCCGGGCGCTGGCAGGCCTGACGGGCCCTCCCAGGCCCTAGCCGGCGGGAAGGGCGGCGCCCGGGTGGCTCATCCCCTCGGCGACCGCGGCGGCGAGTTCGAGGTGGGCGCGGCGGGTCCGGTGGCGGAGCTTCGCGGGTTCGAACGTCCCGCCGAGGGCCAGGTGCTCGTCGAAGGGCAGGACGACGGCGGCCCGGCAGAGGCTCTCGAAATGCGCCACCAGGTTCTCCGCCTTCACCACCCGGCCCGTGCCGCGGACACCGGAGACCACGGTCACGCTGCGCCGCGCCAGCGGCCCGTAACCGTTCGCGTGCAGCCACTCCAGGGTGGCGTCGGCGCCGCTCGCGCCGTCGAGGCTGGCGGTGGCGGCGATGACCAACTGGTCGGCGAGGTCGAGCACGGCGCGCGTGGCGCCGTGCAGCAGGCCGGTGCCGCAGTCACTGAGGACGATCGGGTACTGGCGGGCGAGCAGGTCGACCAGCCGCTGGTAGTCCTCGCCGCCCAAGGCGGTGGCGACCGCCGGGTCCGGGTCGTTGCCCAGCACCTCCAGACCGCTGGGGGTCAGCGAGGTGAAGCGGCGGATGTCCATGTAGCCGGTGATCGAGGGAGCGGCGACCAGCAGGTCCTGGACGGTGGCCGTGGTCTCCCGGTGAACCCGCCCGCTCAGGGTGCCGGTATCCGGATTGGCGTCGACGGCGATCACCTTGTCGGACCGCGTCTCGGCGAGCACGGAGCCGAGCGCCAGCGTCACGGAGGTCTTGCCCACACCGCCCTTGAGGCCGACGACCGCGATCCGGTAGGAGCGGTGCAGCGGGGTGCGGACGACGGCCTCCAGCCGTTCCCGATCGACCCGGCCCAGGCCGAGCCCGGCGCCGAGGCCGATCCCGCGCAGGCCTCGCCGGGCGACGGGCGCGCCGACCCCCGGCACAGCTTGGGCCGGCTGTGCCGCCGGCTGGGGCGGGGCGGCGAGGGGAGCGGCCTCCGGGAGCACGGCCATCGTGCCCGTGGCGTCCAGCGGCCGGCGCCGCTCGGGCTCCTGTGGCGGCGAGACGGGCCCGTACACCGGGGCGCGGTCCCAGTCCGCCTCCCGGTCCAGCCGCCGCACCCGTTCGATGACCGTGTGGTCGCCCGTCACGCCATTGCCTCCTGTCACCGCATCGCCCCCGCCGTCCGCCTCGACTCAACGGCCCGGGGCGGCGCGCCGGTTCAACGCCGCCTCCCGCCCCGGATCGACGGGGCGAACACCCGACGGGTGCGCGTCGGATCAGCTGCGGCAGCGGCCGGACGCCGAGCAGCCGTCCCCGGGCAGCCCCCGCGTCCCGGGCCTTCGCGACCAGGACGCTCGACCACCGCCGGACCGCACCGCCCGCACTCGGGCGCACCGGGCCGCCGTTTCGACAGCTGTCCCGTCGCCTGCCATGAGTAGGGTGGCGGCGTGAATCGTCTCGCCGGTGCGACCTCGCCCTATCTGCTGCAGCACGCCGACAACCCGGTCGACTGGTGGCCCTGGGGCCCCGAGGCGTTCGCGGAGGCGGAGCGGCGCGGCGTGCCGGTGCTGCTGTCGGTCGGGTACGCGGCCTGCCACTGGTGCCACGTGATGGCCCACGAATCCTTCGAGGACGAGGCGCTGGCCGCGTACGCCAACGAGCGGTTCGTCGCGGTGAAGGTCGACCGCGAGGAGCGGCCGGACGTCGACGCGGTCTACATGGAGGCGGTGCAGGCGGCCACCGGGCAGGGTGGCTGGCCGATGACGGTCTTCCTCACGCCCGACAAGGACCCGTTCTACTTCGGGACGTACTTCCCGCCGGAGCCCCGGCACGGGATGCCGTCCTTCCGGCAGGTCCTGGAGGGCGTCGACGCGGCCTGGCGGGACCGGCGCGAGGAGGTCGGCGAGGTCGCCGCCCGGATCCGGGCCGACCTGGCCGAGCGGGCCTCGGTGTACGGGGTCGGCAGCGGGGTCCACCGGCCGCCGGGGGAGGCCGAGCTGCACGAGGCGCTGGTCGCGCTCGGCCGGGACTTCGACGCCCGGCGCGGCGGCTTCGGCGGGGCGCCCAAGTTCCCGCCGGCCATGGTGATCGAGTTCCTGCTGCGCCACCACGCCCGGACCGGCTCGGCGGCCGCGCTTGAGATGGCCGTCCGGACCGCCGCGGCGATGGCCCGCGGCGGCATCCACGACCAGCTCGGCGGCGGCTTCGCCCGGTACGCGGTGGACGCCGACTGGGTCGTCCCGCACTTCGAGAAGATGCTGTACGACAACGCGCTGCTGCTCCGCGCGTACCTGCACCTGTGGCGGGCCACCGGCTCCCCGCTCGCCCGCCGGGTGGCGCTCTCCACAGCCGACTTCCTGCTGCGTGAACTGCGCACCCCCGAAGGGGCGTTCGCCTCGGCGCTGGACGCCGACAGCCTGGACGGGAGCGGCGCCTCGGTCGAGGGCGCGTACTACGCCTGGACGCCGGGGCAGCTCGCCGAGGTGCTGGGGGAGGCGGACGCGGCCCTCGCGGCGGAGCTCTACGAGGTCACCGCGACGGGGACGTTCGAGCACGGCTCCTCGGTGCTGCAGCTGCCGGCCGACCCGCCGGACGCCGAGGCGGCCGAGCGGATCCGGGCGAGGCTCTTCGCGGCGCGGGCCGAGCGGCCGGCGCCCGCCCGGGACGACAAGGTGGTCGCCGCCTGGAACGGGCTGGCCGTCGCCGCGCTCGCCGAGACCGGCGCGCTGCTGGAGCGGCCCGACCTGGTCGAGGCCGCCGAACGCGCCGCCGACCTGCTGCTGGCGGTCCACCTCACGCCGGACGGCCGGCTGCTGCGCACCTCCCGGGACGGCCGGGCCGGTGCCCACGCGGGCGTCCTGGAGGACTACGCGGACACCGCCGAGGGCTTCCTCGCGCTGTACGCCGTCACCGGTGAGGCCGAGTGGCTGGAGCTGGCCGACGGGCTGCTGGACACCGTGCTCAAGCACTTCGCCGACGAGGCGTCCGGCGCGCTGTACGACACCGCCGACGACGCCGAGGAGCTGATCCGGCGGCCCCAGGACCCGACGGACAACGCCACCCCGTCCGGCTGGACGGCCGCGGCCGGCGCGCTGCTGACGTACGCCGCCTACACCGGGTCGGCGCGCCACCGCACGGCCGCCGAGCGGGCGCTCGGCATCGTCGGGGCACTGGCCGGCCGGGCGCCCCGGTTCATCGGCTGGGGCCTGGCGGTGGCCGAGGCGCTGGTGGACGGCCCGCGCGAGGTGGCCGTGGTCGGATCGGCCGGGGATCCGGCGACGGCCGCGCTGCACCGGGCGGCGCTGCTGGGCACCGCGCCCGGCGCGGTGGTCGCGGTCGGCGCGCCGGACGCCGACGAGGTGCCGCTGCTGGCGGACCGGCCGCTGGTGGGCGGCGCACCCGCCGCGTACATCTGCCGGCACTTCGCCTGCGACGCACCGACCACCGACCCGGCGGTGCTGGCCGAACGACTGGGCGTCCTGGTCGAGTTGGACGACCCGGCGAGCTGAATCCAGTTGTGCCCGGCCGGGCGGCCGGGCGAGAATCGCCCATGACCTGGACCCTGGCCACGTCCCTGGACGACTTCCTCGCGCGGGCGGGCGGCTTCCTCCGCGCCCGCCCGGCCGAGAACACCGTCCTGCTCACCGTGAGCGACCGGCTGGTCGGGCGCGGGCCGCACGCCTTCGGCCCGCAGACGCCGGTCTTCGGGTGGTGGAGCCGTGAGCCGCGCGGCCCGGTCGAGGGCGCGTTCCTGCGGACCCCGCCGTTCGAGCCGCGCCTCGGCGTGATGCCGGACCGGGCGGCGGCCGAGCTCGCCGTCGAACTGGCCGCGGCGGGGCCGGACTTCACCGAGGTCACGGCGGTCTCCGGTGGCGAGTCGGCGGTCCACGCGTTCGCCGCCGCTTGGCAGGCCGCGACCGGCGCCACCGCGTGCGCGCGCTCCCGTCAGCGGCTCTACCGGCTCGACGGGCTGACCGGCCCGCCGCGCCCGCCGGCCGGCCGCCCCCGGGTCTGCGCTCCGGCCGACCGCGAGCTGCTGGTCGACTGGTACGGGGCCTTCGGGGCCGAGGTCGTCATCGAACTCCCCAACGCCCGGGACACGGTGGACGACCGGATCGCCGCCGGGCTGCTCCACGTCTGGGAGGACGGCGGCGCCCCGGTCGCGATGGCCGGGAACAGCCCGGTGATCGCCGGCATGTCGCGGATCGGGCCGGTCTACACCCCGCCCGAGCGGCGCGGCCGCGGCTACGCGAGCGGCGTCACCGCGGCCGCCTCGGCGCACGCGCTCGCGCAGGGGGCGGCCGAGGTGCTGCTGTTCACCGATCTGGCCAACCCGACCAGCAACTCGATCTACCGGCAGCTCGGCTACCGCCCGGTGGAGGACTGCCTGACGGTCGGCTTCCCGGGTTGAGCGGCGGGCGTCCCTGTCCGACGGTTCGGCGTCCGGGCGTGACCGGCGGGCGGCCCGTCCACGGCGCGGGGGCGGGCTACTCCCAGTCCCACCGGACGCCGAGCAGGCAGGGCTGGAGAGCCGTCGCCACCAGGTGCACGCAGTGGTGGCCGTCGAGGGTCAACTCCTCCGTCTCGTAAGGCTTCTCGCCGGGGGAGCGGAGGGCGAAGCGGTGGCAGCGGACGGGCAGGGCGGCGGGGTGGAAGGTGACCTGAAGGACGTACTGGCCGGCGCCGGAGTTGAAGCCTCGGACGTACTCGCAGCCGGGCGTGGGTGACGGGCTGGCGTCGAAGCCGTAGCCCAGCAGGTGGGTGTCGCCGGCCCGGAGGCGGCGGTCGAGGAGGAGCTCGGCGACCAGCAGGTGATGGGCCTGGTCGCGGCGGATCCGGCCGGGGCGGCAGTTCTCCTCGGCGCGCACGCCGACCCGGGCGATGTCGCAGCCCGGGTCCCCCTGGTAGATGGCCAGGTAGCGGTCGATGCCTTCGCGGTGGGCGCGCAGCGCGTGCTGGGAGTCCCGGCGCAGCAGTTGGCGGTCGGCGCCGATCCGGATCCGCTCGATGTGGGTGATGGTGTGCAGCCCGGTGTCGCGCGGGCCGGAGAGCTCGGCGAGCAGGTCGTCGACGGCGGCGGCCGGGGAGATGAGGTCCCGGTAGGGGCGCACGGGCGGGCCGGCCTGCTCGGCGGGGGTGGCCCGGCGGGGGCCGAGCAGCCGGGTGAGGGAGTGCTCGGGGAGTTCCAGCACCTCCTCCAGGGCCCGGACCGCGCGCAGCGATTCGGGCCGGTCGGGCCGGCGGCGGCCCTGCTGCCAGTAGCTGAGGCTGGTGACCCCGATGTCGATGCCGCGCAGGGCGAGGTGCCGGCGGATCCGGTGCAGGGCGAGGCCCCGGGCGGCGATGGCGGTGCGCAGGGCCACGTGGAACGGGCCGGTGCGCAGCGCGGTGGCGAGGTCGGCCTGGTCGCTCCGCTGCATGGCGGCCTCCTCGGTGGGCGGGCAGGGCGGACACCGGCTGGTCGTGAATATTCACATGTGGAAGGCCGTTTGTCACCGGTCCGGGCCTGCCGCGCGGGCGTTTGCGGGGCGGCGTTCACACCTGGGCCGGGCCGTTCACACCGCGTTCCGCGTGCTGTGAAGGCCGTTGACCTGCTTCTGTCAACGGGGCGATGCTCGGTGGCGCGATCCGGACCGCACCCAGACGGAACCCCCACTCCTCTGTCGTGCAAGGAGAAACTCCCCCATGCCAGTTCCACGGATACGTCCGCGCCGCGCCGTCGCGGCGCTCGCGCTGGGCGTGCTCGGCCCGGCGCTCAGCGTCGCGGCGACCAGCCCCGCCTCGGCCGCGCCGGCCCCCACCGGTGCGTCCGTCCAGGTTCGTCCGGCCGCGGCGCCGGGCAGTACGGCCGATCTGGCCGGCACGTTCAAGAAGCTCAACATCACCATGCAGCAGCAACAGCAGACCAACTGGTGCTGGGCGGCGAGCGGCAACACCATCGCCACCTGGTTCGGGTACGACTACAGCCAGAACCAGTTCTGCAACGCCGCGTTCGGCCGCTCGTCCAACTCCAGCTGCCCCAACAGCCAGGCCACGCTGGGCGACGTGCAGAACGGTCTCAGCCGAATCGGCATCAACCCCGGCTCGTACGTCACCGGGTACCTGCGCTACAGCACGGTGCAGACCGAGGTGAACGCCGACCGGCCGATCGAGACCCGGATCCAGTGGAGCTCCGGCGGTGGCCACATGCACGTGGTCTACGGCTACGACACCGGCAGCAACTGGGTGTACTGGGGCGACCCGTGGCCCTCCAACACCCGCTACAACTGGGCGGACTTCACCTACTACGTGTCCAACGGCACGTTCTCCTGGACCCATTCCCTGTACCGGATCGGCGCGTGAGGGCGGCCATGACCAGCATCCGTAACGCGGCCGTCGCCGTCCTGCTCGCCGCCGGCCTCGGTCTGGCCGTCACCCCGGCCGCCCAGGCGGACACCGCCGCGGACAGCCCCGCGGGCACCCCCGCCCCGGTCACCGCCGCCGACCTCGCGCAGGCCCGGGGCGCGGTCCAGGACCCGGCCGTCCTGGACCGGTTGGGCCACTTCTTCGCCCGCAAGGGCGTCCCGCCGACCCAGCAGCTCACCATCGGCGCGGCCGAGGAGGCGCGGGCGGCGAGCGCGGCCGCGCCGAGCCTCTCGGGCGACACCGTGCCGGTCTACACCCTGGACGCCGGCTTCGTGGCCGGCGCCCCGGGCGCACCGGTCGCGACGGCCGAGTACACCGCCAGCAAGGCCGTCTCGGCGGACGGCCAGGTGGCCTCGGTCTGGACGGTCAAACAGGGCGACGGCTGGCGGGTGGTCAACATCGCCTCGGGCGGCGACGAGACCGACTACGCGGCGCGGGCGGCGGCCGGCGGTGGCGGGACGCCGTTCCGCGAACCGCAGCTCAACGCCTGGTACGTGCTGCGGGACGGCCGGGTGCTGCCGCTGGACGACGAGGCGCGGCGTTCGGTGGGCGGGTCCGGGGTGAGTCTGGCGGCCTACCAGCGGCTGGTCCACCAGCGGTACGGGGACAAACTGCCCGGCTCGGCGTACGACCGGGCCGGCAAGGGCGGCGGCTACCAGCCGGACGCCACCGGGCAGGGGGCGGCCGCGGCGGACGGCGGCACGCTGCCGGCCGTCACGGCGGCGGCGGCGGCCCTGGGGGCCACGGCGCTGGTGGGCGCGGGCCTCGCCCTGCGGCGACGGGCGGGCGCCCGGCGCGGCTAGCGCGTCCATCGGGTAGCGGGTCCACCGGATGGCGGGTCCGTCGGGTAGCGGGTCAGCCGGACGACGAGTCCGTCGGAGAGCGCGTCCATCGGGTGAGCGGCGGGGTCCGGCTCGGCGGCCGGGCCCCGTCGCGGCTTCGCCGGTGCGGCCCTAGAGGTCGGTGAAGCCGCGCTCCAGCACGGCGAAGGTGTGGTCGACCAGGTCGGCGATGTCCAGCTCGCCGTTGCTCTCGGCCCACCGCAGGACGGTCTCGCCGGTCGCCGCTCCCAGGGCGGCCGCGGTGACCCGCATCTCGAAGGTCGGCTCCTCGACGCCCCGGCGCCGGGTCAGGACGGCGAGGTAGAGGCGCTGCGGGTCGTTGGCGTTCTCGCGCATCCTGGCGCGCAGCGCGGGGACGTCGTGGATCAGCCGCAGGCGGGTGAGCAGCTCGTCGCGTTCGTCCTGGATCAGTTCGCGGATCAGGCCGACGATGGCTTCGCGGCAGGAGCGGAGAAACGGTTCGTCAGCGGGGCGGGCGAGCAGCGCGCTGACGATCGCCGGGTCGTACTCGTCGGTGAGGACGAGGTCCTCCTTGGTGGCGAAGTACCGGAAGAAGGTGGACTGCGAGACCTCGGCCGCGGCCGCGATCTGCTCCACGGTGGTGTTCTCGTAGCCCTGCGCGGCCATCAGCCGGTACGCCTCGCGGCGGATCGTCCGGCGGGTCCTCAGCTTCTTCCGTTCGCGCAGCGACAGCGGCGCCTCCAGCATCGCCCGGACCGGGTGGGCCGGGTCTGCCGGGGGCGCCGTGGTCGGCCGCGTTGCGCTCATACCTTCGATTATCCGTGATCGGCGGCGGGGACGGCGGTGGTCTCCGGGGCGGGACCGGCGCCGGTGCCCGGGCGCGGTTCGGCGGTCGGCATCCGCAGGGCGACCAGCACCGCCGAGAGCAGGGCGATCACCCCGGAGACGAGCAGGACGAGCGTCATCCCGTGCACGTATGCGGCGTGGGCGGAGACGGTCAGGGCGCCGTCCCCGGAGGCGGCGGCCACCGCGTCGGCGGCGACCACCGACTGCCCGGCCCGGTGCGCGGCCTCGGCCGGGAGCGCGGCGGTGTCCAGCGCACCGCGGTAGGAGTCGGCCAGCATGCTGCCGAAGACGGCGACCCCGATCGCGCCGCCGACCTGGCGCAGCGTCTGCATCAGGCCGGAGCCGACCCCGGCCCGGGCCGGCGGCAGGGTGAGCAGGGCGGAGGCCTGGGCGGTGATCAGCGAGAGGCCCATGCCCAGGCCGAGCAGGGTGAGCCAGACGGCCGCCAGGCCGTAGCCGTCCAAGACGGAGGTGCGGCTGCCGAGCAGCAGGGCGGCGGCCAGCGAGGTGAGCCCGAGGGCGATCACCGACCGGGGGCCGATCCGGGCGACCAGCCCCTCGCTGAGCTTGGCGGCCACCATCAGCCCGACCATCATCGGCATCAGCCGCAGACCGGTGCCGAAGGCGTCCGCGCCCAGCACGCTCTGGAAGTACAGCGGCAGGACGAAGAAGGCGCCGAAGAGCACCAGGGAGACCAGCGTGGCGGCCCCCGCGGCCCAGCGGAAGGTCGGGTCCGCGAGCAGGGTGAGGTCGAGCATCGGGGCGTGCTGGTGGCGGCTGCGCAGCACCAGGACGGTGAGGGCGACCAGCGAGCCGCCGATCATGCCGATCACCAGCGGGTCGGCCCAGCCGCGTTCGGGGCCCTCGATGATGCCGTACGTCAGTGCGGCCAGACCGCCCGCGCCGAGGACGGTGGCGAGCACGTCGATCCGGGGTGCGGCGGGGTTGCGGGTCTCCGGCAGCAGCAGGACGCAGGCGACGATGCCGATCACCGTCAGCGGGACGTTGATCACGAAGATCGCGCCCCACCAGAAGTGCTGCAGCAGGAAGCCGCCGATCAGCGGGCCGAGCGGGGTCCCGGCGGCGAGCGCGGCGGAGAGGATCGCGGTGGCGCGGCGCTGCTCGCCGGCCGGGAACAGACCGGGGATCACCGCCAGGGACATCGGCATCACCAGGGCGCCGGCCAGACCCATCGCCGCACGGGCGGCGACCAGGGTGCCGGGGCTGTCGGCGAGCATGCCGACCGCGGAGGCGAGGCCGAACAGGGCGAGGCCGGTGGTGAGGGTGCGGCGGCGGCCGAAGCGGTCCCCGAGCAGGCCGGCCGGGAGCATCGCGGCGGCGAAGACCACCGTGTAGGAGTCGACGATCCACTGCTGCTGGCCGGTGGTGGCCCGCAGCTGGGAGGCCAGGGTCGGCAGGGCCACGTTGAGGATCGTCATGTCGAAGCTGATGACCAGGACGCTCAGCGCGACGGCGACCAGCGCCAGCCAGCGCCGCGGATCGGGGCCGGGCGGAGCGGGCGGGGCGGGTACGGCGGGAGGGGTCACGGCGGCCTCCGGAGCTTTCGGGGAAGTGACTGTCAAATGACAGTAACTTCCAAAAGAGGGCGGCCGTCAATGTCGCGCGCCCCCGCGGGTAGTCGTGACCCACCGTGACGTGTCCTGGAAGTGTGCTTCCCGCACAAGGAATTGACGCAACGTTGATCTGGCGTTCGCCGCCCCGGGGCGGCCTCGGGTGACTGACGGTAGATAGGATGTGGCAATCGGTCAGTGCTGGCCGAAGCGTGCCGAGAGCGAGAAGGGGTGGGGCGGCAGGAGCCGACCACGTGCCCGGCGCAGGAAGGGGAGTCGAATGGCCGGCAGGGAGTCGAGCGCCCAGATCTGGGGTGCGGCGGTGGTGGTGGGGTCCGCGCTGGCCGTGGTCGCGGCCTACCTGATCAACGGTGCCGTCCTGGTGCTGGGGGTCGCCGGGGTCGAGGTGCTGCTGCTCATGGTGTACGTCGGCCGGCGCTGGCAGCAGCTGCACCAGCAGGCCGGGCCGCGCGAGCGCCGTCCGGCGCGCCGGCACCGCCCGGGGCGCGGCCGGCCGGACCCGGCGCACTGCGAGCGCTGCCGCCGGGCGCGCGAGGCGCTGGACGCGCGGCAGGCCGGCTCCCGTCCGTACGGGGTGCGTGAGCAGCTGATCCGCGAGCACCCCGGCCGCGAGTACCCGGTGCGCGGGTTCCCGGCGCCGGAACGTCGGGCCCCCGGGCTCGCGGGCCCCGACCACTCGGCCGCCGAGCTTCCGAGTCACGACCGTGCGGCCCGCGAGCGCGCCGCACGGGAGCGTCCGGGGGGCGAGCGCCCGGCGTACGAGCGCCCGGGGCACGACGGCGCGGCGCACGAGCGCGGGGACCGCCGGCCGGGCCGGCCGGGTCCGGAGTGGACAGCGGAACGGGCGGCCGCCCGGTCACTGGACCGGCCGACCGCCCGTCGTGGGGCGCCGGGTTCAGCGGGTCGCGCTGTACGCCACCAGTGAGACACCGACGTATTGCACGATGAAGGCTCCGAGGGTGAAGGCGTGGAACACCTCGTGGAAGCCGAACCAGCGCGGTGAGGGGTTGGGCCGCTTGAGCCCGTACACCACGCCGCCGACGCTGTAGAGCACCCCGCCGACGATCATCAGCACCAGCACCGCGACCCCGCCGGTGCGCAGGAAGTCCGGCAGGAAGAAGGCGGCGGCCCAGCCCAGCGCGATGTACACCGGCGTGTACAGCCAGCGCGGCGCGCCCACCCAGAACACCCGGAACGCTATCCCCGCCAGCGCACCGCCCCAGACCGCCCAGAGCAGCACCTGCTGCGCGGCGCCGTCCAGCAGCAGGATGGTGAACGGGGTGTAGGTGCCCGCGATGATCAAGAAGATGTTCGCGTGGTCGAGGCGGCGCAGCACGGCGTCGCCGCGCGGCCCCCAGGTGAAGCGGTGGTAGACCGCGCTGACCCCGAACAGCAGCCAGGCGCTGACCGAGTAGATCGCGCAGGCGATCTTGGCGGGCGTGGAGTCGGCCAGGCAGATCAGCACGATCCCGGCGGCCACCGTGGCGGGGAACATCCCGGCGTGCAGCCAGCCGCGCCAACGCGGCTTGATCTCCACGCGCTCCGTGCTCTCCAGGAGCTCAGCAGTCATGGGCAGCATGCTACCTGCTACCTACGGCTCCGTAGGTTACTGACGCGTAGGAAGTGGTCCTCATCACTACTTGGACGTTTTGGAGTGTTCGGGGGTCGGTCGGGTCGGGCTCGGGTCGGCCGAAGGAGCCGGATTACCAACAAGTAATCAGACTGAATGTAGTAAAAGATGAGTCAATTTCACCGTTGCGCCGTGTTCTGGGCTTGAGGCCGGAGCTACGCTGCAAGCACCCTCAAACCCCCGCTACGCCGTCTCCGTGCCGAGATGGCGTGAAACGGAGCGATCGTGTCGTACGAGAACCTCGCTCTCAGCGCATCCGCGCCCACCCGTCACAAGCGCCTGCTGGCCTGGGTGAGCGAGATCGCCGAGCTCACCCAGCCGGCCCGCATCGAGTGGTGTGACGGGTCCGAGGAGGAGTACCAGCGCCTCGCGGACCTGCTGGTCGCTCAGGGCACCTTCAGGAAGCTCGACGAGAAGAAGCGCCCCAACTCCTACTACGCCGCCTCGGACCCCACGGACGTGGCGCGCGTCGAGGACCGCACCTACATCTGCTCCGAGCAGGAGAAGGACGCCGGTCCGACCAACAACTGGAAGGCCCCCGCCGAGATGCGGGAGGTCTTCCAGGGCGAGAACGGTCTCTTCCGCGGCTCGATGAAGGGGCGCACGATGTACGTCGTGCCCTTCTCGATGGGCCCGGTCGGCTCCCCGCTGGCCGCGTACGGCGTCGAGATCACCGACTCCGCCTACGTCGCCGTGTCGATGCGCGTGATGACCCGCATGGGCCAGGCCGTGATCGACCAGCTGGGCGAGGACGGCGAGTTCGTCAAGGCCGTGCACACCGTCGGCGCGCCGCTCGCCGAGGGCGAGGCGGACGTCGCCTGGCCGTGCAACAGCACCAAGTACATCTCGCACTTCCCGGAGACCCGCGAGATCTGGTCCTTCGGCTCCGGCTACGGCGGCAACGCCCTGCTCGGCAAGAAGTGCTACGCGCTGCGGATCGCCTCCACGATGGCGCGTGACGAGGGCTGGCTGGCCGAGCACATGCTCGTCCTCAAGCTCACCCCGCCGACCGGCGAGGCCACGTACGTCGCGGCGGCCTTCCCCTCCGCCTGCGGCAAGACCAACCTCGCCATGCTCCAGCCCACCATCCCGGGCTGGAAGGTCGAGACGATCGGCGACGACATCGCCTGGATGCGCTTCGGCGCCGACGGCCGGCTCTACGCCATCAACCCCGAGGCCGGCTTCTTCGGCGTCGCGCCCGGCACCGGCGTCGACACCAACGCCAACGCCATCGAGACCCTCTGGGGCAACACCGTCTACACCAACGTCGCGCTGACCGACGACGGCGACGTCTGGTGGGAGGGCCTGACCGAGGAGCCCCCGGCGCACCTCACCGACTGGCGCGGCAACGACTGGACGCCGGAGTCCGGCACCCCGGCCGCCCACCCCAACGCCCGGTTCGCCGTCCCGGCCGCGCAGTGCCCGACCATCGCCCCCGAGTGGGAGGACCCGGCGGGCGTGCCGATCTCGGCGATCCTGTTCGGCGGCCGCCGCGCCACCGCCGTCCCGCTGGTGACGGAGTCCTTCGACTGGCAGCACGGCGTCTTCCTGGGCGCGAACATCGCCTCCGAGAAGACCGCCGCCGCCGAGGGCACCGTCGGCGAGCTGCGCCGCGACCCGTTCGCGATGCTGCCGTTCTGCGGCTACAACATGGGCGACTACTTCGCCCACTGGCTGAAGGTCGGCGCCCAGGCGGACGCCGCCAAGCTGCCGAAGATCTACTACGTGAACTGGTTCCGCAAGAACAGCGAGGGCTCGTTCGTCTGGCCCGGCTACGGCGAGAACAGCCGCGTGCTGAAGTGGATCGTCGAGCGCCTGCAGGGCACCGGCGAGGGCGTCGAGACCCCGATCGGCGTGCTGCCGACCGTCGAGGGCTTCGACCTGGACGGCCTGGACCTCTCCGAGGCCGACCGGGAGCTGCTGTTCACCGTGGACGCCGACATCTGGCGTCAGGAGGCCGCGCTCGTCCCGGCCCACCTGGAGCTCTTCGGCTCCCACACGCCCACCGAGCTGTGGGACGAGTACCGAGACCTGGTCGCCCGCCTCGGCTGAGCCTGAGCCTCAGCCCGGCGAGTAGTGGTGGGTGCGTGGCACGAATCGCGCACCCACCGAGCGACAGGACGGCCGGAGTTCCGCGGACGATCTTTCCCCGACCAAGGAGATCGTCCGGACCGGGACTCCGGCCGTAGCTTTTCCCGGACCGGACCGGACCGGACCGGACCGGACCGGACCGCGACGGCCAGCCGGACCGGCCTGACCGCGACGGCCTGACCGCGACGGCCTGACCGTCCGGGCCCGCTACGGCTGGGTGTAGCCGCCGAGGAAGTCGCCGATCCGGGTGACGGCGTCGGTGATCTCCTCCGCCCGGGGCAGCGTGACCAGGCGGAAGTGGTCCGGCTCGGGCCAGTTGAAGCCGGTCCCCTGGACCAGCAGGATGCGTTCGGCGCGCAGCAGGTCCAGCACCATCTGGGCGTCGTCCTTGATCTTGTAGACCTTCGGGTCCAGCCGGGGGAACGCGTAGAGCGCGCCCTTCGGCTTGACGCAGCTGACCCCCGGGATCTCGTTGAGCAGCCGGTACGCGGCGTCCCGGGACTCCAGCAGCCGGCCGCCGGGCAGCACCAGGTCCTTGATCGACTGTCGGCCGCCGAGCGCCGCGGCCACCGCGTGCTGGGCCGGCATGTTGGCGCACAGGCGCATCGAGGCGAGCACGGTCAGGCCCTCGATGTAGCTGCGGGCGCGTTGCCGGTCGCCGGAGAGCACCATCCAGCCGGAGCGGAAGCCCGCCACCCGGTACGCCTTGGAGAGCCCGTTGAAGGTGACGCAGAACAGGTCGGGGGCCAGCGTGGCCAGCGGGACGTGCTCGGCGTCGTCGTAGAGGATCTTGTCGTAGATCTCGTCCGCGTAGACCACCAGCTTGTGCCGGCGGCCGATCTCGACCAGGCCCTCCAGGACCTCGCGCGGGTAGACCGCGCCGGTCGGGTTGTTCGGGTTGATCACCACGATCGCCCTGGTCCGGTCGGTGACCTTGGCCTCGATGTCGGCCAGGTCCGGGTACCACTCGGACTGCTCGTCGCAGCGGTAGTGCACGGCGGTGCCGCCGGCCAGCGAGACGGAGGCGGTCCAGAGCGGGTAGTCCGGCGCCGGGACGAGCACCTCGTCGCCGTCGTCGAGCAGGGCGGTCATCGCCAGCTGGATCAGCTCGGAGACGCCGTTGCCGAGGAAGACGTCCTCGACGGTGAGGCCGTGCAGCCCGCGCTCCTCGTAGTGCATCACCACGGCCCGGCGGGCGGCGAGCAGGCCCTTGGAGTCGCCGTACCCGTGCGCGGAGGAGAGGTTGCGCAGGATGTCCTGGAGGATCTCCGGGGGCGCGTCGAAGCCGAACACGGCGGGGTTGCCGGTGTTGAGCTTCAGGATGCGGTGGCCCTGCTCCTCCAGCCGCATCGCCTCGTCGAGCACCGGGCCGCGGATGTCGTAGCAGACGTTGGCGAGCTTGCTGGACTGGATGACCTGCATGCCTGCCTACTTTAGGGGTATCCCGGGCCGGTCCGGCGCGTGTGCGGGGACACGCGCCGGACCGCCCTCAAAGGCCCCCTTCGAACGGCAGGCGGAGCTGTCAGCCGGCCTTCCAGATCAGGGGCTCGGTGTCCAGAACGCTGCCGAAGACGAGGAACTTCGGCGGGGTGTTGGTCGGAACGAGATAGACCGCACACTGCTGCTGGGTCTGGCCGTCCGCCAGGGTGCCGGGCTTCTTGCCGGAGTCGCACTGCGGGATCGACTTCAGGACGGTCGGCGCGGGCAGCACCCCGCCGGTGGCGGCGGTGTCCGACTTCACCTTGAACCGCATCATGAAGTACTCGTCGGTGAGCGGGCCACCGGTGCGGTTGGTGAACGAGACGGTCACGTAGTACGGCGTCTTGCCGTCGAGCTCGGCCGGCTTGAAGTTGTACGGCGCGACCTCGGCCGCGGTGCCCTTGACCACCGAGACCGGGGTGACGTCGGCCTTGGTCTTGCCCAGGTAGCTGCCGGTGGCGGTGGTCGCCAGCGGGTTGTCGTAGCCGATCTTCCCGCTGCCGGCGCCGCCGCCGGCGCCGCCGATCGGGTTCCCGCTGGTGGCGGCGGACGGGACGGCGTTCGGCGTGTTGCCGCCGGCGCCCGCCGTGCCGGCCGTGCCGGCCGTACCGCTGGTGCCCGCGGTGCCGGCGGAGCCGCCGGTGGCCGACGGGGCCCCGGTGGCGCCCGGCGCGGTGGTGGCGGCGGCGCTCGCGCCCGCGGCGCCCGCCGCGCCCGCGGCCGGGTCCTCGTTCTCCGGCCCGCAGGCGGTCAGCAGCAGCGCCAGCGCGGCGAGCGGGACGGCGGCGCGCAGCGCGTTCTGAGTGTTGGTCACAGTGGGTCCCCGTGGATGATGTGGTCGGTGCGGCGCCGGAATGCGGATGTGGCGCCGCGAGGTCGGACGCCGGCGAGTGCCGGGCGGTTCCCGGGGAACCGTACCGGTGCCCGAGGACAGTGACCGACGGTGGACGAGAGGGGGCGCCGTGATCGCGGCCGTGCTCGGGGCGGTGCTGGGCGGCCTGCTGGTGGCGCCCGCGCTGCGGGGTCTGGTGGTGCGTTACGCCGTGCCGGAGGGCGGGCCGTGGTGCACCCGGTGCCCGGCGTGCGAGCGGCGGTTGCGCGGTCTGCCGCCCGGCGGGCGCTGCCCGGGCTGCCGGGAGCGGCTGGGGCCGGGGGCCTGGCAGGTGGAGGCGGTGACCGTCGCGGTGGCGGCGGCCGCGCTGTCGGCGGCGCACCCGGCCGACGCGGTGCTGCTGCTCTGGGCGGCCGGCCCGGGCGTGGTGCTCGGCTTCACCGACGCCCGGGTGCGGCGGCTGCCGTACCCGCTGAGCTGGGCGCTGGCGGCCGGCCTGGCCGCGCTGCTGGTGGTGGTGGAGCTGGCGGCCGGCAGTCCGGGTGTGCTGCTGCGCTGTCTGCTGGTGGCGCTCGCCGCCGCCGCGCTGTTCGAACTGCCCGGCTGGATCGGTCTGATGGGCCCGGGGGACACCGTGCTGGCGCTCGGCCTGGGCGCGCTGCTCGGCCGGTACGGCTGGTCGGCCGCGTTCACCGGGCTCTTCGCGGCCTCGGTGCTGGCCGGGCTCTGGGCGGTGGTCCGGGCGGTGGCGGCCCTGGCGCGGCGGCGGCCGGTGCGCGGGCTGGAGCTGCCGATGGGCCCGTTCCTGCTGCTCGGCACCCTGGCCGCGGTCCTGCTGCAGTAGGAGGAGGGGGGACGAGCGGGGCCCGCCGTACCGGTCCGGTACGACGGGCCCCGCCGTCGGCGCGCGAGCCCCACCCTCAAGGAGCGGCGCGCCGGGGGGAGTTACGGCATCTGGTGGACGAACGGGCCGACCGCGTTGGAGAAGGCGTTCCCGTTGTTGGCGTCCCAGTTGGTGGACCAGGTCATCGCGCCGCGGATGGTGGGCCACTTGGCCGGCGGGACGAAGCTGCCGCAGTTCTTGCCGGTGGCCAGGCAGTCCAGCGCGTTGTTCACCACGGTCGGCGAGACGTAGCCGCCGCCGGCCGCCTTGCTGGAGGCCGGGACGCCGATGCCGACCTGGTCGGGCCGCAGGCCGCCCTGGATCTGGGTGCAGACCTGTGCGGTGATGAAGTCGATGGTGCCCTGGTTGTAGACCTTGCCGTCGCAGCCGTTCATGCCGCCCGAGTTGTAGAACTGGGTGTTGACGACGGTCAGGATGTCCTTGGTGTTCAGCGCCAGTTGGAAGTAGGCACCGGCGGTGCTGTACATCCCGATGGTCTCCGGGGCCATCGTCAGGATGAAGTTCGAGCCGACCTTGGCCTGCAGGCTGTGCAGCGCGTTCCCGAGGTAGGTCGGGTTGACGCCGTTCTCCAGGTCGACGTCGATGCCGTCGAAGCCGTAGTCCTTGATGATCGCGTAGGCGCTGTCGGTGAACGCGGCCGCCGCGGCGGCGTCACCCACGCTGATCGCGCCGTTCTGGCCGCCGATCGAGAGGACGACCTTCTTGCCGGCCGCCTGCTTGGCCTTCAGGTCGGCGCGGAACTGCGCGTCGGTGTAGCCGCCGAGGGCCTTGGCGAGCCCCGGGTCGAGGGTGAAGCTGATCGCCCCGCCCCTGGTCGGCACGGCGTCGGCGAAGGAGACCGCGATGATGTCGTAGGCGCTCTGGACGTCGCTCAGCTTCTGGACGGTCGCGCCGTTGTCGAAGTTGTGCCAGTAGCCGGTGACCACATGCTTCGGCAGGCCGGTGACCGGCGGGGCGGTGGTGGTCGCGGTCGCCGTGGGCGTCGGCGTGGCGGTCTGGGTCGGGGTGGCGGTCGCCGTGGGGGTGGCGGTCGCGGTCGGCGTAGCGGTGGCCGTGGGCGACGCGGTGGCGGTCGGCGTGGCCGTGGGCGTCGCGGTCGGGCTCGGCGTGGAGGTGCCGCCGGGGCCGCTCAGCGTGATGTCGTCCGCGAGGTAGGCGCTCTGGCCGTACCAGCCGTGCACGAACAGCGTGACGTTCTTGACGTTCGCGCCGGTGGTGAAGGTGGAGGAGAGCTGGTTCCAGCTGTTCTGGTTGGACCAGCTGCTCGGGTCGGTGCCGCCGGTGCCGCGCGCGCCGAGGTAGACGTACGGGCCCTGGACCCAGGCGCTCAGGGTGTAGCTGGTGTTGGGCAGCACGCTGATGGTCTGGGTGCACTCGGCGGTGTCCGCGGCGCCCGGCGTGGCCTGCAGCGCGCCGGTGCCGGAGTGGACCGGAGTGGAGACGGTGCCCGCGGCGCCGGTACAGACCCAGCCGGCGGTCGAACCGGAGTCGAAGCCGCCGTTGGAGACCAGGTTGCCGGCGGCCGCGCTGGCGCCGCCGGCGAAGAGGGCGAGGCCGCTGCCGGCGAGGGCGAGGGCGGTGGCACCGGCGGCGAGGGCCGGAAGGGTGCTGCGCCGGCGCTTGTGCGCGGGCTGGTTCAGCGTACGGGCCATGGAGGTGCGCTCCTGGGGGAGGAGCGGCCGCCGCGGTGGGGGGCGCGGCGGCCGCGTGTGGGGGAGGGCTCCCGCCGGGCCGACGAGCGTGCCCGGGCCGAGGACGACGGACGGTCGGCGGTGTGGGAGCACCGGAGCGAGGAGCGTCGTGTTCGGTTCGGGAACGCCCGGGGGCGAGGAGGGAATTGCGTCCGCAGTACTGCCTCGGATGGGGCGGCGGTGGTGCGTGTTCCGCCCTGGGTCACAAGCTGGACTAGACCATTGGTGGTCGTCAAGCATTGAACCGTCGGCTTACGGATTCTTTAAGGAACCGGATACCGTTCCGTATCCGGAGCCCCGGGAGCCACCGGGCGTTCGCGCGGGTGTGTTCCGGCCACTCCCGCCACGCGGCCCCCGACGCGCTCCGCACAGGACTGTGACCGGACTGCTACCTGCGGCTTTACCCACTGCCTCCGGGCCGGAGTAGGCTGCGCCGGGGGTTGTGACGTCCCCCGGTGAATGAGTACGGAGGGGCCGAAAACCATGGGTCTGCGCGATGTCGTCGAACGCACGCCGGGTCTGCGCACCCTGCTGGACGGTATGTACGGCCTCTACGGTCGCCGGGTCGAGGTGCACCTCGCCCGGACCCCCCATCACATCGGCGTGATCCTCGACGGCAACCGCCGCTGGGCCAAGGCGACCGGCGGCTCCACCGCCTACGGTCACCAGCGCGGCGCCGACAAGATCAGCGAGTTCCTCGGCTGGTGCGACGAGACCCACGTCAAGGTCGTCACGCTCTGGATGCTCTCCACCGACAACCTCTCCCGGCCGGCCGACGAGCTCGTCCCGCTGCTCGGGATCATCGAGGACGCCGTCACCGGCCTGGCCGCCGCCCGTCGCTGGCGGGTCAACCCGGTCGGCGCGCTGGACCTGCTCCCGCAGCACACCGCGGACGTGCTCAAGCGGGCCGCCGACGAGACCGCCGGGATCGACGGGATCACCGTGAACGTCGCCGTCGGGTACGGCGGCCGGCACGAGATCGCCGACGCCGTCCGCTCGCTGCTCCAGGAGCACGCCGGGCGCGGCACCTCGATCGAGGAACTGGCCGAAATCCTCGACGTCGAGCACATCGCCGAGCACCTCTACACCAAGGGCCAGCCCGACCCGGACCTGGTCATCCGCACCTCGGGCGAGCAGCGGCTCTCCGGCTTCCTGCTCTGGCAGAGCGCGCACAGCGAGTTCTACTTCTGCGAGGCCTACTGGCCCGCCTTCCGGAAGGTCGACTTCCTCCGGGCACTGCGCGCGTACGAGGAGCGCCACCGGCGGATGGGGCTCTGACGCCCACCGGCCCCCACCCGCCCCCGCCGACCCCCCAGTAGGGCTGGAGTACCCGGCGGCGCCGCGAGGCCAAACGTTCACCGGCAATGATCCGTCAGTTCGCCGAGTGCGTGAATGCACCGCCCCTCGCCTGGGAATACTCCGAGCAGACCGGCCCCGAGGCCACCGGGGCAGCGGGGGCCGGCTTGCCGCGGATGACGCAGGGTCATCCGCTCTGGAGGCCTAGTGGTCAGTTCCAAGAGCCGCCGGACACCAGACCGGCGGACCTACGTTCTCGACACCAGCGTGCTTCTGGCGGACCCGCTCGCCATGACCCGCTTCGAGGAGCACGAGGTCGTCCTGCCGGTGGTCGTGGTCACCGAGCTGGAAGCCAAGCGGCACCACCCGGAGCTGGGCTACTTCGCCCGCCAGGCGCTGCGGCTGCTCGACGACTACCGCATCCGTTTCGGCCGGCTCGACGAGCCGATCCCGGTCGGGGAGCTCGGCGGCACCATCCGGGTCGAGCTGAACCACTCCGACCTGTCGATACTGCCGGTCGGCTACCGGTCCGCGGGCGGCGAGGCGGACAGCCGGATCCTTGCGGTGGCCCGCAACCTGCAGGCCGAGGGGTACGACGTCACCGTCGTCTCCAAGGACCTGCCGCTGCGGATCAAGGCCAGTTCGGTCGGCCTGCTCGCCGAGGAGTACCGGGCCGAGCTGGCGATCACCTCCGGGTGGACCGGCATGGCCGAGCTGCACGTCCCCGCGGACCAGGTGGACGCGCTGTTCGCGGCCGGCCACGACGCCGCGGTGGACGTCGAGGGCGCGGCCGAGCTGCCCGTCCACACCGGACTGGTGCTCGGCTCCGAGCGCGGCCGGGCGCTGGGCCGGGTCACCGGCGACGGCCGGGTGCGGCTGGTGCGCGGCGAGCGCGAGGCCTTCGGGCTGCGCGGGCGCAGTGCCGAGCAGCGGGTGGCGCTGGACCTGCTGCTCGATCCGGAGGTGGGCATCGTCTCGATGGGCGGGCGGGCCGGTACCGGCAAGTCGGCGCTGGCGCTGTGCGCGGGGCTGGAGGCGGTGCTGGAGCGGGGGCAGCACCGCAAGGTGATGGTGTTCCGGCCGCTGTACGCGGTCGGCGGCCAGGAGCTCGGCTACCTGCCCGGGTCCGAGACGGAGAAGATGAGCCCCTGGGCGCAGGCGGTCTTCGACACCCTCTCGGCCGTGACCACCCCGGACGTCATCGAGGAGGTGATCTCCCGGGGCATGCTGGAGGTCCTGCCGCTGACCCACATCCGGGGGCGTTCGCTGCACGACGCCTTCGTGATCGTGGACGAGGCGCAGTCGCTGGAGCGCAACGTCCTGCTGACGGTGCTCTCCCGGATCGGCCAGGGCTCCCGGGTGGTGCTGACCCACGACGTGGCCCAGCGGGACAACCTGCGGGTCGGCCGCTACGACGGCGTCGTCGCGGTGGTCGAGAAGCTGAAGGGCCATCCGCTGTTCGCCCACATCACCCTCACCCGCTCCGAGCGCTCCCCGATCGCGGCGCTGGTCACGGAGATGCTGGAGGACATCAACCCGTGATTCGCCCGCACTAGGGCATAGTCGGACAATACGGTCAACTCCGGCTGTGGGGGCCGCTCCTGACGGGAGCGGCCCCCGTCCCTTTCATCACATCGAGTGCTTTCTGTCCGGAGAACTCCAGTGCGGTGAATGTGAGATGCGCCACGCAACAGGGAATTGCGTCGACAGTGCCCGGTGCGGCATGGTGAGGGTTCTGTCAGGCCCCGCGTACGGCATGGCAGGGCCCCCGGGAGACCGTGGGCCCGGTCCGGACGGTCCGCCAACTCCGGTAGGTGGACGCACAATTGAACACCGATGAGCCGTACGCCGCCCGATCGCAACGCCCGGTCGCCCACCGCTTCCGGACGCCGGGTCAGTACCTCCCGTGACCAGCACCGTACGGAGGGCAGCGCAAAGGGGCATCTTGCGCCCGTACGGTCACGCGTGGGCGATGCTGGAAGGAAACCATGTGACTCGGATCTCGGTCCGGGGAGTCGCTGTGGCCTCCGCCACCGCCGTCACCGCAGTCGGTGCCGTCGTGGGTATGGCCTCGGGCAGCGAGGGCAAGACGACGCAGACGGTCGATGTCGCCGGCGCGACCCTGCTTGCCGAAGTCCCCTCTGGCGCCCAGGCGCAGACCATCAGTGACAACATCGGCACGCAGGCCTCCGCCCAGCAGGCCGCCGCCGATGCGGCCGCGAAGGCCGCCGCGGAGCAGAAGGCCGCCGAGGAGGCAGCGCGCCAGCAGGCCGCCGCCGACGCGCAGGCCAAGGCTGACGCGCAGGCCAAGGCCGACGCGGAGAAGGCCGCCAAGGCGGCCGAGGAGAAGCGGAAGGCCGACGAGGCCGCCGCCAACCGCTCCAAGGCGCGCTCGGCGATGGCTGCCACCGACACGTCGGCCCCCCCGGTTTCGGTCAGCCCCGGTTCGGTCCAGGAGATCGCCCAGCAGATCGTCGGCAGCGACGCTCAGTTCCAGTGCTTCAGCCAGATCGTGAAGCGCGAGAGCGGCTGGGACTACACCGCGACCAACAAGAGCTCCGGTGCGTACGGCCTGGTCCAGGCGCTGCCCGGCACCAAGATGGCCTCGGCCGGTGCCGACTGGCGCACCAACCCGGCCACCCAGATCAAGTGGGGCCTCAGCTACATGAACAGCCGCTACGGCAGCCCCTGTGGCGCCTGGTCCTTCTGGCAGTCGCACCACTGGTACTAGGAACCACCGGTACCCGCGGCACGCCGTACCACCTCGGCCCCCGACCGCTCTCCTGCGGTCGGGGGCCGAGGTGTGTGGTGGGCCGCCCCGCCGCCATGGCCGTGCGCCGCGATGGACGGGCCGCGCCGCCCGGGCCGCGCTGACCAGTGCGCTCGCGGGCGGAGCGGGCCCGGGTGCGGACGCGGGGCGCGGGGAGGGGTCCTGGTTGCTCCCCGCACCGGCCGGTCCGCCGACAGATGGCTCCTGTACTCGTTCGGAGTCCTCCCCGTTGCCCGGTGCCTGAAACCACCCGGTCACCACCGGTTTGTCCGGATACGGACCGGCCGCCCGACCGGCCCGCGGGCGGCCGCGCGGTCGCCCGGCGGACTCGTGCCGGGCCGGGCGGGTAGTTTCATCCCTGACGGCCGTGGCGCGACCCACGGCGTACCGCCGGCACGGCGGCCCAACGGGGGAGCGGTGGTAGCGAGGATGGCGCGGGGCGGGAAGGCCTTCAAGGCCGTGGCCAAGGGCATGGCCGTGGTGGCGAGCGCGGCCGCCGTGATCGAGCGGCGCCGGCGGGCCGCGATCGCGGCCGAGTACCACGAACCCCCGGACCCGCTGCCGGTACCGGAGCAGGTGTCGGCTTCGGCGCCCGCCGCCGTGGCCGCGACACCGGACCCGCTGCCGGCGCCGCGCGGGGAGCACGCCGAAGCGGGCCGGGGCCAGGCCCCGGCCGCGCCGGCGCCCACCCATGGCGCCTTCGGGCGCGAACTCCACCCCGGTCGGCCCGCCACCCCGGCCGAGGCGGTGCCCTGGGGCCTGCGGGTGGCGGCCGAGTCGACCTGGCGGCTGCTGCTGCTCGGCGCCGCGCTCTACGTCGTCTTCATGGTCGTCGACATGCTGCGGCTGGTGGCCTTCGCGGTGCTGGCCTCGCTGCTGATCTCCGCGCTGCTGGAGCCCACCGTCTCCTGGCTGCGCCGGCACGGCGTACCGCGGTCGCTGGCGGCCGGCGGGGTGTTCATGAGCGGTCTGGCCGGGATCGGCCTGGTCGGCTGGTTCGTGGTCTGGCAGGTGACCACCAACCTGTCGACCGTGACCACCAAGGTCCAGGACGGTGTGGCCACCCTCCGGGACTGGCTGATCACCGGGCCGCTGCACCTGACCCAGCAGCAGATCACCGACTTCGCGAACCAGATCACCAAGGCGATCAGCACCAACACCGAGCAGCTCACCTCGGTCGGCCTCACCGGTGCGCAGATCGCCGTCGAGGTGCTGACCGCCGTCCTGCTCGCCTTCTTCACCACCTTCTTCTTCCTCTACGACGGCGAGCGGATCTGGAACTGGGTGCTGCGCGGCCTGCCCCGGCACTCCCGCTACGCGATGGCCGGGGCCGGTCCGAAGGCCTGGGCCACGCTCACCGCGTACGTGCGCGGGACGGTCTGCGTGGCCTTCATCGACGCGGTCTGCATCGGCGTCGGCATCCAGATGCTCGGGGTGCCGATGGCACTGCCGCTGGCGGTGATCATCTTCCTGGGGGCCTTCGTCCCGCTGGTCGGGGCGCTCGTCACCGGCACCGTCGCGGTGCTGATCGCGCTGGTCACCGAGGGTCCGTTCACCGCGCTGATGGTGCTGGTGGTGCTGGTCGCCGTCCAGCAGATCGAGGGGCACGTGCTTCAGCCGCTGATCCTCGGCCGGGCCGTCCGGGTGCATCCGCTGGGCGTGGTGCTCGGGGTGGCCGCCGGCTCGATCATCGGCGGCATCGGCGGCGCCATCGTCGCGGTGCCGCTGATCGCGGTCACCAACACGGTGGTCGCCCACCTGCGCCGCCGCAACGAGGCCGGGCAGGCCGTCTTCACCGCGATGGAGGCCGCCCGTGAGGCGGCCGTCGCCCGAACAGCGGCCGCCACGTCCGCGGGTGCCGCGGCGCCCGGTGGGACGGGTGCGCCGGTGAGCGCCGAGTAGGTCCGGCCGGGCCCCGGCCCACCCGAACGCGCGAGGGCCCGCCGGACGGAAGTCCGGCGGGCCCTCGTGGTGTGGCGTGGGATCAGGCGTCGACGCCGGCCAGGGCGGCCTCGGAGTCGAGGACGCCGGCCACGGCCTGCAGCACGGCGGCGATCTTCACGGAGGCCTGGATGACCTCGCGCGCGACACCGGCCTTGCTCAGCACGCCCTCGTGGGAGTCGAGGCACTGGCCGCAGCCGTTGATGGCCGAGACCGCGAAGCACCAGAGCTCGAAGTCGATCTTCTCGACGCCCGGAGTGCCGATGATGTTCATCCGCAGGCCGGCCCGCATGCCGCTGTACTCCTTGTCGGAGAGCAGGTGCGTGGTCCGGTAGTAGACGTTGTTCATCCCCATGATCGCGGCCGCGCCCTTGGCGGCGTTGTACGCCTCCGGGGAGAGGTTGGCCTTGGCCTCGGGCTCCAGCGCACGCAGCACGGCGGGGCTGCGGGTGGCCATCGCGCAGGAGAGCACGGTGCCCCAGAGCTGCTGGGCGGGGAGGTCGGAGTTGCCGATGACCGCGCTCAGGTTGAGCTTGAGGTCCTTGGCGTAGTCCGGGAGGGCGGACTTCAGGTCGTCGAGAGCCATGTCGGTCAGCCCGCCAGCAGGGCCTGGGCGTCGAGGGTGTCCTCGCCCTTGGTCCAGTTGCACGGGCACAGCTCGTCGGTCTGCAGGGCGTCCAGCACCCGCAGGACCTCCTTGGGGTTACGGCCGACGGAGCCGGCGGTCACCATGACGAACTGGATCTCGTTGTTCGGGTCGACGATGAAGACCGCGCGCTGGGCGGTGCCGTCAGCGCCCTCGACGCCACAGGCGCGCATCAGCTCGTGCTTGACGTCGGCCAGCATCGGGAAGGGCAGGTCGCGCAGGTCCTTGTGGTCCTTGCGCCAGGCGTGGTGCACGAACTCGGAGTCGCCGGAGACGCCGAGGATCTGGGCGTCGCGGTCCGCGAACTCCTCGTTCAGCTTGCCGAACGCGGCGATCTCGGTCGGGCAGACGAACGTGAAGTCCATCGGCCAGAAGAAAACGATCTTCCACTTGCCCTCGTAGGACTTGTGGTTGATCTCGGCGAAGGCGTTCGCGGCGTCCAGGTCGACGCAGGCGTTGAGTTCGAACTCGGGGAACTTGTCACCGATCGTGAGCACGTTCGCTTCTCCTGAAGTGATGAGGGGAGTTTGTCCGGATTGCGGAACGGCTTCCACGATTCCACATCGTGGACTGATCAGGGAAATAGCTACACTCGATGTGTCTGATCGGAGAGAGTTATCAATACCCCCACGCCCCCCTCCCGCCCCAGGCCCCGCAGGGGCACCACGCGCAAACCCGAGGCCGCTGTGGGGAGTGCCACACCCCGTGGCCCCCGCGCGCCCACCGTCGCCCAGCTCAAGGCCTTCGTGGCGGTGGCCGAGCACCGGCACTTCCGCGACGCGGCGGCCGCCACCGGGACCAGTCAGCCCGCCCTGTCGGGAGCGGTCGCGGCGCTGGAGGAGTCGCTGGGCGCGCAGCTGGTCGAGCGTACGACACGCAAAGTGATCGTCACTCCCCTGGGGGAGCGCGTGCTCGAACACTCGCGCCGGGTGCTCGCCTCCTTGCAGGCCCTGACCGAGGAGGTGGAGGCCGCCCGCCGGCCGTTCACCGGCCCGCTGCACCTCGGCGTCATCCCGACCGTCGCCCCCTACCTGCTGCCCACCGTGCTGCGGCTGGTCCGCGACCGCTATCCGGAGCTGGAGCTGCACGTCCACGAGGAGCGCACGCCCTCGCTGCTGGAGGGGCTGGCCGCCGGCCGGCTGGACGTGCTGCTGCTCGCGCTCCCGGCCGGCGGGGCCTCGCCCACCCGGGACATCCCGCTGTTCGACGAGGACTTCGTGCTGGTCACCCCGCCCGGGCATCCGCTCGCCGGGCGGATCGACGTCCCGCGCGACGTGCTGCTCGACCTGGAGGTGCTGCTGCTGGAGGAGGGCCACTGCCTGCGTGACCAGGCCCTCGACATCTGCCGCGAGGTCGGCGCCGACCCCGGTGGCTCCACCACCCGGGCGGCCGGGCTCTCCACCCTGGTCCAGCTGGTGGCCGGCGGCCTCGGTGTCACCCTGCTGCCCACCACGGCGCTGGACGTCGAGGCGGGCCGGACCGACCGGCTGGCCGCCGTCCGCTTCGCGGCCCCCGCGCCCGGGCGCCGGATCGGGCTCGCCACCCGGCCGGGCTCGGCCCGCAGTGCGGAGTACGACCGGTTCGCGGCCTCGCTGCGCGAGGTGCTGGCGGAGCTGCCGGTCCGGATCGTCGAGTAGTCGGGCCGGGTCGCCGGGCCGGGCCGGGCTGCCGGTCCGGCCCCGGGCGGCGCCCGCCCCGCGCCCGCCCCGCGTCAGCCGGTCCGGGCCGCCGAGCCCAGGCAGAGCCCGACCGTGGTGGCGACCAGCAGGTCCAGCGCCCGCAGCGCCTCGGCGTCCGGCTGCTCGCCGGTGCTGCGCAGCACCAGGTAGCGGTCGGTCAGCCCGTCGAAGCCGGTCAGGAAGTGCGTGGCGATGTCGCGCGCGGGCAGGGCCAGCTCCAGGCCGTGGGCGGCCGCGAGGGCGTCGAGCATCTGCGAGGCGGTGTCCTCGATCTCGTGCTGCAGCCCGCGCATGATGTCCTGGAGGTCGGGGTCGCGCAGCGCCAGCGCCGCGAACTCGTCCAGCAGGACGCAGCGCCCCTCCTCGCCGGTGGCACCCGCCCAGAGCGCGTGCACCATGGCCCGGATCTGCTCGCCGAAGGGGCCGTCGCCCGGTGCGGCGTCGCGCACCTGGCCCACGAACTCGGCCGTCAGCTGTTCGACCACGGCGCGGTAGAGGTCCTTCTTGGTGCCGAAGGTGTAGTGCACCGTCGCCTGTGCCACCCCCAGCTCGGCCGCGATCGCCCGGGTACTGCCGGCGGCGACGCCCTCGCGGGTCATCAGGTCGATGGCGGCCCGGACCAGTTGCGGGCGCCTTTCGGAGGCGGGGACATGTGCCATTGGGCCAGGGTAGCGCCACGGTCAAATAACTCGGTCGAGTGAATCTGTCGGTCGATTATGTCGACCAACTTTGTCAGCTGACAAAGTTGGCCGTACGGTGGAGTCCGACCTGTTCGGGCACCCGCTCGCCGACCGACGTGATCGAGGGTTCACTCATGGCCACGTACCTGTACCGCCTCGGCCGCTACTGCTTCCGTCGCAGGCGCGCCGTGCTCGCCGTCTGGCTCGCCGTGCTGATCGCGGTCGGCGGGGCCGCCGGGGCCTTCGCCGGCAAGACCAGCGACGAGTTCAAGGTGCCCGGCACCGAGGCGCAGAGCACCCTGGACCGCATCAAGGGCACCTTCCCGGAGCAGGGCCACGGCGCGGCCCAGGTGGTCTTCGGCGCCCCGGCGGCCGGCGGCATCACCACCGCGGAGGCGGCCGGGGCCGTCAGCGCGGCGGTCGGCCGGATCGCCGCCGTCCCCGGGGTCGCGGCGGTGCCCGACCCCTACGCCACCGGCGCGCTCTCCCCGGACGGCAGGGTCGCGCTGGCCCTGGTCTCCTTCGACCGCCCGCTCGCGGACGTCACCGACCAGCAGCGCGACGCGGTCCGGGCGGCCGCCGGCCCGGCCGGCGACGCCGGGCTGACCGTTGCCTTCGGCGGCGACGCCTACAACCGGATGGCGCAGGTCGACGGCGGTGAGGCCGTCGGCCTGATGGTGGCCGGCGTGGTCCTGGTGATCACCCTGGGCTCGCTGGTCGCCGCCGGGCTGCCGCTGCTGACCGCCCTGCTCGGGGTCGGGGTGGCGATGGCCGCGCTGCTGGCCCTCTCCGGCTCGTTCGAGATCATCACCACCGCGCCGGTGCTGGCCCTGATGGTCGGCCTCGCGGTCGGCATCGACTACGCCCTGTTCATCCTCTCCCGGCACCGCCGGCACCTCGCCGAGGGCCTGGAGCCGGCGGAGGCGGCGGCCCGCGCCAACGCCACGGCCGGCAGCGCGGTGGTCTTCGCGGGTCTGACCGTGGTGGTCGCGCTCGCCGGGCTCGCCGTCGCCGGGGTGCCGTTCCTGACCGTGATGGGCCTGTCCGCCTCCGGCGCCGTGGTGGTGGCGGTGCTCGTCGCGATCACCCTGCTGCCCGCGCTGCTCGGTTTCGCCGGCCGGGCCATCGACCGGCTGCCGGTCTGGCGGCGGGCGCTGAAGGCCCCCGGCCGGACGACCCTGGGCGAGCGCTGGGCGACCTTCGTGGTGCGCCGCCCGCTGGTCGTGCTGTTCACCGGGCTGGCCGCGCTGGGCGTCCTCGCGGTGCCGGCCGCGAGCCTCAGCCTCGGCCTGCCCGGCGGCGGCTCACAGGCCGCCGGCACCGACGCCCGTACCGCGTACGACCGGATCGGCGAGAGCTTCGGCCCCGGGTTCAACGCACCGCTGGTGGTCGTCGTCGACGCTGGGAGCGCGGCGCGGCCGGAGCAGGCCGTCCAGGGCGTGGCCGCGAAGCTGGGCACCCTGGAGGGGGTGCGGACGCTGCTGCCCCCGACCGTCGACGGGCCGAGCGGCACGGCCCTGCTCACCGTCATCCCGACCACCGGCCCGGACCACGCCGACACCAGGAAGCTGGTCGGGGAGATCCGCGACCAGCGCGACGACCTGCGGGCCTCGACCGGCGCGCGGATCGACGTCACCGGCACCACGGCCGCCAACATCGACGTCTCCGCCAAGCTCGGCGACGCCCTGCCGCCCTTCGTGGCGGTGATCGGCGGCATCGCGCTGGTGCTGCTGGCGCTGGCCTTCCGTTCGGTCCTGGTGCCGCTGAAGGCGGTGGCCGGCTTCCTGCTCAGCATCTCGGCCTCGCTCGGCGCGGTGGTCGCCGTCTACCAGTGGGGCTGGCTGGACGGGCTGATCGACGTGCCGAAGGTGGGCCCGGTGGTGAGCTTCGTGCCGATCCTGCTGATCGCGGTGCTGTTCGGGCTGGCGATGGACTACGAGCTGTTCCTGGTCTCCGGGATGAAGGAGCACCACGTGCACGGCATGGCGCCCCGGGAGGCCGTGGTCGCCGGGGTGAAGAACGGCGCGCGGGTGGTCACTGCGGCCGCCCTGATCATGGTCGCGGTCTTCGGCAGCTTCGTCTTCGGCCACGACCCGATCGTCCAGCCGATCGGCTTCGCGCTGGCGGTGGGCGTGCTGGTGGACGCCTTCGTGGTGCGGATGGCCCTGGTGCCGGCCGCGATGACGCTGTTCGGCAGGGCGGCCTGGTGGTTCCCGAAGTGCCTGGAGAAGGTGGTGCCGCGGGTGGACATGGAGGGCGAGCAGCTGATGGCCCGGCTGGAGTCGGAGCGGGCCGCGCCCGAGGGCACGACCGGGGCCGGGGGCGCCGAGGAGAGCGGCGCGGCGAAGGAGCCGCAGCGGGTCTGACGGGCCCGTCCCGGAGGGCGTCCGGCCACGACGGCCGGGCGCCCTCCGGCGTACCCGGCGGGCCTACGGCAGCCGCTGTTCGAACCAGACGACCTTGCCGGTGCCCAGGCGGGTGGCGCCCCAGCGCTCGGCGCACCTGGCCACTATCTGCAGCCCGCGCCCGCGTTCGTCCTCCGGTCCGGTGCGCTGCGGTCGGGGCAGCAGCGGGCTGTCGTCGCCGACCTCGCAGCGCAGCCGGGAGGTGCGGACCAGGCTCAGGGTGACCGGGCGGGTGGCGTGCTGGACGGCGTTGGTGACCAGCTCGCTGACCATCAACTCGGTTGCCTCGCTGAGCTCTTCGAGCCCCCAGCGGCGCAGTGTGTGGGCGGCCAGCCGGCGGGCCCGGCCGGGCGTCTCGTTGCGCGGCTGGAGGTACCAGTGCGCGACGTCCCCGGCCGGGATGCCGTCGAAGCAGGCGGCCAGCAGCGCGATGTCGTCACCGCGGTCGCCCGGCGGCAGGATCCGCAGCGCCTCCTGGCAGAGCTGCTCGGGGGTGTGCCGCTGGGTGGCGGCCAGCCGGGCCCGGAGCAGCTCCAGTCCGTCGCTGAGCGGGCGGGTGCGGGTCTCCACCAGGCCGTCGGTGAAGAGCAGCAGGGAGGAGCCGGGCGGGGCGGGCAGCTCGACGGAGTTGAAGTCGACCCCGCCGACGCCGATCGGCGCGCCCGAGTCCAGCTCCAGCAGCTCGGCCGTGCCGTCCGGCCCGACGAGCACCGGCGGGACGTGCCCCGCGTTGGCGAGCACCACGCGGTTGGCGATCGGGTCGTAGACCGCGTACACGCAGGTGGCCAGGTGCTGTTCGCGGCCGAGCCGCTGGGCCTGTTCGTCCAGGTGGTAGAGCACCTCGTGCGGGGGCAGGTCGAGCGCGGCCAGGGTCTGGGCGCTGGTGCGGAGCTGGCCCATGATGGCGGCCGAGGTCAGCGAGTGGCCCATCACGTCGCCGACGATCAGCGCCACCCGGTTCCCGGGCAGCGGGACGGCGTCGTACCAGTCCCCGCCGACCTGCGCGCCGCGCTCGCCGGGCAGGTAGCGCTGGGCGAGCCGGACGCCGTGCGGCTGGGGCAGGCGCAGCGGCAGCATGCTGCGCTGGAGCTCGTTGGCTATCTCCCACTCGCGGGCGTACCGCAGGGCGGTGTCCACGGCGAGCCCGGCCTGGGTGGCGAGGTGGGCGGCGGTGGCGGTGTCGGTGGCGTCGAAACTGGGGCGGCCGGTCTTCTCGGGCGGCCGGCGGATCAGCACCAGCAGGCCGAGGACGGCCTTGCGCCCGCGCAGCGGCAGGGCGAGCACCGAGGAGCCCGGGCCGAGCCGGGCCAGCCCGCGCGGGCCGTACAGCTCGCGCAGCAGCTCGGTGGTCCGGTCGGGGCCGGCGGCCGGGGAGCCGGCCGCCCCGAGGACGGCGGCCTCGGCGGGGCGGCGGCTCAGCAGGGTGTGCGCGAGCGCACCGCCCCGGGTGACCGGGGTGGCGGGCCCGGTGTCGGCGGTCGAGCGCGAGCCGTACCGGGTGCCGTAGCGGGAGCCGCGGTGGTCGGAGCCGGTGGTCGGCCGGCCGCGGCGGCCGAGCCGGGTGCCGAGGCTGTGGTGGATCCGCAGGTCGTCGGGGAAACCGGGTTCGCGCTCGACGTTGGGCAGCGGGTCGCGCAGGTGCACGACGGCGGCGTCGGCGAGGGTCGGTACGAGGACGCGGCAGATGTTGCGCAGCGTCGCGGCCAGGTCCAGGGCGCTGTTGATCCGCCGGGTCGCGGAGTCGAGGTAGGCGAGCCGCTCGGCGACCTGTCCGGTGGCGCTCGGCGCGCTCCCCTCCGGGGCCGGTGGCGTGCGGCGCGGGCCCGGGAGGGCAGGCGGCTGTCCGGCCTCGGGTTTGAGCTGGTCGCGCACGGCTGCCTGTCCTGGGATTGATGGGGAGTGGTGGCTCTGCTGGTCCGGCGGTCGGTCGGTGGGGCGGTGTGGCGAACGGTCAGCCGACGCGTCGGCAGCAGAGGAACAGCTGCTCCTCCGGCGGCAGCGAGGTGCTGGCCGGCGCGTACGGATGCCCCGACCGCTCCTCGACCGCGAACCCGGACTCCACCAGGACCCGTTCCAGATCCTCCCGCAGATACCCGCTGATCCGCAGCTCCCGTCCGAGGAACGGCAGTGGAACGTGATCCAGGTCCGCCTCGACCATACCGAGCGCCAGCAGACCGCCGGGCCGCAGGAGCGCGCGCAGCCGGGTCAGCACGGTGGGGATCTCCTCCTGGGGGAGGAGGATGAGGGAGAAGAAGGCGGTGACGGCGTCGAAGGTGCCGCGGCCCCGCGGGCCCAGGTCCGGGAGGTTCCAGGCCCGGTCGGCGCGCCGGGTGGCCAGGTCGTACATGTCGATGCGGTGGAAGGCGGGGGCGAACGGCCCGTTCGGCGCCGCCGCGCGGGCCAGGGTGAGCATGACGTCCGAAAGGTCTATACCGGTGACGCGCATCCCGGCGGCGGTCAGCTGTCGGACGGTCGGGTCGCCGGTGCCGCAGCCGATGTCCAGCACGGCGGCGCCCGGTTCGAGCCGGGCCAGCAGCCGGCGGCCGCAGGCGAGCTGACCGCGCTTGGCGGGGAAGGCCTCTCCGTAGCCGGCGCCGATGGTGTCGAAGGCGACGGCCTGCAGGGCCCGCTCGGCACGGCGGCGCAGGACGTCGGGACCGTCGTCGCCGTCCGCGTCCTCGTCGAGGGGGGACGGGTCGGATATCTGTCCGGTCGTCACGATTGAGAGGCACCTTTCCACCCGGGCCTCCGGTCGGCCGGACGAGGCCGGCCCGCCGTCCTGCCGGCGCCCGCGTTGCCCCGCCGGCCCGCTGCCGGTGGCGGTACGTCACGCTCCCCGCGTCACACTGACTGCACGCTGACACTTTGCACAGGGACACTCTGCACCGCGGGAGCGCCGCCGCGCTGCCGTTTCCGGACGATTCGCCGGACGGGTGCCGTCATGTCTGTACTGGCATCTGAGAATATGCGTGATCACTGCGCCGTGGGGTCCCTTTCCGGCCAACTCGTGACGGTTGGGGTGCTGTGGCCCGGCTTGCGGAAGCACGGGGGGTGCGGGCCGGGGTGGTGCGGTCGGCCGCCGCACGCCGCGGGGCCCGTCGGAGCACGCCCCCGACCTGCGGATCCGTCCGCGTCCGGGGCCGGCAAGGCGACGTTTATCGAACGTCAATCGGCCCGGTGCACAGTGGAGTCCAGCGCCGGGGAAGCGTTGAGGGTGCTCCCGCAGCCGGGGGGCTGCGGGAGCACCGAACGCACGGGGGTCGGCCCCCACGGGGGAAGCACGGGGGTGTGCGGGGCCTACGGCGCGGGGGGAGAGAGGGGCTCGGTGTGCTGCTGGGAGATGAGGTCCGCCACGGGGGAGGCCTCGGGCACACCGAGCCGTGTGAAGATCGCGTGCGCCTCGCGCAGACAGGCCAGCCCGCGGGCCGGCTGGGCCAGGCCGAGCAGCGCCTCGCCGAGGGCGGCGTTGGCGAGGCCCTGGCAGTAGGCGGAGTCCATCTCCTGCCCGATCGCCAGCGACTCCTCGGCCGCCTCGGCCGCGTCCGCGTGCTGGCCGGCGGCGAGCAGGCTCACCCCGAGACGGGCCAGCGTGTAGCCCTCGCGGAGGCGGTTCTGCTGGGAGCGGTAGAGCCGGTGGGCTTCATGGAGGTGGGCGACGGCGGTGCCGGGCGCGCCGCCGGAGGAGAGCACGACGCCCAGCTGGTACAGCGTGTCGGCCAGGCAGGGGCCGTTCTTCGAGGCCCGGGCGCTGGCCACCGCGTCGGTGGCGGAGCGGACGGCGGACCGCGCGTCCCCGACGTCGAGCTGCGCTCGGGCGATGTTGCCCAGCAGCCGGGCCTCGCCGATGGGGGCGCCCACCACCCGGCTGATGGCGAGGGACTGCTCGAAGAAGGGCAACGCCTCGGCGGAGCGGTCGGCGACGCTGAGGATGATGCCCAGGGTGTTGGTGGCCATCGACCGCAGGATGGTCAGGTCGTCGCTGTCCTGGAGGCTCAGGCTCTTCAGCAGCGAACGCTCGGCGCTCTGGAAGTCGTTGGTGACCGACTGCAGGGTGCCGCGGGCGAAGTGCACCCGGGCCAGCACGGCGGAGTCCTGGTACGACTCGGCGTTGTCGTCGGCGACCTCCAGCATCCGCCGGACCCGTGGACCGTGGGTCGGGTCCTCCACCAGGCTGTCCAGGACGATCAGCAGGTCGACGGCGGGTCGCAGCAATTCGCCGGGACCGCTCACGGCGGCCTCGACCAGGCTGAGCAGCACCGCGATCTCGCTGCGCAGCCACGCCTGGGCCGATTCGCCGTCCGACAGGCTGAGACCGGGGGAGTTCAGACCGTTGAGCGGCTCCGGCAGCTGGTCGTCCGGCTCGATCGCCTGGGCGGCGTTGCGGACGGTCGGCAGCATCAGGTCGAGCAGCCGCCGCACCGCGGCGTGCTGCTCCTCGACGTCGCCGATCCGCTCGTTCTTGCGCTGCGCGTAGAGCCGCAGGAGGTCGTGGTACCGGTAGCGGCCCGGAGCGAAGCACTCCAGCATGTTCGCCTCGACGAGCGCCTCGGCGAGGTCCTCGGCAGTGTGCTCGTCGACGCCCAGCAGGGCGGTCACGGACGACAGCGGGAGGTCCGGGGAGTCGATCAGGGAGAGCAGTCGAAAGGCCCGCGCCTCGGGGGCGGAGAGCTGCGCGTAACCCAGTCCGATGGTGGTCTCCACCGCCAGGTTGCCGAGCTGGAGCTCGTCCAGCCTGCGCCGTTGATCGGCTAACCGCCGGGCGAGGTCGGAGACGCTCCAGCGCGGTCGGCTGGCCAGCCGGGCGGCGGCGATCCGGACGGCGAGGGGCAGGAAACCGCAGGCGGTGACCACGGCCATGGAGGCCTCGGGCTCGGCCGTCACGCGCTGCTCGCCGACGATGGCCGAGAAGAGCGTGAGCGCCTCCTCGGGCGTCAGCTCCTCGACGTCGACCAGGTGGGCGCCGGGGATTCCGGCGAGCCGGGACCTGCTGGTGGCCAGCACCGAGCAGCCGGACACCCCGGGGATGAGCGGCTGGATCTGCTGGGCGTCCTGCGCGTTGTCCAGCAGGATCAGCATCCGCCGGCTGGCGAGCAGCGAGCGGTAGAGCGCCGCGCGCTGGTCGAGCGAGTCGGGGGTCTCGGTGACGCCGAGCGCGTGCAGGAAGTCACCGAGCACCACGGCCGGGTCGGCGGGTGAGGCGCCCGCGCCCCGGAGGTCGACGTACAGCTGTCCGTCCGGGAACTCGGCGCGCACCCGGTGCGCCACGTGGACGGCGAGGGTGGTCTTCCCGACGCCGCCGATGCCGGCCAGCGAGGTGACGACCACGGCCTGGCCGGTGGCGTTCATCAGGACGGCGGAGAGGTCGGCGACCAGGTCGGTGCGTCCGCTGAAGTCCGAGACGTCGGCGGGCAGCTGGGCCGGCGGGGTCACCGGGAGCGGCGCGTCCTCCCGGGCGGCGGCGCCGATCGGGGCGACGGCGGGGAGGGTCAGGGCCGGGTCGGCGGCCAGGATGCGGGAGTGCATGGTGGAGAGCCCGGCGCCGGGTTCGACGCCGAGCTCGTCGATCAGCAGCTTCCGGGTGTCCGTGTAGACCCCGAGCGCCTCGGCCTGGCGGCCGCACCGGTAGAGCGCGAGCATCAGCAGCTCGCGCAGCCGCTCCCGGAGCGGGTGTTCGGCGGTCAGGGAGCTCAACTCGCCGACCATGTCGGCGTGCAGGCCGATGTCGAGGGCCACCGCACACCGTTCCTCGGAGACGGTGACGTGCCGTTCGGCCAGGCGCAGCCGCTGGGACTCCGCGTACGGGCCGGGAACGCCGGTCAGCGCCCGGCCGGTCCAGAGGCCGAGCGCGCCCACCAGGAGGCGGTGCGCCTCGTGCAGGTCCCCGGCCACCCGGGCGGCGGTGGCCTCGGACGCCCGGCTCTCGAAGACCGTGACGTCCAGGGCATCGGGCGGAATACGCAGTGCGTACCCGTCACTGACCGATACGAGCAGTTCGGCGGGGCGGCGAATTTCGCGCTTCGGCTCGATGACGGCGCGAAGGCGCGAGATATATGTCCGCAATGCGGCAATGGCCTGCGTCGGGGGCCGATCTCCCCACAGTCCGTCGACGAGATCCTGGGTGGTGACGGGCCGGCCGCCGTGCAGAAGCAGCGCGGTGAGGACGGCCTGTTGCTGCGGCGAGCCGAGGGACACCGGGGCGCCGTCGAGCCAGGCCTGTACGGGACCGAGTACCTGGAAGCGCAGCGCCGACGCGGGCGGCGTCTCCCGAAACTCCATGAATTCCCCCGATGGCCTGTGCTGTCGATTCCGTGAAGGGCGCTCGGCGGTCCGCCGCGTGGTGGCTTCAGCTTAGGCGGAGGGCCGACTCTGCCGGACGAACCGGCAAGCCGCACGATGTTTATCGGACATTTAATCAGCCCTACGATACTGACGGCGTGCCCGCACCAAACCGGTGGGGCGGAAGACATTTGATGACCGAAAGGCGGCCGCCCATGGCCAACGACCAGCGCGACACCCCCGCGTCGACCACGGAGGCCGCTGCGGAGGCGGGCGCGGCCGTCGAGGGCGCGGTGGCCGCGTCCCCGGACCAGGCCGAGTACACCGAGCCGACCGCCGACCGGAAGGCGGACCTGGAGGACGACCTCTTCGGGGGCGAGGCCGACCGGATCGTCGAGCCGGCCGCGCCGAAGACCGAGAAGGACGGGCCGTACGAGCCCCAGGGCGTCATCGCCAGCCGCCCGTAGTCGTTCGGAAGCCGGTGCCCCGTACCCCGCGCTCGGTGGGGCGCGGGGCGCTCGTCGTTCTGCCCGGCGCCGCGTCCCCTCCCGCCGGGGCCACCGCCGGCTCCGTAGCCGGCTCCGGCGGCCGGGCCCGTCAGGCGACCCGGCTCTCGTTGAGGCGCGAGTCCTGGTTTCGGGCGGCGAGCCGGGCGCTCAGCCGGGCCCGGCTCTCCGGCGCGGTCCGGGGGCGGGGCGGCCCGGGTGCCGGGCCGGGGTCGTCGGGGGACGGGTCGGGTGCCGGGCCGACGCGGTCGGGTGGGGCGGTCCACTCGCGGCCGCCGCCCGGGGGCCGCAGGTAGTGCTCTCCGCCGAGGGTGTCCATGTAGATGCCGGTGCGTCCGGTCCTGGTGTCGAGGACGAGTTCACCCACACGCGGTCGGTAGGCCGCGGCGTTGCGCTTACGGGTGCTCACCGCAGTGCTCCTTGCTCTGGTGCGGACGCGGCGGTGGATGCGCCGGTCCTGGTCGCTGTCGGTGCCTGTGTTCTGCTCGGCGACTACCCAGCATCTCTAGAGAAGCTAATATCTCTAGAGATGTCAACGGGCCTGACCGGTCATACCGACATACGGGCGGCCGGCGGTGGGCCTACGATTTCCGCGAGGACGAGGGAGCAGGCGATGGTCGGCAGCAGCGGCGGGAAACAGCCCAAGTACCAGCGGATCGCCGACGCGCTCAAGGCGGCCATCGACACCGGGGAGTACCGCGCCGGCGACCGGCTGCCCGGCGAGAACGACCTCATGGAGACCTACGGCGTGGCCCGGATGACGGCCCGCCAGGCGCTCGGCGTCCTGCAGAGCGAGGGCATCGCCGAGGCGCGCAAGGGCGCCGGGGTCTTCGTCCGGGACTTCCGGCCGCTGCGGCGGCGCGGCATCCAGCGGCTCGCGCAGGGGCAGTGGGGGTCGGGACGGTCCATATGGTCGGCGGACATCGACAACCGGACGCTGGTGGTGGACCAGGTGTCGGTCACCGAGCAGGGCGCGCCGGAGCACGTGGCGCGGGTGCTCGGGGTCGATCCGGGGGCGCCGATGTGCGTGCGGCACAGACGGTTCGTGCTGGACGGCAAGCCGGTGCTGCTCTCCACGTCCTACCTGCCGGCGGAGCTGGTCGCCGGGACGGCGATCACCCGGGAGGACACCGGGCCGGGCGGCACCTACGCGCGGCTGGCCGAGATCGGCGCCAAGCCGGTGCACTTCCGCGAGGAGGTCCGGTCGCGGATGCCCAGCGCGGAGGAGGGCGTCCGGCTGGAGCTGTCGGTGGGCACGCCGGTCATCCTGATATGCCGCACCGCCTTCGCCGACGAGGGCCAGGTCGTCGAACTCAACGAGATGACGCTCGACGCGGCGTCCTACGTGCTGGAGTACGACTTCGACGCCTGAGCGCCCGCGTGCCTGACTGCGTGAGCGCCCCGCGCGCGCCCGCCCCGGTCGCGGAGTTCGCGGCCGGGGCGGGCGGTCGGAGTGGTCAGGGCGGGCGGCGGAGCGCCCGGCCGCTACTCCTTGGAGCGCACCCGCAGGCTGGTGATCAGCGGGCCCTCGGTGGTCTCGCGGAAGAAGTCGTTGCCCTTGTCGTCCACCACGATGAAGGCCGGGAAGTCCACGACCTCGATGCGCCAGACGGCCTCCATGCCCAGCTCCGCGTACTCCAGCACCTCGACCTTCTTGATGCAGTCCTGGGCCAGCCGGGCCGCCGGGCCGCCGATGGAGCCGAGGTAGAAGCCGCCGTGCGCGGCGCAGGCGTCGGTGACCTGCTTGCTGCGGTTGCCCTTGGCGAGCATCACCATCGAGCCGCCGGCCGCCTGGAACTGGTCGACGTAGGAGTCCATCCGGCCGGCCGTGGTGGGGCCGAAGGAGCCGGAGGCGAAGCCCTCGGGGGTCTTGGCCGGGCCGGCGTAGTAGACCGGGTGGTCCTGGAGGTACTTGGGCATGCCCTCGCCGGCGTCCAGCCGCTCCTTGATCTTGGCGTGCGCGATGTCGCGCGCGACCACGAGCGTGCCGGTGAGCGAGAGCCGGGTCTTGACCGGGTACTTGGACAGCTCGCTCCGGATCGCGGCCATCGGCTGGTCGAGGTCGATGCGCACCACGTCGTCGTCGAGGTGCTCGTCGGTGGTGTCCGGCAGGTACTTCGCCGGGTCGGTCTCCAACTGCTCCAGGAAGACGCCCTCGGCGGTGATCTTGCCCAGCGCCTGGCGGTCGGCCGAGCAGGAGACGGCCATCGCGACCGGCAGCGAGGCGCCGTGCCGCGGCAGCCGGACGACGCGCACGTCGTGGCAGAAGTACTTGCCGCCGAACTGCGCGCCGATGCCGATCCGCTGGGTGAGCTCGGTGACCTTGGCCTCCAGGTCCAGGTCCCGGAACCCGTGCCCGGTACGGGCGTTGCCCTCGGTCGGCAGGTTGTCCAGGTAGTGCGCGGAGGCGTACTTGGCGGTCTTCAGCGCGAACTCCGCGCTGGTGCCGCCGATCACGATGGCCAGGTGGTACGGCGGGCAGGCGGCGGTGCCGAGCGAGCGGATCTTCTGCTCCAGGAACGAGAGCATGCTGGCCTCGTTCAGGATCGCCTTGGTCTCCTGGTACAGGTACGACTTGTTGGCCGAGCCGCCGCCCTTGGCCATGAACAGGAACTTGTAGGCGTCGCCGTCGGTCGCGTACAGCTCGATCTGGGCCGGCAGGTTGTTGCCGGTGTTCTTCTCGTCCCACATGGTCACGGGGGCCATCTGCGAGTACCGCAGGTTGAGCTTGGTGTACGCGTCGTAGACGCCGTGCGCGATCGCGCTCTCGTCGCCGCCCCGGGTCAGCACGGACTGGCCGCGCTTGCCCATGACGATCGCGGTACCGGTGTCCTGGCACATCGGCAGGATGCCGCCGGCCGAGATGTTGACGTTCTTCAGCAGGTCCAGCGCGACGAAGCGGTCGTTCGGGCTGGCCTCCGGGTCGTCCAGGATGCGCCGCAGCTGGGCGAGGTGGGCGGGGCGCAGGTAGTGCGAGATGTCGTGCATCGCCTCGGCGGTGAGCAGCCGCAGGGCCTCGGGCTCGACCTGGAGGAAGGTGCGACCGCCGGCCTCGAAGGTGGAGACACCCTCGGAGGTCAGCTTGCGGTACGGGGTCGGGTCAGCGCCCAGGGGGAGCAGGTCGCTGTACTCGAAATCCGGCGTGGGAGCCATGGGGGCGGTCCTTAGTGTTCCAGTGATGCGGCTGCGTCGGCGAAGCACCCTCAAGGGTAGGACCCGCCGGAACGTCGCACGCGGACAGGTCGGCCTGCGTGACCGGGGTCACTCGTACACGCGTACGGGACTTGCCCGGTTGACTAGGCTTGGGCCGTGGACAACTCGCCGTCGCAGGACGACCAGGGGCAGTCGCCCGTAGCCATCACCAAGCCGGGGGGCGAGCCGCCCGCCCGGGTCGACCGGACCCCGGTCGCCGAGGCCGAGATGCGGGCCTCGGACGCCGACCGCGAACGGGTCGCGGAGCTGTTGCGCGACGCCTATGCCGAGGGCCGCCTGAACGTGGACGAGCACGCCGAGCGGATCGAGGCCGCCTACGGGGCCAAGACGCTGGGCGACCTCGTGCCGCTCACCCGGGACCTCCCCGCGCACCGGTCGATCTCCTTCGAGAAGGCCCCGCTGGGCGCGCCGGAGGCCCGGCCGTCCGGCCCGGTGCGGCTGCCGGCGCGGCACGAGGCGCCGACCATGGTGGCGATCTTCGGCGGGGCCTCCCGCCGGGGCCGCTGGCGGGTCGGCTCGCACCTGCGGGCGGTCGCGGCGTTCGGCGGGGTCGAGATCGACCTGACGGATGCCGTCTTCGAGTCGCCCGAGGTGGAGATCGAGGTGATCGCCATCTTCGGCGGCGTCGAGATCAAGGTGCCGGAGAACGTCAGCCTGCACGGCAGCGGGGTCGGCATCTTCGGTGGCTTCGACGTCAAGGAGCAGACCGCGGCCGACCCGTACGCGCCGGTCGTCCGGGTCAAGGGCGCCGCGGTGTTCGGGGGTTGCGAGGCGAAGCCGCGCAAGGGCAAAAAGCTCAAGGAGTGGGTGCGCAAGCAGCTCGGCACCGACTAGGGGCCCGCTGCGGGCCGCTGACCAGCGCAGGGCCGGACCGAGTGCCCGGGCGGGAACAACTCCCGCCCGGGCACTCGGTGTTGCGGCGAGTGCAGGCTGTAGTCGATTGCGTGCAGTGTGCATGAATCGCGGTGCGGCAGGGTAGTTCCTCTCGCACATCGCTTCTTGTACGGCTGCGCACCGGAGGCGGCCTGAGGCCGGCTCGGGGGGTGAAGAGCGGGGGCTCGCAGCCGGACAGGGGAGCGAGCTTCCCCGTGTCCGAGAGCCTCGTCAGGAGTACGGCCGTGCTGCATCCGATCGAGTCCCGCACCACTTCGCCCGTCGCCGCCGCCCGGGTGCTGGAGCGCCCGCCGGTTGCCCAGTCGCAGGGCGACGACAATCCCTGGCACACCGGCGCGGCCTGCCGGCGGGACGAGGTGGGCCTGTTCTTCGCCCCTTCCAAGGAGCCGACGGCGGCCCGGCTCTCGCGCGAGGAGCAGGCGAAGCAGGTCTGCGCGCGCTGCCCGGTGCTGCTGGAGTGCCGCGAGCACGCGCTGGCGCAGCCGGAGCCGTACGGGGTGTGGGGCGGGCTGACGGCCGCCGAGCGCCGGGTGGTGCTGGCCCGCCGGCGGCGCCGGGAGACGGACCTGCACGAGGCCGCCCGGATCCCGGCCGCCCGCAGCCGCATCGCGGGCTGACCGGGCTGACCGGGCGACGGGCGGTACGCGAGACGCCCGGTGGTACACGAGCAGCGCCCCGCGGTACGCGAACGCCCCGCGGCTTCGGCGAAGGGGGATTTCGCCGAAGCCGCGGGGCGGTGGAACGCGGCCGGGAGCCGGTTCAGTTGGCGCGGTCGAAGTCGATCGCGCTGTACGCCCGCAGCTTGGACAGCTTGTGGGTCGAGTGGATCTCCCGGATCGTGCCGCTCTTGGAGCGCATCACCAGCGAGCTGGTGGTGGCGGTCTCCTGGCGGTAGTGCACGCCGCGCAGCAGCTCGCCGTCGGTGATGCCGGTGGCGACGAAGAACACGTTCTCGCCGCTGACCAGGTCGTCGGTGGTGAGCACCCGGTCCAGGTCGTGGCCCGCGTCGAGGGCCTTCTGGCGCTCGGCCTCGTCCTTGGGCCAGAGCCGGCCCTGGATGACGCCGCCCATGCACTTCATCGCGCACGCCGCGATGATGCCCTCGGGGGTGCCGCCGATGCCCATCAGGAGGTCGACGCCGGTGCCCTCGCGGGCCGCCATGATGGCGCCGGCCACGTCGCCGTCGGAGATGAACTTGATCCGGGCACCCGCCTCGCGGATCTCCTGGACCAGGCCCTCGTGGCGCGGCCGGTCGAGGATGACCACGGTGACGTCCTCGACGGCGCTGCCCTTGGCCTTGGCGACCCGGCGGATGTTGACGGCCGCCGGGGCGGTGATGTCGACGAACTCGGCGGCCTCCGGGCCGGCCACGAGCTTGTCCATGTAGAACACGGCGCTCGGGTCGAACATGGTGCCGCGGTCGGCCACGGCCAGCACGGCCACGGCGTTGTTCATGCCCTTGGCGGTCAGGGTGGTCCCGTCGACCGGGTCCACCGCGACGTCGCACTCGGCGCCGGTGCCGTCGCCGACCCGCTCGCCGTTGTAGAGCATCGGTGCTTCGTCCTTCTCGCCCTCGCCGATGACGACGACACCGTTCATGGAGACGGTGGAGACGAGGGTGCGCATGGCCTTGACGGCGGCGCCGTCGGCGCCGTTCTTGTCGCCACGGCCGACCCAGCGGCCGGCGGCCATCGCGGCCGCCTCGGTGACCCGGACGAGCTCGAGCGCGAGGTTCCGGTCCGGAGCCTCGGGAGCGACCTCAAGGGCGCTGGGGAGATTGTGCGGGTACTGCGTGGTCATCGTCGTTACCTCTCTGTACGCGACGGCCAGTAAGCGCCCGACTACTGCCAGGTCGAACGCCGTGGTGAGGGTCCTGCGATCGTATCTGCCCAAGAGATGACTGTCTGTGGCGCGGGTCGCCACCCCCGGTCGGAATCGGCCCGTTCGTCCCGGATCACCCGTACGTGGGCACCCCCGGGTGCCGGTGTCCCGTCAGGGATGAGTCACCATGTGGGGGTGGCTGGAGAGAGCAAGGGCATGAGGAGCCGGCAGTCGGTACGGGACATGGTCCTGTCGATGCTGGCCGTCGGTTTGGTGGTCTGGGTCGGGTACCTGTTCCTGCCGCACGACGCCGGTGGCGACGGGGTGCGCACGGTCGAGTACAAGGTGGCCGCGGCCTCGGCGAAGCGCGCCGCACCGTACCCGCTGCTCGCCCCGGAGGGCCTCTCCGACAAGTGGCGGGCCACCTCGGTCAAGTACGACCCGGCGTCGCTGGGCGGCGGCCGGGGCAACGCCTGGCACCTGGGCTTCGTCACCCCCGCCGGTCAGTACGCGGCGGTCGAGCAGAGCGACATCGCCCCGGGCTCGCTGGTCGGCTCGCTGGTGGCCGACGGCAAGCCGGACGGCAGCTCCGAGGTGGCCGGGCGGGTCTGGGAGCGGATCCAGGGCGGCAAGTCCCGCGCGCTCACCTTCCAGAGCGGCGGCGGCACCACCGTGCTCACCGGCACCGCCTCGTACGAGGAGCTGGCCGAGCTGGCGCAGGCGCTCAAGTAGCCAAGCGGCGGGCGGAGCCAGCCGCCCGCCGGCGGCGGAACACGCGGAAGGGCCCGCACCGGTCGAACGGTGCGGGCCCTTCCTGCGTGCCACCGGTCAGACGGTGGTGACGACCTCGTCGTAGGCCAGGCGCGGCGAACGCGGGAACCAGGCGTCCTCGCCCGGCTTGCCGATGTTCACCACGGCCAGCACCGAGTGCTCGCCGTCGGCGAAGAACTCCTTGTTGATGCCCTCGGCGTTGAAGCCGGTCATCGGGCCGGCGGCCAGGCCCGCGGCGCGCACGCCGATGATGAAGTAGCCGGCCTGCAGGGCGCCGTTCAGCACCGCGGAGGACTCGCGCACCGGACGCTCGGTGAAGAAGAGGTCCTTGGCCTGCGGGAAGTGCGGCAGCTGGGTCGGCAGCTCCTCGTGGAACTCGTTGTCCACGGCCAGGATGGCGACCAGCGGCGCGGCGGCGGTCTTCGCCTTGTTGCCGTCCGCCAGGTGCTGGACGAGGCGCTCGCGGCCCTCCGCCGAGCGGACCAGGACGACGCGCAGCGGCTGCTGGTTGAACGCGGTCGGGCCGAACTTCACCAGCTCGTAGATGGCCTGGATCTGCTCCTCGGAGACCGGCTCGTCGGTGAAGGTGTTCGCCGTGCGGGCGTCACGGAACAGCAGGTCCTGAGCGGCGGCGTCGAGTACCAGGGCGTCGGTGGTCATGCTTGTCTGCACCTCATGCGGGACGGGGTTCGTCGGTCGACCGGCGGCGCCGATCACTGGATCCCAACATGAGTGAAGATTCAACTGTTCCCCGGCGGCGTGTGATACGTGTCACTCCGAGGCGGCCCCGCCCTCCTCGGCGGCCAGCGCGGCGTCCAGCCGGGCCCGGGCGCCGTCCAGCCAGCGCTGGCAGACCTTCGCCAGCTGCTCGCCGCGCTCCCAGAGGGCCAGCGACTCCTCCAGCGACGTGCCGCCGTTCTCCAGCTGCCGGACGACCTCCAGCAGCGCGTCCCGGGCATGCTCGTACCCCAGCGCGTCGTCGGGGGTCCGCGGCGCCGCCTCCACCTGCTCCTGCTCAGCCATGGAGCCAGCGTAGGGCGTGACGCGGACAGCGCCGTCCCGCCGCCGCCCGCGCGGCCAGGGCTAGGGCTTGGCCTTGGGGCCGGCCGTCACGTCGAAGCCGCCGCCCGCCACCCGGGCGTGCAGCGCGTCACCCGCCTCGACCTGGGCCGGATCGGTCACCACCGTGCCGTCCGCGCGCTGCAGCACCGCGTAGCCGCGCTCCAGGGTGGCCGCGGGGGAGAGGGCGACCACCCGGGCCAGGGTGTGCCCGAGGTCGCTCTGCGCGTGGTCCAGCCGGTGCCCGAGGGTGCGCCTGGCCCGCTCCAGCAAGGCCTCCACCTCCTGGCCGCGGCCGTCCAGCATCCGGCGCGGCGCGGCCAGCGCCGGGCGGCTTCGGACGCCGTCCAGCCCGTGCTGCTCCCGTTCGACCCGGCCGAGCACCTGCCGCCGGGCCCGGTCGCGCAGGGTCAGGACCTTCGTCAGCTCCTCGCCGACGTCCGGCACCACCCGTTTGGCCGCATCGGTCGGGGTGGAGGCGCGCAGGTCGGCGACGAAGTCCAGCAGCGGCTGGTCCGGCTCGTGCCCGATCGCGCTGACCACCGGCGTCCGGGCGGCCGCGACCAGCCGCACCAGGGCCTCGTCCGAGAACGGCAGCAGGTCCTCCACGCTGCCGCCGCCCCGGGCCACGATGATCACGTCCACCTCGGGGTGGTCGTCCAGCTCGCGCACCGCCGCGCCGACCCGCTCCACCGCGCTGACGCCCTGCACCGGCACGTTGCGCACCTCGAAGCGGACGGCCGGCCAGCGCCGCCGGGCGACCTCCAGGACGTCCCGCTCGGCGGCCGAGCCGCGCCCGGTGACCAGGCCGACGCACTGCGGCAGGAACGGCAGGGGCCGCTTGCGCTCGGCCGCGAACAGGCCCTCCCCGGCGAGGCGCCGCTTCAGCTGCTCCAGCCGGGCCAGCAGCTCGCCGAGCCCCACCAGCCGGATCTCGGCGGCCCGCAGCGACAGCTGGCCGCGCGCCCCGTACCACTCCGGCTTGGCGTGCACGATGACCCGCGAGCCCTCCTGCACCGCGTCGGCGACCTCGTCGAAGACGGAGCGGAAGCACGTCACCGTCAGGGAGACGTCCGCCTGCGGGTCGCGCAGGGTCAGGAACACCACCCCCGCGCCCGGCCGCCGGCTGAGCTGGGTGATCTGGCCCTCCACCCAGACCGCGCCGAGCCGGTCGATCCAGCCGCCGATCAGCGCGGAGACCTTGCCGACCGGGAGCGGGGCTTCGGGGGAGCTGGTGTTGGCCATGCGTATGAGGCTAGCGGCGGATGCCGACAGGGAGGTCAGCGGCGGACACCGGCGGCCGCGGCCCCCTGGACCAGCAGCACGACGAGCCCGACCGCCAGCCAGACGGCCCCGGTGAGCTGCGCGGTGGACGAGGCCTCGTAGACCACCGCGCCGATCACCGCGATGCCCAGCAGCGGCGCCACCAGGTGCCGCGCCCAGTCCCGCGAGCCGTGCTTCACCACGTACCAGCCGATCACCGAGGCGTGCAGCAGCGCGAAGGCCGTCAGCGCGCCGACGTTGACCACCGAGGTCAGCTGGTCCAGCCCGTCGTCCCGGTTCGCCGCCCAGACGGCCGCACCCATCGTGATCACCGCGGCCACCAGCAGCGCCCGGCGCGGCACCGCCGAGTCGGGGTCCACCGCGGCCAGGAAGCGCGGCAGCCGCCCCTCCCGTCCCATCGCGAAGACCAGCCGCCCGGCGGCCGCCTGCCCGGCCAGCGCTGCGAAGGCCGCGCCGATCGCCTTGCTCGCCGCCACCAGCACGTGCAGCCAGTGCCCGACCCCGCGCTCCACCGTGTCGTAGAAAGCCGAGCCCTGGGCGGCCGGATCCGCCGCCAGCTGCTGCGGGGTCAGCGGCTCCAGCAGCGCCGCCAGGTACGTCTGCAGCACGAACAGCACCCCGGCCAGGGCCAGGCACCAGAGCACCGCCCGTGCCACCGCGGCGGAGGCGCCGACCGCCTCCTCCACGAAGGTGGCGATCGCGTCGAAACCCAGGTACGACAGGACGGCCACCGAGACGGCCGAGATCACGGCCGTCGGCGAGAAGCCGCCGACGGCCGTGAACGGCGTGCCCCAGCCGCGCTGCGCCCCGTCCCGGGCCAGCACCACCACGGCCGCCACCACGAAGACCGCCAGCACCGCGATCTCCAGCGCCAGCACCGCCAGGCCGACCACCGCCGCCGTCCGCACCCCGGCCAGGTTGAGCGCGGTGGTGACCACCACTGCCAGCGCCGTCCACACCCAGCGCGAGACGTCCGGGACCAGCGAGTTCAGGGCGATGCCGGAGAAGAGGTACGCCACCGCCGGGATCAGCAGGTAGTCCAGCATCGCCATCCAGCCGGCGATGAACCCCGGACCCTCGCCCAGCCCGGCCCGCGCGTAGGCGAACACCGAGCCGGTCCGCGGCACCGCCCGCACCATCTGGGCGTACGAGAGCGCGGTGAATCCCATCGCGACCGTGGCGGCCAGATAGACGGCCGCCACCGCGCCGTGGCTCTTGGCGTCCAGCACACCGAACACACCGACCGGGGCCATCGGGGCGATGAACAGGAGCCCGTAGACCATCAGATCGCGCACGCCCAGGCTGCGCCGCAGGCCGCCGTCGTCGACTCGATCGCTCATCACGTCCACATTTGAGCACCGGTGACCGGATCCGGCTCGAAGGCGCCTTCCGTCGGCGCGGCTCGCCGCCGCCCGTACGATGGAGCCATGTCCAACACCGCGCAGCGCCGTGTCCTGCTCGCCGCCCCCCGGGGCTACTGCGCGGGCGTCGACCGCGCCGTGATCGCCGTGGAGAAGGCCCTGGAGCAGTACGGGGCGCCGATCTACGTCCGCAAGCAGATCGTCCACAACAAGTACGTGGTGCAGACCCTGGAGAAGCGGGGCGCGATCTTCGTCGACGAGACGGAGGAGGTGCCCGAGGGTTCGATCGTGGTGTTCTCCGCGCACGGCGTCGCGCCGTCCGTCCACGACGAGGCCAAGGAGGGCCGGCTCGCCACCATCGACGCCACCTGCCCCCTGGTCACCAAGGTGCACAAGGAGGCCGTCCGCTTCGCCGACGAGGGCTTCGACATCCTGCTGGTGGGCCACGAGGGCCACGAGGAGGTCGTCGGCACCATGGGCGAGGCTCCGGACCGGATCCACCTGGTGGACGGTGCCGAGGACGTCGCCAACGTCGAGGTCCGCGACGAGTCCAAGGTCGTCTGGCTCTCCCAGACCACGCTCTCGGTGGACGAGACCATGGCCACCGTCGGCGAGCTGAAGAAGCGCTTCCCGCTGCTGGTCAGCCCGCCCAGCGACGACATCTGCTACGCCACCCAGAACCGCCAGGTCGCCGTCAAGCAGATGGCGTCCGAGACGGACCTGCTGATCGTGGTCGGCTCCAGGAACTCCTCCAACTCGGTCCGCCTGGTCGAGGTCGGCCTGGAGTACGGCGCCAAGGCCGCCCACCTGGTGGACTTCGCCGACGAGATCCAGGAGTCCTGGCTGGACGGCGTCACCACGGTCGGCCTGACCAGCGGCGCCTCGGTGCCGGAGATCCTGGTCGACGGCGTCCTGGAGTGGCTGGCCGCGCGCGGCTACGGCGACGTGTCGACCGTCAAGACCGCCGAGGAGCACCTGACCTTCTCGCTGCCCAAGGAACTCCGCCGCGACCTGCGCGCCGAGGCCGCCGGCAAGCTGTAACGGACCTTCCGGGAACCCGGTGCCCCGCGCGGGCGCCGGGTTTTCCGCTGCGCGCGGCCGTGCGCGCCCGGCCGCGCTCTCGTAGTTTTGTACACAGCTGTGCACAGGCCTGTGGACAACGGTTACGCGGAGGGCGGTCGTCATGACGGCGGTATTCGGTGTGGACATCGGCGGTTCGGGCATCAAGGGTGCTCCCGTCGACCTCGCCCGGGGCGTGCTCGCCCAGGAGCGGCACAAGGTCCTCACCCCGCAGCCCTCGGCCCCGGAGGCCGTGGTCGCCGCCGTCCGCGAGGTGGTCCGGCACTTCGACCACCAGGGACCGGTCGGGCTGACCTTCCCCGGGGTGGTGGTGAACGGTCAGACCAGAACGGCGGCCAACGTCGACAAGGGCTGGATCGGCCTGGACGCGGCGGGCCTGTTCCGCGAGGCGCTCGACCTGCCGGCCGTGGTGCTCAACGACGCCGACGCGGCGGGTCTCGCCGAGACCGTCCACGGGGCCGGCCGCGACCAGCAGGGCGTCGTCCTCGTGCTGACCTTCGGCACCGGCATCGGCAGCGCGCTCTTCGTGGACGGCGCACTGGTGCCCAACACCGAGCTGGGCCACCTGGAGCTGCGCGGCAAGGACGCCGAGCGGCGGGCCTCCTCGGCCGCCAAGGAGCGGCACGACCTGAGCTGGGAGCAGTGGGCCGGGCGGGTCGACGAGTACCTCGACCTGGTGGAGATGCTCTTCTCGCCGCAGCTGATCGTGATCGGCGGCGGGGTGAGCCGCAAGCACGAGAAGTTCCTGCCGGTGCTGCGCGAGCGCGAGGCGCGGGTGGTCCCGGCCGAGCTGCGCAACGACGCGGGGATCGTCGGCGCGGCCATGGCGGCGGCCCGGGCCTCCACCGGCTGACCGGTCCGGCCTTCGCGGCCGCGTACGGTGCCGGGTCGGGGAGTGGGCCGGGGCGGGTCGGGCCGGGACGGGGGCGGGAAGTCGGCCGGTCCGACGTCCCACTCCTCAGCGGTCGCGGTGGATCCGCCGCTGGGCCACGAAGCGGGCGAGCACGATGGCCGCGGCCAGGCCGGTGCCGGTGAAGAGCCAGCCGGCCCGCGTCGCGAGACCGGTCGCCAGCGCCACCACCTGGGCCGTCAGGCCCGAGGAGGTGACCGGGCCGAGCAGCAGCAGGGCGACGGCGAAGGCGATCGGGCCGCTGATCGGGGCGGCCAGCAGGTCGGCGAAGCGCACTCGGACGGCCAGCTGGAAGCAGATGACCAGGTAGCCGATGCCGAACAGCACCCCGAGACCGCCGAAGAGCATCCGGTCCACGCCCGCCAGGGCGACGGTCGCGACCGTCGCGGCCACGCCGGTGCCGATCGCGGTCAGCCGGGTCGGCCGCCCGGTGCGCCGGCGCCCGTAGAGCCGGCTGTCCGGGTGGCCGCCGCGGCGGGCGCCGCCCCGTTCGCCGCCGCGGGCGTCGTCCCGGGCGTCCTCGCGCTCGCCGGTGCGCGGTCCGAACGGCAGGCGCAGCCCGGTCCGGCCCGCGCCCGGGCGGCCGCGCTCGGCTCCGCCGGCCACGGCGCGTAGCCGGGAGGCGGGTGCGGCGGCGGAGCCCTCGTCGGTCTCGGGGGCCCGCCCGGGCCCGGGGACGGCGGCCCCGGCCGCGCCGTTAGGCGGTCGGCGTCTGGGCCCTGGCGGCTGAGTTCGGATGCGCTGCTCCACCCACCCAACGTACGGTCCGATCATCGCCACACTGTGTAATGGGCCACAGGACCTTGCTCCGTGTCTCCGGACGGAGTACTGGTGTGATCGTCGCTCAACTCGACCATGGGGGGCTCATGACCGGCGGATTCGCCTTCGAACGCCTGCACCACGTGCAGCTCGACATCCCGGCCGGCGCCGAGGACGAGTGCCGCGCCTTCTGGCACGGCGTCCTGGGCATGGCCGAGCTGACCAAGCCCCCGGTCCTGGCCGCCCGCGGCGGCTGCTGGTTCCGGGGCGGCGGGGTGGAGGTGCACCTGGGCGTCGTTCCGGAGTTCCGCCCGGCCCGCAAGGGCCACCCGGGGATCCAGGTGCGCGCCCTGGACGCGCTCGCCGAGCGGCTGGCCGCGCACGGCCACGAGGTCGTCTGGGACGACGCCCTGCCGGGTCACCGCCGGTTCCACTCCAGCGACCGGTTGGGCAACCGCCTGGAGTTCCTGGAGCCGCTGCCGGTGGACGCGGGCGCCTGACCCGCTGCCCGTAGACTGGGCGATCGGCCCGCACGGTGCCGACCCAACTCCTCCAAGCCCACGGGACTGCGCTTCATGTCGCTCACGATCGGAATCGTCGGCCTGCCGAACGTCGGCAAGTCGACCCTGTTCAACGCCCTGACCAAGAACGACGTGCTGGCGGCCAACTACCCGTTCGCCACCATCGAGCCGAACGTCGGCGTCGTCGGTGTCCCGGACGCCCGGCTGAAGAAGCTCGCCGAGATCTTCGGCTCGCAGCGGATCCTCCCGGCGACCGTGGACTTCGTGGACATCGCGGGCATCGTGCGCGGCGCCTCGGTCGGCGAGGGCCTGGGCAACAAGTTCCTGGCGAACATCCGTGAGTCCGACGCGATCTGCCAGGTCATCCGGGCCTTCGTCGACCCGGACGTGGTGCACGTCGACGGCAAGGTCTCGCCGAAGGACGACATCGAGACCATCAACACCGAGCTGATCCTCGCCGACCTCCAGTCGATCGAGAAGGTGCTGCCGCGGCTCCAGAAGGAGGCCCGGCTCAAGAAGGAGTCGGCCGCCACGCTGGCCGCCGCCGAGGCCGCCCAGAAGATCCTGGAGACCGGCAAGACCCTCTTCGAGGTGGGCTTCGACGCCTCCTCGGTGCGCGAGCTGCACCTGCTCACCACCAAGCCCTTCCTCTACGTCTTCAACGTCGACGAGGACGAGCTGGTCGACGAGGAGTTCAAGGAGGCCCAGCGCGCCCTGGTCGCCCCCGCCGAGGCCATCTTCCTGAACGCCAAGATCGAGTCCGAGCTGATCGGCATGGACGAGGACGAGGCGCTGGAGCTCCTCCAGTCCATGGGCCAGGAGGAGACCGGCATGGCCACCCTCGGCCGGGTCGGCTACGAGACCCTCGGCCTGCAGAGCTACCTCACCGCGGGCCCCAAGGAGACCAGGGCCTGGACCATCAAGAAGGGCGCCACCGCCCCCGAGGCCGCCGGTGTGATCCACACCGACTTCCAGAAGGGCTTCATCAAGGCGGAGATCATCTCCTTCGACGACCTGGTCGCCTGCGGCTCCATCGCCGAGGCCCGCAGCAAGGGCAAGGCCCGCATCGAGGGCAAGGAATACCTCATGCAGGACGGCGACGTCGTGGAGTTCCGCTTCAACGTGTGATCAAGTCATTACTGCATGTCACTTGATCTGGCAAGTGTGCAGGTCGGAGAGGGTCGGACTCCATGGAGTCCGACCCTCTCCTCATTTCCGTGCTGACTTGGCGCTGACTTGCAGGAGTCCATGCCGGCCGTCGATGTCCCCGAAGCTTCGATTGAGTGGTACGTTATTCGGTACCACTCGCCTAAGGGGGTTCGCGCCATGTCCATCACCGCGAGCGAGGCCCGCAGGGATCTCTTCCCGTTGATCAAGAAGGTCAACGAGGATCACGACGCCATCGAGATCGTGTCCAAGCACGGAAATGCCGTGCTCGTCTCTGCCGAGGACTACGCCGCCCTGCGTGAGGGCTCGTACCTCCTGCGTTCGCCGGCGAACGCGCGTCGCCTCCTCAAGGCGTACGACAACGCACTGAACGGCATAGGGCTCTCCGAACGCACGCTCATCGACCCCGACTCGGCTGATGCCGGGCGGGGTGTCGAGTGAGGCTCGTCTTCGAAGAACAGGGCTGGGAGGACTGCACGTCCTGGCTCAAGAACGATCGCAAGATGCTCGCGAGGACCAACAAGCTCATCGAGGACGTCCTGCGCGATCCGTTCACCGGGATCGGCAAGCCCGAGCCGCTGAAGTACCACCTGCCAGGGGCCTGGTCGCGGCGGATCGATGACGAGCATCGCCTCGTCTATCTGGTCACTGACCGGGAAATCATCATCCTGGCGGCCCGCTACCACTACTGACCCGGCCCTGGCGTGCTGTCACGGTGCTGATTCCGTGCTGACTTGGACCCTCGGAATCGACGTTTTCGCAGGTCACAGCGTTGCGGTGGACGTTCCGCTTCAACGTGTAGCCGTTCGCTCGCTGTGCGCCAGTTGACCGGTCAAGCGCGTAGCTCGGAAGGGGTCGGACTCTGTCGAGTCCGACCCCTTCGTCGGTACCGGGCCGGAGGGGTGGTCGCGGCGGATCGATACGAGCACCGCCTGGTCCATCCGGTCACCGGCCGGGAAGTCGTCATCCTGGCGGCCCGCTCTCACGATTGGTCCCCGGTGGCGCCGTCAGGCGATGTGCACGGTGAGGGTGCCGTCGGGGGCGGGGGTGACGGTGACCTGCTCCAGGGTGGGGGCGTGGGCGGTGGTGCGGTGGGCCGTGGCGCGGGGGCCGATGCCGAGGACCGGGATGCCGGCGGCCACGGCGGCGGCGATTCCGGCCGAGGAGTCCTCCAGGGCGAGGCAGTCGGCGGGGGCGAAGCCGAGGGCGGCGGCGCCCTTGAGGAAGCCCTCGGGGTCCGGCTTGCTGGCGCCGACCGACTCGGCGGTGACGAGGACCGGCGGCAGCGGGAGGTCGGCGGCGGCCATCCGGACGCGGGCGAGCGGTTCGTCGGCGGAGGTGACCAGGGCGTGCGGCAGGCCGGCCAGTGAGGCGAGGAAGGCGGCCGCGCCGGGGATCGGGACGACGCCCTCGACGTCGGCCTTCTCCTCGGCGAGCATCCGGTCGTTGTCGGCGCGGTTGAGCGCGACCGGGCGGTCGGGCAGCAGGGCGGCCATGGTGGCGTGGGCCTGGCGGCCGTGCGCGAGCCGGAGCACCTCGGCGGGGTCGAGGCCGTTCGTCTCGGCCCAGCGGCGCCAGCAGCGCTCGACCACGGCGTCGGAGTTGACCAGGGTGCCGTCCATGTCCAGCAGGAGGGCGCGGGTGGTCAGGGTGAGGGGGGTGGGCATGCGGGGGCTCCTCGCGGGCGGCGGGCGGGCTTCCGAGTCTATTGTTCAGCAAGGATACAAAAGATCAACCCACCAGGTGCGCGTTGACCGCGCGGGCCTCCTCGGCCAGCTCCGACAGCTCCACCACCTCGACGCCGGCCGCCTCCAGGAGTGCCGTCCCCTGGCAGTCGGTGACGAACAGGTCCGGCTCGCGCCAGGCGACGACCACCCGGGGCACGCCGGCCGCGATCAGCAGCCGGGCGCACGGCAGCGGCCGGGAGGCCCGCCGCCCGCAGGGCTCCAGCGAGCTGTAGACGGTCGCGCCGCGCAGTCGGGGATCGCCCGCCGGGAGCTTGGCGAGGGCGGCCTCCTCGGCGTGGTCCAGCGCGTCCGCCTCCCGGCTCCAGCCCTCGGCGAGCACCTCGCCGTCCGCGCCGACGATCACCGCGCCGACCGAGAAGGCGGTACTGGAGGGCGGGCAGCGACGCGAGAGCTCGACGGCCCGCCGCAGGTGTGCGAGGTCGGACGGTGCGCTGGTCACGGGGTGGACTCCTTCGGGGCGTACCTGAGCAGGACGACGTCGTCCACGGTACGTGCCTCCAGCAGGCGCATCCGGCGGGCCGGTCCGCCGGGGAAGGCCGCCGGCCGGACGAAGCGCGGCGCGTCCGCCTGTCCGACCAGCAGCGGGGCGACCGCCAGCTGGAGCTCGTCTGCCAGGCCCTGGGCCAGGAACTGGGTGTGCACGCCGCTCCCGCCCTCGACCATCAGCCGCCGCACCCCCCGGGCCCCGAGGTCGTCCAGGACCGCGCCCAGCTCCACCGTGCCGCCGAGCGCCACCACCTCGGCCAGCCCGTCCAGCGCCGGGCGGAGCACGGTGGCGCCGGCGTCCGAGGTGTAGGCGACCTTGTCGCCGCCGGTGTGCCAGAACCTGAGCGAACGGTCGAGGGCCCCGCTCGCGGTGAGGGTGACCTTCAGCGGGTACTCCGGTCGGCCGGCCGCGAGCCGGGCCGCCCGTCGGCCGGGGTCGTTGACCAGCAGCCGGGGGTTGTCCGCGCGCAGGGTGTTGCCGCCCACCAGGATCGCGTCGCTGGCGGCGCGCTCCGCGTCCACCCGGTCGAAGTCGGCGGGGCCGGAGAGCAGCAGGCGGTCGGGGGAGGCGTCGTCGAGGTGCCCGTCGAGGGACATCGCGGCGCTCAGCAGGACGAAGGGGCGGCGGCCGGGCATGGTGAACCGTTCTGTCGGGAGCCCGTCCACGGTACGGGCCCCGGTCCTGCCCCCGCGCCGCGCGAGGGCAGGAGTTCGCCCGGTGGCCCGCCGGCGGAGGGGCGGCGATCGCCGAGGGGGCCCACCCCGGTCCGGACCTCGCACCGCCCCTCAACTCGTGGTCCCCGCAAGGCGAAGCCCCCGCCCGGGCCCCGGGCGGGGGGCTTTCGGGTGAATCGGTCGTTCGCCATGTGAGACGAATCTTCTCGCCATCCGGGACAAGGAGTAGCGTCGGAGGCGTCGGAGGAACCGACCGCAGGGAACGCGACCGAACCCCAGGGGGACCGCCATGACCGGACCGCAGCCCACCGTCTACACGCACGGGCACCAGGAGCCCGTGCTGCGCTCGCACCGCTCCCGCACGGTGGCCAACTCGGCCGCCTATCTGCGGCCCGAACTGCGGCCGGGGCAGGCCGTGCTGGACGTCGGCTGCGGCCCCGGCACGATCACCGCCGAGCTGGCCGAACTGGTCGGCCCCACCGGGCGGGTGGTGGCCGTGGACACCTCGGCCGAGGTGCTGGAGTCGGCCGCCCGGTACGCGGCGGACCGGGGCCTGGCCAACGTGGTCTTCGAGATCGCCGATGTGCACGGACTGCCGTACGCGGACGGGGAGTTCGACGTGGTGCACGCCCACCAGGTGCTGCAGCACGTGGCCGACCCGGTGGGGGCGCTGCGGGAGATGCGCCGGGTCACGGCGGTGGGCGGCGTGGTCGCGGCCCGGGACGTCGACTACGCGACCATGACCTGGTACCCGCAGGTACCGGAGCTGGACCGCTGGCTGGCGCTGTACGGGCGGATCGCCCGGGCCAACGGCGGCGAGCCGGACGCCGGCCGACGGCTGCTGTCCTGGGCCCGGGAGGCCGGCTTCACCGACGTCACGGCCACGTCCAGCAGCTGGACCTATGCGTCGCCCGAGCAGCGTGCCTGGTGGGGCGGGCTGTGGGCGGACCGGATCGTGGCGTCCGACATCGCCGACGCGGCGGTGGCCGAGGGGTACGCGGACCGGGCGGAGCTGGAGCGGATCTCGGCCGGGTGGCGGGCCTGGGTGGCCGCCGAGGACGGGTGGTTCGCGATGCTGCACGGCGAGGTGCTGGCGCGCCGCGGGTGAGCGGCGGGCGGCCGGAAAAGGGCGGGAGGGTGTGCTCCAAGATCGGGTAAAGTCGCGCGTCCGTTCCCATCGCCCCGGCCGGTCCTCCGCTGGTCCGCCCGGTGGTCCGTCCGCGGAACGTTCGAGTCGAAACTGCCGAGCTGATGCCCGTGACCGGGCCGGGGGAGTCCACGTGTCCAAGCCCGAGTCCGACGCGCCCGTTCCCGGGCCGGAGGCCGCCGCACCGGAGGCCGCCGCACCGGAGGTCACCGTGCCGGACACCGCCGCACCGGCCGACGCCCCGCCGGCCGACGCCCCGCCGGTGGACGCGGCACCGGCGGACCGGGTGGAGCTGACCAAGCCCGCGGCCCCCGCCGAGCCCCCGGCACCGGCCACCCCTCCCGCCGCCGACCCGTGGGCCGCGCCCGGCGCGACCACCCCCGCTCCCGCCGCCCCCGGGGCCGCGCCCGGCGCCGACCCGTGGGCCGCGGCCGGGGGGCCGGTCCCGCCCGGGGCGCCGCCGGCCTCCGGCTGGGCCGCCGTCACGCCCGGCGCGGTCTCCGGCTTCCAGCCCGGCTACGCCTACCCGGCGACCCCCGAGGTCACCAACGGCTTCTCCGTCGCCGCGCTGGTCACCGGCCTGCTCTGCATGTGGCCGCTCTCGCTCGCCTTCGGCATCGTCGCGCTGGTCCAGATACCCAAGCGCAACGAGCGCGGCCGGGGCATGGCGGTGACCGGTGTGGTGTTCGGTGTCCTCGGGGCGCTGGTCTCGCTGATCGCCTTCATCGGCCTGCTCGCCGCCGGGGTCGAGGAGAGCACCCGCGCCGACCGTCCCGCCCGGGCCCCGAAGGCGCCGGCGGGCTCGGTGCTCTGGTCCTCGCTCAAGTCCGGCGACTGCTACAACCCGGCCGGTGGCGCCGACGGACGCGAGGACGGCGACCAGACGGTCCTCTGGGTGTTCAAGGCCCCCTGTGCGCTGCCGCACCACGGCGAGGTGGCCGGCACCGCCCGGATCCCGGAGAGCGGCGGGCTCGCCTACCCGGGCGAGAGCCGCGTCCGCGAGAGCGCCGCGGCGCTCTGCGGCCCGGTGCTCGCCGACTACGCCCTCGACTACTGGGCCGTGCCGGACGGCGTGGACGAGGTCTACCTGTTCCCGGGCCGCGCCAACTGGAAGTCCGGCGAGCGCTACGCCACCTGCGCCTTCGAGGACCGCGACGCCGAGCACCTGGGCAGCGTCCGCACCGACCGGGGCAAGCTGTCCCAGGCCCAGCTGGCCTACCTGGAGGCGGCCCTGGTCTACAACAAGGTCTCCTGGAGCGAGCCGGACGCCGAGGTCGCCGACGCCCGGCCCGAGTTCACCACCTGGGCGGGCAGGATGGCCGACGCCTCCCGCAAGGAGGCCGAGCAGCTGTCCGGGAGCACGGCGGCCTGGCCGGAGGGCGCCAAGCCGAAGGTGGCCGAGCTGGTGGCCGCCCAGCGCGCCGCCGCGACGGCCTGGGACGCCGCGGCCAAGGCCGTGGACGCGAACGCGCTCGATCGCGAGATCCGGCGGGCGAAGTCGCTGGTGGCCAAGGAGGCGAACTCGACCGTGGAGATCCGCCGGGAGCTCGGCCTCTCGACCGGCGAGCAGGTCGGCGAGATCCGGGTCTGACGGCGGCGGCGGGCGGGCCGGGCCGGTGTCTTACCGGGCGTTAACCGGGCCCGTACACACCGGAAGCGCGCGGGGCGTAGCGTCCCGTGCGCGTGGTCCCGGCCCGACCCCCACGCGGGCCGGGAGCGCGCGCCCCGGGCGGTCGGATTCCCGTGCGGCCACCGGCCGTTCCGGTCCCGGGGCGGGGCGCCTAGGCTCACCGGTATGGACACCTGCCGGGTGATGCGACAGGACGACAACGGCAACCGCTACGTGGTCGCCCAGGGGCTGGAGCGGGCCGAGGCCGAACGGCTGGCCGCCGAGTTCGAGGCCCGCGGGCACAAGCAGCTGTACTGGGTGGAGGCCGAGGCCGCATAGGGTCGGGGCCATGGAGAACCGGATCGTCGTCGGGGGCGCGCTCGTCCACCGGGGCCGGGTGCTGGCCGCCCGCCGCAGTGCCCCGGCCGAGGTGGCCGGGCGCTGGGAGTTCCCGGGCGGCAAGGTCGAGCCCGGTGAGACGCAGCCCCAGGCGCTGGAGCGCGAGCTGCTGGAGGAACTCGGTGTCCGGGCGAGGGCGCTGGAGCCGCTGCCCGGGGCGTGGCTGGTTCGCCCGGGGCTGGAGCTGCGGCTCTGGGTGGCCGAACTGCTCTCCGGCGACCCGCGGCCGCTGCAGGACCACGACGAGCTCCGCTGGCTCGGCCCCGCCGAGCTCGACGGGCTCGACTGGCTCGACCACGACCGCGAAGTCCTCCCGCACCTGACCCGCCTGCTGGCCGGGGCCGACAGCGCGCGCTGACCGCCGCGCGCCCGGCGTGCCCGCCCGCACCACGGGAGGGGCGGGCGGGCCGCACCCGCCCGCGCCACGCGCGATACGCCAGGTAGGTCAATCGGAAAAGAGGACCCATAAGCCGGGATAGCCTGGGTTCTGCTGGGTATGTCGCTTTTCGGCACTATTCGTCACCATCGGTGAGCCGTTCCCAGCCGGCGACGCCGATCCCGACCAGAGCCGGAGGCCCCGTCGGTGTCGAGTACCGGTCACGGTGGCGGGGGAACACGAGGCACGGGCACCGGGGGGAGTGCCGCCGCGCGCGCCCGCCTGCGCCGTGGCGCGCGCCCGCAGCAGCAGCCGCCGCAACCGCCGGCCGGCCGCCGCAGGGGGGACGGCGGCGCCCCCGAGGCCGATCCCGCGGACCGTCCCGCGACGTCCATGGTGGCGCCCGACGCGTCCCCGTCGGCGGGCCCCCGCAGCCGCCCCGGCCGCCCCTTCCCGGGCGCCCCCGGAGCCGAGCCGGGTGGCACGGGCGGCCACCGCGAGGGCAATCTGCTCGACGTGGTGAAGGTGGCCATCGCCATCCTGGACACCGCCGGCCGGGTGGTGCTCTGGAGCCCGGCCGCCGAGGAACTGCTCGGCTGGCCGAACGAGCTGCTGGTCGGCCGCCGGATCGACGAGCTGATCCCGGACGAGGACCAGGTCACCCGGATCCGCACGGCGATCCAGGACACCCTGCGCCACGGCCGCTGGGCCGGCCTCACCGAGCTGCGCGACCGGGACGGCGAGGCGGTCACCGTCGACGCCCGGATCTCCCTGCTGGTGGACGGCGACGGCACGCCGTTCCTCCAGGTCAACCTGGCCGAGGCGGCCGCCGTCCGGGCGGTCGAGCGGGACCTCGCCGTCCGGGACGCGCTGTTCGAGCAGTCCCCGCTGGGCATCGCCGTCCTCGACACCGACCTGCGCTACACCGCCGTCAACCAGACCCTGGCCGAGATGAACGGCATGGTCACCGAGGACCACGTCGGGCGGACCACCGGCGAGACCCTGCCCGAGCGGGCCGCCGACGAGATCACCGCCATCCAGCGCCAGGTGCTGGCCACCGGCGAGCCGGTCATCGACGTCACCCTGGCCTCGCCGGTCACCGCCCGCTCCGGGTACCGCTCGATCTCCTACAGCCGGATGACCGACCGGGCCGGCCGGGTGCTCGGCATCTCCGGCACCGTGATGGACGTGACCGAGCGCTACCGGGCGGTCGCCAAGGTCGAGCACGCCCGGCGCCGGCTCTCGCTGCTCAACGAGTTCGGCTCCCGGGTCGGCGACCTCCTGGACGCCTCGCGGATCGCCCAGGAGCTGGCCGGCGCCGTGGTGCCCCGGCTCACCGACCACTCCGCGGTGATCCTGCTCCAGGCCGTCGCGCACGGCGACGACCTGCCCCGGCACGGCCACGACCGCCGCACCTCGCTGCTCCAGCTGGGCACCGCCTCCGTCCAGGACGGTCCCGAGGTCGAGGTGATGCTCCGGCGCGGCGCCCGGATCACCTTCTCCGAGGACTCCGCCTGCGGGCGGGTGCTGCGCACGGGCGTCCCCGAGCTGCTCTCCGGCGCCGACCAGCTGAGCGACGTCACCTACCCGGGCGACCCGAAGATGCAGGCCGCCCACGACCTGGGCGTGCACTCGATGCTGGTGGTGCCGCTGCGGGCCCGGGGCATCGTGATCGGCCTGCTGCTGGTCAGCCGGGCCGGCTACCGCGAGGGCTTCGACCGGGACGACCTCGCCTTCACCGTCGAGCTGGCCGACCGGGCCGGCAGCTCCCTCGACAACGCCCGGCTCTACGCCCGGGAGCGCACCGCCGCGCTCACCCTGCAGCGCACCCTGCTCCCGCAGCAGGTCCCGCAGCCCACCGGCGTCGAGGTCGCCTACCGCTACGTGCCGGGCAGCATCGGCACCGAGGTCGGCGGGGACTGGTTCGACGTCATCCCGCTGCCCGGCGACCGCACCGCGCTGGTGGTCGGCGACGTGATGGGCCACGGCCTGCGGGCCGCCGCCACGATGGGCCGGCTGCGCACCGCCGTCCGCGTCCTGGCCGCCCTCGACCTGCCCCCGGACGTGCTGCTGCGGCACGTCCACGAGCTGGCCGACGACCTCGCCCAGGGGCCGGACGAGGCGCTGCTGGCCACCTGCGTCTACGCGGTGTTCGACCCGGCCACGGCCCGGCTGACGGTCTCCAAGGCCGGCCACATCCCGCCGGTGCTGGTGGTCCCCCGCGAGGGCGCCGAGGAACCGACCCGCACCGGCGGCCCGCTGCTCGGCGGGACCGGCCGGATCCTCGACCTGCCGTCCGGCGCTCCGCTCGGCGTCGGCGGCGTCCCCTTCGAGTCGGTCGAGCTCAAGATCCCCGAAGGCAGCCTGCTCGCCCTGTGCACCGACGGCCTGGTGGAGTCCCGGGACAAGGACCTCGACGTCGGCCTCGGCCGGCTGGTCACCGTGCTCCAGGAGCCGCACGCCTCCATCCAGGCGGCCTGCGAGGCGGTGCTGGCCACCATGGAGCAGGGCCGCGAGCCCGACGACGTGGCGCTGCTGCTGGCCCGGCTCGGCCACGGCCAGGCCGGCACCCCGACGGCCGGCTGGACGCTGCCCGCCGAGCCGACCGCCGTCAGCCGGGCCCGCCGGCTGGTCCGCGCCGCGCTGGTCGAGTGGGGCGTCGAAGCGCTCACCGACACCACTGAGCTGCTGGTCAGCGAGCTGGTGACCAACTCGGTCCGCTATGCGAGCGCCCCCATCGGCGTACGGTTGACGCTGGGCGAGACGCTGCTGGTCGAGATCTCCGACCCGTTGCCCGATCCGCCCCGCGAGCGTCACGCGGCGGAGGCCGACGAGGGCGGCCGGGGCCTGGAACTCGTCCGCCGGCTGGCCCTGCGCTGGGGCGCGCGGGCCGAGGGCATGGGCAAGGTCGTCTGGTTCGAGCAGGCGCTGCCGGGTAATGAGCCCGAGGAGCCGGGTGACGAGTAGGACGCGAGTAGAACGGGACCGCATATGCCAGCAGGGGGCCGGGGGGAGCGCGCACTCCGGCAGGGGGCGCGAGCGTGGCATTGTGGTTGCGCGGGCGGTAGGACAAAAACCTTCGCCCGATCTGATGTTGTGATGTTGAGGGCGTGTGAACGTACCCCTCGATGATGAATACTCGGTCTTCTCGGCATCCGGACGGTCGCGGGTTTGGAGGGGTCGGTCCGTTGAACAGCACCCCGGCGCGTAACGCGCCGAGCAGCAGCGGTCATGCCGCTGTGCCCGGGCAGGCCGGTTCGCCACACCTGCCCGCCCCGGCCGCGGGGCAGGGCCGGGCGGCCCGCCCGGTGGTCGGCGCCCATCAGTGGGGCGCGGGGGACCCGGGCTCGATCTACGACTACATCCGGGTCGCCACCTTCGCGATCGGCCCGGACGGCCGGATCAGTCAGTGGAGCGAGCGCGCCGCCGAGTTCTTCGGTGTGCCCGCCGTCGAGGCGGTCGGCGCCGATCCGATCAGCACCTTCGTCCCGCGCGAGCTCTGGCAGCGCGGCCGCACCCGGCTGGAGCGCACGCTGGCCGGCGAGGAGTGGGTGGGCACCACGCCCTACCGCGACGCCACCGGCGGCGAGGGCCTCGCCGAGCTCTACCTGATGCCCGACAGCGCACTGCCCACCGCCGGTGCCACCTGTCTCGCGGTCGACCTCGGCCGGCTGCGCCGGATCGAGACCGACCTCGCCGCCTCCGAGGCCGTCTTCGGCCAGACCCCGACCGGCTTCGTCCTGTTCGACGACCGGCTCCGGCTCCAGCGGGTCAACGACGCCTTCGCCTCGGGGGTCGGCCTCGCCCCCACCGACCTCGAAGGCCTGACCGCGCACGACCTCTTCCCGGCCCCCGAGGCCGACCGGCTGACCGCCGCCCTGCGCAAGGTCCTCGCCACCGGCGAGCCCGTCTTCGACCTGCGCTTCCACTCCGCCGTGCCGACCCGCGAGGGCAACCGGCTCTGGGCCGTCTCGCTCTACCGCCTCAACGGCTCGGCCGGGCAGCCGATGGGCGTGGCCGGCCAGGTCTCCGACGTCACCTCCCGGCACGTCGCCGAGCGCGAGGCCGACGGGGTGCGCCGCAACCTCGCCCTGCTCAACGAGGCCAGCGCGCACATCGGCTCCACCCTCGACCTGGAGACCACCGCCAAGGAGCTGCTCGACGTCGTCGTCCCGCCGTTCTGCGACCTCGCCACCGTCGACCTCTACACCGCGCTGCTCTCCGGCGAGACCGTCCCCAGCGCCGGCCGCTACGGCGACGGCGTGCTCACCGACGGCAGCGGCGAGCTGCGCCGGGTCGCCGTCTCCAGCGTGGTCGGCGGCGCCTCCTCCGTACTCGGCTCGGTCACCGGCCTGCCGATCGCCGAGGCCGGCGGCACGCTCTGCTACCCGCGCCGCTCACCGCACGCCCGCGCGCTGCGCACCGGCCGCAGCGTCGTCCCCGAGCCCGGGCCGGACCCGCTGCTGCGCTCCACGCTGATCGTGCCGCTGGTCGCCCGCGACCAGGTGCTCGGCCTGGTCCAGCTCTCCCGCGCGATCGGCAGCGAGCCGTTCGACGCCCGTGACGTCGCCATCGCCGAGGAACTGGTGGCCCGCGCCGCCGTCTGCATCGACAACGCGCGGCTCTACCGCCGCGAGCACGAGCGCGCCCTGATCCTGCAGCGCAGCCTGCTGCCCCCGGGCAACCCGGCCGCCAGCGGCCTGGAGATCGCCTGCCGCTACCTGCCCAGCAACAACAACACCGAGGTCGGCGGCGACTGGTTCGACGTCATCCCGCTGCCGGGCAACCGCACCGCGCTGGTCATCGGCGACGTGATGGGCCGCGGCCTGCGCGCCGCCGTCGCGATGGGCCAGCTGCGCACCGCCGTCCGCACCCTGGCCATGCTCGACCTCGACCCCGCCGAGGTGCTCACCGCCCTCGACGAGATCGCCCGCGGGCTGGGCGACGACTCCGCGCCCGCCGGCTCGCCCACCCCGTACGGGCGGCTCACCTCGACCGCCGACGAGGAGGCCCGCGAGGTCTACCTGGCCACCTGCGTCTACGCGGTCTACGACGCCGTCACCCGGCGCTGCGTCTTCGCCAACGCAGGCCACCTGCCGCCCGTCCTGCTCAGCCCCGACGAGCCCGCCCGGATGCTCGACGTCCCGCCCGGCCTGCCGCTCGGCGTCGGCGGCGAGCCCTTCGAGGAGGTCGAGCTGACCCTGCCGGACGGCGCCGTGCTCGGCCTGTACACCGACGGCCTGGTGGAGAGCCGCAAGCACCAGCTGGACGAGGGCCTGCGCGCCTTCCGCATCGCACTGTCGGCGGAGGGCAAGAGCCTGGAGAACCTCTGCGACCACGTCCTCGGCGAGCTCAACCCGCACCACGGCGAGGACGACATCGCCCTGCTGATGGCCAAGGTGCACGCCTTCCCCGACGACGCCGTCGGCAACTGGTTCCTGCCGCCCGAGCCGACCTCCGTCGCCAAGGCCCGCGAGCTGGCCTGCAGCTGGCTGCTGGCGCGCGGTCTGGACGAGCTGGTCGACACCACCGAGCTGCTGGTCAGCGAGCTGGTCACCAACGCGCTCCGGCACGGCCGGGGCGAGATCCGGCTGCGACTGCTGCGCGACCGCAGCATGGTCTGCGAGGTCTGGGACGACGGCTACGCCCAGCCGCGCCAGCGGCGCGCGCAGGAGACCGACGAGGGCGGGCGCGGGCTCCAGCTGGTCAGCCTGCTGGCCGAGCGCTGGGGGAGCCGGCGGACGCCCAAGGGCAAGATCGTCTGGTTCGAGCTGTCGCTGTAGGGCCGGTCGCCCCCGGACCGGTCGCCCCCGGCCGGGCACGCTCTGGGCCGCCGCGCGGATCGGCTGTCCGGGTGCAGTCCCCCGGCGGCCGCCGTGTCGGGACGGCCGCCCCGACCGACTCGGCGTTCGATGGCCGCCATGCGCGTCCGCCAGCTCACCACCGCAGCCGCCGCGCTGCTGCTCGCCACCGGCGCCCTGGCCGGCTGCTCCGGTGGCCCGGCCCCGGCCCGCCCGCCGGTACCGGCTCCCGTACCGGCCCTGCCCACCGCCGTCACCGGGGACGTCGGCCCGCCCGACCGTGCCGCCGTCCGGGAGGGCGGCACGCCGCGCTGGGCGCTGGACGCCGCGCCGGCCACGCTCAACGTCTACCAGCCGGCCGCGACCGCCGACAGCGCGCTGCTCGCCCACGCCCTCTACCCCTCGCTGTTCCGGCCGGACGAGCACGGCCGGCCGGTCGCCGACCCGGACTACCTGGAGTCCGCCGAGTGCACCCCGCCCGGACAGCAGCCGCAGGTGGTCACCTACCGGCTCAGCCCGCAGGCCGTCTGGAGCGACGGCACCCCACTCTCGGCCGCCGACTTCGGCGCGCAGCGGGCCGCCCTCTCCGGCCTCGACCCGGCCTACGCCGGGAACCGTCCGGCCGGGTACGACGCGATCGACTCGATCACCCAGGGGGCCGGCCCGCACGAGGTGAAGGTGACCTTCCGGCGGCCGTACGCGGAGTGGCGCGCCCTGTTCGGTCCGCTCTACCCGGCCGCGGTGACCGGCTCCCCGGCGGCGTTCAACCGGCCGCTGACCGACGGGCCGGAGCCGACGGCGGGTCCGTTCCGGCTCTCCCGGTACGACCCGGCGGGCGGGCGGGTGAGTCTGGTGCGCAGCCCGAACTGGTGGGGGGACCGGCCGAAGGCGGACGGGATCGACTTCCTGGTGGTCCCGGCCGAGGGCCGGCTGGACGCGCTCGACCAGGACCGGCTGGACATCGCCTCGCTCACCGCGGCGGTCGACCGGGCCGGCTCCACCCCGGCCGCTCCGCCCACCCCGGCCGCGTCCGCCTCCGCCTCCGGGTCCGGGTCCGCGTCCGGGTCCGGCTCCCCGGCCGCCTCCGCCCCCGGCTCCGGGTCCCCGGCCGCGACCGCGTCCGCGACTCCCGCCGCCCCGCCCGCCGCGGCGCCGGAGGCCGCCGACCGGGCGCTGCGGCGGGCGGAGGCCCTGCCCGGCATCACCGTGCACCGGGCCGCCTCGGCCGCGCTCACCGAGCTCACCCTGAACGCCGCCCGCGGCCCGCTCACCGACCCGGCCGTCCGGCTCGCCCTGGCCCGCGCGGTCGACCGGCGCCGGGTCGCCGGTGCCGCGCTCACCCCGCTCGGCCTCGCCGCCGCCCCGCTCGGCAGCCACCTGTTCGCCGGTGACCAGGACGGCTACCGGGACAACAGCGCCGCGCTCGGCCCGGCGGACGCGGGCCGGCTGCTGGACGCGGCCGGCTGGAAGCGGCCCGCGGCCGGCGCCACCCGGGTCCGGGACGGCCGGGAGCTGGCTCTCGCCCTGCTGGTCCCGGCCGGCTCGGCCACTGCCCGGCGCACCGCCGACGCGCTGACCGCCGACCTCGCCGGCGCGGGCATCGCGCTCCGGACGGTGGCGGCGCCCGCCGAGGCCTTCGTCCGGGACCACCTGGCGACCGGCGACTACGACCTCGCCCTGTTCTCCTGGCCGGCCGGACCCCACCCGGCGGTCGAACAGCGTGCCGTCTACGCCAAGCCGCGCCCCGGCGCGGACGGCGCCCTGGAGGCCGGCAGCAACTACGGCCGCTCGGGGACGGAGGAGATCGACCGCCTCTTCGACCGCGCGGCCGCCGAACTCGACCCCGCCGCCCACCTGGCCCTGCTCCAGGAGGCCGACACCCGGATCTGGCAGCTGGGCCACTCGGTACCGCTGCACCAGCGGCCGGACCTGGTCGCGGTCCGGTCGGACGTGGCGGGCGCGGGCGCCTGGGGCTTCGGCCGGCCGCGCTTCCAGGACGTGGGGTTCCTCGGCCCCTGACCGTGCGCGGGGCGGGGCGGACCACGCGGACGACGCCCGGCCCGGCCGGGCCCGGCGGTGCGTGACCGGGAGGCCCCGGCACGGCGTCGGCGGGGTGGCGTGCCGGTGATCCACTTGTGATCTTGATCCCGCCCGACCTGCCCGTTTCTGCCGACCTGGAGGGTTCCCCGTACGATAGGAGGAAGCCGTGGCATGTCCTGCCCGGCGGGTGGACCGGTAGTAGCAGGCGGAACGGGCGGCGGTGATCACAACGGATCGCCGGTCGGCGTCACGCAGCCGGGCGCCGAAACCCACGATTCCGGGAGAATCCGCTCAGCATGCCCACGCGCAATGACATCCGCAACGTTGCCATCGTCGCCCACGTCGACCACGGCAAGACCACTCTGGTCGACGCCATGCTGAAGCAGGCCGGTGCCTTCGCCGCCCACCAGCACCTCGATGACCGCATGATGGACTCCAACGACCTGGAGCGCGAGAAGGGCATCACCATTCTCGCGAAGAACACCGCCGTGAAGTACCACCCCAAGGAGGGTGGCGCCCCGATCACGATCAACATCATCGACACCCCCGGCCACGCCGACTTCGGTGGTGAGGTCGAGCGCGGTCTGTCCATGGTGGACGCGGTCGTTCTCCTGGTCGACGCCTCCGAGGGTCCGCTGCCGCAGACCCGCTTCGTGCTCCGCAAGGCGCTCACCGCCAAGCTCCCGGTGATCCTCTGCATCAACAAGACCGACCGTCCGGACTCCCGGATCGACGAGGTCATCAACGAGACCTACGACCTCTTCCTGGACCTCGACGCGACCGAGGAGCAGATCGAGTTCCCGATCGTCTACGCCTGTGCGCGTGACGGCGTCGCCTCGATGACCAAGCCGGAGGACGGCAGCGTCCCGGCCGACAGCGACTCGCTGGAGCCGTTCTTCTCGACCATCCTGTCGGCCGTCCCGGCCCCGACCTACGACGAGGACGCCCCGCTCCAGGCCCACGTCACCAACCTGGACGCGGACAACTTCCTCGGCCGCATCGCGCTCTGCCGCGTCGAGCAGGGCGAGCTGCGCAAGGGCCAGCAGGTCGCGTGGATGAAGCGTGACGGTTCGATCCAGCAGGTCAAGATCACCGAGCTGCTGATGACCGAGGCGCTCACCCGCAAGCCGGCCGAGGTGGCCGGCCCCGGCGACATCTGCGCCGTCGCGGGCATCCCGGACATCATGATCGGCGAGACCCTGGCCGACCTGGAGAACCCGATCGCGCTGCCGCTGATCACGGTGGACGAGCCGGCCATCTCGATGGTCATCGGCACCAACACCTCGCCGCTGGTCGGCAAGGGCGGCAAGGGCCACAAGGTCACCGCCCGCATGGTGAAGGACCGCCTGGACCGCGAGCTGATCGGTAACGTCTCGCTCCGCGTGCTGCCGACCGAGCGTCCGGACGCCTGGGAGGTCCAGGGCCGTGGCGAGCTGGCGCTGGCCATCCTGGTCGAGACCATGCGCCGGGAGCTCTTCGAGCTGACCGTCGGCAAGCCGCAGGTCGTCACCAAGGTCATCAACGGCAAGACCCACGAGCCGGTCGAGCGGATGACCATCGACAGCCCCGAGGAGTACCTCGGCGCGATCACCCAGCTGATGGCGACCCGCAAGGGCCGCATGGAGACCATGACGAACCACGGCTCCGGCTGGGTCCGCATGGAGTTCATCGTCCCGTCGCGCGGCCTGATCGGCTTCCGGACCCAGTTCCTGACCGACACCCGCGGCACCGGCATCGCGCACTCCATCTTCGAGGGCCACGAGCCGTGGTTCGGCGAGCTCCGGATGCGCAACAACGGCTCGCTGGTGGCGGACCGCGCGGGCGTCGTGACGCCGTTCGCGATGATGGGCATCCAGGAGCGCGGCACGCTCTTCGTCGAGCCCACCACCGAGGTGTACGAGGGCATGATCGTCGGCGAGAACTCGCGCCAGGACGACATGGACATCAACATCACCAAGGAGAAGAAGCTCACCAACATGCGTGCGGCCTCCTCCGACACCACCGAGAACCTGGTGCCGCCGCGCAAGCTCTCGCTGGAGCAGTCGCTGGAGTTCTGCCGCGAGGACGAGTGCATCGAGGTGACTCCGGAGACGGTTCGCATCCGTAAGGTCGTCCTGGACCAGAAGGAGCGCGGCCGCACGGCTTCGCGCGCCAAGAAGGCGTGATCACTTCCTTCTGAGCGCCCTTTGGCCTGAATCGATCGCCCCCCTTTCCAACGGAGAGGGGGGCGATCGTTTTCACTACTCCACGCTGTCGACGCGCGTATAAACGGAATATCGCTTAACACAGCAAGGTGTCCGCTGAGCGAACGTGACAGTCCGTCATTCATGACGACTGTCCGTTTGATGCCTGTCTGAGTATGTCTCTTATGTCCGATTTTCGAAACTTACCGACCGTTCATGTGACCTAATTGAGATCGCTAGTGGTCACTTTCGTGTCCGTGCGTGACGGATAGTGGGTGCAGTCAGGCTCGGGTCAAGGGTTAACGCGCAGGGGTGCGCGCCGAAACCACGAGCGCGGACGGCACAACGGAAGCGGCGTCAGCCGACCGTGGTGCTCTCCTCGTTGGAAAGTCGATTTCAGGAGGCATCCCCCATGCGCGGTGCAACCCAGACCAAGTGGATCGTCGCGGCGACCGCTATCGCCCTCGCGGCGACCGCTTGCAGCACCAGCTCGAAGAGCAGTGACAAGGCCTCTTCCGGCGGCGGCACCATCGCCGTCCAGCTCGGCGAGCCGCAGCACGGTCTGGTTCCCCAGAACACCGCGGAGTCCGAGGGTGCCGAGGTTCTCGGTGCCGTCTTCGCCGGCCTGGTCGAGTACGACAACAAGACCAACGAGCCGAAGCTGCGCGTCGCCGAGTCGATCGAGAGCGCCGACAGCAAGCTCTGGACGATCAAGCTGAAGGACGGCTACACCTTCCACAACGGTGAGAAGGTGACCGCCCAGTCGTTCGTCGACGCCTGGAACTGGGGCGCCAACCAGGACAACGCGGCCGAGGGCCTGCCGTTCTTCGCCAAGATCGAGGGCTCCGAGGACCTGGCCCCGGGCAAGGACAAGAAGCCGACCACCGACAAGCTCAAGGGCCTGACGGTCGTCGACGACAAGACCTTCACCGTCTCCCTGACGCAGCCGTTCTCCCAGTTCAAGACCATGCTGGGCTACAACGCGTTCTACCCGCTGCCCAAGGCGTTCTTCACCGACCCGAAGACGTTCGCCGACAAGCCGATCGGCAACGGCCCGTTCGAGATGGACGGCGCCTGGGAGCACAACAAGCAGATCAAGGTCAAGCGCTACGAGAACTTCCCTGCCTCGGACGGCAAGGCGAAGCTCCAGGGCGTCACCTTCAAGATCTACGACAACCTGGACACCGCGTACAACGACCTGCGCGCCGACAACATCCAGGCCACCGACAAGCTGCCGATCTCGGCCCTGTCGAGCGTCAAGGGCGAGTTCGGCGACCGCTACATCTACAAGCCGGAGTCCGGCGTCGGCTACATCGGCTTCCCGATCGCCACCAACCCGGCCACCTACGGCAAGCCGGAGATCCGCAAGGCGATCTCGATGGCGATCGACCGCGAGGCGATCACCAAGACGATCTTCTCGGGCACCCGCGTCCCGGCCGACGACTTCATCAACCCGCTGATCCCGGGTTACCGCAAGGGCGCCATGGGCGACGCGGCGAAGTACGACCCGGCCAAGGCCAAGGCGCTCTTCGACCAGGCCGGCGGTGTTCCCGGCAACACCATCGAGCTGGGCTACAACGCCGACGGTGGCCACAAGGAGTGGATCGAGGCCGTCGCGAACCAGCTGAAGAAGAACCTGGGCATCGAGGTCACCACCAAGCCGTTCGAGAAGTTCGGCAAGATCCTCGACGCGCTGGGCGAGAAGCAGTACTCGGGCGCCTTCCGCATGGCGTGGTCGATGGACTACCCGTCGATCGAGAACTACCTCCGTCCGATCTTCTCCAAGGTCGCGATCGAGAACGGCTCGAACTACGGCGGCTACGTCAACGACAAGTTCGAGGACCTGCTGAACCAGGCCGACCAGGCGAAGACCCAGGACGAGGGCCAGAAGCTGTACCAGCAGGCCGACGACATCCTGGTGCAGGACCTGCCGTACATCCCGGTGTACACCTACATGTCCTCCGCCGCGTACAGCAAGAAGATCAAGAACTTCGACACCGACGCCCAGGGCCGTATGAACCTGGACGAGGTCGAGCTCGCCGGCTGATCCGGTAGTCAGACGAACGGGGGCGGGCGGACCGGACTACAGTCCCGGTCCTCCCGCCTCCCTTCCTTGCTTGAAAGTGTGGAGGTCTGATGGGCCGCTATGTCATCCGCCGACTGATACAGGCGATCCCTGTCCTGCTCGGTGCGACTCTGCTGATCTATGCCCTGGTTCACTACCTGCCCGGTGACCCGGTGCAGGCGCTGGCCGGTGAGAAGCGAGCCGACCCGCTCGTGGCGGAAATGATCCGCCAGAAGTACCACCTGAACGACCCCTTCCTGCTGCAGTACTGGAACTACATCTCAGGGGTCTTCCAGGGGAACCTCGGCGAGAGCCTGACCGGTCGCTCCGTGACCGACATGATCAGCGAGGCGTTCCCGTACACCGTCAACCTCGCCCTGGTTGCCTTCATCATGGAGGCGGTCATCGGCGTGCTGGCGGGTGTCATGGCGGCCCTGCGCAAGGGCAAGTTCATCGACCAGCTGGTGCTCATCAGCACCCTGTTCGTCATCTCGATCCCGGTCTTCGTCACCGGCTTCGTGCTCCAGCTGGTGCTGGGCGTGAAGCTCAAGACCGACTACGGCGTCGACTTCTTCCCGGTCTCCTTCAACGAGGAGGACGGACTGCGGGCCTACCTGCTGCCGGCCTTCGTGCTGGCGTCGACCTCGCTCGCGTACGTCGCCCGACTGACCCGCACCAGCCTGATGGAGACCATGCGCGCGGACTACGTCCGCACCGCGGTCGCCAAGGGTCTGAAGCGCCGTCGGGTGATCGGCCGCCACGCCCTGCGCAACGCGCTGATCCCGATCGTCACCTTCCTCGGTGCCGACCTCGGCGGTCTGATGGGTGGCGCGGTCATCACCGAGAAGATCTTCAACATGCACGGCATCGGCGGCCTGCTGGCCCAGTCCGTGTACCAGAAGCAGGGCACGGTGATCGTCGGCATGGTCACCCTGCTGGTGATGATCTACCTGATCACCACCCTGCTCGTGGACCTGCTGTACGCCGTGCTCGACCCGAGGATCCGCTATGAGTGACACCATCACCGTGGGCAGCGAGGCGCCCGAGGACAAGACCCCGAAGGCCGCGCCGGAGAAGAAGCAGAAGCCCGAGCGCGTCGCCAGCCTCTGGTCCGACGCGCTGCGCGACCTGCGCCGCAACCCGGTCTTCATCATCGGCGCGGTGCTCGTCTCCGCCCTGCTGGTGATCGCCGCCGTGCCGCAGCTGTTCACCGACGGCAGCCCGCTCTCGGGCGACGCGTGCGACCTGGCCAACTCCCTGAAGCGCCCGAGCGCCGAGCACTGGTTCGGCTTCGACGTGCAGGGCTGTGACGTCTACACCCGCACCATCTGGGGTGCCCGCAACTCGATCATCGTCGGTGTGCTCACCACCACCACGGTGACCGTGATCGGCGCCCTGCTCGGCCTGCTGGCCGGCTGGGTCGGCGGCATGGTCGACAGCATCCTGTCGCGCTTCACCGAGATCTTCTTCTCCATCCCGCTGCTGCTCGGCGGCATGCTGATCATGTCGATGCTCGGCAAGGGCAACGCCTACACCGTCTCCGTCGTGATGGCCGTGCTCGGCTGGCCGCAGATCTTCCGCATCATGCGCGCCTCCGTGCTGGCCAACAAGCACAACGACTACGTGATGGCGGCCAAGGCGCTCGGCGCCGGCAGCTTCCGGATCACCTTCCGGCACATCCTGCCGAACGCCATCGCGCCGGTGATCGTGGTCTCCGCGATCAGCCTGGGTGTGTACATCGGTGCCGAGGCCGCGCTGTCCTACCTGGGCATCGGTGTCCAGTCCCCGGAGATCTCCTGGGGCCTGATGATCAGCGACGCCCAGCCCCGCTTCCTGACCGCCCCGCACGTGCTGCTCTTCCCGTCCGCGGTGCTGAGCGTCACGGTGCTGGCGTTCATCATGCTCGGCGACGCGGTGCGCGACGCCCTCGACCCGAAGCTCCGCTGAGAGAAGAGGTGACGACCCGATGACCACCGTGATCGAGAAGAACCAGAAGAGCGGCCGCCTCGAAATCGGCACCCCGCTGCTGGAGGTCCGTGACCTCCACGTGGAGTTCCACACCCGGGACGGCGTCGCGAAGGCCGTGAACGGCGTCAACTACTCCGTTTCCGCCGGTGAGACCCTGGCGGTGCTGGGTGAGTCCGGCTCCGGCAAGTCGGTGACCGCCCAGACCATCATGGGCATCCTGGACATGCCGCCCGGCAAGATCAGCCAGGGCCAGATCCTCTTCCGCGGCGAGGACATGCTCGCCATGAAGGAGGAGCAGCGCCGGCTGATCCGCGGCCAGAAGATCGCGATGATCTTCCAGGACGCGCTCTCCTCGCTGAACCCCGTGATGACCGTGGGCGACCAGCTCGGCGAGATGTTCCGGGTGCACAAGGGCATGTCCAAGAAGGACGCCCGGGCCAAGGCCGTCGAGCTGATGGAGCGGGTGCGCATCCCCGCCGCCAAGCAGCGCGTCGGGGACTACCCGCACCAGTTCTCCGGCGGCATGCGCCAGCGCATCATGATCGCGATGGCGCTCTCCATGGAGCCCGACCTGATCATCGCCGACGAGCCCACCACCGCCCTGGACGTCACCGTCCAGGCCCAGGTGATGGACCTCCTCGCGGAGCTGCAGGCCGAGTACAACATGGGCCTGATCCTGATCACCCACGACCTCGGCGTGGTCGCCGACGTCGCGGACAAGATCGCCGTGATGTACGCCGGCCGGATCGTCGAGACCGCCCCGGTCCACGACCTGTACGCCAACCCCGCGCACCCGTACACCAAGGGCCTGCTCCGCTCCATCCCGCGCCTGGACCAGAAGGGCCAGGAGCTGTACGCGATCAAGGGCCTGCCCCCGAACCTGCTGAAGGTCCCGGCCGGCTGCGCGTTCAACCCCCGCTGTGACGTCGCCACCGACCAGTGCCGCACGGAGATCCCGAAGCTGCACCAGGTGACCGACAAGGACGGCACGGAGCTCACCGGCCGCCGCAGCGCGTGCCACCTCTGGAAGGAGACCCTCCATGGCTGAGCCCATCCTGGAGGTCAAGGACCTGGTCAAGCACTACCCGCTGACCCAGGGCATCGTCTTCAAGAAGCAGGTCGGCGCCGTCAAGGCGGTCGACGGCATCTCCTTCGAGCTGAGGAAGGGCGAGACGCTCGGCATCGTCGGCGAGTCCGGCTGTGGCAAGTCCACGCTGGCCAAGGTCCTGATGAACCTGGAGCGGGCCACCTCCGGCCAGGTGCTGTTCAAGGGCGAGGACATCTCCAAGCTGTCCGGCTCCGCCCTGAAGGCGGTCCGCCGGAACATCCAGATGGTGTTCCAGGACCCGTACACCTCGCTCAACCCGCGCATGACGGTCGGCGACATCATCGGCGAGCCCTTCGAGATCCACCCCGAGGTGGCTCCCAAGGGCGACCGCCGCAAGGCCGTCCAGGACCTCCTGGACGTCGTCGGCCTGAACCCGGAGTACATCAACCGGTACCCGCACCAGTTCTCCGGCGGCCAGCGCCAGCGCATCGGCATCGCCCGCGGCCTCGCGCTCAAGCCCGAGATCATCATCTGCGACGAGCCGGTCTCCGCCCTGGACGTCTCCGTCCAGGCGCAGGTGATCAACCTGCTGGACCAGCTGCAGAGCGAGTTCGAGCTCTCGTACATGTTCATCGCGCACGACCTCTCGATCGTCCGGCACATCTCCGACCGCGTCGGCGTGATGTACCTCGGCAAGATGGTCGAGATCGGCACGGACGAGGCGATCTACGAGAACGCCACGCACCCGTACACCCAGGCGCTGCTCTCCGCGGTGCCGGTGCCGGACCCGACGGCGCGCGAGTCCCGGGACCGGATCATCCTGACCGGCGACATCCCCTCGCCGGCCAACCCGCCGTCCGGCTGCCGGTTCCGCACCCGCTGCTGGAAGGCGGAGGAGCGCTGCGCCACCGAGGTCCCGCTGCTGGCGGTGCCCAGCACGCTCAGCGGCGCGGCGGCCCACGAGTCGGCCTGCCACTTCGCCGAGGTCCGGGAGACGGCCGCCGCCGTCTGATCCCCGAGGCGTTCCCCGGAAGGGCCCGCGGCTGTCGAAGCCGCGGGCCCTTCCGGCGTTTCGCGGTCCTGTGGCGGCGTCAACCCGGGGCGGGGTCCGCTGCACCCGTCCGGGGGTACCTGGCTCGCGCCGCCGGGCCACCGCGCTTCTCATGGGGTGTGATGCGACACACACCTTGAGGAGGGACCTCCATGCCCGCAGCCACTCGCGCTCGATGGGTCCTCGCCGCTGCGACATCTGTGGCCCTGGTGGCCAGTGGGTGCAGCAGTAGCGGCGGAGGCAGTAGTTCGTCGGACAGCGGCAAGACCTTCAGTTACCAGAGCAGTGAGCCGCAGAACCCCTTGCAGCCCGCGAACGCGAACGAGACCGGCGGCGGCCGCATCCTGCAGAACCTGTTCAAGGGGCTGGTGGACTACGACCCCAGCAACGCGAAGATCCGGATGCAGGTCGCGGACTCGATCGAGACCAGCGACTCGCAGACCTTCAACGTCACTCTGAAGACCGGCTGGACGTTCCACGACGGCACCCCGGTCACCTCGAAGAACTTCGTCGACGCCTGGAACTGGGGCGCGACTACCAGCAACAACCAGATCAACAGCTCCTGGTTCTCGGACATCGAGGGCTACCAGGACGTCCACCCGGCCAGCGGTCAGCCGACCGCCACCGCGATGTCCGGCCTGACCGTCGTGGACGACACGCACTTCACCATCAAGCTGCACACCAAGGTCTCGTACTTCGAGTACAAGCTGGGCTACATCGCCTTCTCCCCGCTGCCGACCGCCTTCTTCAGCGACCCGACCGGGTTCGGGCAGAAGCCGGTCGGCAACGGCGCCTACCAGTTCGTCAGCTGGAGCCACAACCAGCAGGTGGTGACCAAGGCGTACCCGAACTACCAGGGCGTGGACAAGCCGAAGAACGGCGGCATCGTCTTCAAGATGTACAACACGTCCGAGGCCGCCTACGCGGACCTGCAGTCCAACAACCTCGACGTGATGGACCAAGTGCCGCCGTCCGCGCTGGCGACGTACAAGAGCGACCTGGGCGACCGGGCGATCGACTCGCCGCAAGGCGCGATCCAGAACATCGGCTTCACGCTCTACCAGCCGGACTGGGCCGGCCCGGACAAGGCGAAGGTCCGTCAGGGGCTGTCGATGGCGATCGACCGCGACACCATCACGAAGACCGTGCTGCAGGGCTCGCGCAAGCCGGCCTCCGCGTGGGTCGCCGAGGGCGTCGAGGGCTACAAGGCCGGCCAGTGCGGCGACAACTGCACCTTCGACGCCACCAAGGCCAAGCAGCTGATCACCGAGGGCGGCGGCGTCCCCGGCAACAAGCTGACGATCACCTACAACGCCGATGGCGGTCACAAGGAGTGGGTGGACGCGGTCTGCAACTCGATCCGGCAGAGCACCGGCGTGGACTGCGTGGGTGACCCGAAGCCCGACTTCAAGACCGCCCGCGCGGCGATCACCGGGCACCAGATCAACGGCGCCTTCCGCACCGGCTGGGTGCAGGACTACCCGCTGAACGCCAACTTCATGGCCGACGTCTACCGCACCGGCGCCGCGTCCAACGACTTCGGCTACAGCAGCCCGCAGTTCGACCAGCTGGCCACCGAGGCGGACCAGGCGGCCAGCGTGGCGGACACCGTGACGGGCTACCAGAAGGCGGAGACGGTGCTGGCGAACGACATGCCGGCCATCCCGCTCTGGTACTACCGCACCAACTCGGGCTACTCGGCGAACGTCCAGAACGTGAAGTTCGACTCCTTCGGCAACCCGGCCTGGACCCAGGTCGAGGTCAAGGGCTGATCCAGCCCCTCGCGCCGGCCCCGCCCTCCCCGCACGGGGGGCGGGGCCCGGGCACTCGACCCCCACGCGGCCCTGCGCACCCGGTCACGGGCCGACCAGTCACCTAGGAAGGAGGCTCGGATGGGAAGTTATGTGCTGCGGCGGGTGCTGCAGATGATCCCGGTGTTCTTCGGCTCCACATTCCTGATCTTCCTGATGGTCTACACGCTGCCCGGGGACCCGGTCGCGGCGCTCTTCGGGGACAAGGCCGCGGACCCGGCGGTGGTGGCCAATCTGAAGCACAAGTACTACCTCGACCAGCCGCTGTGGAAGCAGTACCTGCACTACATGGGGAACCTCTTCCAGGGCGACTTCGGGACGAGCTTCACCGGCCGGTCGGTCACCGACATCATGGCGGACGCGTTCCCGGTCACCATCCGACTGGCGCTGATGGCCTTCGCCTTCGAGCTGATCGTCGGGCTGGCGCTCGGCCTGGTCTCCGGCCTCAGGCGCGGCAGCGTCCAGGACACCCTGGTGCTGGTCCTGACCCTGGTGGTGATCTCGATCCCGGTGTTCGTGCTGGCCTACATCGCCCAGACGATCTTCGCGACCAACCTGGGCTGGGTCACCCCGACCGTGCAGGACTCCAAGGACCTCTCCCAGCTGATCCTGCCCGCGATCGTGCTGGGATCGCTCTCCCTCGCCTACGTCGCCCGGCTCACCCGGACCTCGATCGGGGAGAACCTGCGGGCGGACTACATGCGCACGGCGGTCGCCAAGGGCCTGCCCCGGCGCACCGTCATCACCCGCCACCTGCTCCGCAACTCGCTGATCCCGGTGGTCACCTTCCTCGGGACCGACCTGGGCGCGCTGATGGGCGGTGCGATCGTCACGGAGGGCATCTTCAACGTCCAGGGCATCGGCAACGTGCTGTACCGGGCGATCAACCAGAAGGAGGGCCCCACCGTGGTCGGCATCGTGACCGTCCTGGTGATCGTCTACCTGGTCGCCTCCCTGATCGTTGACCTGCTCTACGCGGTCCTGGACCCGAGGATCCGTTATGCCTGACCTGCATGACGAGGGCGAGTTCAAGCCGCACGCGGCCCCGGGCCTCGACCACCTGGACTACGCCGGCGAGCAGGGCATGGCGGTCGAGCAGGAGACCCTGGTCGAGGGCGATCCGGTCAAGCGGGAGGAGGCCCGCAGCCTGTGGGGCGACGCCTGGCGGGACCTGCGGCGCCGGCCGATCTTCCTGATCTCGGCGATCCTGATCCTCCTGCTGGTCGTGATGGCGATCTTCCCCTGGGCCTTCACCGACGCCGATCCGCGCAAGGCCGACCTGGTCAACGACTACCTCAAGCGCCCGGACTGGTCGGACTTCTTCGGCGCCGGCTGGTTCGGCTACGACGGCCAGGGCCGGTCCATCTACGCCCGGGTGGTCTACGGGGCCCGCGCCTCGATCACCGTCGGCATCTTCGTGACCCTGGGGGTCACCCTGCTCGGCGGGCTGACCGGGATGGTCGCCGGGTACTTCGGCGGCGCGGTGGACGCCGTGATCTCCCGCGTCGTCGACATCTTCTTCGGCATCCCGCTGCTGCTCGGCGCGCTGGTCCTGCTGGGCGCGTTCTCCGCCCGCACGGTGTGGAGCGTGGTCATCGCCCTCGCGGTGCTCGGCTGGACGCAGATCGCGCGCGTCATGCGCGGGGCCGTCCTGACCGTCAAACAATCCGACTACGTGGTGGCCGGCCGGGCACTCGGCGCGAGCACCGGGCGGTTGATGTTCCGGCACATCCTGCCGAACGCGATCGCGCCGGTGATCGTCGTCGCCACGATCGCGCTGGGCGGCTACATCGCGACCGAGGCCACGCTGAGCTTCCTCGGCATCGGCCTGCAGGATCCGACCATCTCCTGGGGCATCGACATCGCCTCCGCCCAGAAGGTCATCCGGACGGCCCCGTACGTGCTGTTCTTCCCGGCCGTGGCGCTCTCGATCACCGTGCTGGCCTTCATCATGCTGGGTGACGCGGTGCGCGACGCCCTCGACCCGAAGCTTCGCTGAGCGAGGGGACTCATCGTGACCACAGCTGTCGACACCGGCAAGCCCCAGCGGGAGACGCCCTACGAGGGGCCGCTGCTGGACGTCCGGGACCTGCACGTGGAGTTCGTCACCCGGGACGGCGTGGCGAAGGCGGTCAACGGGGTCAACTACAGCGTCCGGGCGGGGGAGACCCTGGCGGTGCTGGGGGAGTCCGGTTCGGGCAAGTCGGTGACCGCGCAGGCGATCATGGGCATCCTGGACATGCCCCCGGCCCGCATCCCGCAGGGCGAGATCCGCTTCCGGGGCCGGGACATGTTGACGATGGGCAAGGAGGAGCGCCGGAAGATCCGCGGCCAGAAGATCGCGATGATCTTCCAGGACGCGCTCTCCTCGCTGAACCCGGTGCTGAGCGTGGGCTTCCAGCTCGGCGAGATGTTCCGGGCCCACCACGGGGCGTCGCGCAAGGAGGCCAAGGCCAAGGCCGTCGAGCTGATGGACCGGGTGCGCATCCCGGCGGCGAAGGAGCGGGTCAACGACTATCCGCACCAGTTCTCCGGCGGCATGCGCCAGCGCATCATGATCGCGATGGCGCTGGCCCTGGAACCGGACCTGATCATCGCGGACGAGCCGACCACCGCGCTGGACGTGACCGTGCAGGCGCAGGTGATGGACCTGCTGGCCGAGCTGCAGGCCGAGTTCCACATGGGGCTGATCCTGATCACCCACGACCTCGGCGTGGTCGCCGACGTCGCGGACAAGATCGCCGTGATGTACGCGGGCCGGATCGTCGAGACCGCCCCGGTGCACGAGCTGTACGCGCGGCCGGCCCACCCGTACACCCGGGGCCTGCTGGACTCGATCCCGCGGCTGGACCAGAAGGGCCAGGAGCTCTACGCGATCAAGGGGCTGCCGCCCAACCTGCTGCGGATCCCGCCGGGTTGCGCGTTCAACCCGCGCTGCCCGCGCGCCCAGGACATCTGCCGGGCCGAGGTGCCCGAGCTCTTCCAGGTCACCGCGGACGACGGCAGCGAGCTGGCCGGGCGGGGCAGTGCCTGCTTCTTCTGGAAGGAGACCCTCCATGGCTAGCCCGCTCGGGCCCGCGGTGCCCAAGGAGGAGGCGTTCGCGCAGGCCGTGCGGCCCGGCGAACCGATCCTCGAAGTCCAGGACCTGGTCAAGCACTTCCCGCTGACGAGGGGCGTCGTCTTCAAGAAGCAGGTCGGCGCCGTGAAAGCGGTCGACGGGGTCAGCTTCGACCTGATGCAGGGGGAGACGCTCGGCATCGTGGGGGAGTCCGGCTGCGGCAAGTCCACGCTGGCCAAGGTGCTGATGAACCTGGAGCCGGCCACCGGCGGATCGGTGCGCTACAAGGGGGAGGAGATCTCCCGGCTCTCCGGCTCCGCCCTGAAGGCGGTGCGGCGCAACATCCAGATGGTGTTCCAGGACCCGTACACCTCGCTCAACCCGCGGATGACGGTCGGTGACATCATCGGCGAGCCGTACGAGATCCACTCCGAGGTGGCGCCGAAGGGCGACCGGCGTCGGGCCGTCCAGGACCTGCTGGACGTGGTGGGTCTGAACCCGGAGTACATCAACCGGTACCCGCACCAGTTCTCCGGCGGTCAGCGCCAGCGCATCGGCATCGCCCGGGGGCTGGCGCTCAAGCCGGAGGTGATCATCTGTGACGAGCCGGTCTCGGCGCTGGACGTCTCCGTCCAGGCGCAGGTGATCAACCTGCTGGAGCAGCTGCAGGGCGAGTTCAACCTCTCGTACATGTTCATCGCGCACGACCTCTCGATCGTCCGGCACATCTCCGACCGGGTCGGCGTGATGTACCTGGGCAAGATGGTGGAGATCGGCTCCGACCGGGAGATCTACGACCACGCGACGCATCCGTACACCCAGGCGCTGCTCTCCGCGGTGCCGGTGCCGGACCCGACGGCGCGCGAGTCCCGGGACCGGATCGTGCTCGTCGGGGACGTGCCGTCGCCGGCCAACCCGCCGTCCGGCTGCCGGTTCCGCACCCGCTGCTGGAAGGCGCGGGACAGGTGCGCCGTGGAGGTGCCGCTGCTGGCCGCCCCGGCCTGGCTGGACGGGCACGCCCGGCACGACTCGGCCTGCCACTTCGCGGCGGAGCGCGGGGGCCCGGACGGTGGGGAGGGCGCGGCGGGCACGCCGGAGCCCCCACCCGAATCCAGTTGACACAGTTGTCCTGACCACGCACCAAGGGCGCGTCCTCCCTCCGGAGGGCGCGCCCTTGCGTTGTCCTGCGGAAACGCTGGAATTCCCGGCCCGGAAATGATCATTACGCTCCGTAAAGCATCGAATACCGGAGCTTATTGTTCGTTATCCGGAAACCGGAACGCGGCATTCCAGGTTCGATATGCCGGAATTTGGCGAGCATTGTCATGACTTGGTCTGAGCATGTAATTGAAAAGAGATGTGAGGCGGATTCCGCCGGAGGGGTCGGGTGATCGATAGTTGCTCTGCGCGTATCAGTGGTCACCTCGCCAACTGTGCGGATCGGCCCTGAGATGTCGACCCTTGCCATGCCCGGCACACCGACTGGCGAGGCGCCGTTCGTTCGTAAGCCCCTAAATCGAGAGGCACTTGAATGAGGCTCACCAAGACCATGCGTTGGACCGCGCTCGCGGCGTGCACCGCACTCGCGATCTCCGCCTGCAGCACCGGCGGCGACAAGAAGTCCTCCAGCGAGGCGAGTGGCGCCGGGTCGGGCAAGAAGGGTGGCTCGATCAGCGTCGAGCTGGGTGAGCCGCAGCACGGGCTGGTGCCCCAGAACACCTCCGAGTCCGAGGGCGCCGAGGTGCTCAACGCGATCTTCGCGGGCCTGGTCGACTACGACATCAAGGACAACTCGCCCAAGCTCCGGGTCGCCGAGTCGATCGAGAGCCAGGACGCCACCACCTGGACGATCAAGCTGAAGGACGGCTACACCTTCCACAACGGCGAGAAGGTGACCGCCCAGTCCTTCGTCGACGCCTGGAACTACGGCGCCAACCAGGACAACGCGCAGGAGGCCCTGCCGTTCTTCGACAAGATCCTCGGCTCCGACGAGCTGGCCCCCGGCAAGGACAAGAAGCCCACCGCCGACAAGCTCAAGGGCCTCGCGGTCGTCGACGACAAGACCTTCACCGTCACCCTCAAGGCGCCGTTCTCGCAGTTCAAGACGATGCTCGGCTACAACGCGTTCTTCCCGCTCCCGAAGGCGTTCTTCACCGACCCGAAGGCCTTCGAGGACGCGCCGATCGGCAACGGCGCGTTCCAGATCGACGGGAAGTGGGAGCACAACAAGCAGATCAAGGTGAAGCGCTTCGAGAACTTCCCGGCTGCCGACGGAAAGGCCAAGCTGGATTCCGTCACGTTCAAGATTTACGACAAGCTGGACACCGCGTACAACGATCTGCGAGCGGACAACATCCAGATCACCGACAAGCTGCCGATCTCGGCGATGGCGACCGTCGCCCAGGAGTTCGGCGACCGCTACATCTACAAGCCGGATTCCGGCGTCGGTTACCTCGGATTCCCGATCTCGACGAATCCGGCATTCGCCAGTCCGGACCTCCGCAAGGCGATCTCGATGGCGATAGACCGGGAATCGATCACCAAGACCATCTTCTCGGGCACCCGCAAGCCCGCCGACGACTTCATCAACCCGATCATTCCCGGGTACCGCCAGGGCGCGCTCGGCGACGCCGCGAAGTACGACCCCGCGAAGGCCAAGGCGCTCTTCACCCAGGCCGGCGGCCTGCCCGGCAACACGCTGGAGATCGGCTACAACGCCGACGGCGGCCACAAGGAGTGGATCGAGGCCGTCGGCAACCAGCTCAAGGCGAACCTCGGGATCGAGGTCACCTTCAAGCCGTTCGAGAAGTTCGGCGCGATCCTCACCGCGCTGGGCGAGCACAAGTACTCCGGCGCCTTCCGGATGGCCTGGTCGATGGACTACCCGTCGATCGAGAACTACCTGCGGCCGATCTTCTCCAAGGTCGCCATCGACAACGGGTCCAACTACGGCGGCTACGTCAACGAGGAGTTCGAGGCCCTGCTGTCCAAGGCGGACGCGGCGAAGACCGACGCCGAGGGCATCAAGCTCTACCAGCAGGCCGACGACATCCTGGTCAAGGACCTGCCGTACATCCCGGTCTACACCTACATGTCCTCCGCGGCGTACACCAAGACCGTCAAGAACGTGAACGTCAACGCCCAGGGACAGATGGACCTGGCCAACGTCGAACTGGCCTGACCGACATCCAGCTGACCGGCACGCCGGGACGGGTGGCGCGGGCAACCCCCGTGCCGCCCGTCACGGGCGTGCCCCGAACCACGAGGAGGCCGCATGGGCCGCTATGTGGTCCGCCGGATCATCCAGGCCATACCTGTGATCCTCGGCGCGACGTTCCTGATCTACGCACTGGTCTTCCTGCTGCCTGGCGACCCCATCACGGCACTGGCCGGTGAGAAACGGCAGGACCCTGCCGTCGTCGCGGTCCTGCGGGACCGCTACCACCTGGACGACCCGTTCTTCATCCAGTACTGGGACTACCTGGTCGGCCTGTTCAAGGGCGACTTCGGGGAGGACTACCGCGGCAACGAGGTCGTGGACGTCATGAAGACGGCGTTCCCGTACACCATCAACCTGGCGGTGACCGCGCTGGTCATCGAGATGGTGGTGGGTGTCACCGCGGGTGTGATCGCCGCCCTGCGCCGCGGCAGGTTCATCGACAACGTGGTGCTGATCTCGACCCTGATGGTCATCTCGATCCCGGTCTTCGTGATCGGCTTCGTGCTGCAACTGGTGCTAGGGGTGAAGCTCAACACCGATTACGGCATCGACTTCTTCCCGGTCTCGTTCAACGAGGACGCCGGCTTCCGGTCCTATCTGCTACCGGCCTACGTCCTCGCCTCCACCTCGCTGGCGTACATCGCGCGGCTCACCCGGACCAGCCTGATCGAGGTGATGCGGGCGGACTACGTCCGCACGGCGGTCGCCAAGGGCCTCAGCCCGCTGCGGGTGGTCGTCCGGCACGGCCTGCGCAACGCGCTGATCCCGATCGTCACCTTCCTGGGCATGGACCTCGGCGGGCTGATGGGCGGCGCGGTCATCACCGAGGGCATCTTCAACATCCCCGGAGTCGGACACCAGCTCTTCCAGTCCGTCTACCTGCGCGAACGCACCATCGTGGTGGGCATCGTGAGCGCCCTGGTGCTCGTCTACCTGTTCGCCAACCTGGTGGTCGACCTGCTGTACGCCGTTCTGGACCCGAGGATCCGCTATGAGTGAGCCGACGAAGAGCGAGGACACCAAGGTGGCGATCCCCGAGCAGCCCGGCTCCGCGGCGCCCGGGACCGCGGTGCTCACCAAGGACGCCGAGGCCGGCCGGACCGGCAACGAGCGGGTGGCCAGCCTCTGGACCGACGCCTGGTACGACCTGCGGCGCAATCCGCTGTTCCTGATCGGCGGGTTCCTGGCGCTGTTCATGGTGGCGCTCGCCGTCGCCCCGAGCCTGTTCACCGACGGGGACCCGACCTCGGCGGGGTTCTGCAACCTGTCCGACTCGCTGAAGCGGCCCAGCGCCGACCACTGGTTCGGCTTCGACGTCCAGGGCTGCGACATCTACACCCGCACCGTCTGGGGCGCCCGCAACTCGATCATCGTCGGCATCCTGACCACCTCGCTGGTGGTCGCCGTCGGCGGCACGCTGGGCCTCTGGGCCGGCTGGATCGGCGGGATCTGGGACAGCCTGCTCTCCCGCGTCACCGAGATCTTCTTCGCCATCCCGCTGCTGCTCGGCGGCATGCTGATCATGTCCACCTGGGGCAAGGGCAACGCCTGGACCGTCTCCGCGGTGATGGCCGTCCTCGGCTGGCCGCAGATCTACCGGCTGATGCGCTCGGCGGTGCTCTCCAACAAGCACAACGACTACGTGGTCGCGGCCAAGGCGCTCGGCGCCGGCACCGGGCGGATCGTCTCCCGGCACATCCTGCCGAACGCGGTCGCCCCGGTGATCGTGGTCTCGACCATCAACCTGGGCGTCTACATCGGTGCCGAGGCCGCGCTCTCGTACCTCGGCATCGGCATCCAGTCCCCGGCGATCTCCTGGGGCCTGATGATCAGCGACGCGCAGTCCCGCTTCCTGACCGCGCCGCACGTGCTGCTCTTCCCGGCCGCGGTGCTGAGCATCACCGTGCTGGCGTTCATCATGCTCGGCGACGCGGTACGCGACGCCCTCGACCCGAAGCTGCGCTGAGGAGGGCCGCGGACGATGAGTGACACGACGAAGCTGTCGAAGCAGTCGAAGGACGGCACCCCGCGCCGGGACGCCGTGGAGGTGATCGGCGGCGGCCGGGAGAACCTGGTGCCCGGAACGCCGCTCCTGGAGGTCGACGACCTGCACATCGAGTTCCACACCCGGGACGGCGTGGCCAAGGCCGTCAACGGCGTGAGCTACTCGGTGTCGGCCGGGGAGACCCTGGCGGTGCTGGGGGAGTCCGGCTCGGGCAAGTCGGTGACCGCGCAGGCGATCATGGGCATCCTGGACATGCCCCCCGGGAAGATCACCGCCGGCTCGATCCGGTTCCGGGGCGAGGACCTGCTCACCATGAGCCCCAAGGCCCGGCGGGCGGTCCGCGGCCGGAAGATCGCGATGATCTTCCAGGACGCGCTCTCCTCGCTGAACCCGGTGCTGAGCGTGGGCTACCAGCTGGGCGAGATGTTCCGGGTGCACCAGGGGGCCTCCCGCAAGGAGGCCAAGGAGCGGGCCGTCGAGCTGATGGAGCGGGTGCGCATCCCCGCCGCCAGGCAGCGCGTCGGCGACTACCCGCACCAGTTCTCCGGCGGCATGCGCCAGCGCATCATGATCGCGATGGCGCTGGCCCTGGAACCGGACCTGATCATCGCGGACGAGCCGACCACCGCCCTGGACGTCACGGTCCAGGCCCAGGTGATGGACCTGCTGGCCGAGCTGCAGGCCGAGTTCAACATGGGCCTGATCCTGATCACCCACGACCTCGGCGTGGTCGCCGACGTCGCGGACAAGATCGCCGTGATGTACGCGGGCCGGATCGTCGAGACCGCCCCCGTGCACGAGCTGTACGCGCGGCCGGCCCACCCCTACACCAAGGGCCTGCTCCGGTCGATTCCCCGGCTGGACCAGAAGGGCCAGAACCTCTACGCCATCCAGGGCCTGCCGCCGAGCCTGCTGCGGATCCCCGAGGGCTGCGCCTTCAACCCGCGCTGCGACCGGGCGGCGGACCGCTGCCGCGGCGAACTCCCGCGGCTGGTGCCGGTGCTGGACTCCGACGGGGCCGATCTGCCGGGCCGCCGCAGCGCCTGCCACTTCTGGAAGGAGACCCTCCATGGCTGAGCCCATCCTGGAGGTCAGGGACCTGGTCAAGTACTACCCGCTGACCCAGGGCATCGTCTTCAAGAAGCAGGTCGGCGCCGTGAAGGCGGTCGACGGCATCTCCTTCGAGCTGAGGAAGGGCGAGACGCTCGGCATCGTCGGCGAGTCCGGCTGTGGCAAGTCCACGCTGGCCAAGGTCCTGATGAACCTGGAGCGGGCCACCTCCGGCCAGGTGCTGTTCAAGGGCCAGGACATCACCCGGCTCTCCGGCGCCGGGCTGAAGGCGGTGCGCCGCAACATCCAGATGGTCTTCCAGGACCCGTACACCTCGCTCAACCCGCGGATGACGGTCGGCGACATCATCGGCGAGCCCTTCGAGATCCACCCGGAGGTGGCGCCGAAGGGCGACCGCCGCAAGGCCGTCCAGGACCTCCTGGACGTCGTCGGCCTGAACCCGGAGTACATCAACCGGTACCCGCACCAGTTCTCCGGCGGCCAGCGCCAGCGCATCGGCATCGCCCGGGGGCTGGCACTCAAGCCGGAGCTGATCATCTGCGACGAGCCGGTCTCCGCCCTGGACGTCTCCGTCCAGGCGCAGGTGATCAACCTGCTGGAGCAGCTGCAGAGCGAGTTCGAGCTCTCGTACATGTTCATCGCGCACGACCTCTCGATCGTCCGGCACATCTCCGACCGGGTCGGCGTGATGTACCTCGGCAAGATGGTCGAGATCGGCACGGAGGACGAGATCTACTCGCACCCGACCCACCCGTACACCCAGGCGCTGCTCTCCGCGGTGCCGGTGCCGGACCCGACCGGGCGGGAGCAGCGCGAGCGCATCCTGCTCACCGGCGACCTGCCGTCGCCGGCCAACCCGCCGTCCGGCTGCCGGTTCCGCACCCGCTGCTGGAAGGCGGAGGAGCGCTGCGCCACGGAGGTCCCGCTGCTGGCAGTGCCCGGCACGCTCAGCGGTCCGGCGGCGCACGACTCGGCGTGCCACTTCGCCGAGGTCCGGGACGTGATCGGCGCGGGCTGAACCGGTCGGCGGGCCGGGCCGTTCACCGCTGGAAGGCGACGTTCTCCCAGACGATGTCGGACAGGCCCTGCGCGCCGATGTTGGCCAGGTCGGCGCGGGCGCCGTACAGCTGCGGGCGCTGGTAGAGCGGCAGCACCCCGGCCACCTTCCACAGCTCGCCGTCGGCCTGGTTGATGGCCTCGAAGGCGGTGGCCGCGTCGGTCGCGGCGGCGGCCCGGTCGAGGGCGGCGTCGACGATGGCGCTGCCGGCCAGGGAGTGGTTCGTGCCGCCGTTCTGGACGAAGTTGGCCCGGTTGCCGCTGGCGGGGAAGGGCGTGCCGAGCAGCGAGTAGGCGGCGATGTCGAAGTCGTGGCGGTTGACGTACTTGTCGAAGTACTCGTTGGCGGCGGCGGTCACCGTGGTGACCTTGACGCCGACGTCCTTGAGCATCCGGGTGGTCACGGCGGCCTCGTTCTGGGCCTGGGTGACCCCGGCCGGGATCACCATCCGCAGGTTCAGCTCCCGGCCGTCCTTCTTGCGGACGTCGCCGTCGAGCTTCCAGCCCGCCGTCTCCAGCTTGCGGACGGCGTCGGCCGGGTCGAACCGGCTCAGGCCGAGCGAGTTGTCCCGGTAGGCGTTCTGGTTGGCCACCAGCAGGTGGTTGTTGAGGGTGACGGTGGGCCAGTCCAGGCCGCTGAGGTCGGAGCGGGTGATGGCGTCCCGGTTGATCGCCTGGAACAGGGCCTGCCGGACGGCCGGGTCGGTCAGCAGGGGGCTGCGGCTGTTCAGCGTGAACTGGCGGAAGTCGGGCCCGCCGGCGCGGCGCACGGTGGCGCCCTTGGTGCTCCTGATGAGTTGGTAGCCGGCCACGTCGGGGCCGTTGTTGAAGAAGTCGATCTCACCCTTGGCGAAGGCGGCGGCCATCGTGTTGGGCACCATGGCCCGGAAGACGATCCGGTCCAGCAGCGGCTTCTCACCCCACCACCCGGGGTCGGCGACCAGGGTGACGGTCTGCGCGGCCCGGTCCAGCTTCTCCACCTTGAACGGGCCCGCGGTGACCGGTATCGCGTCCAGGTAGGCGGAGTTGAACAGGTCCGCGGTGGCGATCCGGCTCGCGGGCAGCAGCGGGGCGTTGGCGGCGCCGTTGAACATCGACTGCCACTCGGAGAACGGCTTGTCGAAGGTCATCACGGCCTGGAAGTCGTCCCGGCCCCGCTCGACCGACGAGACCAGCTCGAAACCGGTGCTGCTGGAGGCCTTGAAGGCGGGGTCCTTCCCGTTCAGGGCGTGCCAGTTGGCCGCGATGTCGCGCCAGGTGAGCGGGGTGCCGTCGGACCACCTCGCCTTCGGGTTGAGCGTCCAGGTGACGACCTGGTGGCCGTCCCGGAGCTCGGACCGGGCGTCCTGGAGGTAGGCCGGGTTGATGCTCTGGGTGCCGGCCGCGTCGGAGCGGAAGAAGGTCGGCAGCAGCGGCTTGGTGACGGTGACCGTGGAGGACTCGCTGCCGTCGGTGTGGATCGGCGACCACTGGGTGGAGTACTGCGCGACCGCGACCCGCAGGGTGCCGCCCGGGCGGAGCTCGGCACGGTCGTGCGGATTGATGTCGACCGCGGTGAGCTTGGGCGGTTCGAGCGGGGTCGGGGCGGCCTGGGCGCCGCCGGTGCCGGAGCCGCAGGCGCAGAGGGTCAGCGAGAGCGAGACGGCGGTGAGGCCGGCGAGCAGGGCCGTGCGGTGCGAGGTGAGGCGGCCCATGATGCTGCTCCCGGTGCGGATGTGAAGGACGTGACGGAGGGTACGGCGTCACATCTTGGTGACCGGGGTGGTGAGTTGTCGAGGGGCGGGCCCGGATCCGGGCCCGCCCCACGGTCGTTCGTCCACACGCCCAGCCCCCGGTGCCCGTGGGCCGGCCCCCGGGGTGGGATGCAACCCACACGCGACCGTGAACATTACAGAGCGCACCATTTAGCCCGTG
>NZ_JBITSA010000006.1:146948-405796 GCF_044540385.1 Kitasatospora sp. NPDC086009
GGGGGGCCCCCGCCCCCGCCGGCCCCCCGCGGTGCGTTGGCCCCGCCCTCCGGGTGGGTCCGCCACCCCTTTGGGGCGGCGGGGGTGGGGGGGGGGGGGGGGGGGGGCCCCGCCCCCGGCCCCGCCCCTCGGTCGTTCGTCCACTCGCCCTGCGCCCGGTGCCGGTGGGCCGGCCCGGGCGGTGGGAGGCTCCGCTCAGGCGACGGTGAACTTGACCGTGCGCTCCTTGTCGCCGGTCTTGTCCAGCACCGAGGTGATGGCGTCGGCGACGTCCTGCGGAGTGATCGCGGCGGTCTGGCCGTTCTTCTTGATCTTCAGCTTGTCGAACACCGTGCCCAACTGGCCGGCGAGCGCGTCCAGGTCCCACTTGGGCACGATCTTGCCGGCGGCGTCGGGCACCAGGGTGAGCGTCTTGGGGGCGGTCTTCGGGCCGAAGTCCCAGGTCTTGGTGCCGGCCGTGATGTGGATCTTCCCGTTGACCGCGGACTTGCCGAGGCTGTCCGCGGCGGCCTGCAGGGCCTGCGGGGAGACCTTGGGCTGGGCGGCCGTCACGGTGAGGGCGACCGGCTGCTCGGCCTTGCCGGTGGCGCGGTCGCGGTAGGCCTGCTCGACCTGGTCCACGGCGGACGCGGCGTCGACCGCCTGGCCGGCCCTGCCGGGCACCACGACCGGCTCGCCGGCGTCGCCGAACCTGACGTAGCCCTCCTGGAGGCCCTGCCCGGACCCGGCGGCCAGCCCCTCCAGGGCGGCCTTGAGCTTGGCCCGGTCCACCTTGACCTCCGGCGGCACGGCCTTCTCGTCGCCCTTCAGCGAGGTGATCACGTCGACCGGGCTGTAGGAGTGCTGGGTGAGCCGGTCCACGGTGGCCGTGGTGTCGAAGCTCAACCCGGCGACGGTCGGGTCGAGGTCCATCGCCTGGTCGCCGATCTTCAGCTTGACCGGCTGCTGGCCGGCCTTGCCGACCGTCTCGTCGAGCTGGTGGATCGCCTGGTCGCGGTTGCTGCCGCCGATGTCCGTGCCGAGCACCACGGTGCCCTTGGGGATGTCGGACTGGTTCAGCATCAGGCCGGTGCCGTACGCGGCGGCGCCGAGGAAGAGCACGCCCGCGACGCCGTAGACGCCGAGCTTGACGAGCTTCTTGCCGCGGCTCGGCCGGGCCTTGCCGGTGGCCGCCTTGGGGGCCTGCGGCGCGGCGGGCGCCGGCTGCTTCGGGGCGGGAGCGGTACCGGCCTCGGCCTCCGGGCCGCCGGGGTGGGGCCGGCCGGGGGCGGCGCTGCCGGGGCCGCCCGGCCGACCGGCCTGCGGGTCGGGCGGGGCCGTCGGCTGGGCGCCGGAGACGCCGGGAACGCCGGGGAAGAGGCCGCCGGGGGCGGCGGTGCCGTACGGCTCCGCGCCGGCCTGGGGGCGCTGGGCGGCGAACGGATCGGCGCCGGCCGGGGCCGAGGCGAACAGGCCGTTCGGCGGGAGGCCGTGCTGGGCCGTGCCGCCGGGCAGGCCGGATATGGCGGCGGGCGGGAGGGTCTCCTCGCGGATCGGCGCGAAGCCGTCCACCGAGGTGTCCTCCGGGTTCGCCGCGTCGGCCGGGCCGGCCATCGGGTGGCCCTGGCCCTGCGGAGCGCGGCGGGCCGCGAACGGGTCCGCGCCGGGGCCCGGGCCGAAGGGGTCGGCGCCGGGGCCGGTGGCGAACGGGTCCGCCGGGGCGTCCTCGTAGACGCCGGCCTCGTCCGCCGGGGCGTCCGGGCCGGCGCCGGTGCCGAACGGCGAGGCGGGTGCGCCGGTCGGGCGCGGGGCGGCGGCCTGCGCCGGTACCGCCCGGCCGTTCGGGCGGGCCGTGTCCGGGCCCGCGGTCCGGGCGGGGCGGGCGGCCTTGGGCCGGGCGCCGTTCGGGCGGGCCTCGGTGCCGGGGGCGGGCGCGGGGCCCGGCGCGAAGGGGTCGGCCGGGGCGTCCGCGGCGCCGGCCGGGACGGCGGCGGGCTCCGCCGGGCCCTTCTTCTGGCGCGGCCGGAACCACGCGCCGGTGGACTCCGACTCGGAGGTCGCGGGCGGGATCTCCCACTCCGGCGGCAGGTTCGGCGGGGTGGCCGTCCGCGCGCCGCCGTCCATCACCCCGAGGACGGGGGAGGCGGACGCGGCGGAGCGGTGCCGGGGTCCGGCCGGCTCGGCGGCGGCCGGCGGGGCCTCCTCGCCCTGGCCGTCCTCGTTCTTGACGGTGCTGCGGACCACCACGGGCGGGATCGGGCGCGAGCCCGGGATGTTGATCCGGACCCGCGTGGTCAGCGTGGTCTCCGTCTTCGGGGCTTCGTCCTCCCCGGCCGACGCGGAGCCCGGGGCGGCACCGGCACCCGCGCGGTCGCCGCCGGGGAAACCCGGTGTGCCGTAGGGCGGGGTGCCCGACGGGTAGGCGTCCGGGCCCGTCCGCCGAGGCGTCGGGTGGGCGTTGTCAGATTCGCGGCTGCTCAATGCTGCTCTGCTCCGGGTTCGCGGGCGGGCCGTGCGGCGCGACCGCGGTTCGTGGTCGCCGGGCCTGGCGGGCGGCGGTGGGGTACGGGCGTTCTGCGGCACCACCATACTGGGAAGAACTGACCGGTGAACCGGTTCGGATAGAACCTGATACGTCCGGTTCCTCCGGTATGAGAGTACGGCTGTGTGGTCCTGACTGCGCGTCGTACGCGGTACCGTACGCGGGCCGCCGGGGCGGTCAGCGCGGCGGGCCGGGCACTCCGGGGAACCAGCTCGTCCGGGTCGGCAGGGTGGCGCAGATCACGCCCAGGATCGAGCCCGCGAACAGCCAGGCGAGCGAGGTGGCGTTGGTCCAGAGCACGTTGTCGCCCTCGGGCCGGGGGACCATCACCAGCAGCAGCGCCAGGAACCAGCCGGCCGCCGGCAGCGCGGCGCCGAGCCGGGTGCCGGTCACCCGCAGGCCCGCGTAGAACGTCGCGCCGGTGGCGGCGAGCGCCAGCAGGACTCCCACGGGCGGCCACAAGGCCTGCACAAATGCTCCGCAGACCGAGACCGCGACGCCCAGCAGGAAGAACAGGACATAGGCCGCGATCCGCCCGATCCGCGGGGGCTGCGGCTCGGCCAGCCGCTCGGCGCGGGTGCCGAGGACGGCCGCCGGGATCGAGCGGCGACGGGCCTGCGGGGTGGCGGGCTCGGTCATCGGGCACTCTCCTCGAAGGTGCTGTCCAGGCCGGCGAAGAGGTCGTCCTCCGGCAGCGGCCGGCCGGCCCGGCCGCGGACCAGCTGGTAGTACTCGGTGGCGACCAGCGGCTGGCCGAGGTCGTTGGAGAGCGTGAACCAGTCGCCGTGCACGGTGATCTGGGTGGCGTGGGCGGCCATCGCGGCCGCCTTGCGGTCGGCGTACGCGGCGCCGTCCAGCACGGTGGTGACCACGGCGTCGTCCACCACGCCGGGTACGTCGGAGGGGCTCGCGACGCCGGGCGACGGCGCCTTGGCGGCCGTCTCGGCCAGCCCCCGCTCGATCACCGACCGGGGCATCCGGTTCCAGTACACCTTGGCGATCCGCCAGGCCGGGCCCAGGTCGGGCCGGTACGCCGGGTCGGCGGCCAGTTCGTACGCGCGCATCGCCACCCGGTGCGCCTGGATGTGGTCCGGGTGCCCGTAGCCGCCGTCCTCGTCGTAGGTGACCAGGACCTGCGGCCGCACCTCGCGGACCACCGCGACCAGGTGGCCGGCCGCCTCGTCCACGTCCGCCCGCCAGAAGCAGCCGGGCACGTCGTTGTCGGGGACGCCCATCATCCCCGAGTCGCGGTAGCGGCCGGGGCCGCCGAGGAAGCGGAAATCGGCGACGCCGACGGCGCGCATGGCGTCGGTCAGCTCGCCGATCCGGTGGGGGCCGAGGGTGTCGTCCCGATCCGCCGTCAGGTGGGCCAGCTCCGGCGGGATCACCTCGCCGCCCTCGCCGAGGGTGCAGGTCACCAGGGTGACCAGGGCGCCCTCGGCGGCGTACCTGGCCATCGTGGCGCCGTTGCCGATCGACTCGTCGTCGGGGTGGGCGTGCACCAGGAGCAGGCGGCGGCCGGTAGTCGCGGTCATGGGAGGAAGCCTAACGACCGCGTGCGGGGGGTCAGAGCTTCAGGCCGTTGATCATTCCGGCGAGGTTGCTGGTGACCTGGCTGATCGACGGCGCGATGGAGCTGGACGCCAGGTAGAAGCCGAGCAGCGCGCAGACGATCGCGTGCCCGAGCTTCAGGCCGGAGCGGCGGATCAGCACCACCACGATGACCAGCATCAGCATGGCTGCGGAGATGGACAAAGCCATGTCGGCTCACACCCCTTCTCGGGTGCGCCACCCCCTCGGGGAGGGCGGCGGTCGGGACCGTGCGGGACTTGCGGTCGGGCGACCGGGGCCCGGGACGGGGCCTGACGATCACTCGTTGAACCAGTCATACCCGATGTGTGAGGGGCGCATTACGTTCAGTGAGGCTGCACGCGCCGGGGCATGGTGGCACAAATGGGGCGCATGGGCCGGTCGGAAGGGGTGTGGACCCCGTTCGGGGGTCCCGGTCGACGATGCTCCGAACGAGTGATCAAAATCCTCCGGGTGGGGGCGGGGGAACGTCATAGGGTCTGGTGCCATGACCTCCCACACCCCTGCGGACACCTTCCCGCGGCAGTACGCGCGCACCCTGCGCTACACCGTCGGCGCCCCCCGGTCCTTCTCCGTCGCATCCGACGGCTCCCGGGTCGTCTTCCTGCGCTCCCTGCCCCGCCCCTCGGCCGGGGAGACTCCCCGCGCCGGCGACCGGGCCAACCGCCTCTGGACCCTCGACACCGCCACCGGCGAGGAGCGGATCGCGGCCGATCCGGTCGCCCTGCTCGGCGGCGGCGAGGAGGACCTCTCCCCGGCCGAGAAGGCCCGCCGCGAGCGCAGCCGCGAGGGCTCGGCCGGCATCGTCGGCTACTCCCTCGACGGCGCCGGCGCGCTGGCCGCCTTCGCCCTCTCCGGCCGCCTCTTCACGGCCGACCTGGTCGCCGGCGGCACCGTCGAACTGCCCGCCGAGGGCCCGGTGGTCGATCCCCGCCTCGCCCCGGACGGCGTCCACGTCGCCTACGCCAACACCGCCGGCGAGCTGCGGCTCACCCGCGCCGACGGGACGGCCGACCGGGCCCTCGCGCAGCCCGACGGCCCGGGCGTGACATGGGGCCAGGCCGAGTTCATCGCCCAGGAGGAGATGAGCCGCGACCGCGGCTTCTGGTGGTCGCCGCAGAGCGACCGGCTGCTGGTCGAGCGCGCCGACGACACCCCGGTGCGCCGCTGGTGGATCGCCGACCCGGCCAACCCGGGCACCGAGCCCGCCGAGATCGCCTACCCCGCGGCCGGCACCGCCAACGCCGGCGTCGGGCTCTGGCTGATCGGCCTGGACGGCGGCCGGACGGAGGTCCGCTGGGACGACGCGGCCTTCCCGTACCTGGCCCGGGTGCACTGGTCGGCGGGCGGCGTGCCACTGCTGCTCGTCCAGGCCCGCGACCAGCGCAGCCAGCGCATCCTCGGGGTGGACGTCGAGACCGGCGCCACCGAGGTGCTGTTCGAGGAACACGACGACGCCTGGCTGGAGCTCTTCCAGGGCGTGCCCGCCTGGACGCCGGACGGCAAGCTGGTCCGGATCTCCGACGGCGCGGGCGAGGACGGCGTGCGGGCGCTGGTGATCGGCGACCAGACCGTCACCGGCGCCGACCTGCTGGTGCGCTCGGTGGTGGCGGTGACGGCCGAGGAGGTCTTCTTCACCGCCTCCGGCGGCGCCGGCGAGACCGACCCCGAGCCGGGCTGGATCGCGGTCGGCCGGATCAGCCACGACGGCAAGCGGCTCTCCTGGGAGGCCGCCAACGACCGGCCGTTCACCTCGGTCACGTCGGCGGTGCACGCGGCCGGCATCACCGTGCGGGCCACCGCCGAGCCCGACCTGCCGGGCACGCTGGTGCAGGTCGCCCGGGACCTCCCGGAGGGCGTGGTGGTCGACGTCGTCGCCACCGTCGCGTCCTACGCCGAGACGCCGGTGCTCAGCGCGCGCCCGGTGTTCCGCTTCGTGGGCGAGCGCCGCATCCCCGCCGCGGTCTTCCTGCCCACCGGCTACGACCGCGAGCGGGACGGCCTGCTGCCCGTCCTGATGGACCCGTACGGCGGCCCGCACGGGCAGCGCGTCGTCCAGGCGCACAACCCGCACCTCAACTCGCAGTGGTTCGCCGACCAGGGCTTCGCGGTGGTCGTCGCCGACGGGCGCGGCACCCCCGGGCGCGGGCCGGCCTGGGAGAAGTCGATCGCCTTCGACTTCGCCGGTGCGACCCTGGACGACCAGGTGGACGCGGTGCGGGCGCTCGCCGAGGAGTTCCCGCTGGACCTCGGCCGGGTCGCCATCCGCGGCTGGTCGTACGGCGGCTACCTCGCGGCGCTCGCCGTGCTGCGCCGCCCGGACGTCTTCCACGTGGCCGTGGCCGGCGCCCCGGTGACCGAGTGGGAGCTGTACGACACCCACTACACCGAGCGCTACCTGGGCCACCCCGCCGAGCGGCCCGAGGTCTACGCGGCCAACTCGCTGACCGGCCACGCGGCCGGGCTGGAGCGCCCGCTGATGATCATCCACGGTCTGGCGGACGACAACGTGGTGGCCGCGCACACCCTGCGGCTCTCCTCGGCCCTGCTCGCGGCCGGCCGGCCGCACACCGTGCTGCCGCTCTCGGGCGTGACGCACATGACCCCGCAGGAGGAGGTCGCGGAGAACCTGCTGCTGCTCCAGGTCGACTTCGTGAAGAAGTCGCTCGGCCTCTGAGGCGGGCGGCTGCGAGGTTCAGCGGAGGGGGGCCGTCAGGGCGCCGGGGCCCGCGGACGAGCGGTGCCGAGGCGCCCTCCGCTCCCCCGGCCGCGGGTGCCCGCACGGGGCCGACGGCCCCGGCCCCGGTGGGGACGCCGGCCCCCGGCACTGACAGACGGCGCGCGACCTGCGGCTTCGGTGGCCGGTACCCGTGACACGGGTACCGGCCACCGCCATGACATCCGTCATGCCGAAGGCACGACGGCGGCCACTGCCGCCGGGCCGGGGCCGCGCGGGACTCTGAGCTGGTGCGAACGACACCAGCAGGGGAGAGGACCGGGTCGATGGGTACCGAGGTGGCCGCCTTCCGGGGCGTGGGCAAGAGCTACGGACGGGTGCGGGCGGTGGACGGCCTCGACCTCGTGCTGCGGCCGGGCGAGACCGTCGCGCTGCTCGGCCCGAACGGCGCCGGCAAGTCCAGCAGCCTCGACCTGCTGCTCGGCCTGCGCGAGCCGGACCGCGGCAGCGTCACGCTGTTCGGCGGCGCCCCGCGCGCCGCGATCGCGGCCGGCCGGGTCGGCGCGATGCTGCAGAGCGGCGGGCTGATGGCGGACGTCAAGGTCCGCGAGCTGGTCGGGCTGGCCTGCGACGTCCACCCGCGCGGCCGGGCCGTCCGGGAGGTGCTCGTCGACGCCGGGATCACCGAGCTGGCCGAGCGGCGGGTCGACAGGCTCTCCGGCGGCCAGGAGCAGCGGGTGCGCTTCGCGCTGGCGATCGCCGGGGCCAACGACCTGATCGTGTTGGACGAGCCCACCACCGGCATGGACGTCTCGGTCCGCCGGTCGTTCTGGGCGAGCATGCGGGCACAGGCCGACGCCGGGCGCACGGTGCTGTTCGCCACCCACTACCTGGAGGAGGCGGACTCGATCGCCGACCGCGTCCTCGTGCTGCACCGGGGCCGGCTGATCGCGGACGGTACGTCCGCCGAGATCAAGGCGAAGGCCGGGGCCCGCCGGATCACCTTCGAGCTGCACGACGTGGACGGCCCGTTCGAGGAGGCGGCGCTGCGTCGCCTGCCGGGGGTGCTGGCCCTGGACGTCAGCGGCCGGGTCCCGGGGGTGCGGACCGTCCGGATCCGGACGGCGGACGCCGACGCGGGCGTCGCCGGGCTCTACCGGGCGGGTCTGTACCCGCGCGGGCTGGAGGTGACCGGCCTGGGCCTGGAGCAGGCCTTCCTGACCATCACCGGCGAGCAGGACACCGCCGACACCACCGAGTCCGCGACGGAGGCCGCCCGATGACCACGCTGATCCGGTTGGAGATCACGCGCACCCTGCGCAACAAGCGGTACGCGCTCTTCACGGTGCTCTACCCGGCGCTGATGTACTTCTTCTTCATCCACGCCTACGGCACCGACCAGGTGGCCGGCGGCCTGCCGGTGAAGACCTACTTCATGGTCTCGATGGCCACCTTCGGCGCGGTCGGCGCGGTGCTCACCGGCAGCGCGCAGCGGATCTCGCTGGAGCGCAGGAGCGGCTGGGTGCGCCAGCTGCGGCTGACGGCGCTGCCCGGCCGGGCGTACACCGTCGCCAAGATCGCCGCCGGTGCGGTCACGACGCTGCCCGCGATCCTGGTGGTCTTCGGGGTCGGGGCCGCCCAGGGCGTGCGGATGGGGGCCGCCGAGTGGGCCGGCCTGGCCGCGGCGCTCTGGCTGGGCAGCTTCGTCTTCGCGGCGCTCGGGGTGGCGCTCGGCTACGCGGCGGGGGCGGACTCGGTGCAGACCGTCGTGATGATCACCTACATGGTGATGGCGCTGTTCGGCGGGACGTGGTTCCCGGTGACCGGCACGCTGCGGACGATCGCCCAGGTCAACCCGGTCTACCTGTACAACCGGCTGGCCGGCTTCACCCGGCCCGGACAGTCGCTGGACCTGGTCGCGGTCGGCGGTCTGGCCGGCTTCCTGGTGGTCTTCACCGCGGCCGCGGCCGTGCTGTACCGCCGGGACACCCGGCGGGCATGATGGCCACCATGTCCGACACGCCCCGCACCCACCGCACCGACGAGCCGGAGGCGGGGCCGGTGTCCTTCATGAACGTCCCCGGCGCCACCGTGGAGAACCGGCGGCAGCTGCTGGTCAAGGTCAGCTGGATGCTGCTCTGGATGGTCTACCTGCTCTACCCGGTGGGCGACCTGCTCAAGGACGGGCACTCGCCCGCGGCGACGGTGGCCGGCTGGATCGCCCTGGTGGCGTTCGTCGGCTGCTACGTCAGCCTGGTGGTGTTCCGTTCGATGGCCGGCATGCGGCCGCTGGCCTGCCGGGTGGTGGTCGCGGCGATGATCGTGACGGCGGTCGTCACCTCCTTCGGCCTCGGCACCGCGTGGCTCACGCTCTTCACCTACGCCTCGGTCGCCGTGGCGATCATCGCGCCGGTGCGCTTCGCGCTCGCCGGGGTCGCCGCGATGGCCGGGCTGACCGTCGTGGTCGGGCTGCTCAGCCGTGCCGACCACGGGGACATCCCCACCATCGCGCTCACCGCCTTCCTCTCCGGGGCCGCCATGACCGGGCTGCAGCGCCTGGTCGCGACCATGCGGGAGCTGCGCGAGGCACGGGCCGCCGTCGCCCACCTCGCCGCCTCGGAGGAGCGGCTGCGGATGGCCCGGGACCTGCACGACCTGCTCGGGCACTCGCTGTCGCTGATCACGCTGAAGAGCGAGCTGGCCGGGCGCTTCATGGACGGTGGCAAGGAGGAGGCCGCGCGGGCGCAGGTCGCCGACATCGAGAAGGTGGCCCGGCAGTCGCTGATCGACGTCCGGGAGGCGGTGACCGGCTTCCGCCGGCCCACCCTGCCGGTCGAACTCGCCGCCGCCCGGACGGCGCTGGCGGCCGCGCAGGTCAGCCTGGAGGCGGCGCCGGAGCTGGTGGACGCCTGGCCCGGGCTGGCCAACGAGGAGGCCGGCGCGCTGGCCTGGGCGCTGCGCGAGGCGGTCACCAACATCGTCCGGCACGGCGAGGGGGCCACGGTCTGCACGGTGCGGGCGGACGAGACGTGGGAGGGCGGCGGCGAGCGGTACGCCGTCCTGGAGGTCTGCGACAACGGGGCCGGGCCGGGCAAGTCCGGGCCGGGCAACGGGCTCTCCGGGCTGGAGGAGCGGCTGGCGCTGGTCGGCGGCCGGCTGGAGACCGGCCCGGGCGACCGCGGCCGGGGGTTCCGGCTGCGCGCGCTGGTCCCGCTGCGCTCGGTCTCCGTCGTGTAGGGGCGCGGGCCTAAGGTCGTCGGCATGAGTGAGATGCGAAACGACGGTGCCCCGTCCGTCCGCGTGCTGCTGGCGGAGGATCAGGGGATGGTCCGGGAGGCGCTGGCCGCGCTGCTCGGGCTGGAGGGGGACATCGACGTGGTGGCCCAGGTGGGGCGCGGCGACGAGGTGGTGGACGCGGCGGTCGCCCACGACGTGCAGGTCGCGGTGCTGGACATCGAGATGCCCGGCATGACCGGGATCGAGGCCGCGGCGGAGCTGCGCCGGCTGCGGCCGCAGACCAGGGTCGTGATCGCGACCACCTTCGGCCGCCCCGGCTACCTGCGGCGGGCGATGGAGTCGGGGGCGGACGCCTTCCTGGTCAAGGACGCCCCGGCGGCCGAGCTGGCGGAGGCGATCCGCCGGGTGCTGCGCGGCGAGCGGGTGATCGACCCGGTGCTGGCCGCCGCCGCGCTCGCCGAGGGGGCGAACCCGCTGACGGCGCGCGAGCGGGACGTGCTCGCGGCCGCCGCGGACGGCGCCGTGAACGCCGAGATCGCCCGCCGGCTGCACCTCTCCGAGGGGACGGTGCGCAACTACCTCTCGATGGCGATCCAGAAGACCGAGGCCCGCAACCGCACCGAGGCGGTCCGGATCGCCCGCGAGAAGGGCTGGCTGTAGGCCCGGCGCGGGCCGGACGGACGGGGCGCGGCCCGGCGGCGGTCAGTTGAGCCGGTGCCGGGCCGCCCGGGCCTCCAGGCGGACCTTCGCCGCGGTGTCCGGGTCGAAGGCGTCCAGGATCTCGGCGTAGGCGTCCATCTCGGCCGAGCCGCCGAGGAAGTCGCCGGTCCGCACCAGCAGTTCCGCCCGCTCCAGCCGGAGCTGGGCCGGGTGCCGGGGCAGTAGCAGGGAGAGTTCGGTGGCCCAGAGCTGGGTGCGGGCGTGCTCGGGGCGCTCGGCGGCCCAGGCGCGGATGTTGCCGAGCACCCGCAGCACGGTGTCCAGCGGCTGGGCCGGGGTGAGCAGTTCGGGCGAGAACGGGTGGCCGGCGGCCCGGACCAGGCCGGCCGCGTCTTCCAGGTCGAGCAGCCGCCCGCCGTGGAACGGGTCGGCCAGGACGTAGTCGTCCCCGCCGTCCGGGCCGCCGACCGCGACGATGAAGTGGCCCGGCAGCGCGATCCCGTGCACCGGCACGCCGGCCCGCCGGCCGACCGCCGTCCAGACCAGCGCGAGCATGATCGGCAGGCCGCGCCGGCGCCGCAGCACGTCGGGCAGCAGCGAGGACTCCAACCGCCGGTAGTCGGACTGCCGCCCGTGGAACCGCTCCCGCCCGCCGAGCACGGCGGCCAGCAGCGCGGCCGTCTCCTCCGGCCCGGCCGGGGCCCGCTCGGCGACGGCGAGCCGGACGGCGGCGGCGTGCCGCTCCAGGGCCGCCTCGCAGGCGGCCAGCAGGGCCTCCAGGGTGGGCGGGTCCCGGGGGTCGTCCGGGTCCGGGACGGGGCTGTGTTCGGCGGCCGCGAGCAGGCAGAGCAGCACCGGATCGGGGTGCTCGGCCCGGGCCTCGGTCCGGAAGCGTGCTCGGCTCTGCTCGGTCACGGTGGCTGCGACGGCTTTCATGCGGGCGGACGGACAGGCGGAACGGAACTGACGGGTGGCACCGGCGGCCGGGCCGACGGGCGGGTGGGGCGGACGGACGTGGCGCCACGACCGCGCTACCCCTGGGGCAGGCGGGCGTAGTGGTAAGTGTGACTGGTCGTGAAGCCAAGTCCGTCATAGAGCGCGATCGCACCATCGTTCTCCGCCTCGACCTGGAGGTGGGCACCGGTCGCGCCCTCCTCGGCGGCCCGGGCGGCGAGCACCGCCATCAGCGTGGTGGCCAGGCCCGCACGCCGGGCGTACGGGGCGACCTCGATCGCGCCGAAGCAGGCCCACGGGCCGTCGATGACGCAGCGTCCGATGGCCAGTGGCGGCTGCCCGGGCGCGCCCGGCGCGGTGGCGAACCAGACCGACGGGCCGCCGTGGATCACCTGCCGCGCCGCCTCCTCCACCGCCGGGTCGCCGGTGACCCGCCGGTACAGCGACATCCACTCGGCGCCGGCCGTCCGGGCGAGCCGCACGCGCCGGTGGCCGGAGCCGAGCCGGGCCAGCGGGGCCAGCGGGGCGATCCGTACCAGCGTCGGCGAGTACGCCGCGCCCAGCCGGTCCAGCTCGCCGCGCAGGTCCTCGGGCGAGCCGGGCGTGCTGACCTCCACCCAGGCCGGCAGGCCGCGCGCCGCGTACCAACGCCGGACGGTCGCGAGCGCCTCGTCCAGGGGCAGGCCGGGGTCGCCGAGGGTCTGGACCGAGTTGGCCCGCCGGGTGAAGCCGGCGGACGCCCGCAGCGTCCACCCGCCGAGCGGCTCCTGCTCGACGGCGGGCCAGCCGCGCGCGGCGATCCGCTGGAGCTCCTCCGGCGGGGCGACGGGCAGCGCGGCCCGCCGGGCCGGGAAGAGCGGCACCACCTTGCCCGCGACCAGCAGCTTCTCCGCGAAGGTGACCGGAGCGCCGCGCCGCGGGGCGACGGTAAGCTCATGATCGTCCCAGGATGTGAGCACACCGATCACATCGCGGAATACCGGCCTGTCGTCCACGAACTCCGCAACACGCCGAACTGACACCCGTAGTCCCACGTCAGAGCGATCTATCCGGACCTCCGGACGGTCCTGGACCGGCCCGCCAGCCGCCATCTGGGCACCTCCTGTGCATTTGCGGTCTCCGACCCGCGATACTAGGGGCGGGCATCGACGACGCCGCGCTCACCCGCGCACGCGAGCAAACAGAATGGGCCGCCGAGCCCTTCCGAGGAGGAACGACAGCGTGACCTACGTCATCGCGCAGCCTTGTGTCGACGTCAAGGACAAGGCCTGCATCGAAGAGTGCCCGGTTGACTGCATCTACGAGGGCGAGCGATCGCTCTACATCCACCCGGATGAGTGTGTCGACTGCGGCGCTTGCGAGCCGGTCTGCCCGGTCGAGGCGATCTTCTACGAGGACGACACTCCGGAGGAGTGGAAGGACTACTACAAGGCGAACGTCGAGTTCTTCGACGACCTCGGTTCGCCCGGTGGCGCCTCGAAGCTCGGCCTGATCGAGCGCGACCACCCCTTCATCGCCGCTCTGCCGCCGCAGAACACCGACGAGCACTGAACGATCGGTGGCAACTGAGCTGTGAGTACCAAGAACAGCACGCACGCGCCGTTCCCGGGCCACCCGGGGGCGGCGCGCCGCGTTTCCGATCTCCTGCCGGTCTTCCCCTGGGACAAGCTGGAGCCGTACAAGAAGACGGCGCTGGCCCACCCCGGCGGGCTCTGCGACTTCTCGGTGGGCACCCCGGTCGACCCGGTTCCCGAGGTGATCCAGAAGGCGCTGGCCGCGGCCACCGACACGCCCGGTTACCCGACCGTCTGGGGCCCGCTGGAGCTGCGCGAGGCGATCGCCGGGTGGCTGCGCCGCCGGGTCGGCGCCGAGATCGGCCCGCAGGCCGTCCTGCCCACGGTCGGCTCCAAGGAGCTGGTGGCCTGGCTGCCGACCCAGCTCGGCCTCGGCCCCGGTGACCAGGTGGCCTACCCGCGGCTGGCCTACCCGACCTACGAGGTCGGCGCGCGGCTCTGCGGCGCGGAGCCGGTCGAGTACGACTCGGTGGACGAGCTGGACGGTTCGCGGGTCCGCCTGCTCTGGGTCAACTCGCCCTCCAACCCGACCGGCCGGGTGCTCGGCGCGGACGAGCTGCGCCGCGCGGTCGAGTGGGCCCGGGAGCACCGGGCGCTGCTGGTCAGCGACGAGTGCTACCTGGAGCTGGGCTGGGAGGCCGACCCGGCCTCCGTGCTGCACCCGGACGTCTGCGGCGCCGCCGACGACGGGACGCAGCACGAGGGCCTGCTGGCCGTCCACTCGCTGTCCAAGCGCTCCAACCTGGCGGGGTACCGCGCCTCCTTCGTGGCGGGCGACCCGGTGGTGGTCAAGGAGCTGCTGGGGGTGCGCAAGCACGGCGGGATGATCGTCCCGGCCCCGGTCCAGGCGGCGGTCGTCGCGGCGCTCGCCGACGACGCGCACGTGGCCGAGCAGCGCGGGCGCTACGCGGCCCGCCGGGCGGCCCTGCGCGCGGCGCTGGAGGCGTACGGCTTCCGGGTGGAGCACTCGGAAGCGAGCCTGTACCTGTGGGCGACCCAGGACCGGCCGTGCTGGGAGACGGTGGCCGAACTGGCCGGGCTGGGCATCCTGGTGGCGCCCGGCGACTTCTACGGGCCGGCCGGCGAGCGGTTCGTCCGGGTCGCGTTCACCGCGACCGACGAGCGGGTCGCGGCGGCCGTGGAGCGGCTGCGCGGCTGACCCGCGGAGCCCGAGCGCGGCGAAGGGGGCCGGTGTCCAGGACGGGACACCGGCCCCCTTCGGTGCTGTGCGGGGCGCGCCGGGCGGCGCCGGATCAGCCGATCGGCAGGCCGCCGAGGCCACCGCCGCCGATCCCGCCGAGCAGGCCGGTGATCGGGCTGAGACCGGCCAGCGGGGAGTTCGGGCCGAGGTCGGCGCCGCCGAGGCGGTTGGCCGAGCCGTGCTCGGCCAGGCCGAGCACGTCCGTGCCGGGGACCTCGGCCGGCAGCGCGCGGCCCAGGGCGCCGAGCGGGAGCGCGTCGGTCACGGCGTTGGTCCCGGGGACGGCGCCGGCGAGCGCACCGGCGCCCGGCAGGCCCTGGGTCAGGGCGGCGGTCTGCGAGAGCCCGCCGACCGGGTTGGCGCCGGCGGCCGCGCTGCGGCCGGTCGCGCCCGGGCCGCCGTTGACGGCCTCGCCGAGCTTGCCGGCCAGTGCGGCGGCGACCTTCGGGGTGATGCCGGAGAGCTGGCCGGTGGTGGCGGCGGTCTTGTCCACCGGGGCGGTCAGCGAGCTGGCCTTCTCGTTCGCCTCGGGCAGCTGGTGGGCGACGATGTTGCCGGTGGCGTCGGCGGTCGCCGGGACGCCCGCGGCGACGGTGGCGGCGCCGGTGTCCCCGGCGGCCTGGCCCAGCTCGTGGGTGGTGTGCTGCAGGGTGGATCCCGCGTCGGTGTTGGTCAGCTGGCCGAGCGGCGCCGCCAGGTCGGACTTGGGCAGCAGCGCGTCGGCGGCGGACGCGGTGCCGGCCGCGACGAGCGGGGTCGCGCCGGCCGCCACGAGCAGTGCGGCCTGGGCGATCCGGCGCGTGAGGGAGTGAGACATGGGGCTCCTCGAAAGGGTCTTGGGTCCGTCCTGTCCGCCGGGCGGACGACGTTCTTACCGCTTCAGAAGCCAGAAGGTTTCGGCCGGTGCAAGGAAACGGCCTTACCGACGATCGGATCGTAGGACCGGTGCCGGGGGGCGGCGAACGGCCCGGCCGCGGGCGTGCGGGCGGGGCGGGCCAAGGGGAGTGACGGTTCTTCGGGTCGGGCTCCGGCGCCGGCCGCCCGTCCACCTGGGTTGACCGGAATCACTCCTTCGGCGGCAACCCGGACACCAGTGCGTCAGCCCGCCGGAGCGGCCGTTCGGAGCCGCTCCGGCGGCCTTCCGCTCAGGGCTTCCCGACCGGGGCGAGCGAGACCAGCACCAGCTTGGTCGAGGTGCCCGTCGGCTGGGGCTTCCAGCCGCCCTCGGACTTGGACTTGCGCCAGACCTTCCCGTCGTAGGCGATCGTCTCGATGCCCAGCTGCTGGGCCTGCGTCACCGCCCAGTGCGCCACCTCCCAGCCGTTCTGCCGCTCGGCGTCCGGGCCGGCGTCGGTGCTCGCCGCCGGGTCCGGGGTCAGCGAGACGGCCTGCTCGGCGCCCTTGACGGTCGAGGTGTAGCCGGCCGCCGGCGTCACCGTCCGGCCGAACTCGCGGCGCACCCGGTCGCTCAGCACCTGCACCCGGTCGGGCAGCGGGGCCGCGGCGGCCGGGGCCGCGGGGGAGCCGGTGGCGGTCGGCGCGGTGTCGTCCGGCTCCGGCTCGGACGCGGCGAAGTCGTGCACCACGCAGTTCAGCGCGCCCGCCTCGCGGCCGGTCAGCGCCGAGGCGAGCAGCGTCGCCTTGGTCTCGTGCTTGGCGTAGGCCTGCGGGTAGCCGCTCTTCTGCACCTGCTGGGCCGCGTCGGTCAGCGGCAGCCGGGTGTAGCCGGGGACCTTGACCAGGCCGTCCAGGAACTTGTTGGTCGCGTAGACCGGGTCCATGATCTGCTCCACGGTGCCCCAGCCCTGCGAGGGACGCTGCTGGAAGAGGCCGACCGAGTCCCGGTCGCCGCCTGCCAGGTTGCGGATCTTGGACTCCTGCATCGCGGTGGCCAGCGAGATGGTCACCGCGCGGTCCGGCAGTCCGCGCGAGTGCGCCACGGCGGCGATCGTCGCGGCGTTGGCCGCCTGCGGGATCTCCAGGGTGCCCTCGCCCGAGGCCGTCTTGACCGTGCAGCCCTCGGGCGTCAGCTTGGTGTCGCGCAGCCAGTACAGGCCGACCGCGACCACCACGAGCGCCAGCAGGACGACCAGCACCGCGCGCAACGGCCTGCGCCGCCGTCGGGGCGCCGTGTCGCCGCCCTGCTCGCCGCGCCTCTTCCTGGCCACCGCCGCCCCTCTCCACGCTGTTCCTGATCGCACACCGTACCCACTCGGACGGATGTGCGGCGCCACCGGTTGCGATCCGCCGCACGGGGCGGCCGGTCGCCCACGACTAGGCTGAAGGACCATGAGCAGCTCTGAGACGCCCCTGGACCTCACCCTCGACGGCGGTGCGCTGACCGCCCGGCTCGTCGACTTCCCCTCGGTCAGCGGCGACGAGCAGGCGCTCGCCGACGCCGTCGAGGCGGCGCTGCGGGCCTACCCGCACCTGACCGTGGACCGGTACGGCAACAACGTGGTGGCCCGTACCGGCCTGGGCCGCGCCGAGCGCGTGCTGCTCGCCGGCCACCTGGACACCGTGCCGATCGCCGACAACGTGCCCTCCTACGTCGAGGGCGACCTGCTCTACGGGTGCGGCACCTCCGACATGAAGTCCGGGGTGGCCGTCCAGCTCCGGCTGGCCGCCACCCTGGCCGAGCCCAACCGGGACCTCACCTTCGTCTTCTACGACTGCGAGGAGGTGGAGGCCCACCGCAACGGCCTCGGCCACCTCGCCGCCCGGCACCCGGACTGGCTGGCCGCCGACTTCGCCGTGCTGATGGAGCCCAGCGGGGCCGCCGTCGAGGGCGGTTGCCAGGGCACCATGCGGATCCAGGTCCGGCTGACCGGGGTGCGCGCCCACGCGGCCCGCGGCTGGCTCGGCGACAACGCCATCCACCACGCCGCCGAGGTGCTCGGCCGGCTCGCCGGGTACGAGCCGCGCCGGGTGGAGATCGACGGCCTGGAGTACCGCGAGGGCCTGAACGCCGTCCGGATCGACGGCGGCGTGGCCGGCAACGTCATCCCCGACGAGTGCGTGGTGACGGTCAACTTCCGCTTCGCGCCGGACCGTAGCGAGGCGGAGGCCGAGAAGCACCTGCGCGAGGTCTTCGACGGCTTCGAGGTGACCGTCACCGACTCCGCCCCCGGCGCCCTCCCCGGGCTCGACCAGCCGGCCGCCCGGGCCTTCCTGGCCGCCACCGGCGGCGTCGCCCGGGCCAAGTTCGGCTGGACCGACGTCGCCCGGTTCAGCGCCTTCGGCATCCCGGCGGTCAACTACGGCCCGGGCGACCCGAACATGGCGCACAAGCGGGACGAGTACTGCTCGCTCGCCGCGATCGCCGAGACCGAGGAGCGACTGCGCGCCTGGCTGACCGACTGAGCCGCCGCGGCCGGCCGGACGGTCCGCCGCCGGCCGGCGCGGCCGCCCGGACCAGCCGGTCCGTCGTCGAACGCCATCTTCCGGTCGCCCAACCGACCTCTCACCGTTGCCTGAAAACCGGGATCGTCAGGCGTAGGGTTTCGTCATGACAGGCACTGGAGACGAGAAGCACTACGGACACGGGCCCGAGCAGGTGGGCGAGCCGCGCCCGAAGAAGGCGTGGCCCGAGAAGCAGAAGGGCCCGGTGCTGGTGCGCCGGGACCAGGTCGGCACCAGCACGACGGACCAGCGCCTGCTGGACACCACCGGCCCGACGGACTGGCTGCACACCGACCCCTGGCGGGTGCTGCGGATCACCTCGGAGTTCGTCGAGGGCTTCGGCGCGCTGGCCGAACTCCCGGCCGCGATCAGCGTCTTCGGCTCCGCCCGGACGCCGGTCGACTCCCCCGAGTACGCGGCGGGCGTGGCGATCGGCCGTGCGCTGGCGGAGGCCGGCTACGCGGTGATCACCGGCGGCGGCCCGGGCGCGATGGAGGCGGCCAACCGCGGCGCCTCGGACGCCGGCGGCCTGAGCGTGGGCCTCGGCATCGAGCTGCCCTTCGAGCAGGGGCTCAACGAGTTCGTCGACCTCGGGCTGAACTTCCGCTACTTCTTCGTCCGCAAGACGATGTTCGTGAAGTACGCGCAGGGCTTCGTGGTGCTGCCCGGCGGTCTCGGCACGCTGGACGAGATGTTCGAGGCGCTGACCCTGGTGCAGACGAAGAAGGTCACCCGGTTCCCGGTGATCCTCTTCGGCAGCGAGTACTGGGTCGGCCTCTACGAGTGGTTGAAGAACACCCTGGTCGCGCAGGGCAAGGCGGCCCCGCACGACCTGGAGCTGTTCCACATCACCGACGACATCGACGAGGTCATGAAGATCCTCGCCGACGCCCGCCGCCCGGCGAACGAGATCTGAGGGCGGCGGGAGCCGAAGGAGGGGGCGCCCTACGCCAGCCCCCGGCGGGCGACCGCCGGGGGGCGGGTGCCCCGGATCGAGGCGACCATGTCCAGCACCTGCCGGGTCTCGGCCACCTGGTGCGCCCGGTAGATCCGGGCGCCCAGCCAGGCCGAGACCGCCGTGGTCGCCAGCGTGCCGAGCAGCCGCTCGTTCACCGGCCGGTCCAGGGTCTCGCCGACGAAGTCCTTGTTGGAGAGCGAGACCAGCACCGGGAAGCCGGTCGCGGTCATCTCCGGCAGCCGGCGGGTCGCCTCCAGCGAGTGCCGGGTGTTCTTCCCGAAGTCGTGCCCCGGGTCGATGACCACCGCGTCCCGCCGCACGCCCAGTTCCACCGCCCGCTCGGCCAGGCCGACCGTCACCCGCAGGATGTCCGCCATCACGTCCGGGTAGCCGGTGCGGTGCGGCCGGGTCCGCGGTTCGGCGCCGCCCGCGTGGGTGCAGACCAGGCCGGCGTCGTACCGGGCGGCCACCTCGGCCAGCTTCGGATCGACCCCGCCCCAGGCGTCGTTGAGCAGGTCCGCGCCCACCTCGCAGACCGCCTCGCCGACCTCGTGGCGCCAGGTGTCCACGCTGATCACGGCCTCCGGGTGGCGCTTGCGCAGCTCCGCCACGAACGGCACGGTGCGCCGCAGTTCCTCCTCGACGGTCACCTCGTCGCCCGGTCCGGCCTTCACCCCGCCGATGTCCAGGATCGCGGCGCCCTCGGCCATCGCGCGGTCGGCGGCGGCGAACGCGGCCTCGTCCGCGAAGGTGGCGCCCTTGTCGAAGAACGAGTCCGGAGTGCGGTTGACGATGGCCATGATCACCAGCTCGTCGTCGCCGAATTCCCGTGGTCCCAGGCGCAGTGCCACCGATGTCTCCTCCACAGCTGCTCCGGGTGCGATGATGGCCCCCGGCCTATCGGGAACCATGCTGTCATGATCGTGAGCCGGGCACTGTTGTCAGCGCCGGCAGGGAAGTCGGGAGGACCGCTCGTGTTCTGGGTGATCGTGGTGGCGATGGCCGTCGTGGTCGGAGGCGCCGCGTTGGTGGCGCTCGGCGGGGGCGGCTCACTGCCGGAGGCGGTGCAGGACCGGATCGCCGCCCGGCTGCCGCAGGACCGTCCGCTGAGCCGGGACGACGTGGACGGCATCCGGCTGCCGATGGCCGTGCGCGGCTACCGGATGGACGAGGTGGACGACGTCCTGGACCGTCTCGGTGCCGAACTCGCCTACCGGGACTCGCGGATCGCCGAGCTGGAGGCCGCCGGCGCGGTCCGCGGCGCCGTCGAGGCCACCGGCCCGGACGCCGGGGCCGAACCGCTCCCCGGGCTGGAGGAGTTCGCGCAGGTGGTGGAGCCCGTCAGCACGCTGACCAAGGGCGCGGAGGGTGCGAAGCCGGCGGCGGACCAGTGACCGAGGCCGGTGCGGCGCTCGGTGCGGACGGCCTGCGCCGCTGCGGCTGGGGCGACTCGGCGGACGACTACCGGCTCTACCACGACACCGAGTGGGGCCGCCCGGTCCACGGCGACGACGCGCTGTTCGAGCGGGTCTGCCTGGAGGCCTTCCAGTCCGGCCTCTCCTGGATCACCATCCTGCGCCGCCGCGAGGGCTTCCGGGCCGCGTTCGAGGGCTTCGCGATCGACAAGGTCGCCGAGTTCGGCCCCGCGGACGTCGAGCGGCTGCTCGGCGACGCGGGCATCATCCGCAACCGGGCCAAGATCGAGGCGTCGATCGCCAACGCGAAGGTCGCCCGCGACCTCGACGGCGGCCTGGACGCACTGATCTGGCAGTACGCCGGTGCGCCGGACCGGCCGGCCCCCCGCACCCTGGCGGAGGTCCCGGCCGTCACGCCCGAGTCGACGGCGCTGGCGAAGGCGCTCAAGAAGGCGGGCTTCCGCTTCGTCGGCCCGACCACCGCGTACGCGCTGATGCAGGCCTGCGGCCTGGTCGACGACCACCTGGCGGACTGCCACGTCCGGAGCGCCCTGCGGGCCGTCTAGGCCCTCCCGGGCCCCGGGAGGGCCCCGCCGGACCCCGCCCGGGCCCGCACGGCCCGGGCGGTGCCCCGCCGGGCCTCAGCGGCCCAGGTACGTCGGCTTCTCCTTGGCGATGAACGCGCGCACCGCGATCCGGTGGTCCTCGCTGTCGCCGGCCAGGGTCTGCAGCTCGTCCTCCTTGTCGAGCAGCTCGTCCAGGGAGTGCGAGGCGCCGTACGCGAGCGACTCCTTGATGGCGCCGTACGCGACCGTCGGGCCCTCGGCCAGCTCCTTGGCGAAGACCCGGGCGGTGGCGGCCAGCTCGGCGGCCGGGACGACCTTGGTGGCCAGGCCCAGCTCCATCGCCTCGGTGGCCTTCACCGTGCGCGGCAGCATCAGCAGCTCGGTGGCCTTGGCGTGCCCGACCAGCCGGGGCAGCGTCCAGGAGGCACCCGAGTCGGCGGTCAGGGCGATCCCGGCGAAGGCCGTGTTGAAGCCGGCCGTGTCCGCGACGATCCGGAAGTCGCAGGCGAAGGCCAGCGAGGCGCCCGCGCCCGCCGCGACGCCGCCGACCGCCGCCACCGTCGGCTTGCGCATCCGCGCCAGCGCCCGCACCAGCGGGTTGTAGTGCTCGGAGACGGTCTTCAGCGCGCCCTCACCGGTCTCCTCGGCCCGCTTGAGCAGGCCCAGGTGCTCCTTGAGGTCCTGCCCGACGCAGAACGCCCGCTCACCGGCGCCGGTGAGCAGCACCGCCCGCACCGCCCGGTCCTCGGCGGCGGCGGTCATGGTGTCGCGCAGGGCCACCTTGGTGGCGGTGTCCAGCGCGTTCATCGCCCCGGGGCGGTTGATGGTGATGACGGCGAGGCCGCCGTCCAGCTCGTACAGCACGGAATCGGACATGGGCGAGGGGCTCCCTTGCGATCGGCACAGCTCGGTCGTGTGTCAGGATGCCGGAGCGTGCGGCCGGGTGGGGAGTGTGAGGTATCGCACCTTTCGGCGGCGCGCCGACCGCCGCCGCGCCGGGGCTTATGGCAGGAAATGTGGCGCTTGGAGCCGGTCCGGCCGTGGTTGCGCCGAGAGTGATGTTGGTCATCAGGCCGTGGCATGCGGGATAATGGCTTCCGATCAATGCGTTCGATACCGGCGGTGGACGGACTGCCGGTGCGTAGCTGAGCGGTTGCAGGAAGGGGAACGAGCATGGCGGCCATGAAGCCGCGGACGGGTGACGGCCCGCTCGAAGTCACCAAAGAGGGGCGGGGCATCATCATGCGCGTTCCGCTCGAAGGCGGCGGACGCCTTGTGGTGGAGCTCACGCCTGACGAGGCCGACGCCCTGGGCGAGGCTCTGAAGAAGGCCTGCGGCTGACCGCAGCGGGTGCTCCCCATCTCCTGGAGATGTGCCGCCGGGCCCGGGTACGACACTACGTCGGCCCGGGCTCTGTGGTTCCCGGGCGGCGTGGTTCCCGGGTGGGGTGGATTACGGGCGGCGGCCGTCGGGGCGCCGTTGGGGCCCCGGCCCGGTCAGCGCTTCACGGCGCAGAGCAGCCCGTCCGACACCGGCAGCAGCGCCGGCAGCAGGGCCTCGCTCTCCCGGACGTCCCGGACCAGGTCGCGCACCGCGTGCGTCTGCGGGTCCTGCTGGTCCGGCTCGGCCAGCCGGCCCTCCTGGAAGACGCCCTCGAAGCAGACCATCCCGCCCGGCCGCAGCAGCCGCAGCGACTCCGCCAGGTACTCCCGGGACTCCGCCGGGTCCCCGTCGCAGAAGACCAGGTCGTACTGGCCGTCCGCGAGCCGCGGCAGCACGTCCAGGGCCCGGCCCGGTATGAAGCGGGACCGGTTCGCCGCGAACCCGGCCGCGTGGTACGCCTCCCGGGCCAGCTGCTGGCGCACCGGTTCGGTGTCGACGGTGGTGAGCACCCCGTCCGGGCGCATCCCGCGCAGCAGGTAGACGCCGGAGACGCCCGTCCCGGTGCCGATCTCGGCCACCGCCTTGGCGTCCAGGGCGGCCGCCAGCAGCCGCAGACAGGCCCCGCCGCCCGGTCCGATCGCCCTGATACCGGTGCGCGCGGACTGTGCCCGGGCGTAGGTGAGCACCGCGTCCTCGCCGACGAAGGTGTCGGAGAGGGCCACGCGCGCGGGCCCGAACTCGCTGATGGCTGCCTCTTTCGGAGCCCCGGGCGATGGCCCGGTGCCGAGCGGAAGTCGATATTTCCTGGCACAGATTACTGGCCGACCGGGAACCGCGTACGGCGGCGGGCCGTTGCTGAGGAAGGGACCGGTCGACGGATACCCCCGCGATACCCCCCGGGCACTTTTATCCGGGCTTGACGGGCGAGGTGGATATGGTGGTGGCCCTGCTGGGCAGAAGAGCCAACCGAGGAGGTGTGGCCGAGGGCGACGTCCCTGTGCGGCGGCACTCCCGCGGCACCGCGTCAGCCCGTACGCCGAAGCCCGTGATGAACCAGTCTGCGCACTCCACCCTGGACCAGCCGGTCGCCGCGACGCCGGCCGCCGGTACCACCGAGGCACCCGCCGCCCTCGCGAGCTTCGCCGAGGGTCCCGACGCGCAGACCTGGACTCCGCCCTCCTGGGAGGAGATCGTCGAGGCGCACAGCGCCCGCGTCTACCGACTCGCCTACCGCCTGACGGGGAATCAGCACGACGCCGAGGACCTCACCCAGGAGGTCTTCGTCCGGGTGTTCCGTTCGTTGTCGACCTACACCCCCGGCACGTTCGAGGGCTGGTTGCACCGGATCACCACCAACCTGTTCCTGGACATGGTCCGCCGACGCCAGCGGATCCGCTTCGACGCGCTCGGCGACGACGCGGCCGAGCGCCTGGCCAGCCGTGAGCCCAGCCCGGCCCAGCACTTCAGCGACACCCACTTCGACGCCGACGTCCAGCAGGCGCTGGACACCCTCGCCCCGGAGTTCCGCGCCGCCGTGGTGCTCTGCGACATCGAGGGCCTCTCCTACGAGGAGATCGCGGCGACGCTGGGCGTCAAGCTCGGCACCGTCCGCAGCCGGATCCACCGCGGCCGCTCGCACCTGCGCGCCGCGCTGAAGCACCGCGCCCCCGGCGCGGCCCCGGGCCGCGAGCGCCGGGGCGGCTCCGAGGAGCCGGTACCGGTGCCGGTCGGCGCCGCCGCGGGTGAGGCCACGGTCGCGCCGGGCGGGCGCGGACGGAGGCGATCGTGAGCGGAACCGGCCGGTCGGGACCGGGTCGGCCGGACGCTCCCGGCAAGGCCGCCGTCTGGCGCGGCGGCTGGCCCCAGCTGGGCCGGCGCCACGAGGACGGCGCCGAGGACCCGCTGCCGCCCGTTCCGGCCCTGCCGGGTGAGGCGTCGCTGCGCGCGGTCGCCGTCCGGCCCGCCGAACCCGCCGCCGAGGAGCACCACCTCGGGGAGCGGCTCTCCGCCTTCGTCGACGGCGAACTCGGCCACGACTCCCGCGACCGCGTCCAGGCCCATCTGGCGACCTGCCCGCAGTGCCTCGCCGAGGCCGACGAGGGCCGCGCCGTGAAGCACCTGCTGACCCGGACCGGCACCCCCGGCCCGTCCTCGGCGCTGATGTCCCGGCTGATGGCCGTCGGCACGCTCCAGGACGAGGACGCTCCCGCCGAGCGGCCGCGCCGGGACGACGACGACCTGCCCGGCGGCGGACTGCCCGCGGCCTGGGGGTCCCCCCGGCCGGAGACCGGCGGCACGCTCGGCGGCAGCCGGCTGAACGGCGGCTCCTTCGGCCGTGGCGCGGGCGCCTTCGGTGCGGGCGCGCTCGGCGCCGACGCACCGGTCCCCGGTGTCGACCCCCGCGCGTTCGGGCGCGGGAGCTCGGTGCTGCGCCCGCTGATGGGCCGGCGCTCCGCCCGTCCCGAGGCCTCCGCGGTGCCGCGCCCGGCCGCGGCCGCCACCGGCCCGGTGGTGACCCGGCAGGCTCCGCCGCGCGGGCGCCGCTTCGTCTTCGCCGCCGCCGGGGCCTTCTCGGTCGCCGCGGTGACGCTGGGCGGGGTCGGTGGCTTCGCCGCGCAGAGCGACGATCAGCACGGCACCTCGGTGAGCCCGGCCGGCAACCCCGGCCGCGGCGGCGGGTACGCCCCGATGAAGGCCCAGGTCCCGGTGGACTTCCCGGTCCGCCCGGTGGCGGCCACCCGCAGCGCGACCCCGCAGCAGATCGTGCCGGACCGGACCCCGAGCTCGGGCCTCGCCGGGCTGCACCAGGAGAACCGGTAGCGCGGACCGGCCACCGCGGCCATGGCCATCGACGGCTCTTCACCACGGCTTCATCACACTGTGGGGTCCGGATCCGACGGTGGCCATTACGCTGTAGGAACCCGTTGTCCGACGAGCTGAGGGAGCTTAGGTGTTCAGCGACGTAGGCGGACTGGAGATCCTGACTCTGGTCATCATGGCCATCGTGATCTTCGGTCCGGACAAGCTGCCGAAGCTGATCCAGGACACCATGGGCTTCATCAAGAAGGTCCGCTCCTTCGCCGACTCGGCCAAGGAGGACATCCGCAGCGAGTTGGGCCCGGAGTTCAAGGACTTCGAGTTCGAGGACCTCCACCCCAAGACCTTCGTCCGCAAGCAGCTCATGGGCGGCCAGGACGACCCGCTGGGCCTCAAGGAGATGCGGAACAGCCTGGACATCCGCTCGGTGCTGGACGACAAGCCCGCCGCCGCCGTGAACGGCCACGGGCGCGCCGGCACGGTCAGCATGGACAAGTCCGCCGCGGTGCCCCCGGCCTCCGCCGGCGCCGCGCTCCAGCCCGGCGAGCGCCCTCCGTTCGACCCCGACGCCACCTGATCCCGCGTCGCTCCGACGACGCCACCGCCCCGCCCGGCCGCACGGCTGAGCGGGGCGGCGGCGTGTGCGCCGCTATTGTGCTGAATGTTCCCGCTGTGCCATCGGTCACTTCCGGTCGGTTCCGGCCCGAAGGCACCCGGCGGGAACGCCGCGGTACGCCACCATGGGAGCGCACCACGGCAGGAGATCTGCGTTGAGGAGGCCCGGGATGGACGCGACGAGTCATGCGGTGGGGACGGCGACGGCCGACGGCCCGACGGTCGGCGGACAGGCCGGCCCGGCCGACCCACTGGTCCCCTACCTGTCGGCGGACTTCCCCTGGTACGGCCTGGACGACGGCTGGACCGGCCGCCGCTACCTGATCCAGGCCGGCGCCGGCGGCCCGCGCGGTGGCGCGCCCGGCAGCGTCGACTACGGCACCCTCGGCCACGGTGAGGAGCCGGCCCGGCAGTACGAGCCGCGGGACATGCGCAAGTTCGCCGTGGTCGTCACGGTGGCCCGCCGGGGCAGCCGCCGCAGCGCCGACAACACCGGCACGCTGGAGGCGACCTCGGCCTCCTCCGCCGCCTGGCTGGCCGGCTCCGGCCTGCTCGCCTCCACCTGGCCGGGCCAGCTGGACCGCACGCTGCGCCAGGACTGGCTGGACCAGCAGAGCACCCTCGCCTGGGACCTCGCCGACGACCTGGCCGGCCCCGGGTGGTCCACCCTCAGCCTCCCGGTGAACGGCCTGCCGCAGCCCTTCCGCTACCGCGAGTCCGAGTACGGCTGGGTCCTCGCGGGCGAGGCCCCCGGCGTCCTCCTCGGCGCCTACGGCCGCGGCGTCAGCGCCTACGGCACCGGCTTCTCCACCGTCCCCGACCTGACCGCCTACACCCGCCCGTAGCCCGCCCGCCCCGGGACAGCACGAAGGGCCGGGCGAACCGCCCGGCCCTTCGCGAGGATCAGAACTTGTTCTTCGGGGTGAGGCCGAGGGAGAGGCCGGAGAGGCCGCGCTGGCGGCCGCCGAGCTTGCCCGCGACGGCGCGCAGGGCGGCGCCGGCGGGGGAGTCGGGCGCGGCGAGCACGACCGGGCGGCCGTCGTCGCCGCCCTCGCGCAGCCGGACGTCGATCGGGATCGAGCCGAGCACCGGCACGTTGGCGCCGACGGTCCGGGTGAGCGCGTCCGCGACGATCTGGCCGCCGCCGGTGCCGAACACGTCGATCATCTCGTCGCAGTGCGGGCAGGGCATGCCGGACATGTTCTCGATCACGCCGACGATCTTCTGGTGGGTCTGCACCGCGATGGTGCCGGCCCGCTCGGCCACCTCGGCGGCGGCCATCTGCGGGGTGGTGACGATCAGGATCTCCGCGTTCGGGACCAGCTGCGCGACCGAGATCGCGATGTCGCCGGTGCCGGGCGGCAGGTCCAGCAGCAGGACGTCGAGGTCGCCCCAGTAGACGTCGGCCAGGAACTGCTGGAGCGCGCGGTGCAGCATCGGGCCGCGCCAGACCACCGGGGCGTTGCCGGGGGTGAACATGCCGATCGAGATGACCTTCACGCCGTTCGCCTGCGGCGGCATGATCATGTCCTGGACCTGGGTGGGCCGGCCCTCGACGCCCAGCATGCGCGGCACGCTGTGGCCGTAGATGTCGGCGTCCACCACGGCGACCTTCAGGCCGTCCGCGGCCATCGCGGCCGCGAGGTTCACCGTCACGGAGGACTTGCCGACGCCGCCCTTGCCGGAGGCGACCGCGTAGACCCGGGTCAGCGTGCCCGGCTTGGCGAACGGGATCTCGCGCTCCGGGGCGCCGCCGCGCAGCAGCTGGGAGAGCTCCTTGCGCTGCTCGTCGCTCATCACGTCGAGCTCGACCTCGACGCCGGTGACGCCGGGGACGGCGCCGACCGCGTCACGCACCCGGGTGACGATGGTGTCACGCATCGGGCAGCCGGAGACGGTGAGGTAGACCGCGACGCGGACCTCGCCGCTCTCGGCGATCCCGACCGATTTCACCATGCCGATCTCGGTGATCGGACGGTTGATCTCCGGGTCGTTCACGGTCGCCAGCGCCTGGCGTACGGACTCCTCCGTGACGCCGGCCGCGACCTCTGTCTCGTTGGCCATGCCTTGATGGTACGGCGCCGGGCGTACCGCTTAACCGGTCGGTAGCGTGCTGCCGGTCACAGCATCCCGGAACCCTCCCGGCGTTCGTCGATCTCCTTGAGCAGGGACTGCAGTTCGGAGCGGACCGCGCCCAGCTCCGAGGCGATGAAAGCCCGGGTGGCGACCTCGCCGAGGCCCTGGCGCAGGGCCGCCACCTCCCGGGTCAGGTACTCGGTGTCGGCGATGTTCCGATCGCTGCGGGCGCGGTCCTGCTCCATGTTGACGCGGTCCCGGTCGTCCTGGCGGTTCTGCGCCAGCAGGATCAGCGGCGCCGCGTACGAGGCCTGCAGCGAGAGCATCAGGGTGAGGAAGATGAACGGGTAGTCGTCGAAGTGGACGGCGTCCGGCAGCACCGTGTTCCAGCCCACCCAGACGACCACGACGACGGTCATCCAGACGATGAACCGCCCGGTGCCCAGGAAGCGCGCGATCCGCTCGGAGAGCTTGCCGAAGGCCTCCGGGTCGTACGTCGGCAGGGTGATCAGGCCGGGCCTGGTGGTCCGCGGCTGGTCCAGCCGGGAGCGGGAGGCGACGCCGGTGGAGGGCTCGGCGCGGCGCTCGCGGGCGCCCTCCCGGGCGCGCAGTTCGCGCAGCTGGCGCAGTTGGCGCAGCTCGCCCTGGAGGCGCTGGCGGGGGGTGTCCTCCCGTCGGCCCTTGCGGTCAGCGTCCACCGGTCAGCACCTCTCGCTCGTCGTCCGGTCCGTGCAGGGCGGCCTCGCGCCAGTCCTCCGGCAGCAGGTGGTCGAGCACGTCGTCGACGGTCACCGCGCCGACCAGGTGGTCCGCCTCGTCGACCACCGGCGCGGCGACCATGTTGTACGTCGCCAGGTAGCTGGTGATCAGGGACAGCGGGGTGTCCGGCGGCAGCGGGTCGAGGTCGTCGTCCACCAGCGAGCCGACCAGGGTGTACGGGGGCTCGCGCAGCAGCCGCTGGAAGTGCACGGTGCCCAGGTACTTGCCGGTCGGCGTCTCGTTCGGCGGCCGGCAGACGAAGATCTGCGCGGCCAGCGCCGGCTTGTTGTCCGCGACCCGGACGCGGGCCAGCGCCTCGGCCACCGTGGCGTCCGGCTCCAGCACGATGGGCTCGGTGGTCATCAGACCGCCGGCGGTGTTCTCCTCGTACCGCAGCAGCCGGCGGACCGGCTCGGCCTCGTCCGGTTCCATCAGCTGGAGCAGGCGCTCGGCCTCGTCGCCGGGCAGCTCGGAGAGGAGGTCGGCGGCGTCGTCCGGGTCCATCGCCTCCAGCACGTCGGCGGCGCGCTCGTCCTTCAGCTTGCCGATGATCTCGACCTGGTCGTCCTCGGGCAGCTCCTCCAGGACATCCGCGAGCCGCTCGTCGTCGAGCGCGGCGGCCACCTCGGCGCGGCGCTTGGCGGAGAGGTGGTGCATGACGTTGGCGAGGTCGGCGGGGCGCAGCTGGTCGAAGGTGGCGAGCAGGTTGGCGGCGCCCTGGCCCTCCTCGGTGAGGCTGAAGCCGGTGACGTCCTGCCAGTCCAGGGTGAGCGACTCGCCCTTGGCCTTGCGCAGCCGGCCGACCCGGCCGACCTGGACGAAGACCTTGCTGATCTCCCACTCGCGCAGCCGGGTCTGCACCATCGCGACGTCCAGGACGGTGACGTCCTGACCGGTCTTGGTCCAGCTGACGGTGCGGTCCAGCAGCTCGCCGAGCACGAGGGTCTCGGACGGGCGCTGTTCGAAGCGGCGCATGTTGATCACGCCGGTGGTGAGCACCTGGCCGGACTCCAGGCTGGTCACCCTGGTCATCGGCAGGAAGATCCGGCGCCGGCCGATCACCTCGACCACCAGACCGAGCACCCGGGGCGGCCGGCCGCCGAGGCGGAGCGTGACCACCACGTCGCGCACCCGGCCGACCTGGTCGCCGTTCGGGTCGAAGACGGCGACGCCGGAGAGGTGCGAGATGAAGACCCGGCTGCCTGCCCCTGCCATGGACTCCCTCGCTCGCTCGGCGCCCCCAGGAGCGCGCGGGCGCGGCCCGCGGCTTGTCGGACCAGCCCCAGGCTACCCGCGCGTCCCGCACCCGGCCCGACGAGCCACGGCGCCGATCCGGCCGTCCGGGGAGGGCTGAGCGGCGGCGCGGCGCGGGCTCAGCCCGATCCGGCCGTCCGGGGAGGGCTGAGCGGCGGCGCGGCGCGGGCTCAGCGCTTGCGGCGCTTGAACAGCAGCTTCGGGAGGCCGGCCGGTACGGGCTCGCGGGTGGTGGCCGAGGTGGGCAGCGGCGCGGTGGCGTGGGACTCGTCGGGCATGGCGCCCGGGTGTTCGGCGAGCAGGTCCCGCCCGGTGCCGGCCGGCTCCAGCCGGAGCACCCGGCACTCGCGGGCCCAGCGGTCGGCGATGGTGTCGGTGTCGGGCGCGTTCAGCCGCTTGCCCTTGAGCTCCTCGACGGCGCCCAGCCAGGCCTCGCCGTGCGGCTCCGGCTCGACCACGCGGGCCGTCCAGCCGGTGAGCCGGCCGCCCTTGTCCTTGCTGCGGACGGTCACCACGGCGCCGGCCCCGGCGGTCAGGCCGTGCAGCGGCTGCTCGGCGCCGTCGCCGACCACGACCACCGCGCCGTCGTGCCAGGCGTGCCAGAGCGGGCGGCTGTGCTCCTGGCCGTCCGCGCGCACCCAGAGCAGGCCGGACTTCTTCGCGGCCTCCTCCAGGAGGGCCTGGTCGAGGAAGTCGTCGGCGGTGGCGGCTGCGGCGGGCGTACGGTCCATGGCGGACAGCGTACGGCCTGGGCTGTCCACGGGGTGTCTCACCGGTCGGGCGACAGTTCCAAGACGGCCACACGGGCCTTACCTTAGGAGCCGCCCGCCTCCCACCCCGAGCCCGAGGAGCACCGTGCCGACCCGGCCCGAGACCGCAGCCCCCGCCACCGTGTCCGGCCCCGCCGCGCCGCCGCCGCACCCGCTCCCCAGGCTGGACCTGCTGCTGCTCGCCGTCTCGGTCTCCGGCATCTCGCTCTCCGCTCCGCTGATCAGCGCCACCGCCGCGCCCGCCCTGGCGATCGCGTTCTGGCGCAACGTCATGTCGGTCGGCGTGCTGGGTCCGTACGCGCTGCTGCGGCACCGGGCCGAGCTGCGCGGGATCGGCCGCCGGGCACTGCTGCTGGCGGCGGCGGCCGGCGCGCTGCTCGCCGTGCACTTCGCGCTCTGGATGCCGAGCCTGCGGATGACCTCGGTGGCCTCGGCGACCGCGCTGGTGACCACCACGCCGCTCTGGACCATCCTGCTGATGCGCCTCGGCGGGGTGCGGGCGCCCCGCGCGGTGTGGATCGGCATGACGGTGGCGTTCGCCGGTGTGCTGGTGCTCACCGGGGTCGACCTCACGCTCTCGCCGCGGGCCCTGCTGGGCGACGCGCTGGCGCTGGGCGCGGGCCTCGCCGCGGCCGGCTACATGCTGCTGGGGGCCGAGGTCCGCCGGACGGTCAGCACCACCGCCTACACCCTGGTCTGCTACGCCACCACGGCGGCCGTCCTGCTGGTGGTCTGCCTGGTGGCCGGGACGCCGATGGCCGGCTGGCCGGCCGGCGTCTGGTGGCAGATCGTGCTGCTGATGGTCACCGCCCAGCTGCTCGGCCACTCGCTCAGCAACCGGGTGGTGCGCACCCTCGGCCCGTCCGTCACCTCCACCGCCATCCTGCTGGAGACCCCGGGCGCCGCGCTGATCGCGGCGCTCTGGCTCGGGCAGTGGCCCCCGGTGGCCGCCTACCCGGCGGTGGTGCTGATCCTGCTGGGCCTGGTCCTGGTCGCCCGGGGCGGCCGGCGGTGACGGCCGGCTACAGCCAGCCGTTGCGGCGGAAGCCGCGGTACATCCCGATGCAGATCAGGACGACGCTGCCGAGCACCATCGGGTAGCCGTACTCGTGGTGCAGCTCCGGCATGTAGTCGAAGTTCATGCCGTAGACGCCGGTGATCATGGTGGGCACGGCGAAGATCGCCGCCCAGGCGGTGATCTTGCGCATGTCCTCGTTCTGCGCGACGGACACCTGGGCCAGGTTGGCCTGGAGCAGCGAGTTCAGCAGTTCGTCGAAGCCGTGCACCTGCTCGGTGACCCGGGCGAGGTGGTCGGCGACATCCCGGAAGTACTTCTGGATGTCCGGGTCGACCAGCCGCTGGAGCGGCTCGGAGAGCTGCTGCATGGGCCGCAGCAGCGGTGTCACCGCGCGCTTGAACTCCAGGACCTCGCGCTTGAGCTGGTAGACCCGGCCGACGTCGGTGCCCCGGCCGCCCTTGTTGGAGAAGACGTCGAACTCGATCTCGTCGACGTCCGTCTGGAGCCGGTCGGCGACCAGCAGGTAGTTGTCCACCACGTGGTCGGCGATGGCGTGCAGCACCGCGGAGGGGCCCTTGGCCAGCAGCCCGGAACCGTCCGCGTCGGCCTCCAGCCGGTGCCGCAGCTCCTGCAGCGAACTGTGCCCGCCGTGCCGGACGGTGATGACGAAGTCCCGCCCGGCGAAGACCATCAGCTCGCCTGTCTCGACCACCTCGCTGGTCGGGGTGAGCTGGTCGTGCTCGACGTAGCGGATCGTCTTGAAGACGGCGAACAGCACGTCGTCGTACCGCTCGACCTTGGGCCGCTGGTGCGCGTGGACGGCGTCCTCGACCGCCAGCGGGTGCAGGCCGAAGCGCTGCGCGATGCCCTCGAACTCGGCCTCGGTCGGCTCGTGCAGTCCGATCCAGCTGAACGATGCCGCGCCGTCCGGCAGTTGCTGCGAGGCCTTCACCCGGCGGGCCGCCTCGCGCGGGCTGCAGCTCTCGCCGTGCCGCTTGCCGGACTGGTACACCGCGCAGTCCACCACCGCGGAGGCGGACTGGCCCGGGTGGATCGAGTCGAACAGGCCGCTCGCGGAACGGCGGCGGTTGGTGCGGACGGCTGCGCGCAGGCTGTTGATCATCGACATGGCAGGCTCCCTGGGCAGGAGCCGCCGCACGGCGGCACGGTGGCGGATGGCCGTGGTGCGACGGCATGGAACACCGGTGGAATGACGCCTGCGGTCGGTCCTCGGCCTTGCTGGGGCTCGCGCTGGAACGACCGGACGCCGGTGAGGGTGCTCTCCCGGCCGGGGCCGACTTCGCCTGGGTCCGTCTCGAAGAACGCGGCTGCCGATCGGCTACTGGTGCCGCTGTTTCAGCCTGCGAGGCGAGGGGTACGGGGAAGGCGTCCGGGCCGGGTAGAGCTGCCGGTACTGCATGGTCGGCTGGTATCCACCGCAACCACCTCCTTCACGCCGCTGCCCCGGAGAGAGGATCCCCGGTGGCCAGTCGCTCACACTAACATCTGACCGGGCATCGTCGCTGCGACGTTCTCCCGGTGGTCCTGCCGGCTCCGCGGCCGCACCGGTTACGCTCACCGGCATGGCGCACGACTTCCCGCTCTTCGGTGACCCCTCCGGCGGCTCCCACGACCCGGCCGGCCTCTCCCGGGAGGCCGTGCTGGCCGCCGTCGAGGCCCGGCTGCTGACCACCTTCGGCGAGCCGAGCGGCCGCGCCGCGGTCACCTTCCTCGGCGCGGACCGGATCGAGGTGCTGCGCTTCGGTCCGGACACCGAGGGGCTGGTCCGCTACGCCACGCTCGGGATGGCCGCCGCGCCGATGGCGGACCCGACCGCGCCGGTCGCCGACCAGGTCCGCGGCCCCCGCGCCGAACTGCTGCTGACGATCCGTGGGGCCCGGGACACCGTGCTCCGCACCCTGGCCACCTTCGCCGCGACGCCGCAGGTGGAGGGCCTGGTGCTGGCCCCCGGCGGCTCGCTGGACCTCGGCTCCCCGCTCTGGGACGGCGCGCCGTTCACCTCGGTGCTGGCCGCCGAACCGGGCGGTCTGGTGCCCGACCTGGAGCTCGACGAGCCGGCCGACCCGGTGCGCTTCCTCCCGCTGCTGCCGATGACGCCCAACGAGGCCGGCTGGAAGCGGGTGCACGGCGCGGCCGCGCTGGAGGAGCGCTGGCTGAAGCACGGCACCGATCTGCGCGACGCCGACCGCCGCGGGGTGCCACTGGACTGACGCCCGGTCACCGGGGTCCGCAGGGCCCGGCGCCCGCCGCGGCGGGGGCGCGCGCCACCGCCGGGCCCGGCGGTGTGCTCCCGCACGCCCGCGCGTCCGGCCCGGGTGGGCTCAGCCCTCGATCGGCTTCGCGCCGGTGGCCTGGGCCAGCAGCGCCTCGTAGACGCCGGGGTCGGTGGTGTGCTCGCCGAGCCGGACGCTCTTGCGGGTGCCGTGGTAGTCGCTGGAACCGGTGGTCAGCAGGCCGAGGTCGGCGGCCAGTCCGCGCAGCCGGGCCCTGGTGGGTTCGTCGTGGTCGATGTGGTCGACCTCCAGCGCGGCGAGCCCGGCCGCCGCGAGGTCCGCGATCACCTGGTCGGAGACGGTCCGCCCGCGCTTGACCGCGCCCGGGTGGGCGAAGACCGGCACCCCGCCCGCCGCGCGGACCAGCCGGACGGCCTCGGCCGGGTCGGTCTCGTGCTTGCGGACGTCCGCCCGGCCGCCGTTGGCCAGCCATTGCGGGGTGAAGGCGTCGGAGACGGTGGCCACCACCCCCGCCTCGACCAGCGCGCTGGCGATGTGCGGCCGGCCGACCGAGCCGGTGCCGGCGATCCGCTGGACCTGCTCCCAGCTGATGTCGGCGCCCAGCGCGCGGCAGCGCTCGACGACGGCCCGCCCGCGGCGGAACCGGTCGGTGCGCACCAGCTCGCGCTCGCCGGCGAAGGCCGGCTCGGCCGGGTCGAAGAGGTAGGCCAGCAGGTGCAGGCTGATGCCGTCCACCGCGCAGGACAGCTCGGCGCCCGGGACGAGGCTCAGCCGGGTGCCGGAGGGCAGCGCGCGGACCGCCTCGGCGGCCTCGGCGTGGCCGGCCACCGTGTCGTGGTCGGTGAGCGCCACCACGTCCAGGCCCGCGGCGGCGGCCGCCGCGACCAGCTCGGCCGGGCTGTCGGTGCCGTCGGACGCGTTGCTGTGGGCGTGCAGGTCGATGCGCACGGGGTCGGCTCCTGGGGTGGGCGGCGGGTGCCGCCCAGGATAGTGCGGGCGCCCGGCGGGCCGTCAGCCCAGCAGCTGGGGGGAGAGCGCGCCGCAGGGCAGCAGGCCCAGCTCGGCGCCGGCCTCGCGCAGATCCGTGAGGACGAGCTCGTCGTACATCACCAGGGCGGACTGCTCGGGCCAGGCGACCGCCCAGAGCCAGAGGCCGCGGGCCTCGCCGACGAACACCGCGCGATCGGCGGGCGCGTCCGGGACGTGGAACATCGGGGTGGGCCGCCCGGCCGCCATCAGCTTGGCGTCGGCGGGCTTGTAGAGCGAGACGGACTCGCCCGGGTCCGGCCCGGACAGGCCCGCGTACCGGGCGCCGAGCCCCACGCCCAGCTCCTCGGCGACCAGCACCAGCTCTCCGAAGCCGCCCAGCGGCGCTGGTCCGGAGCAGGCGACCGCGGTGGCCCGGGCGCCCGAGACGTCGTCGCCGACGTGCGCGATGCCGGTGTAGAGCCAGCCGACCGGGAGCGGCCAGGGCAGCCAGACGGGGACCTGGGAACGGGCGACGGCGACGCCTAGCGCCTCCACGCTCGGGGGCAGCACGGGCTGCATCGGGTGCACCGCTCCGTGCCGGTCGCACTGCCAGGTGTCTGAGAACAGACCGGGGGCGCGGACCCGACCGGCGCACCTCGGGCAGCTAGGCTCGCCCCTCATAGCCGACAACGCTCCTCCCTCCGGACCGCCGCGTCAAGGACGATCACCCGTACGGAGGGCGCGGCGGTACCTGTCGGTGCGGACACCCGTTCGGCGCCGGGCGGGCGCGCTGCGGGCGGTTCCCGCTAGGGAATGTCCAGCGGCGGCCGGTGGCAAACGTCGGTGTGCCGCTCCGGGTGGGCCGGGCCGGACGCACTGACGCCCCGTCAACGGCGATCGCGGTGACGGGGCGTCAGTCGGGTATCGGAACGTCGGGATCGGACGCTCCCGGCTCTTCGGCGGCGGGTGAGGGCTCCCGGTCGGAGGCGCCGCGCTGGGTCAGACGGTCGGGCACGGACGGATGAGCAGGCGCTCGCCGGTGCGGGCGGCGGCCTGGACGAGTTCGCGGACGGTCTCGGCGTCGGCGATCACGCGGTCGGTGGCGGTGCCGTGGGCGTCGTCCAGCCGGACGATCTCGAAGCGCATGGGCCTCTCCTTCTCTTGCCCCGTCGGGCGGGGCGGTCGTGGCTGAGTGGGTATCAGCCCTTTCGCGGTCTGTCGGATCGAACGGTCGACGGTCTGCTGAGGCAAAGGGGCTCCCCCTGCTTGCCAAGTGCGTCTGGTACCTCGTGAACCACTGTCTCGTGGTGCTGCTACCGGGCCGTTGCCCGTCCGTAAAGCCCAGGTTTCGGCGGATTGTCGCCAGCGTCGACCCCGACGATGATTCCCGGACAGAATCAAATATTACCGCAACTAACGACTTTTGTCGTGGGACTTCCCGGGGCGGGGCGCCGGCGCCCCGCCCCGGGGTGGTCCGGGCTCAGCCCCAGAAGGCCAGCAGGGCCTCGGCCGTGGCCTCCGGCCGTTCGGCGTTGGGGGAGTGGCCGGCGTCCTCGATCACCACGCGGCGGGCGCCCAGCCGCTCGGCCATCCGGGTCTGCTCCGGCACCGGCCAGGCGTAGTCCCGGACCCCGGAGAGCACCAGGGCGGGCAGCGCGGCCGCGGTCGCGGCCAGCTCGTCCACCCGGTCGGGCGCGGCGATCAGATGGGCGCCGGTGGTGGCGAGCGCCTGCGGCACGTTGGCCACCCATCGGCGGTGCAGGAACTCCGCGACCTCGGGGGCGGGGCGGCGGGCCCGGTCGCCGCCGGTCTGCTCCGCCTGCTGCTCCATCTGCTGGAGCACCTGCCAGATCTCCTCCAGGCTCATCGACGGCAGCACGCCGATCAGCAGCTTGGTCCGCTCCGCCTCGGCGGGCTCGATCGAGGCGGGCCCGGTGGACATCAGGGTCAGCGAGCTCCACGGCAGCGGACCGTCGGCGGCCGCCGCCAGGACGGCCTCCCGAGCCACCTGGCCGCCGAAGGAGTGGCCGAGCAGGTGAAGCGGCGCGTCGCCCTCGGCGAGCACCTCGGAGAGCGCCCGGACGTCCGCCCCCAGGGCGTCGACCGCGTAGGCGGCCGGATCGTCGGGGCCGCCGCTCTCGTACTGGCCGCGCTGGTCGACCGCGGTCACCCGGTAGCCGGCCGCGGCGAGCGGCTCCAGGAGCGCGATGAAGTCCTCCTTGCTGCCGGTGAACCCGGGCACGAGCAGGGCCGTCCCGCGGACCGCGCCGGCCGGCTCCGCCCGCAGCGCGGCGAACTCCCCGCGCGCCGTCGGCACCCGCAGGGCGCGCGCGCAGCGGGGGAGGGTGAGGAACGGCGGCGTGCTCATGGGCGATCTCCTGCGTGCGCGGGTGCGGTGCGGCGGGCGACTGGCGCCGGTGACGCCGAGCGTAGCCGGGTGGAAACGCCGCAGGGGGCGACGCCGCCCGGTGGCCGGACGGGGTCGCCCCCTGCGCGTGGTGCGTGACCGGATCAGCTCTCCGGGGCCGCCTCGGGGGCGGCAGCCGCCGGGCGGCGGGTACGGGCCCGACGACGCGGGGCCGCGGCCTCGGCCGGGGCGTCCGCGCCGGCCTCGGGGGCCGCGGCGGCCTCGGCGACCGGCTCGGCCGTCGTCGCCTTGGCCCGCGAACGGGTCCGCTTCACGGCCGGCTTCCCCTCGGACTTCTCCGCGGTCTGCACGGCGGCGGCCGGAGCGGCGGCCTCGGTGACCGCGGCGGGCGCCTCGGTCACCGCGTCGACAGCGGTCTCGCCGGCGGCGGCGCGGGGACGGCGACGGCGGCGGCGCGGGGCCGCGCCCTCGCCCTCGGCGCCCTCGACGGCCGGAGCCGCCGGGGCGTCGACCGCGGCGACGGCCTCGGCGGTCGCGTCGAGCACGGCGTCACCCTCGACCGTGGAACCGCCGCGGGTGCGACGGCGCTCGCGGGCCCGGCGGGCGGGCTTCTCCTCGGCCGCCTCGGCGACGGGGGCGGCGCCCCGGCCGCCACCGGTCCGGCCGCCCTTGGGGGCGCGACCGGGCGCCGAGCGGGCCCCGCGACCGCCGGTCTCGCCGAGGTCCTCGACCTCCTCAGCGCCCAGCCCGGCCCGGGTCCGCTCGGAACGCGGCAGCACACCGGTGGTGCCCTTGGCGATCTTCAGCAGCTCGAACAGGTGCGGCGAGGTGGAGTAGGTCTCCTCCGGCGCGTTGAACGACAGGTCCAGCGCCTTGTTGATCAGCTGCCAGCGCGGGATGTCGTCCCAGTCGACCAGGGTGACGGCGGTGCCGGAGGCGCCGGCGCGGCCGGTCCGGCCGATCCGGTGCAGGTAGGTCTTCTCGTCCTCGGGGCACTGGTAGTTGACGACGTGCGTCACGCCCTCGACGTCGATGCCGCGGGCCGCGACGTCGGTGCAGACCAGGACGTCGACCTTGCCGTTGCGGAAGGCCCGCAGGGCCTGCTCGCGGGCGCCCTGGCCGAGGTCGCCGTGGACGGCGCCGGCCGCGAAGCCGCGCTGGGTCAGCTGGTCCGCGACGTCGGCCGCGGTGCGCTTGGTGCGGCAGAAGATCATCGCCAGCCCGCGGCCGTCGGCCTGCAGGATGCGCGAGACGAGCTCGACCTTGTCCAGCGAGTGCGCACGGAAGATGTGCTGCTCGGTGTTGGCCACGGTGGTGCCCGTGTCGTCCGGCGCGGCGGCGCGGATGTGGGTCGGCTGGTTCATGTACCGGCGGGCGAGGCTGATGACCTGGCCCGGCATGGTGGCCGAGAACAGCAGCGTCTGCCGCTTGGCCGGCAGCATGGTCAGGATCTTCTCGACGTCGGGCAGGAAGCCCAGGTCGAGCATCTCGTCGGCCTCGTCCAGGACGAGCGAGCGGACCCGCGAGAGGTCCAGCTTCTTCTGCCCGGCCAGGTCCAGCAGGCGGCCCGGGGTGCCGACCACGATGTCGACGCCCTTCTTGAGCGCCTCGACCTGCGGCTCGTAGGCCCGGCCGCCGTAGACGGCGAGCACGCGCACGTTGCGGACCTTGCCGGCGGTCTGCAGGTCGTTGGTGACCTGGGTGCAGAGCTCGCGGGTCGGGACGACGATCAGCGCCTGCGGGGCCTCGTGGAGCTGCTCCTCGGTGCCCCGGCCGGCGTCGACGTCGGCCCGGACGACGACCCGCTCGATCAGCGGGAGGCCGAAACCGAGGGTCTTGCCGGTGCCGGTCTTGGCCTGGCCGATGACGTCGTGGCCGGTCAGCGCGACCGGGAGGGTCATCTCCTGGATGGGGAAGGGGTGGATGATGCCGACGGCCTCCAGGGCCTCGGCGGTCTCCGGGAGGATCCCCAGGTCCCGGAAAGTGGTCTTGATGGGTTCAGCGTTGGTGGACAGGGTGCTGCCTCTTCCGTGTGGAGGGGCCGAGAACGAGCGGCGGGCGGGCAGCCGCGCTGCTGCGTACGGGCCTGGACGGCCCTGGTACAGCTGCGTGGACGCACAACCGCGCCGGTCCCTGCGGCCGGCCGGTCCGCGGGGCCCGGTGAGGGGCGCGGTCACGGCGGCGTCGGGGAGGATTCCCTTGAGGGACCTGCGCGGGACCTTGCGCCGTGCGGCGCGGTCTCGGCGGCCCTCGCTCGGCCACTGATGCGGTGCCAAGGCTTGAAGTCCAAGCCATGGTCGGAGCCGATCGGCTCTCCGACCGGGCATCCGCGTACGTGAGTGCCCGGCTTCCGGTGCGGGCACGTCCTGCCGGACGGTGCCGCTACGAAGCGGGCTTGCCCGGCGCACCGAGACGGCGGTGACACCGTGCGAGCACTACGGACCTCGCTACCACCATACAGTCACGCGACGACTCGAACACGTGACGCGTCTGACATCGCCCGCACCGGACCGTCGCGCCGGCTCCGCGCCGGGCTCCCCGCGCACCGGTCGTGGAGCGGGTGCCGGGGGCCGCCGCGCGTGTGCGGGGGGCCGCGCCGGACTAAGGTGGCAGGTCATGGAGACCCATGGTGAGACGCAGGACGACACGGCCGGCTCGATCGGGGACTGGGCGAGCTGCTCGGCCGATCCGGGCTACCGGGCGGCCGTGCTGGACCTGCTCGGCGCCCTCGCGTACGGCGAGCTGAGCGCCTTCGAGCGGCTCGCCGAGGACGCCAAGCTCGCGCCGGGCCTCGCCGACAAGGCCGAGCTGGCCCGGATGGCCTCCGCCGAGTTCCAGCACTACCAGCGGCTGCACGACCGGCTCGCGGAGGTCGGCGCGGACCCGCAGGAGGCGATGCGGCCGTTCGTCGAGCCGCTGGAGCTGTTCCACCGGATGACGGCGCCCTCGGACTGGCTGGAGGGCCTGGTCAAGGCCTACGTCGGCGACGCGATCGCGACGGACTTCTACCGCGAGGTGGCCGTGCGGCTCGACGACGACACCCGGGACCTGGTCCTCGGCGTGATGTCGGACACCGGGCACGCCCAGTTCGCGGTCGACAAGGTGCGGCAGGCCATCGAGGCCGACCCGCGCTCGGGCGGCCGGCTGGCGCTCTGGGGCCGGCGGCTGATGGGCGAGGCGCTGAGCCAGGCCCAGCGGGTGGTCGCCGAGCGCGACGCGCTCTCCAACCTGCTGGTCGGCGGCGTCCAGGTGCAGGGCTTCGACCTGGTCGAGGTCGGCAAGATGTTCAACCGGATCACCGAGGCGCACACCAAGCGGATGGCCGCGCTGGGGCTCGCCTCCTGAGCTGCCCGGCCGGGCCGGCGGGGCTCAGGCGTGCCGCTGCCGGCGGTGCGCGCCCGCCCGGTGCGGGCGGTGCCGGTGGGCGGGCTGGCGCCCGGCCGCGAGGTCGGGCCGGGCCAGCACCGAGGTGAGCAGTGCCGAGGCGACCGCCGCGATGCCGATGCTGGCCGCCGGGACCCGGCCGTCCAGCGTGAAGTGCGTGATCACCCCGCTGAGCAGGGCCGACACCAGCGCCGTCCCGAGCGTCAGCCCCCGGCCGGCCGGGAAGTACGCCGGCAGGGCCAGCAGCGCGGTGGCCCCGACGATCAGGCCGACGAGGGCGAAGGCGATCGACTCGACCAGCAAGGGTGCCTCCCCGGTGCGGTGGGCGGCTCCGGACGGCCGCACTTGTCGCCGTACCCCGGTCCACCCGGCCGTACACGCAGTGGTGCCCCGTTCCCCGGGCGGGGAACGGGGCACCACGAAGCAGCTCAGAGCGTGCCGAACCCGACCTTGCGGGCGGCCTGCTCGCCGATCTCCACGTACGCCAGGCGCTCGGCCGGGACGATGACGCGGCGGCCGTGCTCGTCGGTCAGCGCGAAGAGCTTCGAGGGGCCCTCCAGCGCCTTGGCGATCGCGCTCTCGACCTCATCGGCGGTCTGCGAGCTCTCGATCACGATCTCGCGCGGCGCGTTCTGCACGCCGATCTTGACCTCCACGACTTCCGTCCCTCCGGGTTGCAGCCAGCCACGCGCGGTCACCGGACCGCCTGGGACAAGCGTTCGTGGTGATCGCGCCGTACGGCTTCACCATAGAGCACCGGATCAGTGCCCTGGCGAAGGTCGGCGGATCACTGGTCGGCGGCCTGCGCCTCGGCGGCCTCGGCGGCGGGGTGCATCGGGAAGCCCTTCAGACCGCGCCAGGCCAGGCTGGCGACCAGCCGGACGGCTTCGTCGCGGGGGATCTCCAGGCCCTGGGAGAGCCAGTAGCGGGCGGTGATCTGGGCCAGGCCGCAGACGCCGGCGGCGAGCAGCTTGGACTCGGCCTCGGGGAGGTCGGTGTCCTCCTGGATGACCTTGCTGACCAGGGTCGCGCTGGCGTCCGAGGCCCGCTCCACCCGCTCGCGGACGGCCGGCTCGTTGGTCAGGTCCGACTCGAAGACCAGCCGGAAGGCACCGGACTCGCTGGAGACGTAGTTGAAGTACGCCTCCATCGTCGCGGCCACCCGGTGCTTGTTGTCGGTGGTCGCCGCGAGCGCCTCGCGGGTCGAGTCGACCAGGGCGTCGCAGTGCTTGTCCAGCAGCGCCAGGTAGAGCTCCAGCTTCCCGGGGAAGTGCTGGTACAGCACCGGCTTGCTGACCCCGGCGCGGTCGGCGATGTCGTCCATGGCGGCCGCGTGGTAGCCCTGCGCGACAAACACCTCCTGGGCGGCACCGAGCAGTTGTTCACGGCGGGCGCTTCGCGGCAGGCGGGCACCGCGCGGGCGCTCCTGCGCCTCCTGGATGGCCGTCACGGCGCTCCTCACTTCACGGGTTTTCGGGGCTGGCAAGATGACCGATTCTACTTTTCGGTAACCGCGTTCGCGCTTGGCGAGCGTGAGAAAAGCACCGAGCCCCCTTGTCAGGAGCCCACAATACGGCGCTGACCACCGGCGACGGCAGTGGTGCGACAAGAGCTGGGACGGCCCCGGTGCACCCGCGGCTCACTACCATCGTCCACCATGAGCGGCGCCGAGCAGCGGGTACGTACGGAGGCGGGGGATCCCGCGGGGGTCCGGACGGTCGGCGCCGCCGGTGCGGAACTGGCGGTGCACCGGCCCGGCGGCGGGGCCGCCGACGGCCGGGAGCAGGCACTCTTCGTGCACGGACTCGGCGGCTCGGCGGCCAACTGGACGGCGCTGATGGACCGGCTGGCCGGCCTCGTCGACGGGGAGGCGGTGGACCTGCCCGGCTTCGGGTACTCGGCGCCGCCCGCCGACGGCGACCTCTCCGTGTCCGGGCACGTGCGCGCGGTGACCGGCTACCTGGAGAAGACCGGCCGCGGCCCGGTGCACCTCTTCGGGAACTCGCTCGGCGGCGCCGTCGCCGTCCGGCTCGCCGCGCTCCGGCCCGAGCTGGTGCGCAGCCTGACGCTGATCTCGCCCGCGCTGCCCGAGCTGCCGCCGCAGCGCACCGCCTGGCCGACCGGGCTGCTCGCGGTGCCCGGCCTGCCCGCCCTGCTGGGCCGGCTGCCGTCGAACGGCCGCAGCCCGGAGGACGCCACCGAGGGCCTGCTGCGGCTGGTCTACGGGGATCCGCGGAGCCTCTCGCCGGCGGCCCGGGCCGAGGCGGTGGCCGAGTACCGGCGGCGGACCGCGGTGCCGCACGCGATGCGGGCGCTGACCGGCTCGGCCCGCGGGATCGTCTCGGCGTACACCGAGCGGGGCGAGCAGGCGCTCTGGCGGCAGGCGGAGCGGGTCACGGCGCCCACGCTGCTGGTGTACGGGCTGCGCGACAAGCTGGTCTCGTACAGCTCGGCGCGGCGGGCCTGCGCGGCGTTCGGGGACGCCCGGCTGCTGGTGCTGCCGGACTCCGGGCACGTGGCGATGATGGAGCACCCGGAGCGGGTGGCCCGGGCGGTGCGGGAGCTGCTGGCACGGGGCTGAGCGGCGGTGCGGAGCGGCCCCGGCGGGGGCGTGGGGACGGACGGGCGGTAACGCCCCGCTCCGGGGCGAGGTCACGCCGGTTCACTCGTTCAGGTGGCAACCAGGCATGTGACCGATGGAGGGCCGGGGCCCGGTCCTACCTTTCTGCTGTCGGACCGAACAGGTGTGGGGGAGTGGCGGCCGCCGGAGGAGCCGGAGGGCGGCCGCACGCAGGGAGCCGGTGGTGCGACCGCCGGCCCGGGGCCGCGGTGCTTCCGGCCGACCGGACTCCTCCGCCCGGGCCGCACCCGTGCCCGCACGGGGCGCCCGGGTGCCGATCGAGCCGCTCCAGCCATCCGTCGTCCCGTTCTGTTCTGGAGGTCTCCCGTGCGCGTTGCACTGCTCACCGAGGGTGCCCGTCCGCACCCCGGACACGGCGTCGGCGGCTGGTGCGCCCGGCTGGTGGAGGGTCTCGCCGAGCACGACTTCGAGCTGTTCGTCCTGGCCGGCGCGGCCGGTTCGGGCATCGCCGAGAGCCCGCGGGGGCGCTGGCTGGGGGTGCACGAGCTGGCGGTGTGGGGGCGCCGCCCGGCCGGCCGGCTGCCCGGCGCGCTGCGCGGACGCCAGTACGCCCGGGCGTACGAGGAACTGGTCCGGGCCCTGGTGATGCCGGGCGAGCGGGCCTCGTTCGGGGCGGGGCTGTACCGGCTGGCGGCGCTCGCCCGGGAGGACGGCGGCCTGTCCGCGTTCCTGGCCTCCGCCGCCGCCCGGCGCACCCTGGAGCGGGTCTGGCGCTCGCCCGGCGCCGACACCACGGCCGGGCAGCCGCTGGTCCGTGACGTGCTGGTCGCGGCGGACCTGCTGGAGCAGTGCCTGCGCCCGCTCTCGGCCCCCTGGTACGGCGCCGGGCCGGGCGGCCTCGGCTCGGCCGACCTCTGCCACGTGGTCGGCGGCGGTCCGGCGGCGCTGCCGGCGCTGGTGGCCAAGCGGCTGCACGGGGTGCCGTTCGTGGTCACCGAGCACGGGCTGCACCTGCGCGAGCAGTACCTCGGCTACCGCGAGGCGCCCTACCGCTGGCCGGTCCGGGCCCTGCTGCTCTCCTTCTTCCGCTCGCTCACCGAGGAGACGTACCGGCAGGCCGCGATACTGACCCCCGGCAGCGCCCACGACCAGCGGTGGCAGCGCCGCTGCGGCGCCGACCCGGCGCGGACCAGGGTGGTCCACGAGGGCACTCCGGCGGTGGCCCGGGCCGCGGCCGGCCCGGAGCCGGCCGCGCCGACGCTGGCCTGGGCGGGCGCGCTGGAGCCGGGCCGGGACACCGAGCTGATGCTGCACGCCTTCGCGCGGGTCCGCGCCGAGCTGCCCGCGGCCCGGCTGGTGGTCCACGGCGAGGAGGCCCTCCCGGGCTACCGGGCGCACTGCGAGGCGGTGGCCGACCGGCTGGGGGTGGCCGGGGCGGTGGAGTTCGCCGGGCGGCCCGACTCGGTGGCGGCGGCCTGGGAGAGCGGCACGGTGGTGGTCTTCTCGGCACTCTCGCAGCGCGGCCCCCGGCTGCTGGCCGACGCGATGCTGAGTGGCCGGGCGGTGGTCTCGACGGACGTCGGGGTGGCCCGGGAGGTGGTGGGCCCGACCGGACTGCTCGTCCCGCCGCGCGACCCGCGGGCACTGGCGGGCGCCTGTCTGGCCCTGCTGCGCGACCCGGAGCGGCGGGCCCGGCTGGGGCTGGCGGGCCGGTTGCGGGCGCAGGAACGCTTCGCCGTGGAACCGGTGATCGGCGCGTTCCGGGAGATCTACCTGGAGCTGGTCTCGCAGTGGCCGGCCTTCCCGGCGGCCCGGTCCGGTGGTGCGGCCGCCGAGCGGCCCCGTCCGTTCGCCCGGCCCGCCGAGTACTGGCTGGCCGACCGCCGGGACGGCGCCGGCACCGGGCAGCCGGTCGGCGAGGGGCAGGGCGAGGGCGCGGACGAGGACGCGGACGAGGCGTCCGAGCGGCCCGGCGCACTCGCGGAGGCCCTCTGATGGCCGGCGGCGCGCCGGTCGCCGGCAGCGGCCCGGCCACGGGGCCCGGAGTCTTCGGCGATCCGGTCAGGGAGGTGATGGCGGAGCACCGGGAGCTCTGCGAGCGGGCCGTCGATCCGCTGGAGATCGCCGCCGGGCTGGAGGAGGCGGGCTGCGGGCCGGAGACGGCCGCGCGCTGCCGGCACGCCGATCTGTTCTCGCTCGCCGACGAGCTGTACGCCCGGGTGCCGCGCCGTCCGCCGCCGGACCCGGCGGCGGTGCCGGACGGCCACCGGCCGCGCCGGTGGGGTGCGGCGCTCCGGGCGGTGGCGCTGGCCGTGCCACCGGTCGGGGCGGCCGTCGGGGCGGCCGGTCGGTGGCCGGTGCTGCTGCCGGCCGCCGCCGTGCTCGCGCTGGGGCCGGCGGTATCCGCCTCCGGGCGGGCCGACCGGGCCGCGGCCGGCGCCCCGGCCGTCGACCTGCCGGACGCCGGGCTCGGACCGTCCGCCGGGGGCCCCGGCCCGCGGGCCCGGCGGTTGCGGCCGGCCGGGCTGGGCCACGGGTGCGGGGTGGCCGCCCTGCTGCTGCTCCCGCTGGCCGGGGTCGGCGCCGGGTTCGGGGCGTCCGGCACCGGGGACACCCGGGTCACGGCCGCGCTGGTGCTGGCCGCGGCGCTGTCGGCCGGGTCGGCCGAGTGGGCGGCGCGGTGGTTCCGGCACATCGCCCGCGGCCACCTGTGCGTGGCGGGCACCCTCGCCGAGTTCCGGGCCCGGATGCGGCCGGTGCTGCCGGTGGCCGTCGCCCTGCACCTGGCCGTCCTCGCGGTCCTGACCTTCGCCGCCCTCGCGGTGCTGACGGCCGTGGCGCCCCGGCCCGGGCCGGGCCACGGCGGCGGACTGCCCCACCTGGTGGCCGAGCGGGCCGACCCCGCCCAGTGGGCGGCGCAGGGCGTGCTCGGGCTGCTGCTGGTGCTGCCCGCGCTGCTGGCCCGGTCCGGCCGGACCGCCGCCGCCGCGCTGGGCGCGCTCGCCGGGCCGACCGCCGTCGCGGCGCCGCTCCTCCTGGGCCGCTCCGCGCCGGCGGCCTGGCTGCTCGGCGGAGGCGCGGTCGCGCTCGCCCTGCTGGCGTACGCCTGGCCGGTGCTCGGCCGGGCCGACACGCACCGCTGAGCCCGGCCCCACCGAACCGTTCGACCTCCCCGTTGTTCACTCTGTCCGCCAGGTCGTACCCGACCTCGCTTCGTGGAAGGACACCCCCGATGAGGGTGCTGCTGCTGGGCGCCGACGGCTTTATCGGCCGCCGGGTCACCGATCGTCTGCTCGTGGACCAGGAGTTGCAGGTGACGGTGCTCGGCCGGCGTGACTCGGCCGACATCCGCTTCGACCTGACCACCGGGAGTCCGGGCGCGCTCGCCCGGTTCCTGGACGCGGTCGCGCCCCAGGTGGTGATCAACTGCGCGGGCGCCACCTACGGCAGCTCGCGGACGCTGATCCGGGCGAACACGCTGGCCGTCGCCACGGTCTGCGAGGCGATCCGGCGCAGCCGGGAGCCGGCCCGGCTGGTGCACGTCGGCTCGGCGGCCGAGTACGGGCCGGTGCCGGGCGGGGTCCCCGTCTCGGAGGGCGCCGAGCCGCGTCCGGTCGGCCCGTACGGGGTCTCCAAGCTCGCCGGGACGGAGCTGGTGCTGGCCTCCGGGCTGGACGCGGCGGTGCTCCGGGTGTTCGACGTGGTGGGGCCGGGGGCGCCGACGGCCTCGCTGTTCGGGCGGCTCGCCGAGGGGCTGCGCCGGGCGCTGGAGCGCGAGGAGTCGCAGGTGCGGATGCCGGACCTGTCCGGATACCGGGATTTCGTCGACGTCCGGGACGTCGCCCGCGCGATCCAGGCGGCGGCGGTGTCGGCGGCCACCGGGGTCATCAACATCGGCAGCGGGCACGCCGTCCGGGCCCGCGAGGCGGCCCAGCTGCTGGTCCGGGCCTCGGGCTTCGAGGGGGCGATCGTGGAGGAGAACCGGCCGGTGCTGCTCCCCGCGCAGGCCGGCGGGCCGGTCGAGCACGTCGACCGGCACGCGGACCGGCACGTCGACCGGCACGCGGGCCAGCACGGCGGCCCGTACCACCGGCCCGCGGAGGCACGGCCGGCCGAGGGGCGGGGCCCGGCGGGCGAGCCGGTGCCGTGGCGCCAGGCGGACGTGCGGACCGCCCGGGACCGTCTCGGCTGGCGGACACAGGTGCCGCTGGAGGAGTCGCTGGGCGACGTCTGGCTGGAGACGGCCTGCCGGGTCTGACCCGCCGGCCCGTGGTGCCCGGGTGCGCGACGGCCCCGCTGAGGCGGGCCGCGGCGCTCCCGGGCGCCCGTCGTCCGCCGCCCCCGGGGGCTCCGGTGGGCGGTCCCAGCATCCGAGGCCGGCTGTCTCGCCAGTCGGACGGGCTGTCTCGGAATACCGGGGCGGCATGACACTGTTGGCCTAGCTGAGCCACCGCGGTGGCGGAGCGTGAAGCCACTAGAGGTCGGCCCCTGGCCACCTGAACCGACGACCATCGGAGTCCCCGTGTCGCTGCCACCCCTGGTCGAGCCGGCCGCCGAGCTCACCGTCGACGAGGTCCGCAGGTACTCCCGCCACCTGATCATCCCCGACGTGGGCATGGCCGGGCAGAAGCGGCTGAAGAACGCCAAGGTGCTGTGCGTCGGCGCCGGCGGCCTGGGCTCGCCCGCGCTGATGTACCTCGCCGCCGCCGGCGTGGGCACGCTCGGCATCGTCGAGTTCGACGTGGTGGACGAGTCCAACCTGCAGCGGCAGATCATCCACGGCCAGTCGGACATCGGCCGCTCCAAGGGCGAGTCGGCGCGGGATTCGGTCAAGGAGATCAACCCCTACGTGGACGTGATCCTCCATGAGGAGCGCCTCGACAACGACAACGTGATGGAGATCTTCTCCGGCTACGACCTGATCGTCGACGGCACCGACAACTTCGCCACCCGGTACCTGGTGAACGACGCCGCGGTGCTGCTCGGCAAGCCCTACGTGTGGGGCTCGATCTACCGCTTCGACGGCCAGGCCAGCGTGTTCTGGGCCGAGCACGGCCCGTGCTACCGCTGCCTCTACCCCGAGGCCCCGCCGGCGGGCATGGTCCCGTCCTGCGCCGAGGGCGGCGTGCTGGGCGTGCTCTGCGCGTCCATCGGCTCGATCCAGGTCACCGAGGCGATCAAGCTGCTGGCCGGTGTCGGCGAGCCGCTGGTCGGCCGGCTGATGATCTACGACGCCCTGGAGATGAACTACCGCCAGGTGAAGGTCCGCAAGGACCCGAACTGCGCGCTCTGCGGCGAGAACCCGACGGTCACCGAGCTGATCGACTACGAGGCCTTCTGCGGCGTCGTGTCGGAGGAGGCCCAGGCCGCCGCCGCCGGTTCGACGATCACCTCGAAGCAGCTCAAGCAGTGGCAGGACGACAAGGAGGACATCTTCCTGATCGACGTCCGCGAGCCCGGCGAGTACGAGATCGTCAACATCCCCGGCGCGGTGCTGATCCCGAAGAACGAGTTCCTGATGGGCAACGCGCTGGAGTCGCTGCCGCAGGACCGGAAGATCGTCCTGCACTGCAAGTCGGGCGTCCGCTCGGCCGAGGTGCTGGCCGTGGTGAAGGCGGCCGGGTTCTCCAACGCCGTCCACCTCGGCGGCGGCGTGCTCGGCTGGGTGAACCAGGTCGAGCCGCACAAGCCGGTCTACTAGCAGACGCCGGAAGGGCCCGCCGGAGCGATCCGGCGGGCCCTTCCCGCGTACCGGGAGCCCTACAGGGCGCCCTTGCGCTGGAGCATGTTGTAGGAGATCCAGCCGGGTAGCACGGGCAGCCAGAAGGTGAGCGCCCGGTAGAGGAAGACCGCCGGGGTGGCGATCGTCGGGGGCACGTCGGCGACGGTGAGCGCACCGATCAGGGCGACCTCGACCGGGCCGATGCCGCCGGGGGTCGGGATGGCCGAGCCGGCCGCGTTGGCGGTCAGGAAGACCACCGCGACCGCCGAGAAGCTGATGCTGCCGCCGAAGGCCTGCACCGAGGCGTCCAGGCAGGCGGTGAAGGAGAGCGTCAGCAGCAGGATCCCGCCGAAGCCGGTGACCAGCTTGCTGGGCGTCTGCATCAGGTCGAGCATCCGCGGCACCACGCCGAAGAACAGCGAGCGCAGCCGGTTCAGCACGAACCGCCGCAGCGGCGAGACGGCCGCGACCACCAGGGCGAGCACGGCGGCGGTCAGCACGCCGATGATCACCGCGCGGGAGGCCGAGAGGTCCCCGTTGGTCTGGCTGCCGGTGATCAGGCCGAAGCTGAACAGCAGCAGCAGGTGCCCGGCCAGGCCGGCCAGCTGGGAGGCGCCGACCGAGGCGACCGCCTGCCCGGAGCGGATCCCGGCCTTCTGCAGGTAGCGGGTGTTCAGCGCGATGCCGCCGATCGCGGCCGGCGCCACCAGCTTGACGAAGGAGCCGGCCAGCTGGGCCGCCACGGTGCGGCGGAACGGCAGCTTCTCCGGGACGAAGCCGGTCAGGCTCATCGAGGCGGCGACGTAGCTGAACGCGGCGGCGGCGAGCGCCACGGCCGCCCAGGCCCAGTCCATCTGGGAGAGCTTGAGCTGGGCCGGCTTGATGGTGGTCAGCGCGAGGTAGGCGGCGAAGGTGAGCGCGATCACCATGATCAGGCTCTTCGGCTTCAGCCGCTCCAGCTTGGCCGTCTCGGTCGGCGCCTCGGGGGCGATCTGGAGGATCTGGCCGCGGATCCGGCTGAGCAGGTCCTCCCCGGCGACCGCGATGTCCTCCTCGGCCTGCTGCTGGGTGCGCTCGCCGGCGGCGACCTGCTCCAGCGCCTGGGCCCGGGCGGCGGTCTTGCGCTCCTTGGTGAGCTTCTTCAGGTCGACCCTGGTGGAGCGGCTCAACCCGACCGGCTGCAGCAGCGGCAGCGCCTGCGCGACCCGCTCGGCGCCGAGGACGGCGTTGGCGGTCGCGACCGCCCGCTCCGGGCCGATCCGCAGGGCGAAGGTGGTGAGCAACTGGGCGACGTCGATGCGCAGCGTCAGATCGGTGGCGGCGATGTCGCCGCCGGAGAGGTTGACCAGGCAGGCCGCCTTCTCGTCGACCACCAGCAGCGACTCGCCGGTCAGCCGGCGGTGCGCGATCCGGCGCTCGTGCAGGGCGGCGACGGACTCCCAGAGCGAGGCCATCACCCGGTCGGTGACCTCCTCGTCCGAGAGGTCGTCCAGGATGCGGCCCTCGACGTTCTCGTAGACCAGGATCGCGGCGTCCGGGCCCAGCTCGGAGGTGGCCACCAGCTGCGGCGAGCGGGCGCCCGAGGCGGCGGCCGCGTAGGCGATCAGCGCCTCCTGCTCCAGCGCCTGTCGCAGCGACTGCGGGCTGCGGCGGACGGCCACCGAGCGCAGCCGCAGCCGCCGCCAGGCGCGGTAGAAGAAGCCGGAGGCCTGCTGCTCGCGGTCGATGATGTGGACGTCCAGCGGCGGGCCGCTCTGCTGGCCGACGTAGTAGCGGCGGGTGCCGCCGGGGGCGTCGGGGGCGCGGTGGGCGCTGGCCGGGGTGAAGCCGACCTTGCGCAGGCCGATCATCAGGTGCTGGCCGGTGGGCCGGATGTTGGGCGAGCCGATCGCGTACAGCGTGCCGTATGCGACGGACCAGCCGATCAGCACGGTGAGCAGCAGGGACAGCGGGGTGGTGTAGCCGCCGAGCAGCTCGGTGAGCCCGCTGAAGACCACCACCACCCAGAGGGCGACCCGCCAGCGCGGCCGGCTCGACATGCCGACCGCGGTCATGTAGGCGATCACCGGCGCCAGATAGCCGTGCACCGGGTCGGTGAGGGTGCCGTTGCTGTCCATCGGCAGCCGGGTGAGGGCGTCCCGGATGTGCTCGGAGGCGCCTTCGGCCACCCACCAGTCGATGCCCAGCGAGACGCCGTAGGAGAGCACCGAGGCGAGGACGCCGTCGGCGACCCGCAGGCCGTCGCGTTTGATCAGGCGCTCGACGGCGAAGGCGAGCGGGACGGCGAGCACCGCGACGCTGGAGACCAGGCCGGTGATGGTGGCGAGCACCGGGGAGAAGCGCGGCGCGTTGGAGGCGATGTCCAGCTCGATGCCGGTGGTGGTCGAGGTCGCCACCCCGGCCAGGACGAACACGGCGACTATGCCGAGGACGCCGGCCAGGAAGCGGATCAGGTCCGACGGGCGGTGCGCGCGGGCGGCGAGCAGCGGTTCGTCGACGTCCAGGTAGGGGGTGTCGTCCAGCGGGTCGTACCCCTCGTACCCCGCGTGCTCCTGCGGCCGCTCCTGTCCCTCGGGTACCAGGAAGGGCTCCTCGGGTACCGGGGGCGGCTCCTCGGCCGCCGGGGACGGCTCGGGGACGGCGGGCGGCTCGGGCTGCTGGGCCGGGACGCCGGCCGGGGCCGGTCCGGGCGCCCCGGCCCCGGGGACGGCCCCGGGTTCGGTCGGCTGCGGGGTCTTGATCGTCCGGTCCTTGATCAGGGAGACTTCGGGTGTCGGCGTGGCGGCGGGCTCTCCACCGGGGCCTGCGGGCATGGTGTCGGAAGACTCGTCGGAGTCCTCGCCCTCGCCCACGTCAGCCGTCCCGGTCATCTGGTCTTGTCCTCGTATCACCACTCACCGCCCCGAAGATGGTGGCATGCCGCGGCGCCCCGTGCTGGACAGGGGCCGGATCGGGCGCGGCGGATCATGCCCACCGGGCCGCGCGCCGGGGCCGGTGAGGAAGAATGCCGCAGGTGACGGACGCTACCGACGACGCCGGACCGGGCGGCCTGCCGCCCTTCGCCGAACTGGTTCTCGACCTGACCGAGCGGATTCCACCCGGCCGGGTGATGACCTACGGGGACGTTGCCGAGTACCTCGGCCAGGGCGGCCCCCGCCAGGTCGGCCGGGTGATGGCCCTGTACGGCGGCTCGGTGCCCTGGTGGCGGGTGGTCCGCGCGGACGGCCGGTTCCTGCCCGGACACGAGCACCGCGCCCTCGCCCGGTACGGCGAGGAGGGCACCCCGCTGCGCGAACTCGCCGACCCGCCCCGGGTCGACCTGAAGCGGGCCCGCTGGGACGGCCGGTAGCGCCGAACCGGGTGCGAGGACGGGAATGACGGGGCAGGATCGTAGGCTCGATACGGACGGGCCCCGCCGCGGGCCCGTCCGCCGTTGCCCGAAGCACGACCCCCAGGACGTCCGTGAGCTCCCCCTACCGTCTGGTGCGAAGCCCCCTCGCGCTCCCCGCCCCGCCCGTGCTGGACGACTACCAGCGCGCCGTGGTGGAGCACGCGGGCGGCCCGCTGCTGGTGCTCGCCGGGCCCGGGACCGGCAAGACCACCACGCTGGTGGAGGCCGTCGCCCGGCGGATCGAGCGCGGCACCGACCCCGAGCGGATCCTGGTGCTGACCTTCAGCCGCAAGGCCGCGATGGAACTGCGCGACCGGATGTCCGGCCGGCTCGGGGCCTCCGCCCCCGCCCCGCAGGCCACCACCTTCCACTCCTTCTGCTACGCGCTGCTCCGGGCCCACCAGGACCCTCAGGACTACGCCGAGCCGCTGCGGCTGCTCTCCGGCCCCGAGCAGGACGTCATGGTCCGCGAGCTGCTGGCCGGCGGCGCCGAGGACGCCCGCGGGGGCCGCGGTCGGATCGACTGGCCGCTCGACCTCCGGGCCTGCCTGACCACCCGAGGCTTCGCCGACGAGGTCCGCGCCGTGCTCGCCCGCAGCCGGGAGCTCGGCCTCGGCGAGGCCGAGCTGCGGCGGTTCGCCGAGGGCGTGCAGCGCCCCGACTGGGCGGCCGCCGCCCACTTCCTGGCCGACTACCTGGACGTCCTGGACCTGCGCGGGGTGCTCGACTACGCCGAGCTGGTCCACCGCGCGGTGCTGCTGGCCGAGCGCCCCGAGGTGGGCGAGCGGCTGCGGCAGCGCTACGAGGTGGTCTTCGTCGACGAGTACCAGGACACCGACCCCTCGCAGGTCCGGCTGCTGCGCCAGCTCGCCGGCGGCGGGCGGGAGCTGGTCGCCGTCGGGGATCCGGACCAGTCGATCTACGCGTTCCGCGGCGCCGACATCAACGGCATCCTGGAGTTCCCGCAGACCTTCCGGCAGGTCGGCGGCGGCCCGGCCGAGGTCAAGGTGCTGCGGGTCTCCCGCCGCTCCGGCGCCGTACTGCTCGCCGCCTCCCGCGAGCTGGCCCGGCGGATGCCGATGGGCCGGCTGCCGGCCGACAAGCTCGCCCAGCACCGGGCCCTGCTGCCGTCCCGCGAGGGCGGCCGGGTCGAGGTGTACACCTACCCGACCCCGGGCACCGAACTGGACTCGATCGCCGACCTGCTGCGCCGCGCCCACCTGGAGGACGGCGTGCCGTGGGGCGAGATGGCCGTCCTGGTCCGGGCCGGCGGCCGGTCCATCCCCGGGGTGCGGCGGGCGCTCAGCGCGGCCGGCGTCCCGCTGGAGATCGACGGTGACGACCTGCCGCTGCGCGAGGAGCCCGCCGTCGCCCAGCTGCTGCTCGCCCTGCGGGTCTGCGCCGAGCAGGCCGCCCGGGACAAGCACGACCGCGCCGCCGGCCCCGACCCGCTCACCACCGAGCTCGCGCACACCCTGCTCACCGGCCCGCTCGGCGGCCTGGACGGCTCCGACCTGCGCCGCCTCGGCCGCGCCCTGCGCGAGGAGGAGCGTGCCGCGCTGCGCGCCGACGGCCGGGCGGCGGCCGTGCCCCGCGCGGCCGAGGAGCTGATCCGCGAGGCCCTCGCCGAGCCCGAGCGGCTGATCGCCCTCGACCCCTCGCACGCCCGGCGCGCCCGCGACCTCGGCACCCTGCTGCGCAAGGTCCGCGAGCGGCTGGCCGGCGGCTGCACCGCGGAGGACGCGCTCTGGGAGCTCTGGGACGGCAGCCGGCGCTGGCGCGAGCGCCTGGAGCGGGCGGCGCTGCGCGGCGGCGCGGCCGGCCGCAACGCCGACCGGGACCTCGACGCGCTCTGCGCCCTGTTCGAGACCGCCGCCCGCGCCGAGGAGCAGGTCACCGGCCACCGCAGCGCCCTCGACCTGCTCGCCGAGCTGGAGGCCCAGGACATCGCGGCCGACACCCTCACCGTGCGGGCCGTCCGCCCGGACGCCGTCCGGCTGATGACCGCGCACCGCTCCAAGGGCCTGGAGTGGCGGGTGGTCGTGGTGGCCGGCGTCCAGGACGGCCTCTGGCCCGACCTGCGCCGCCGCGGCTCGCTGCTGGAGGCCGACCGGATCGGCCGCGACGGCCTGGCCGAGCCGCTCTCCCCGGCCGCCCTGCTCGGCGAGGAGCGCCGGCTCTTCTACGTCGCCGCCACCCGCGCCAAGGAGCGGCTGATCGTCACTGCCGTCAAGGCCCCCGCCGACGACGGCGACGAGCCGTCCCGCTTCCTGCGCGAGCTCTACCGCGAGGACGTCGACCCGCGGACCGGCAAGGTGCTGCGCCGGACCCCGCCGGTCACCGTCGAGGACGTCACCCACCGCCCGCGCCGCCCGCTGTCCGTCCCCGCGCTGGTCGCCGAGCTGCGCGCGGTCACCGTCGACCCGGCCCGGTCGCCCGAGCTGCGCCGCGCCGCCGCCGAGCGGCTCGCCACCCTGGCGCTGGCCGCCGACGAGGACGGCCTGCCGCTGGTGCCGGCCGCCCACCCGGACCGCTGGTGGGGCCTGGACGACGCCACCGCCGCCCCCGAGCCGCTGCGCAGCGCCGATCTGCCGGTTCGGCTCTCCGGCAGCGGCCTGGAGCAGCTGGAGAACTGCTCGCTGCAGTGGTTCCTGGACAAGGAGGTCAAGGCGCGCGGCGCCGGTTCGGCCGCCCAGGGCTTCGGCAACGTGGTGCATGCCCTCGCCGACGAGGTCGGCTCCGGCCGCACCCCCGCCGACCTCGCCGTGCTGATGGAGCGGCTGGACACGGTCTGGGACGCGCTGGCCTTCGACGCGCCCTGGAAGTCCCAGCAGGAGAAGACCGAGGCCCGGGCCGCCCTGGAGCGCTTCCTGAACTGGCACGTCCTGCAACGCGGCCGCGACGTGGTCGCCACCGAGCACGGCTTCGACGTCACGTTGGACGTCGGCGGCGTCTCGGTGCGGATCCGCGGCTCGATGGACCGGGTGGAGAAGGACGACGCCGGGCGGGCCTACGTGGTGGACTTCAAGACCGGCAAGGAGGCGCCGACCGACAAGTCGCTGCCCGAGCACAAGCAGCTCGCGGTCTACCAGCTCGCCGTCCGGGCCGGGGCGCTCAACGAGCTGCCCGGGTTCGAGGGCCGGGTCCCCGACTCCGGCGGGGCCGAGCTGGTGCAGCTGCGCAAGCCCGACAAGGGCGCCCCGGAGGCGCCCAAGGTGCAGCGCCAGGACCCGCCGGACGGCGAGCCGTGGATCGAGAACCTGCTGGCCGACGCCGCCGGGCGGGTCCTCGCCGAGCGCTTCGTGCCGCGGACCGGCGGCGGCTGCGACCGCTGCACCTTCCGTCGCAGCTGCTCGGCCCAGCGTGACGGCGCCCAGGTGGTGGAGTGAGCGCCGCGGTGTGGGGGTGGCCACAGCGGGCCGGGCGAGGGGCCCGCACTGTCGGCGGTGCCCGTTAACGTTGCGGGGTGACCGCCGCGCTCAGCCACCCCGACCAGCTCAAGGAGCTGCTGGGCATCCCGTTCAACCGGGAGCAGATGGCGGCCATCGGCGCTCCGCTGGAGCCGGCCGTGATCGTCGCCGGGGCGGGCTCCGGGAAGACCACGGTGATGGCCGCCCGGGTGGTCTGGCTGGTCGGGTCCGGGGCCGTCCGCCCGGAGGAGGTGCTCGGCCTCACCTTCACCAACAAGGCCGCCGGGGAGCTCGCCGAACGCGTCCGCGCGGCCCTGCGGCTCGGCGGCGTGGCCGAACCGGACGAGGAGGCGCTCGGCGAGCCGGAGATCTCCACCTACCACGCCTTCGCCGGCCGCCTGCTCAAGGAGCACGGCCTGCGGATCGGCATCGAGCCGGACGTCCGGCTGCTCGCCGACGCCACCCGCTTCCAGCTCGCCGCCAAGGTGCTGCGCACCGCGCGCGGTCCCTTCCCGGCGCTCACCGGGACCTTCAGCAACCTGGTCGCCGACCTGACCGCGCTGGACGGCGAGCTCGCCGAGCACCTGGTCGAGCCGGACGCGCTGCGCGCCTTCGACGAGGAGCTGCTCGACACCCTCGCCACCGTCCGGCTCGGCAACGACGACCTGCGGGCCGTGCCGGTCACCGCCCGGGCCCGGCTGGAGCTGCTGCGCCTGGTCGAGGAGTACCGGCGGCGCAAGGCCGCGGCCGGGCTGATGGACTTCGGCGACCAGATAGCCGCCGCCGCCCGGCTCGCGCAGCAGCGCCCCGAGGTCGGCGAGCTGCTCCGGGCCCAGTACCGGGTGGTGCTGCTCGACGAGTACCAGGACACCTCGGTCGCGCAGCGGCTGATGCTGGCCGGCCTGTACGGCGCCGGCCCCGAGGGGCGGGGCACCGGCCACCCCGTCACCGCCGTCGGCGACCCCTGCCAGGCGATCTACGGCTGGCGCGGCGCCTCGGTCGCCAACCTGGACGACTTCCCCCGGCACTTCCCGAAGGCCGACGGCTCCGGGGCGGCCCGGTACTCGCTCAGCGAGAACCGCCGCAGCGGCGGGCGGCTGCTCGCCTTCGCCAACGAGCTGGCCGAACCGCTGCGCGCGATGCACGAGGGCGTCGAGGCGCTGCGCCCGGCTCCCGGCGCCGAGCAGGAGGGCTACGTCCGGGCCGCGCTGCTGCCCACCCACGCGCAGGAGATCGACTGGCTGGCCGACTCGATCGCCCACCTGGTCCGCACCGGTACCGCCCCGGGCCGGATCGCCGTGCTCTGCCGGGGCGGCGCGGCCTTCCCCGACATCCACGCGGCGCTGGTCGCCCGGGAGGTGCCGGTCGAGGTGGTCGGACTCGGCGGCCTGCTGCAACTGCCCGAGGTGGCCGACCTGGTGGCGACCTGCGAGGTGCTGCAGGACCCGACCGCCAACGCGGCGCTGGTCCGGTTGCTGATCGGCCCGCGCTGGCGGATCGGCCCGCGCGACCTCGCCCTGCTCGGCCGGCGCGCCGCCGAGCTGGTGCGCACCGCCCGGCCGGAGGGCGTCGAGGCGCTGGCCGCGGCCGTCGCCGAGGCCGATCCGACCGAGGTGGTCTCGCTGGCCGACGCGCTGGAGACCTTCCTGGACCCGGCGTCCGGCGGGGACGGCGACCGGTCCGACGAGCTGCCGTTCTCCGCGGAGGCCAGGCCGCGCTTCGCCCGGCTCGCCCGGGAGCTGCGCGAGCTGCGCCGCTCGCTCGCCGAGCCGCTGATGGACGTGTTGCACCGGGTGCTCGCGGTCACCGGCCTGGAGGTCGAACTCGCCGCCTCCCCCCAGGCACTGGCCGCCCGCCGCCGGGAGACCCTGCACGCCTTCCTGGACGTCGCGGCCGGCTTCGCGGACCTGGACGGCGACCCGGGCCTGTCGGCCTTCCTCGGCTTCCTGCGCGCCGCCCAGGAGTACGAGCGCGGGCTGGACAGCAGCCTGCCCGGCGGGGAGGACACCGTGAAGGTCCTCACCGCGCACAAGTCCAAGGGCCTGGAGTGGGACGTCGTGGCCGTTCCCGGGCTGGTCAGGGGCGCCTTCCCGTCCTCGACCACGCGTGAGCGCTGGACCAGCGTCAAGCGGGTGCTGCCGCACGCCCTGCGCGGCGACGCGGCCACCCTGCCCGATGTGCGCGGCGGGTGGAACAGCAAGTCCATGGCCGCCTTCAAGGCGGCGCTCGCCGAGCACTCGGGCACCGAGGAGCTGCGCCTCGGCTACGTCGCCTTCACCCGGCCGCGGTCGCTGCTGCTGGCCTCCGGGCACTGGTGGGGCCCCAGCCAGAAGACCGTGCGCGGCCCGTCCGCCTTCCTGGAGCGGCTGCGGACGCACTGCGAGCGGCCCGGCGCCGGCGAGCTCGAACACTGGGCCGAGCAGCCGCCCAAGGGCGCCGAGAACCCGGCGCTGGCCGCGCCCGTCGAGCGGCCCTGGCCGCTGCCGCTGGATCCGGCGGCCCAGCACGCCCGCCGCCGGGTCGCCGCGGTGGTGCACCGCCGCCTCGCCGGCCTGCCCGCCCCCGAACCGGAGCCGATGGCCGCCGAGGACCGCCGCCAGGTCGAGTCCTGGGACCGCGACCTCACCGCGCTGGTCGGCGAGTTGGAGCGGTCCCGGCGCAGCGTCCGGGAGGTGCCGCTGCCCGCCGCGCTGTCGGCCACCCAGCTCCAGCGGCTGGCCGCCGATCCGGACGGCTTCGCGCACGACCTGGCCCGCCCGATGCCCCGGCCGCCGCAGCCGGCCGCCCGCCGGGGCACCCGGTTCCACGCCTGGGTGCAGTCCCGGATCGAGCCGCTGCTGCTGATCGAGCCGGGCGCGCTGCCGGGCGCGGACGACGACGGCATCGAGGACGAGCAGGACCTGGAGCGGCTCAAGGAGGCGTTCCTGCGCACGCCCTACGCGAACCGGACGCCCTACCGGGTCGAGGCGCCGTTCCAGTTGGTGCTGGCGGGCCGGGTGGTGCGCGGCCGGATCGATGCGGTCTACCGGGAAGATGACGGCCGGTCGGAATTCGGCGGCGCGTCACGCTACGAAGTGGTGGACTGGAAGACGCACCGCGAGGAGACCGCCGATCCGCTCCAGCTCGCGGTCTACCGGGTCGCCTGGGCCGAACAGTTGGGAGTTCCGCCGGAGCAGGTCACGGCGTCCTTCCTGTACGTCCGCAGCGGTCGGGTCGAACAACCCGCAGGACTTCCCGACCGAAAAGAGTTGGAACGGCTCCTGATCGGGAACAGTGAAGAATGAGTCACGCAGAGCATTCAAGTCATCACGGCAGCGGGCGAAACCTGTGCGTAGTGCACGTTTCGTGCCTATTGTGGGGTCGGTAACCGGTCAACCCCTGTGCTCCGGCCGCCAGCGAGGCCCGCATTCCCCAACCCTCAGTCATCACCGCGGGTGCCCACGGGGCACCGGCGTCTTCTGCTGGAGAGACCGAAGTTGAGCGCGACCGGATGGATGAGAGAGCGGTTCGCCGGGCCGGCCCCGGGGACCGCTCCGGGCTCGACCGGCACCTGGCCGAGGACGGCGCTCGCGCTGCCGTTCATCGGCATGGCGCTGGTCGTGGCCCTCGACTACGTCAGCAACACCGAGGTGACGGTCGAGCCGGCCCTCACCGCCGTTCCCGCGCTGGCCGCCGTGGTCAGCCGGCGTACCTGGTACCCGCTCGCCATCGGCCTCTGCACCGAGGCCGTGGCCTTCCTGATGGCCGCCAGCAGCGACTCGCTCGGCGAGTCCGTGCACAGCGCCACCGTCTTCGCCGTCGTGCTGGTCGCCGCGATCGGCTGGGTCAGCGCCACCCTGCGGCTGCGCCAGGAGAAGGCGCTGGCCGACGCCCAGCTGGTCGCCTCGATCGCCCGCCGGGTGCTGCTGCGGCCGGTTCCCGAGCGGGTCGGCACCGTCCGGGCCGCCGTCCACTACGAGGCCGCCGCCGCGCACGCCAGGATCGGCGGCGACCTCTACGAGGTGGTCAACACCCGGCACGGGGTCCGGGCCGTGGTCGGCGACGTCCGGGGCAAGGGGCTCGGCGCGGTGGAGACCGCCGCCGCCGTGCTCGGCGCCTTCCGGGAGGCCGCCCACCAGGAGCCCGCGCTGGACCGGGTGGCGGGCTGGCTCGCGGTGAGCCTCGACCGGGCCCTGCACGAGAACGAGCACCCCGGCGTGGAGGAGGAGTTCGTCACCCTGGTGCTGATCGGGGTCCGGCCCGACGGCACCGCCGAGATCGTCAACTGCGGCCACCCGTCGCCGCTGCTGCTGCGGGGCACCGAGCCGGTCCGGCCGCTGGAGCTCGCCGAGACGGTGCCCCCGCTCGGCGTCCTCGACCCGGTCGACGTCCGGCCGCCGGTGCACGAGGTCCCGCTGCGGCAGGGGGACCGCGTCCTGCTGTTCACCGACGGAGTCATCGAGGCCCGGGACCGGGCGGGCGTCTTCTACCCGCTCGCCGAGCGGCTGCCGCACTGCGCGGACGGCCACCCGGTGGACGTCCTGCGACGCCTGCACCAGGACGTGGTCCGCCACGTCGGCCGCCAGCTCGGCGACGACGCGGCGATGCTGCTGCTCCAGTACGACCCGCTCGGGCCGGAGCCGCACCTGCCGCACCAGAACGGGCAGCTGACGCACCCCCGGAGCTGACCGCCCGGCACCGGGCGGCCCGGCCGGACCGCCTAGAGGCCGACCTCCACCACCAGCGGGCGGTGGTCCGACACCACCGTCCGCGGGGCGGCCGCCGGGCCGACCGCGGTGCGCGGCACGCCCACCGCGAGCACGTGGTCGAACTGCACGGTCGGCCGGTGCGAGGGGTAGGTGGGCGTGCGGGCCAGGTCGTACCAGCCCTGGAGTCGCGCCCGGGGCTCGCGCACCCGCCGCCGGCGCGGCTCGACCAGGGCCGGCCGGGCCCGCCGGGCCGCCCGCAGTTCGCGCACCCGTGCCCGGGGCGCCGTCCGGTCCAGCGCGGTGGCCCCGCCCAGCACCGTCCGGGGCACCGCGCCGATCAGGTTGAAGTCCCCCAGGACCAGGTAGGGCTGCGGCAGGTCGGCGATCCAGCGCCGGATCCCCGCCAGCTGCGCCATGTTCCAGCCCGGCACGAACGACAGGTGCGCCGCCACCACGGTGAACGGCCCGTGCTCGCCCTCCAGTACGGCCGCCAGCGCGGCCCGCGGCTCGTCCGGGACGGGCGTGAGCCCGCGCCGGCCGGCCACCCGCAGCGGCAGCCCGAACGGGGCCGGGGCGAACCGCCGGGCCCGCCAGTGCCGCACCGGCAGCCGGGTCAGCAGTGCGGTGCCGTACGACGGCGGCGCGTCGTCGCCGACCTCGTTCGGCCCGTACACCTGGAGTCCGGCGGGGACGGCGGGCTCCGGCACCCAGCCCGCGACCGGCGCCGGGCGCCCGTGCAGCGCGGCGGCGAACCGCCAGTCCGCGGCGCCCATCGCCTTGGCGGCGACGGCGGCCTGGTCGGTGCCGCCGGAGCGGGCCTGGTAGCGGTCCACCTCCTGGAGGGCGAGCACGTCGGCGTCCAGCGCGGCCACCGCCTCCGCCAACGGTCCACCGGCGTCGGCGGGGTAGGGCCGCGGAGCACCGTCCGGGGCGAGCGGCTGACCGTGCAACAGATTGAAGGTGGCGATGCGCAACTGGCTCACACCGCACGACGGTACCCGCTCGCCGGGAGGGGGCGCCGCTTGAGCCCGCCGGGCATACCGGGTATACATACTCGGTATGTCCATCCGTCACGGTCTGCTCGCCCTGCTCGACCAGGGCCCGCGCTACGGCTACCAGCTGCGTACCGAGTTCGAGGCGCGCACCGGTGCCACCTGGCCGCTCAACGTCGGCCAGGTCTACACCACCCTGTCCCGCCTGGAGCGCGACGGCCTGGTCGAGCCCGCGGGGGAGGACGAGGAGGGGCACCAGTTCTACGCGGTCACCGAAGCAGGACGCGCGGAGCTGCGCACCTGGTTCGACACCCCGGTGCCGCGGACCAGCCCGCCGCGCGACGAGCTGGCGATCAAGCTGGCCATGGCGGTCACCGTCCCCGGGGTGGACGTGCCCGCCGTCGTCCAGGGCCAGCGCCGGCACAGCATCAAGGCGCTCCAGGACTACACCCGGCTCAAGGCCCGCGCGCTGACCGGCGAGGCCCGCCCCGGCGGCGCCGGCCCGTCGGCCGCCCCCGGCGCCGACCTCGCCTGGCTGCTCGTCCTCGAACAGCTGATCTTCCAGACCGAGGCCGAGATCCGCTGGCTCGACCACTGCGAGACCCGCCTCGCCCAGCACGCCGAGATCGAACAGGCCCGGGCCGCCGAGGCCCGCGCCGCCGAGCCCGAGGTCGTCCGGCGCGGGCGGCGCCGCACCCGGGCCTGAACCCCGTACGGACTTCACGAACCACGGCCCGGCCGCGATCCGCGACCCCGGGCCCAGAACAGCAGGGGGAAGTGTGATCCACACCGATCCGAGCAGGCTCGGCACCGAACCGGTGCTGCACCTGGACAACGTCACCCGGGTGCACGGCCAGGGCGCGGCCGAGGTGCACGCGCTGCGCGGGGTGGACCTCCGGGTGCACCCCGGCGAGTTCGTCGCCGTGATGGGGCCCTCCGGCTCCGGCAAGTCGACCTTGCTGACGCTCGCCGGGGGGCTGGACACCCCGAGCAGCGGTCGGGTCCTGGTCGAGGGCACCGCCCTGGGCGGCCTCAACCGCAAGAAGCTGGCCGAGGTCCGTCGCCGTTCGGTCGGCTACGTGTTCCAGGACTACAACCTGATCCCGGCCCTCACCGCGGCCGAGAACGTCTCGCTGCCGCGCGAGCTCGACGGTCTCTCCGGCCGCGCCGCCCGCCGCGAGGCGATGACCGCGCTGGAGGAGCTCGGCATCCCCGAGCTCGCCGACCGCTTCCCCGACGACATGTCCGGCGGGCAGCAGCAGCGCGTCGCCATCGCCCGCGCGCTGATCGGCGACCGCCGGCTCGTCCTCGCCGACGAGCCCACCGGCGCCCTCGACTCCACCACCGGCGAGTCGGTCCTCGCCGTGCTGCGCGCCCGCTGCGACGCCGGCGCCGCCGCGATGATGGTCACCCACGAGGCCAGGCACGCCGCCTGGGCCGACCGCGTGGTCTTCCTCCGCGACGGCCGCATGGTCGACGAGAGCATCAGCCAGGACGCCGGCACCCTGCTGGTCTCCGCGGCCACCAACGCGAAGGGCCCGGTGGCGCAGTGAGGTTCAGCGCCTGGCGGGTCGCCCTGCGGATCGCCCGACGGGACGCCCTGCGCGCCAAGGGCCGCAGCGCGCTCGTGGTCGCCATGGTCGCGCTGCCCGTGCTCGGCGTCACCGGCGCCGACGTGTTCTTCCGCAGCGCCGAACTCGACCCCGTCGAGCGGATCGTCCGCACCATGGGCCAGTCCGACGCCGAGATCCACATGGTCGACCGCGGCTCGATCATCCTGCAGGCACCGGACCCGGACCAGCCCTTCGACCTCACCGGCGCCGACGAGGCCAAGGTGGAGAACGGCCGGCCCCAGTACACGCCCGAGCAGCGCCGCAGCCTCGACACCGAGCCGGCCGAACTGGTCAAGCAGCTGGTCCCGGCCGGCACCACGCTCGTCCCGCTGCGCGAGGGCCCGTACGTCCCCACCAGCACCGTGCAGGGCCTGCTCAGCGTGCGGACCGCCGAGGCCGACCTGAACGACCCGGTCTGGAAGGGCCGGATCGACGTGGTCGAGGGCCGCGCCCCGAGCGCCGGCCACGAGGTCGCCGTCACCCGGGACTTCCTCGACCGCTCCGGCCTCAGGATCGGCGACCGCACCTCCCCGCGCGGTCTGGAGGCCACCCCCTTCACCATCACGGCCGTCGCCGAGTACCCCGGCGACCTGCGGGCCACCGGGCTGATCGCCCGCCCCGGCGCGCTGGTCGACCCGCTGATGAAGCTGCCCGGCGCCGACAAGGGCCTCGGCCGCTCCGCGCTGGGGGAGAGCGCCCGCTGGCTGGTCAAGCTCCCGGCCGGGGCCGCGATCGACTGGCCCAAGGTGACCGAGTTCAACAAGTACGGCTTCACCGTCGCCTCCCGCAGCGTGCTGCTCGACCCGCCGGCCCGTTCCGAGGTGCCGCTCTACGCCCAGAAGGGCCAGAGCAGCGGCGGTACCCCCTACCTCGACCGGACCTCCGTCGTCATCCTCGCCACCGTGGTCGGCATGGCGCTGCTGGAGATCGTGCTCCTCGCGGGCCCCGCCTTCGCCGTCGGGGCCAGGCGCTCCCGCCGCCAGCTCGGTCTGCTCGCCGCCGGCGGCGGTAACCGGGCCGACGTCCGCGCGGTCGTCCTCGGCGGCGGGGTCGTGCTCGGAGTCACCGGCGCCGCCCTCGGTCTGGCCGTCGGCGTCGGCCTGGTCGCGGTGCTGCGCACCCAGGCCGAGAACTACGCCGGCGAGCGGTTCGGCCACTTCGACCTCCAGCCGCTCGACCTGCTCGGCGTCCTGGGCATCGGCCTGGTCACCGGTCTGCTCGCGGCCGTCGTCCCGGCCGTCCAGGCCTCCCGGCAGGACGTCGTCGCCGCGCTGACCGGCCGCGACTCGCTCAAGCCGCCGAGCCGCAAGCTCGCGCTGCTCGGCCTGCTGATGGTGGCCGGCGGTGCCGCGCTCGCCCTGCTCGGCGCGACCAGCGGCTTCGGCAACCGCAGTACGGCCGTGCTCGGCGGCTCGATGATCGCCGAACTCGGCATGGTCGCCCTGACGCCCTACCTGGTCGGCCTGTTCGGGCGGATCGGCCGCTGGCTGCCGCTCGGCCCCCGGCTCGCGCTGCGCGACTCGGTCCGCCACCGCGGACGCACCGCCCCCGCCGTCGCGGCGGTGATGGCCGCCGTCGCCGGCTCGGTCGCCGTCGGCATCTACACCGCCAGCAGCCATGAGGAGCACCGCCGGGAGTACGTCGCCGCCGCGCCGGCCGGCGCGGTCACGGTGAGCAGCGGCTGGGGCTCGGCCGCCGACGGGAAGCTGCTGCCCCAGCTGCGCGGCGCCGTCGAGAGCAACATCCCCGACCTCGGCCGGCGCGCCGACGTGCAGGAGGTCGGTCTCAAGGGCGACTGCGACCGGACGCACGGCAACTGCGGCTACGTCACCACCGAGCTGCCGAAGGAGCTGCGCTGCCCGCTGTTCGACAAGGGCAGCGAGGCCATCGCCCCGGCCGAGGCCGAGCGGCTCCGCAAGGAGGACGCGCGCTGCAGGGCGAACCACTCCTACCGGGTCAACCCGTTCAGCATGGTGGCCGCCGGGGACGCCACCCTGCTGCGCAACCTGTTCGGTGTGGACGACCCGGCCGCCGGCCAGGCGCTGGCCGCCGGCAAGGCCGTCGTGTTCGACGCCGACTACGTCAAGGACGGCAAGCTCGTCGTGAGCGTGACGGAGCCGGCCGAGGAGCAGTCGAACAAGCTGAACGCCTCGCCCGTGCACGACACGCCCAGCCATGAGATCGCCGTCGACGCGGTGCTGTTCCGCGCCGTCGTCCCGACCGGTGGCCAGGCGCTGGTGAGCCCGGAGACCGCCGGCCGGCTCGGGCTGGGCACCCATGACGCCGGTTCGGTCTGGCTGCCCGCCAAGGCGCCGTCCGACAGCGCCGAGCAGAAGGCGACGGCGGCGATCGACAAGCTCGCCGACGGCACCCAGTTCGGGGTCGAGCGCGGCTTCCGGTCCAACGACGACCTGGTCAGCCTCGGTCTGACGGGCTTCGCCGCCCTGGTCGCGCTCGGCGCCGCCGGCATCGCCACCGGGCTCGCCGCCGCCGACTCGCAGCGCGACCTGACCACCCTCGCGGCGGTCGGCGCCGCGCCGCGGATCCGCCGCAGCCTCTCCGGCTTCCAGTGCGGGGTGATCGCCGCGATGGGCACCCTGCTCGGCGTGGTCGCCGGGGTGGTGCCGGCGGTGGCCCTGCGCAAGGTGGAGGGCGTCTCCGTCTCCTACCCGGGGATGTCCCCCGAGGAGACGGCCGACCACAGCGTGATCGTCTTCCCGTGGCTCGACATCGGCGCCACCGTGATCGTCCTGCCGCTGCTCGCGGTGGGGCTGGCCACGCTGCTCACCCGCTCGCGGATCTCGCTGCTGCGCCGCTCCGGCTGACCGCGCGTTCCCCGTGTCCCCCGTCACCCCCGGCCGCCGCCCCCGTGCGGCCGGGGGTGACGGACGTTACAGGCCGTCCGGCGCCCGGTGGCCGGACGGCCGGGGCGGGCACCCGCACGGGCGAACTAAAGTCGTCCGTATGACGAGAACCCCGGACAGCGTCGTCCGCTCCTTCATCGACCGGCACCAGGCCGAGTTCCTGGCCGACCTCTCCGACTGGCTGGGCATCCCCTCCGTCTCGGCCGAGCCCGAGCGGGCCGGTGAGGTCCGCCGCTCCGCCGAGTGGCTGGCCGCGAAGCTGGGCGGGACCGGGTTCCCGGTGGTCGAGGTCTGGGAGACGGACGGCCTGCCGGCGGTGTTCGCCGAGTGGCCGTCGGGGGACGCGTCCGCGCCGACCGTCCTGGTCTACGGGCACCACGACGTGCAGCCCGCCGCCAAGGAGGACGGCTGGGCGACGGAGCCCTTCGAGCCGACCGTGGTCGGCCGGCAGCTGTTCGCGCGCGGGGCCGCCGACGACAAGGGGCAGGTGTTCTTCCACACGCTCGGGGTCCGCGCCCACCTGGCCGCCACCGGGCGCACCGCGCCGGCCGTCAACCTCAAGCTGCTGATCGAGGGCGAGGAGGAGTCCGGCTCGCCGCACTTCCCCGCGCTGGTCCGCCGGGAGGCCGGGCGGCTGGCCGCCGATGTGGTGATCATCTCGGACACCGGGATGTGGTCCGAGACCACGCCGACGGTCTGCACCGGCATGCGGGGCCTGGCCGACGCCCAGATCGACCTCTACGGCCCGGACAGCGACATCCACTCCGGTTCCTTCGGCGGCGCCGTCCCCAACCCGGCGGCGGTCGCGGCCGAACTGGCCGCGGCGCTGCACGACGAGGACCGCCGGGTGGCCGTCCCGGGCTTCTACGACGGCGTGGTCGAGCTGACCGCGCGCGAGCGCGAGCTCTTCGCCGAGCTGCCCTTCGACGAGGGGCAGTGGCTCAAGGTCGCCAAGTCGCACGGCACCCTCGGCGAGGCCGGCTACTCCACCCTGGAGCGCGTCTGGGCCCGGCCGACCGCCGAGGTGAACGGCATCTGGGGCGGCTACACCGGCCCCGGCGGCAAGACCATCGTGCCGTCCTCGGCGCACCTCAAGCTCTCCTTCCGGCTGGTGGCCGGCCAGGAGGTGGAGCGGGTCCAGGAGGCCGTCCGGTCCTGGGTGTCGCAGCGGGTGCCCGAGGGCATCCGGTACGCGCTGGAGTTCCCGGGCGCCACCCGGCCCTGCCTGACCCCGCTGGACCACCCGGCCCTGCGGTCCACCGTCCGGGCGATGGAGCGGGCCTTCGGGCAACGGATCCTGTTCACCCGGGAGGGTGGTTCCGGCCCGGCCGCCGAACTCCAGGACGTGCTCGGCGCGCCGGTGCTCTTCCTCGGCATCTCGGTGCCCTCGGACGGCTGGCACTCGGTCGACGAGAAGGTCGAGCTCGACCTGCTGGCCAAGGGCGTGGAGACGACCGCCTACCTCTGGGCCGACCTGGCCGAGAACTGGCGGCCGGGCGGCGAGGCGGCGTGAGGGCCGCGGGGCGCCCTCCGCGGCCCGTCCTGGCGAACAGACCACTCATCCGGATGATTCATCACGTGGGGATGGAACGAAGTGAGCACCGTGCCTGAGACCGAACGCCCGCTGCCCCCGGCACTGGCCCGGGCCGGGGTCGACCGGGCGGCCCAGCACCGGTTCGACGAGCCCTGGCTGGCGGCCGCCTGGAGCCACCCGACCACCAAGGTGCTGCCGATCGCCGGCGGCGAGGCGTTCGTGGTGGACACCGGGCAGGGCACCGAACTGGTGCTGATGCCCTCGTTCGAGGCGCCGCAGACCGGGGACCGCTACTTCCTCGGCACCGACGAGGACGGGGTGTCGTACTTCGCGCTGGCCGGCGAGAGCCTGCCGGGGCGCCTCGACGGCGACGCCCGCCCGGCCGGGCTGCGCGAGGTCGGGGGGATGCTCTCCGACCGGGACGCCGGGCTGCTGGTGCACGCCGTCGCGCTGGAGCACTGGCACCGGCTGCACAGCTTCTGCTCGCGCTGCGGGCACCCGACCGAGAAGGCCGGCGCCGGCCACGTCCGGCGCTGCACCTCCTGCGCGGCCGAGCACTACCCGCGCACCGACGCGGCGGTGATCATGATGATCACCGACGAGCAGGACCGCTGCCTGCTGGGCCGGCAGGCGCTCTGGCCGGAGGGCCGCTGGTCGACCCTGGCCGGGTTCGTCGAGCCGGGCGAGTCGATCGAGCAGGCCGTGGTCCGCGAGGTCTTCGAGGAGGCCGGGGTGCGGGTGGCCGAGGTCGCCTACGTGGCCAGCCAGCCGTGGCCGTTCCCGTCCAGTCTGATGCTGGGCTTCATGGGCAAGGCCGATCCGGACGGGACGGCCATCACCGTGGACGGCGAGGAGCTGGCCGAGGCGCGCTGGTTCTCCCGGGAGGAGCTGCGGGCCGGCATGGCGGCGGGCGAGATCTTGCCGCCGTCCGGGATTTCGATCGCCCGTCACCTGGTCGAACTCTGGTACGGGGAGCGGCTGCCTTCGGCGGCGCGCTGGTAATTCCGACAATCGGGGGCGTGCGGCTTATTGCCGCGCGCCCCCGATTTCGTTTCGTGCCCTCCGTCGCGCCGGTCATCCAGGGGCCCGGCACGGCCGAACGGGTGGTCCGGACGGATTTCGCGCCGGTCGGGCGCGCTGACGTTCGTATCCGGAGGGGCCGCCTCCTGCCGTGTTCCGGCGGGCCAGGGTGCCCACCGCGGGCCCGCCGTCGCCGATCCGGGTCGACATTGTCGGAATCGGCTGAAACCGGGTCACCGCCCTCGCTACATTCACTCGGGTGACAATCCCCCGAGGCACCACCCAATCCCCCAAATACCAGCGCCTCGCCGCCGATCTGCGCCGCCGGATCGCCGAGGGCGAATTCACCGCCCAGGCCGCCCTCCCGGTCGAGAGCGAACTGGAGCGCCAGTACGGGGTCGCCCGCAACACCGTCCGGCTGGCCGTCGACGTCCTGGTCAACGAGGGCCGGCTGGTCCGGCTCCAGGGCAAGGGCACCTACCTCCGGGAGCACCCCGTCCTGGACCACCGCGCCTACGGACCGGCCCCGGCGCCGCCGGGGCCGCGCGACCCGCTCGCCGGGCCGCGGGACTGCCTGGCCGTGCCCACCGCCGTCTACCTCGGCGAGGCCGCCGACGCCGGCCGGGAGCTCACCGTCGACTTCGAGATGATGATCGTCCGGGCCCGGGTCGACATCGCCGAGCGGCTCGGGCTCCGGCCCGGCGAGGCGATCGTGGTCCGCCGCCAGCTCCGGCTGCTGGACCGTGAGCCGTACTCGATCGAGGAGAGCCACTACCGGGCCGGCCTCGCCGCGGGCACCCCGCTGATGGAGCCCGACCAGATCGACGGCGGGGACGAGGCGGTGCTCGCCCTGCTCGGCCGGACCGAGATCGGGGCGGTGGACCACCTGGTGGCCCGGATGCCCGGCCCCGAGGAGGCGCAGTGGTTCCAGGGCGGCCCCGGGGTGCCGCTGATGGTCCAGACCCGGGTGACCTACGACCGGCGCGGCCCCGTCCGGGTCATCGAGACCCGCTACTCCGCCGACCGCAGCCGGCTGGTCTACGGCGTCGGCGACCTCGCCGCCCGGACCCAGCTGCCCGCACCCGCGGCGCCGGTGGACCCGGCCCGGGCCGACGCCCCCTGAGGCGCGCCGGCCCGGGCCCCGCGGGCCGTCGCGGGTCAGGCCGCCAGGGCCTTCTTGACCTGCATCAGGCTCGGGTTGGTCATCACGACCTGCTCGCCGCCGCCCGCCGGCGTCACCAGCACCGTCGGCACGATCTGGTTGCCGCCGTTCACGGACTCGACGAAGGACGCCGAGTTCGGGTCCTCCTCGATGTTGATCTCGGTGTAGCCGATGCCTTCACGGGTCAGCTGGCTCTTGAGTCGGTTGCAGTACCCACACCAGGTCGTGCTGTACATCGTCACGCTGCCGGACATCGAGGGGCTCCTTCGGGAAAGAGGGCGTGCGGTCTCTGGGAGGAACGTCCGTCACGCAACGGTCATTCCGCGTGCGCCCGGCGTGAGATCGACCTCGCACGCCCGAGCGCGCACCGTTCATCCTGCGATCGCACCGGGCCTGTGGACAAGCCCGCCCCGGTTGTCGCACCGGGCTGAGAGGATGGAACGCATGCAGGAAGACCTCTTGAGCGGCAGCCCGTTCGACGACTACCGCGCCGCGTCCGGCCCCGACGCGGTGCTCGCCGGGCTCGACCCCGAGCAGCGGGCCGTCGCCACCGCCCTGCAGGGGCCCGTCTGCGTGCTCGCCGGCGCCGGCACCGGCAAGACGCGCGCCATCACCCACCGGATCGCCTACGGGGTCCGCAGCGGGGTCTACCAGCCCGCCCAGGTGCTCGCCGTCACCTTCACCGCCCGCGCGGCGGGGGAGATGCGCGGGCGGCTGCGCCAGCTCGGCGCCGAGGGCGTCCAGGCCCGCACCTTCCACGCCGCCGCGCTGCGCCAGCTCCAGTACTTCTGGCCGCGCGCCGTGGGCGGCCCGGTGCCGCAGCTGGTGGAGCGCAAGGTCCAGCTGGTCGCGGAGTCCGCCGCGCGCTGCGGGCTGCGCGTCCAGCGCACCGAACTGCGCGACCTCACCGCCGAGATCGAGTGGGCCAAGGTCTCCCAGATCGGCCCGGACGACTATCCGGCCGCGGTGCAGAAGTCGGCCCGCGAGGCCCCGCGCGACCCGGCCGAGATCGCCCAGGTGTACCGGGTGTACGAGGAGACCAAGAGCCGCCGCGGCGTCATCGACTTCGAGGACGTCCTGCTGCTGACCGCCGCGATCCTGGAGGACCGCCCGGACATCGCCGACCAGGTCCGCGCCCAGTACCGGCACTTCACCGTCGACGAGTACCAGGACGTCTCGCCGCTCCAGCAGCGGCTGCTCGACCAGTGGACCGGCCCCGCCGCGGGCAGCCTCTGCGTGGTCGGCGACGCCAGCCAGACCATCTACTCGTTCACCGGCGCCACCCCCGACTACCTGCTGAACTTCCGCACCCGCCACCCCGAGGCGACGGTGGTCAAGCTGGTCCGGGACTACCGCTCCACCCCGCAGGTCGTCCACCTGGCCAACGGGCTGCTCGCGCAGGCCCGCGGTCAGGCGGCCCGGCACCGGCTGGAGCTGGTCTCGCAGCGCGAGGCCGGTCCCGAGCCCGTCTACACCGAGTACGAGGACGAGCCGACCGAGGCCGAGACCACCGCCCGCCGGATCAAGGAGCTGCTGGCGTCCGGGGTGCGGGCCAGCGAGGTCGCCGTGCTGTTCCGCACCAACGGCCAGTCCGAGGTCTACGAGCAGGCACTCGCCGACCTCGGCGTCTCCTACCAGCTCAAGGGCGCCGAGCGGTTCTTCGAGCGCCCCGAGGTGCGGGACGCCGGCGTGCTGCTGCGCGGCGCCGCCCGGGCCGCCTCCGACCCGCTCACCGACGGCACCCCCGGCCTCGCCGCGCAGGTCCGGGCGGTGCTCGCGACCCGGGGCTTCACCGCAGAGCCGCCGGCCGGCTCCGGCGCGGTGCGCGAGCGCTGGGAGTCGCTGGCCGCGCTGGTCCGGCTCGCCGAGGACTTCGAGCGCACCCGCACGGCGGCCGGGGAGCCGGCCGACCTGGCCGCGTACGTCGCCGAGCTGGACGGCCGGGCCGCGGCCCAGCACGCGCCCGCCGTCGAGGGCGTCACGCTGGCCTCGCTGCACGCCGCCAAGGGCCTGGAGTGGGACGCCGTCTTCCTGGTCGGCCTCACCGAGGGCACCATGCCGATCATCTACGCCAAGACGGACGAGCAGGTCGAGGAGGAGCGCCGGCTGCTCTACGTCGGCGTCACCCGGGCCCGCAAGCACCTCTCGCTCTCCTGGTCGCTCTCCCGCTCGCCGGGCGGCCGGGGCAACCGCAAGCCGACCCGCTTCCTGGACGGGCTGCGGCCGAACTCCGGCGCACCGGGCGCGCGCGCCGGGGGCCGGGGCGGGCGCGGTGGCGTCGAGGCCGGCGAGCGCTCCGCCGGGCGCCGGGTGCGCGGCCCGGTCCGCTGCCGGGTCTGCGAGCGGGTGCTCACCGAGGCGGTCGAGCGCAAGCTGCGCCGCTGCGAGAGCTGCCCCTCCACGATGGACGAGGCGCTGTACGAGCGGCTGCGCGAGTGGCGGGCCGGGCAGGCGAAGAAGCAGGGCGCCCCGGCCTACGTGGTGTTCACCGACGCGACGCTGATGGCGATCGCCGAGGACGTCCCGGCGACCACCCAGGAACTGGCGGTGATCTCGGGGGTCGGTGCGATGAAGCTGGACAAGTACGGGGCCGCCGTGCTCTCGTTGTGTGCGGGGGAAGAGCTCACGGAGGATCCGGTCGACGTCGAGGACGGCGATCCGGACGAACCGGCCTGAGCCGGTCCCGGGGAGGTCCCCGGGGCGGGCGGAGCCGATGCCCCGGGCTCCTTCGGAAGCCGCCGAGAAACTCGCCGGAAAAATAGTTTGCGCGCCGTACCGGGAGCGCAATAGCCTGCCGGAGCGGTCAAGGGGACGCGAACGCACGGGGTGACGCCTGTGCCATGTCCTCCTGGGCCCGACAGCTTCTCCGCACCACGCACCACCTGCATCACCTGCACCACCGAGACAGACATCCGAACAGTTCGGAGCCCGGGGAACCAGGCCCCGCGAGACGCCGAGAGGAGGCGAAGACAGTGGAAACCATCATGATCACCAAACTGACTGGCCAGACCGTCGTCGCCGCTGCCTCTCTGCGTGCCGCCCGCCTGCGGGCTCTCGCCGAGCTGGGTGGAACCGGTCTGGGTCTCGAAGCCGTGGGTGCCTCCGTCATTCCCGCTTCCGTCGCCTCCGTTGTCAGTGGTCTTGGACACACTGGCCCCTGCGGCGCGGATATCACGGGCGGTATTGACGGCACCTCTGTCGAGACCGGTCTGTCCCGTGGCTGGGCGGCCGTGAGCACGTCGCGCTCCCTGCGTGACGAGCGACCGACCCAGGCACCGAAGGCAGCCGTAGCCGTCGCCATGCATGGCGGCTATGCGCGGGTCATCGGTGCCGGAAACGCCCAGAAGCAGAACGAGCAGCAGATCAACGAGCAGGCCATGGCCGCCTTTACGGGAGCCACGGCCGTCCGGATGCGGGCCTTCCGCGGGCCTGAACCCTGGAGAGAACGAACCTGAGGAAGCCTCAGGTCGGCACCTCCAGGGCCGCGGAACCCGTCACACCGGGATCCGCGGCCCTTCTGTTTTGTCCGGTACGCAAGACCACCCAGGCCCTCCGGGGCCTCCGGCCCAGCCCCACCAGTCAGCTGAGCCGGACCCACTGAAAAGACGAGGAAGACGCCCACAGTGTCCACGGTCATCACGCCGCCCATCCCGTCCGTACCGCAGACAAGCCAGATCACCCCGGCCGACCAGGCCGACCCTCCGGAGGTTTCCCTGATGCAGATCACCACCATCGAGCAGGCCGAGGCGCTCGGTCTCCCCATCCCGTGCCGCGCCTTCGACCCGGAGGTCTTCTTCGCCGAGACGCCCGCCGACGTCGAGTACGCGAAGTCCCTCTGTGGCACCTGCCCGGTCAAGGACGCGTGTCTGACCGGTGCGCTGGAGCGGCGCGAGCCGTGGGGCGTCTGGGGTGGCGAGCTCTTCGTCCAGGGTGTCGTCGTGGCCCGCAAGCGGCCGCGTGGCCGCCCGCGCAAGACCGAGGTCGCAGCGTGAACCCCGCGCTCGGAGCCAAGGCCGTCCGCCGGGGAGAGCAGCCCCCGCTGGACAGCGCCCTTCGCCGCTCCGTGCGAATCGCCGCCGCCAAGGCCGACGCGGCCCGCACCGTCCACTTCCCTACGTCGCACCACGAGCAGGACCACGACATGACCCCCGCCGCCATTGACCCGACCGTCCGCGCCGAGCAGACCACCGAACTTCAGATCCAGAACAGGACCCTTGAGATGCAACTCCTCCACGAATCCCTGGCCCGTGCCCATATGCAAGAGCGCTTGCAAGAGGCCGAGCACGAACGGCTCGTCTCCCGGGTCGCCCGGGCCCGCCGGCTCAAGCTGAAGGCCGAACGGGCCTCGCTGCGGGCCCGCAAGGCCCTCGCCGTCGCGCTGATGTAGCGCGCCGGGCCGTAAGAGTTCCACCCCCGTCGTGCCGCAGGCCGCCCCCCGAACCGGGGGGCGGCCTGCGGCCGTCGCTGCCCGGACCGGTCAGGGCTTCTTGACAGCCTTGGTGGCCCTGGTGGCGGTGCGCGCCTTCGGCGGGGTGGCGGGGAGCTCCTCGAACTCCGGGAGCCACCGCCGCATCTCCGCCCGGAACGGCGCGTTGGCGCCCAGCTGGCAGAGCACCCCGATCGTGCTCAGCGTGACCCGGTGGATCAGCAGGTACGCCGGGGGCAGGTTGAGCTGCTTGCCCAGGTTGTAGGCGGGCGACCGCGGATCGGCGATCCGCGCGGCCTGGGCCCGCATCCAGGCCCGGGTGAAGTGGAAGGTGTCCACCGCCGCCGGCTCGATGATCGGGACGAGGTAGTCCAGCACCGCGTCCGGGTCCAGCTCGATCGAGGGCTTGACGAAGCCCTCCTCGCGCAGCATCTCCAGCACGCCCGCGGCGTCGCCCGCCAGGGCCATCCGCAGGGAGGCGCCGATCGGGGCGGGCAGCCCGCCCGGCAGCCGGTCGACGGTGCCGAAGTCCAGCACCCCGAGCCGCCAGCCGGCGACCGGGCCGTCGTCCTTGAGCAGCCGGAAGTTGCCCGGATGCGGGTCCGCGTGCAGCAGGCCGGTCCGGGACGGGCCGGCGAACAGGAACCGGGCCAGCAGGTGCCCGGCCCGGTCGCGCTCCTCCTGGGTGCCGCCGGTGATCACCTCGGCCAGCGGGGTGCCGTCCATCCACTCGGTGACCAGCACCTGGTCGGCCTGCGCGACCACACCGGGCACCTGGATGTCCGGGTCGCCCGCGAACTCCTCGGCGTGCCGGCGCTGGGCCTGCGCCTCCAGCTCGTAGTCCAGCTCCTCGGCGACCCGCTCGCGCAACTCGGTGATCAGCGGCTTGATGTCGAGGCCGGGGATGAGCGGGCCGAGCAGCCAGGCCACCCGGCTCAGCTGCGTGAGGTCCGCCAGCAGGGCGTCGCCCGCGCCCGGGTACTGGACCTTGACGGCCACCTCGCGGCCGTCGTGCCAGACGGCCCGGTGCACCTGCCCGATCGAGGCGGCGGCCGCCGGCCGGTCGTCGAACTCCCGGAACAGCTCCCGCCAGCCTTCGCCGAGGCGCTCCGCGAGCGCGGTGTGGACCTTGGCGGCGGGCATCGGCGGGGCGGCGTCCTGCAGTTTGGTCAGGGCCGCCCGGTAGGGCCCGGCGACCTCCTCGGGCAGCGCGGCCTCGAAGACGGACAGCACCTGCCCGAACTTCATCGCCCCGCCCTTGAGCTCGCCCAGGACCTTGAAGAGCTGGTCGGCGGTGGCCTGCTGGAGCTCGGCCGTCACCACCTCGGCGGAGCGCCCGCCGATCCGCTTCCCCAGCCCGAGGGTGGCCCGCCCGGCGATTCCCAGCGGCAGGGCTGCGAGCCGTGCCGTGCGGGTCATTGCCTTGCGCGGAAGATCGCTCACCCGGGCCTCCAATCCACACGCCCCCGGCACCCCACGACCGGGGGCCGACCATCACTACGCCATTGTGCCCGCTCGCCGCCCCGGTCCCGGCCCCCTTTTCCGACCTGTCGTGCGGCGGTCGCCGCGGCGCCCCGCCGCGGTCATCCCGGCGGCTGCGGTTGCCAGAGGCAGCCGCAGTCGGGGTGGCCCTTCAGCCGCAGCCGCCGGGGCATGCCGTCGACGGCCGAGAGTTCGCACCAGCCGTCGAGGCTCGGCGGCCGGCCGCCGTCCAGGTAGACCTGGGCGTGGAGGGCGGCGAGGCCCGCCACGGCCGTCGCCAGGCCGGTGTCGCAGGCGGGGGTGCGGGCCCGGCCGGGGCCCTCGTCGGCGAGCTGGGCCAGGATCCGGGGCCAGGCCGGATCCTCGTCCTCGCGGGCCAGTACCAGGCAGTGGCCGCAGGCCGAGACACCGGGCACGACGAGCGGGCCGACCACGCCGAACTCCTCCACCACCCCGACGTACAGGTGCGGCACCCCGGCCCGCAGCAGCTCCCTGGCCTCGGCCGCGCCGCCGGCGAAGGCACCGCTGCCGTCCCTCGGCGCCAGCACCACCAGGTCGAGGTCCCGCGCCGACGGGCGGCGGGTGCCCGGAGCCGCGCGGCGGGCCGAGGCCCGCCGGACGGCGTCGCGGGCGGCGGTGGACCGCAGCCGCCCGACCTCGCCGGGCGGCAGGCCGGCGGGGGAGCAGTCCGCGGGCCGCACCCGGCCGGTGTCGGTGACGGTGACCGCCCCCGTACCGGCGGCCGCCAGGACGGCGGCGATCGCGGCGCCGACCCGGCCGGCCCCGCGCACCTCCACCCGGTGGTCGGCCCGGCGGCCGAGGACGGCGGGGGCGGCGCCGGGGGCGGAGTGCACCAGGGAGAGCGAAGCGAGGTCCGGGCCGAGCAGCTCCCGGTGCGGCTGCGGGAAGCGGGCCAGCGCACGGCCCGCCGCCTCGGCGTCGTCGAGCAGCCCGGTCCGCTCCAGCTCGTCCAGCAGCGCGCCGGTCGGCTCGCGCCCGAGGCCGGCCCGCTCGCCGGCGGCCAGCAGCGCGGGCCGGTCCCGCGTCCCGTCGAGCAGGCCGAGGAAGTCGCAGCGGGCCCGGTCCGCGCGTTCGACCACCCCGGCGTACTGGCGGACGGTGCCGAACTGCAGGGTCTCGGAGTCCCGCCAGCTGCGGGAGAGGGCGGGCTTCAGCAGGAGGCGCACGGTGGATTTCCTTCCGATCGTTTCCGGACGGCCGGGGCCAGCCTGCCCGATCGGCGCGGATCCGTGCCCGGCGTTGTCCACAGGCACGAGCACATGATCGAATGATCCGTTCGCATGCCCTGTGGATAACCTGCCGGCCGGTACGGGGTCGCATTCCGGACACCCGCCGTCGGCCTTTCGTTCCCGATCACTCCACGAAAGATTTCGGCCATGGCAGCGGACTTCTGTCAGTGGTACCGGGTAACGTCGTGTGCCATGGCAGCCGAACGGGACTCCCATCCCCCGGCGTCGCGTCGGCGTGCCCGTGCAGCCTCCGGGTCCCAGGTCGCGACGCCGAGCACGCGCGGGCGCCCGGACCAACAGCCCGGATCGGCGCCCGCGCAGCCCCCCGCGCCGTCGGAGAAACACGTCGAGCTGCCCTTCGACCGCTCCCGGGTGGAGGTCCGCCGCAGTGCCCGGCGCAGCCGCACCGTCTCGGCCTACCGTGAGGGCGACCGCACGGTCGTGCTGATCCCGGCCCGGATGTCGCACGCCGAGGAACAGCGCTGGGTCGCGCAGATGCTGGAGAAGCTGGCCGCCCAGGAGAGCCGCCGGGTGCTCGGCGACGACGCGCTGGCCGTCCGGGCGCGCGAGCTGTCCGCCGCCTACCTGGGCAACCGCGCCCAGCCGGTCCAGGTCCGCTGGGTCACCAACCAGAACTCGCGTTGGGGTTCCTGCACCCCCAGCGAGCGGACCATCCGGCTCTCGCACCGGCTGCAGGGCATGCCGGAGTACGTCGTCGACTACGTGCTGCTGCACGAGCTCGCCCACCTGCTGGTGCCGGACCACGGCGCCTCGTTCTGGGCCCTGCTGGAGGCGTACCCGCGGACGGAGCGGGCCCGCGGCTATCTGGAGGGCGTCGCCTCGGCGGCCCGGCTGCCGCACATCCCGGGCGCCCGGCACGCGGGTCCGCCGGAGGCCGAGCCGGCCGGATCCTGCGGCTGACCGGAGCGCCGCACCCCGTGGCGGGCGCGGGCGGCGGGCGACGCGGGGCGGACGGGCGCGGGTCAGCGGCGGACGGACGCACGACAGAGGGGGCGCGGGCCCCTGTGGTCCGCGCCCCCTCAGGTCTGTCGCGCCTCAGCCGGTGAGCTGCCGGGCGCGCGCCACCAGGTCGCGCACCGAGTGGTCGGTCAGCTCGGGCAGCTCGTCGAAGCCGAACCAGCGCAGGTCCAGCGACTCCTCGCTGATCAGCGCCTCGGCGCCGGGCGGGGCCACCGCGATGTACTGGACGTCCAGGTGGGTGTTCTCCGGCCGGTCCTTGCCGGTGCAGCGGACCTGGTGCCGGTCGAGCTTGGCCGGTACCGGTACGCCGTCGGCGGCCAGCAGCACGAGGTCCGGGATGCCCGACTCCTCGGTGGCCTCGCGCAGCGCGGCGGAGGCCAGGTCGCGGTCGCCCGGCTCGCAGTGGCCGCCCATCTGCAGCCAGAGGCCGACCTTGGGGTGCAGGGTCAGCAGCACCCGCCCGGCGGCCGGGTCCACCACGGCCGCGCTGGCGGTGATGTGAGCGGGCAGGCAGGAGCGGAACAGGCCCTCGGGCTGCTCGGCCAGGTGGTCCAGGTAGTCGAGGCGCAGCCGCTCCTGGTCCGGGCCGGCCGGACGCCAGCCGCTCAGGGTGCGGACCGCGTCCGCGTGCAGGGCGGACGCGCCCGTCTCGGTGAGCGTCATGCGGTCGGCTCGCCCTTCCCGTCCTCGCCGTCGTCCTTCTTCTTCTCCAGGTCGGGCTTGGCGGACTCCGAAGGCTTCGAGGGCTCCGAGGGCTCCGAGGACTTCGACGACCCGCCCGCGGCGGCCTCGCCGAGCAGCTTGTCGATCGCGTCGAAGTCCAGGCCGCCCTCGGTGTCGCCGGCGGTGTCCCGGTGCACGAAGGCGTCCGGGTCGTCCAGGTCGGCGGCGGTGGGGAGCATGTCGGGGTGCTGCCAGAGGTCGTCGCGGCCCTCGATGCCCCGGGCGTCGGCGAGCAGCGCCCAGAGCCGGGCGGCGTCGCGCAGCCGGCGCGGGCGCAGCTCCAGGCCGACCAGGGTGGCGAAGGTCTGCTCGGCGGGTCCGCCGGCCGCACGGCGGCGGCGGACGGTCTCGCGCAGCGCGCCGGCCTGCGGCAGGTGCGGCTCGGCGGCGGTGTGCACCACGGCGTCGACCCAGCCCTCGACCAGCGCGAGCGCCGTCTCCAGACGGGCGAGCGCGGCCTTCTGCTCGGGGGTGTCCTCGGGCTGGAGCAGTCCGCCGGCCAGGGCCTCCTGGAGCGCCTCGGGGTTGCTCGGGTCGAGCTGGCCGGCGAGCTCCTCCATCCGGGAGGTGTCGACCTTGATGCCGCGCGCATAGGCCTCGACGGCGCCGAACAGGTGGGCGCGCAGCCACGGCACGTGGGCGAAGAGGCGCTGGTGGGCGGCCTCGCGCAGGGCGAGGTAGAGCCGGACCTCGTCGGCGGGCACGTTCAGGCCCTCGCCGAACTCGGCGATGTTCTGCGGCAGCAGCGCGGCCTTCCCGGCGGGGGCCAGCGGCAGACCGACGTCGGTCGAGCCGACCACCTCGGCGGCGAGCGCGCCGAGCGCCTGGCCGATCTGGCTGCCGAACATGGCGCCGCCCATCGAGCGCATCATGCCCATCAGCGGGCCCGCCATGGCCTGCATCTCCTCGGGCAGGACGCCGCCCATGGCCGTGCCCACCCGCTCGGCGACCGGGTCCACGAGGTCCTTCCAGACCGGCAGGGTGGCTTCGATCCACTCGGCCCGGCTCCAGGCGACGGCGGTGCCGGCCCCGGAGGGGAACTCGGTGGCGCCGTCCAGCCAGAGGTCGGCGAGCCGGACGGCCTCGGCGACGGCGGAGCGCTCGGAGGCGCCGACCGACCGGTCCTTGGACTTGCCCTCGACAGGCTCGGCGACGACGGTCTGGCGGGCGATGTCCTTGGCGAGGTCCCAGTTCACCGGGCCGCCCTCGAACGAGAGCATCTGGCCGAGCTGCTGGAAGGCGGCGCCGAGGTCGTTGGGGTTGAGGCCGCCGAACATCGCGGCGAAGGGGTTGTCGCCCCCGCCGGGCCCGCTCGGGGTGCCGGGAGCGCCGGGAGCGCCGGGCATCCCCATGCCGAAGAGCGCGCCGAAGGGGTTCCCGCCGAAGCCGAACGGCTGGGGGCCGCCCTGCTCGCCGCCCTGGTCCTTCTTCTTCTTCTGCTCGTCGCCGGGCTTGCCCTTGCCGTCCTCGGGCTTGCCGTCCTCGGGCTCCTCTGGCGGAACGCCGAATCCGAAGGGAAGGTCGCTCACGGGGTCCTCGATCCGGTCGGCCGTCATGCGGGGTGGTGGCGGAATTTCGGCCCGCCCGGGACGGTCCGCGGAGTGGGGGACTCGCGTTCGGTGGGCGGCTCCCGCACGGCTGGTCCGCGCCGGGTGCACCGCCGGGCCTTCGCCTCGGGCAGGATGGACGTACGTGACACACGCACGTACGCACATAAGCTAACCGTGGAGGATGGCCGGTGAGTTCCCCGCCTTCGGACGTTCGCTCTGGGCTGACCGGAGGAGAGGACGCCCCGGACATCACGGCGTCGCCGCCTCCAGCCTACGGCGGAAGGCCACTGACCGTGGCCGTCACCGGCGCCGCCGGTGTGCTCGGCGAGCGCGTCGCCGCCCGCCTGGTCGCCTCGCCGGGGGTGAGGAAGGTGCTCGCCGTCGACGACCGGCGGGGCGAGGTGCCGGGCGTGCAGTGGCGCGTCCTGGACGTCCGCGACCCGGCGGTGGCCGAGCGGCTGGCCGGTGTGGACGTGGTCGTCCACCTGGCGATGGACCTCGGGATGGAGTCCGATCCGCGCGCCCGCAGCGCCTACAACGTGCGCGGCGCGCAGACCGTGCTGACCGCCGCCGCGGCGGCCGGGGTGCACCGGGTGGTGCTGTGCACCTCCGCGATGGTCTACGGCGCGCTCGCCGACAACGAGGTGCCGCTGGCCGAGGACTCCGAGCTGCGGGCCACCGAGGAGGCCTCGCTGGTCGGCGACCTGCTGGAGATCGAGCGGCTGGCCCGGCGGGCCCCGCGGGCCCACCCGGGGCTGCAGGTGACCGTGCTGCGTCCGGCCGTGGTGGTCGGGCCCGGCGTCGACACCGTGCTGACCCGGCACTTCGAGGCGCCCCGGCTGCTGGTGGTGGCGGGCTCCCGGCCGTGCTGGCAGTTCTGCCACGTGGACGACCTGGCGGCGGCGCTGGAGTACGCGGCGCTCGGGCTGGTCGAGGGCGAGGTCACGGTCGGCTGCGACGGCTGGCTGGAGCAGGAGGACGTGGAGCGGCTGTCGGGCATCCGGCGGATGGAGCTGCCGGCCTCGCTCGCGCTGGGCACCGCGGCCCGGTTGCACCGGCTCGGGCTGACCCCGGCCCCGGCCGGGGACCTCGCCTACACGATGTACCCCTGGGTGGTGTCCGGCAGCCGGCTGCACGAGGCGGGCTGGCGTCCGACCTACACCAACGAGCAGGTGCTGGCGGAGCTGCTGGCGCAGGTCTCCGGGAAGCACGCGGTGGCCGGGCGGCGGCTCGGCGGCAAGGAGGCCGCCACCAGCCTGGGCGCGGCCGGGGCGACGGTTGCGCTGGTCGGTACGGCCGCGCTGGTCCGGCGGGCGCGCAAGCGGCGCCGCTTCTGACCCTTCGACGGCCGCGGCGGGCGGGGCCCGCCGCACGGGTGCCCACCGCGGTCGGCGTGCCTTGATTCTCACGATGCGAAATTTCCCAATCGTGATACGGAACCCCCTTGCCCGAAGCCGCCCGCGATGGGGAATCATGGGGGTATGGCCGACAACCACGACCCCATCCGCCTGCTCGCCGTCCGCGACACCCCCCTCTCGCTCGACGAGGTCTACGAGGCGGTCGGCGACGACGCCGCCGGCGGTACGACCGTCTTCGTCGGCACGGTCCGGGACCACGACGGCGGGAAGTCGGTCGCCGCGCTGGAGTACAGCTGCCACCCCTCGGCCGAGCAGGAGATGCGCCGGATCGCCGAGAAGGTCGTCGCGGAGTTCCCGGTCCGGGCGCTCGCCGCGGTGCACCGGATCGGCCGGCTGGAGATCACCGACAAGGCCGTGATCGTCGCCGTCTCCTGCGCCCACCGGGGCGAGGCGTTCGCCGCCGCCCGCCGGCTGATCGACGACCTCAAGCACGAGGTGCCGATCTGGAAGCACCAGGTGTTCTCCGACGGCGAGGAGGAGTGGGTCGGCGCCGGCGGCTGCTGACCCCCCCCGGACACCGCCGACGCGCAGGCGCGCCGGGCCTTCACTCGAACGGGTCCGGGCCGGCGCCCCGGATACTCCCTGGCAGTGAGCCGATCGGCCGTGCCGTAACCCGGACGGCGCCACCCGCGTTCTCCGGCGGGGTGGTTAGTCTGCTCATAGACACGACGAGCTGGGAGTACTGATATGGCTGCGCTCGCCTGGTTGATCATTCCTGTCATCGCCGCACTGTTCGCCGCCGTGTGGGCGGGCTGGGCCCAGCGGTCCCCCAGAGCCACCGGTGACCCCGCCTCCCTCGCCGAGCACCGGCGCTTCATGGCCGCCATGGAACGCACCACCGCCGCCCCCGGCCCGGGCGAGGACCCCGGCCGGTAGCCCGGCGGGCGTGGCGTCGGGCGCGTCCCGTACTGTCGAGGCATGCCACGCCGCTCTGCGACGATGCTCGCCGCCACCCTGCTGCTCATAGCGCTGCTCTGCGCGTCGGTGATGATGAAGGTGCCGTACACGGAGATGAGCCCGGGGCCGACGTACAACACGCTCGGGGTGCAGGAGAAGACGGGCACGCCGGTGATCACCGTCACCGGCCACGAGTCCTACCCGGTGAGCGGCCACCTCAACATGACCACCGTCCAGGTCACCGGTGCCAAGTACGAGCCCAGCCTGGTCAACGCGGTGGTCGGGTGGCTCCGGGACGACGTGCTGGTGGTACCGCACGACAACGTCTACCCGAAGGGCCAGACGGACGCCGACGCCAAGCGGCAGAACGCCGAGGAGTTCGCGCTCTCCGAGGACCACGCGCGGACGGCGGCGCTGACCCAGCTCGGCATCCCGGTCGGTAACGAGCTGATCGTCCAGTCGGTCACGGCCGGGGCCCCGGCCGAGGGCAAGCTGCACGCCGGGGACCGGATCATCGCGGTCGACGGCGCCCCGGTCACCGACGCGGACAGCGTGGCGAAGGCCGTCACGAAGCACCAGCCCGGCGAGACGGCCGTCTTCACCGTGGTGCCGATGGTCAAGGACGCGAGCAAGGCGGACCCGGCGGCGGCCCGGACCGACATCGCCGTCCCGACCGTGAAGTCCCCCGACACCGGCGCCGCCATGGTCGGCATCCGGCCCGGCGTGCGGCACACCTACCCGTTCCAGATCGACATCGGCCTCCAGGACGTCGGCGGGCCGAGCGCGGGCCTGATGTTCTCGCTGGGCATCATCGACAAGCTGACGCCGGAGGACCTCACCGGCGGCAAGTTCGTCGCGGGGACGGGCACCATCGACGACGCCGGCGGCGTCGGGCCGATCGGCGGGATATCGATGAAGCTGATCGCCGCCCGGGACGCCGGCGCCCAGTACTTCTTCACCCCGGCCGCCAACTGCGCCGAGGCCGGCAAGAACACCCCGTCCGGACTGACCCTGATCAGGACCGAGACGCTGGACGGCGCGCTGAAGTCGCTGGAGCAGGTGCGCAGCGGGCAGACCGCCGCGCTGCCCTCCTGCGCCACCGGCTGACCGGCCGGACACCGTGGGCCCCGGACGATCCCGTCCGGGGCCCGCGGCGTACCGGTCGTGGCCTAGGAGAAGGTGGCGAGCAGCGCCGCGGTCAGGCCGGGGACGAGGTCGGGGCCGGTCAGCACCTCGCGGGCGACGTCCTTGGAGCGCAGCCGCAGGGCGATCTCCCGCTTGCCGTCGCGCAGCACGGCGGCGGTGATCCGCACTTCCTCGCGGTTGGGGTGGTTGGCCACCCAGTCGGCGAGCTGGGCGTCGCTGGCGTTGCGCGGGCGGGACTGCTCGGCGCCCGGCGGCAGCATCAGCCGCTCGACCACCAGGGCGCAGCCGACCACCGCGTCGGGCCAGGCGATGGTGCCCAGGAACTTGTCCAGCTCCATGCCTTCGGGCAGTTCGTCCTGCTCGATCGGGGTGAGGCCGGCCTCCGGGCTGTCGGAGAGGCCGAGCTTCTTGGCGATCCCGGGATCGGCCTTGAGCAGGGCCGCGCTGTCCACCAGGGCGAACAGCCGGGCCGGGAGGTCCCAGCCGAGGGTGGCGGCGTACTCGTCGATCTCCAGCGCGGCCCGGGTCAGCGGGGTCGCGGCCGGGAGCTTGGAGACGTCGTCGGGGGAATTGGAGACATCGGACATGCCTCAATCCTCACACGCCGGGCGGTCCGGGCGGTGCCACAGGTCCGGCGGGGGCGGGCGCGGCGCCTACGGGGCGGGGCCGCGGGGCCGCCCGGGGGTGCCCGGACCGCGGCTGAGCCCGGTGGCGCGTCCGGTGGCCGGACGGCCGGACGGCTGCGGCCGGGGAACGCCGGAGTAACCGTCTGCTAACGGTGGGAACTCGGCTAAAGCCTGGTTAAGTTGCACTGACGACCGCTCGATTCCAGACGACACAGCTGAGGTGCCCCGTGGTATTCCAGATGCCGGAACGCTCAGGGCCGGGATTCCGGCGCAGGGTAGGCCCGCCCTCCCGGCGGGCGCGGGTACTCCTGCTGACCCTGGGCGTACTCGCGGTGCTCTTCCTGCTGTTCGTCATGTTCGCCGGGTTCTGGACGGACTGGCTCTGGTTCAAGTCGGTCCACTACTCCTCGGTGTTCACCACCCAGCTCTGGACGAAGGTCGGCCTGTTCGCCGTCTTCGGCCTGTTGATGGCGCTGGTCGTGGGCGCCAACATCTGGCTGGCGCACCGGCTCCGGCCGCCGCTGTCGGCGATGTCGGTGGAGCAGCAGAGCCTGGACCGCTACCGGGCCGGCCTGGCGCCGTTCAAGCGCTGGGCGCTGATCGGGATCTCGCTGGTGATCGGCCTGGTGGCCGGTGCCGCCGCCTCGGGCCAGTGGCGGACCTGGCTGCTGTGGACCAACGGGACGTCCTTCGGCGTCAAGGACCAGCAGTTCGGCATGGACGTCTCGTTCTACGCCTTCGAGCTGCCGTTCTACGAGTTCCTGCTCGGCTTCGCGTTCAGCGCGGTGATCGTCTCGCTGCTGACCTCGGCGCTGGTGCACTACCTGTACGGGGGCCTGCGGCTGCAGGGCCCGGGCCGCCGGGCCAGTGCCGGCGCGCAGGGCCACCTCGCGGTGCTGCTCGGCGTGTTCGTGCTGCTGAAGGCGGTGGCGTACTGGCTGGACCGGTACGCGCTGGCGGTGAAGACCGGCTCGTACAAGAGCGTCACCGGCTGGACCGGCCTGCGCTACGTGGACGCCAACGCGTTCCTGCCGGCCAAGACCATCCTGTTCTTCGTCGCGATCATCTGCGCGGTGCTGTTCTTCCTGACCCCGATCCGCCGCACCTGGGCACCGGCCCTGATCGGCCTCGGGCTGATGGTGCTCTCGGCGGTGCTGATCGGCGGGGTGTACCCGGCGATCGTGCAGCAGTTCCAGGTCAAGCCGAACGAGCAGGCCAAGGAGACGCCGTACATCCAGAAGAACATCGACGCGACGCGGCAGGCGTACGGGATCGCGGACAGCCAGACCACCCAGTACACCCCGCAGGGTTCGACCACGGCCGAGGCGCTCAAGCCCGACGCGCAGACCATCGCGGACATTCGGCTGCTGGACCCGAACGTGGTCTCGCCGACCTTCCAGTCGATCGAGCAGCAGCGCTCGTACTACGCCTTCCCGTCCACGCTGGACGTGGACCGCTACGGCAAGGGCGAGACCGCCCAGGACACCGTGATCGGCCTGCGTGAGCTGGACCTCAATGGCGTGCAGCGCAACTGGATCAACGACCACTTCAAGTACACCCACGGCTACGGCGCGGTGGTGGCCAAGGGCAACCAGGTCAACGACAAGGGCCAGCCGGTCTTCACCGAGTCGGGCCTGCCGGCCACCGGTTCGCTGGGCGACTACCAGCAGCGGGTCTACTACGGCGAGAAGACCGGCACGTACTCGATCGTCGGCGGTGCCAACCAGGAGATCGACTACACCACCGACTCCGGTGAGAACAAGCAGTACCAGTACACCGGCGGCAGCGGTGTCTCGCTGGACAACCCGATCACCCGGGCCGCGTACGCGGTGAAGTTCGCCGAGCCGCAGATCCTCTACGCGGGGGCGATCACCGACGGCGCGAAGGTCATCTACGACCGGACGCCCAAGGAGCGGGTGGAGAAGGTCGCGCCGTGGCTGTCGATCGACGCCGACCCGTACCCGGTCGTGCAGCCCGGCCCGGACGGCCGGCCCGGGCGGGTGGTCTGGGTGCTGGACGGCTACACCACCTCCGACGGCTACCCGTTCTCCTCCAAGACGACGCTGGGCACGGCCACCAAGGACTCGCTGACCAACCAGCGCGGCGAGCTGCTGACCGCCGCCAACCAGGTCAACTACATCCGCAACTCGGTCAAGGCCACCGTGGACGCGTACACCGGTGAGGTGACGCTCTACCAGTGGGACGAGAACGACCCGGTGCTCAAGACCTGGATGAAGGCGTTCCCGGACACCGTCAAGGCCAAGGCCGACATCCCGGGCACGCTGATGCCGCACCTGCGCTACCCGCAGGACATGTTCAAGGTGCAGCGCGACCTGCTCGGCCAGTACCACGTGACGGACGCCAACTCGTTCTTCAACGGCAGCGACATCTGGCAGATCCCGGTCGACCCGACCAGCGACACCAAGCAGCCGCAGCCGCCGTACTACCTGACGGTGCGGATGCCGGACCCGGCGGTCACCTCCGCCAGCTTCTCGCTGACCAGCACCTTCGTGCCGAGCGGCCGGGAGAACCTGGCGGCCTTCATGGCGGTCAGTGCCGACCCGGGGCCGGACTACGGGAAGATCAGGCTGCTCAAGGTGCCGGGGGACAGCAAGACCCTCGGGCCCAACCTGGTGCAGTCGCAGTTCAACTCCCGCCAGGAAGTGGCCCAGCAGATCACCCTGCTGAAGAGCGGCGGTGACTCCGAGCTGGAGTACGGCAACCTGCTGACCCTGCCGGTCGGCGGCGGCCTGCTCAACGTCGAGCCGGTGTACGTGCGCGGACGCGGTGCCAAGTACCCGACGCTGCAGAAGGTGCTCGCGGTGTACGGCAACGACAACGTGGCGTTCGAGAACACCCTGGAGGAGGCGCTGAAGAAGGTCTTCGCGGGTGCCGCCCCGGCGACCACGCCGACCGCGCCGACCACCCCGGGGACCCCGAGCACCCCGACACCCACCCCGACGGCGCCGGCCACCCCGGGCACCGGCGGGGCCACCACCCCGGAGCTGCAGAAGGCCTGGGCGGACGTCGAGAAGGCGTACAACGACAGCCAGAACGCGTTCAAGAGCGGTGACTGGGCGGCCTACGGCCAGGCCCAGAAGGCGCTCGGCGACGCGATCAAGGCGGCCCAGGCGGCGCAGCAGAAGGCCGGCGGCACCCCCGCCGCCACGCCTTCGGCCACCGCGCCGGCCGGGGCCTCGCCGAGCCCCTCGGCGGGCGCGAGCCCCTGAGCTGGGAGAACCGATTCCTGTTCCACCCCGCGACCGTGCTATGGTTTCACTACCGACGCGGGGTGGAGCAGCTCGGTAGCTCGCTGGGCTCATAACCCAGAGGTCGCAGGTTCAAATCCTGTCCCCGCTACTCAGTAGCCGAGAGGCCCGGAGGATCATCCTCCGGGCCTCTCGCGTTTCCCGCCGAGGGTGGTGTGGGCCCCTCCGGTAGGATCGATCGTCGCCAACGGCGCCGGCATCGGGGTTTGTGGACCCGAGTGTCGGGAAATCGACAAAGCGCCGAAGCAATTTCGTCGGCTTCGGTTCCGCGCCGCCGAATTCGGCCGGGGCAGGTGTACGCGGGTTGCGGGTGATGCGACGATGGGACACATGGGGGACGTTGCGCGGCTGTTGACCGGCCGTCGGCTCCAGCGCGCCCCATGGGGACCCCTTCGGCCGGAGGCCGGCAGCGGGTCCGTCCGGCCGCGGGCCGGGGGAGGATGCCGCGACACTCTGGGGGAGCGGGAGTCGGCATGAGGCTGATCGGCAAGAACGGGCCAGGAGCCAAGTCCGCGGCGACCACCGAGGCGGACACCGAGGGCTGGGCCGATAGCTCCGAGAACTCCGAGGACCGGCCCGGCGCCCTGCCCGCCCAGCGCACCGGCGGACTGACGGACCGCCGGCCGGTCGACGGCTACGGCCCCGACAGCCTGGTGCACGTCTCCGCCAGCCAGTTCACCGCCGCCATCGGCCCCTACGGCGCCGCCACCGAGGACGAGGAGGTCGGCGAGGAGGGGCGCGAGCGGGCCGGATTCGACTCCGCCAGCTTCGAGACCGCACTGGCCGCCCGGGAGCAGGCCGCCCTGGAGGCCCGGCACCGCCAGGCCGCCGACGACGGGGACGCGGACGCCGCCGGCCGGCTCGGCACCCTGCTGCTGCGCCGCGGGGACCTGGAGGACGCCGAGCCGTACCTGCGCGGCGCCGCCGCGGCCGGGCTGCGCTCGGCCGCCAACAACCTCGGCGTGCTGCTGCACCAGCAGGGCCACCGCTCGGAGGCGGCCCAGTGGTGGCGTCAGGCCGCGGTGGCCGGCAGCGCGCCCGCCGCGCACGCGCTCGGGCTCCAACTGCGGGACCAGGGCGAGGAGGAGGCCGCCGAGTACTGGCTGCACTTCGCCGCCGACCACGGGCACCCGCTCGGCGCCTACGCGTTGGGCGACCTGATGGAGCACCGGCGCGACGTGCGCGCCGAGCGCTGGTTCAAGGTCTCCGCCGACGCCGGGCACCGCGAGGCCGCCTACCGGCTGGCCCGGATGCGCGAGGCCGCGGGGGACAAGGAGACCGCCGAGACCTGGTACCGCACCGCCGCCGCCCGCAGTCACGCCCGCGCCGCGCTGCGGCTCGGGGTGCTGCTGGAGGAGCGCTCCCGGGTCGACCACGGCCTGCTGGACGAGGCGGCCCGCTGGTACCGGCAGTCGGCGCAGAACGGCGAGCCGCGGGCGGCCTGCGCGCTGGGCTTCCTGCTGCGCGACTCCGGGGACCTCACCGCCGCCGCCGAGTGGTGGCAGGAGGCGGCCGAGGCGGGCGACGGCAACGCCGCCAACGCCCTGGGCGCGCTGCACGCCTCGCGCGGCGAGGCGGCCGAGGCCGAGCGCTGGTACCGGAGCGCACTGGACGCCGGCGACCAGAACGGCGCCTTCAACCTCGGACTGCTCTGCGCCGGGGCCGGCCGCGACCAGCAGGCCGAGCAGTGGTACCGCCGCGCCGCGTACGCCGGGCACCGCGAGGCGTGCAATGCGCTGGCCGTGGTGCTGCTCCAGCGCGGCGACGTGTCGGGCGCCGAGCCCTGGTTCTCCAAGGCCGCCGAGGCCGGCAGCGTGGACGGCGCCTTCAACCTGGGCGTGCTGCACGCCGGGCGCGGGGACCACCGGCAGGCGCAGGAGTGGTACGCGCGCGCCGCCGCCGAGGGCCACGGCGAGGCGGCCCTCCAGCTGGCGGTGGCCCAGGAGCAGCGCGGCAACCTGGCGGGGGCGCTGGAGCGCTACCGGCAGGCGGCGGCCGGCGGGTCGGCCGAGGGCGCGTTCCGGCTGGCCTCGGTGCTGGACCGGCGCGGCGACGCGGACGACGAGGCCGAGCACTGGTACGCGGTCGCGGCCGACGCCGGCCACCGCCGGGCGCAGGTCCGGATGGGCGTGCGGGCCGCCGAGCGCGGGGCGCTGGAGATCGCCGAGAGCTGGTACCGGCGGGCGGCCGGGGCGGGCAGCCGCAGCGCGGCCTTCAACCTGGGACTGCTGCTGGCCCGGCAGGACTGCGAGGCCGAGGCGATGCTCTGGTACACCCGGGCCGCCGACGCCGGGCACGGCCGGGCGGCGCTGCGGCTGGCCCTGCTGGCGCTGCGCCGCGGCGAGCCGGTGCAGGCGGAGAACTGGTGCCGGCGGGCGGCCGACTACGGCCCCGCCGAGGTCGCCGAGCGGGCCGGCCGGCTGCTCGGCGCGCTGCACGCGGATTTGAGCGCGTAGCGCTCGCTCAGCCGCGGTCCGCGCAGTCCGGACAGAGGCCCCGGTAGGTGATCTCGGCCCCGGAGAGGACGAAGCCGAACCGCTCGCCCTGCGGGAGGCCGGCCAGCGGGTCGCCCTGCGGGTGGACGTCGCGGATGGCGCCGCAGCCCGAGCAGACCAGGTGCTGGTGCGGCCGGTGCGCGTTGGGGTCGTACCGCTTGGCCCGGCCGTCGGTGGCGACCTCCAGCACCTCGCCGAGGCAGACCAGCTCGCCGAGCGTGTTGTAGACCGTCGCGCGGCTGATCTCGGGCAGGCGCTCCACGGCGCGCGAGTGCACCTCGTCGGCCGTGAGGTGGACGTGGTCCCCGTCGAGGACCTCGGCCACGACCCGGCGCTGCGAGGTCAGCCGCCACCCACGTCCGCGAAGTCGTTCCAGCAGGTCGCTCATGCGTACAGGATAGGTGAGCTCTCACTTTGGTTCCAGTATTGACTTGGACAAAGTCCAAGTTAGGATCGAGTTGTTGTCACGACCGGACCACGCGGAGGCACCCCCTTATGAGCACCCAGGACGAGCTGCGCCCCACCCTCACCACGGAGGCGGGTGCCCCCGTCGCCGACAACCAGAACACCGAGACCGCCGGCGTCGGCGGCCCGGCGCTCATCCAGGACCAGCAACTCTTCGAGAAGCTGGCGCACTTCAACCGGGAGCGGATCCCGGAGCGGGTGGTGCACGCCCGCGGCGCGGCGGCCTACGGCACCTTCACGGTGACCGCCGACGTCACCGCGTACACCCGGGCCCGCTTCCTCTCCGAGGTGGGCAAGGAGACCGAGACCTTCCTGCGGTTCTCCACCGTGGCCGGCAACCTCGGCTCCGCCGACGCCGTCCGCGACCCGCGCGGCTTCGCGCTGAAGTTCTACACCGAGGACGGCAACTACGACCTCGTCGGCAACAACACCCCGGTGTTCTTCATCAAGGACGCCACCAAGTTCCCGGACTTCATCCACACCCAGAAGCGGGACCCGTACACCGGCTCGCAGGAGGCGGACAACGTCTGGGACTTCTGGGGGCTGTCGCCCGAGGCGACCCACCAGGTGACCTGGCTCTTCGGCGACCGCGGCATCCCGGCCAGCTACCGCCACCTCGACGGCTTCGGCTCGCACACCTACCAGTGGCAGAACGAGGCCGGCGAGTACTTCTGGGTCAAGTACCACTTCAAGACCGACCAGGGCATCAAGAACCTGACGGCGCAGGAGGCGGCCAGGCTCGCGGGCGAGGACCCGGACAGCCACCAGCGCGACCTGCGCGAGTCCATCGAGCGCGGCGAGTACCCGAGCTGGACGGTCAGCGTCCAGATCATGCCGGCGGCGGACGCGGCCCACTACCGCTTCAACCCCTTCGACCTGACCAAGGTGTGGCCGCACGCCGACTACCCGCTGGTCGAGTTCGGCAAGCTGGAGCTCAACCGCAACCCCGACAACGTCTTCGCCGAGGTCGAGCAGTCGATCTTCTCGCCGTCGCACTTCGTACCCGGCATCGGCCCGTCCCCGGACAAGATGCTCCAGGGCCGGCTCTTCGCCTACGCGGACGCCCACCGCTACCGCGTCGGCATCAACGCCGACCACCTGCCGGTGAACCGCCCGCACGCCACCGAGGCGCGCACCAACAGCCGGGACGGCTACCTCTACGACGGCCGCCACGGCCGCCGCAAGAACTACGAGCCCAACAGCTTCGGAGGCCCCGTGCAGACCGGCCGCCCGCTCTGGGCCGCGACGGCGGTCACCGGCGCGACCGGTACCCACGAGGCGCCCTCGCACGCCGAGGACGACGACTTCGTGCAGGCGGGGAACCTGTACCGGCTGATGGGCGAGGAGGAGAAGCAGCGGCTGATCGCCAACCTGGCCGGCTTCATCGCCAAGGTCTCGGCCGACCGCGAGGACATCGTCGAGCGGGCGGTCGAGAACTTCCGCCAGGCCGACGCCGACTACGGCCGCCGGCTGGAGACGGCGGTCCGGGAGCTGCGCAAGCAGCGGTAGCGGTACCCCGATGAGCCGCGGGCCCGGCGACCGGATGACCGGTCGCCGGGCCCGCACCCATGCGCGTTCCGGGTCAGACGCTCAGGCGGCGCAGGGCCTCCGCGTGCAGCAGGCCGTTGCTGGCCACGGCGTCGGCACCGCCCGGGCCGGGCACGCCGTCCAGACCGGTGAACCGGCCGCCGGCCTCCTCGACGATGACGGCGTTCGCGGCCATGTCCCACAGCGACAGCTCGGGTTCGGCGGCGATGTCGACCGCGCCCTCGGCGACCATCATGTAGGACCAGAAGTCCCCGTAGGCGCGGGTGCGCCAGCAGGCCCGGGTGAGGTCCAGGAAGGGGTCGAGCCGGCCGCGCTCCTCCCAGCCGGAGAGCGAGGAGTAGGAGAACGAGGCGTCCTCCAGACGGGAGACGCCGGAGACGTGGATCCGGGCGGCCTTGGTCAGGCTGCGGCCGGCGAAGGCACCGAGGTCCTTGGCCGCCCACCAGCGGCGGTTCAGCGCGGGGGCGGAGACGATGCCGACCACCGGGCGCTCCACGCCGTCCGGGCCGTCCTCCAGCAGCGCGATCAGGGTGGCCCAGACCGGCACGCCGCGGATGTAGTTCTTGGTGCCGTCGATCGGGTCGATCACCCAGCGGCGGGGACCGGTGCCCTGCAGGCCGAACTCCTCGCCGAGCACCGCGTCGCGCGGGCGGGCGCGCTGGAGCACGCTGCGCACCAGCTCCTCGGCGGCCTTGTCGGCGTCGCTGACCGGGGTGAGGTCGGGCTTGGTCTCGACCTTCAGGTCGAGGGCGCGGAAGCGCTCCAGGGTGACCGAGTCGGCCGAGTCGGCGAGGACGTGGGCGAGTCGGAGATCGTCGTGGTAATCGGCCATGGTCGAAACCCTAGCGAGCCCACCCGGATCGGCCCAGTCGGGCTCGCGGAGCGGACGGCAGCAGCCACCGGTCCCGCCCCGAGCCGGGTGGCCCACCGGTGCCGCCCCCCCGTAGCCCCCGCCACCCACCCGACCCGACCCGCCCCGCCGCCCGAGCCGGGTGGCCCACCGGTGCCGCCCTCCCGTGGCCCTCGCCACCCACCGAACCCGCCCCGCCGCCCGAGCCGGGTGGCCCACTGGCGCCGGCCTTCGGTAGCCCCCGCCACCCACCCGACCCGCCCCGAGCCGAAGGGGCGCGCCGGTGCCGAAAGGGAGAAGCGAGGACGACCGAGGTACGAGGGCGTTGGAGCGCCGACCGTCGGCACCGGATCGAGCGCCCCGGAGGGGAGCGGGCGAAAGCTCAGTGCGCCGTGCCGCTGAGTTGGAGGCCGATCACCCCGGCGATGACCAGGGAGATCGAGACCAGCTTGAGCACCGAGGTGGTCTCGTCCAGGAAGAGCATGCCGTAGATCGCGGTGCCGGCCGCGCCGATGCCGGTCCAGACGGCGTACGCCGGACCGACCGGCAGGCTCTTCAGGGAGAGGGTGAGCAGGCCGAAGCTGCTGAGGGCGAAGACGCAGAAGCTGATGGTGGGCCAGAGCTTGGTGAAGCCTTCGCTGAGCTTGAGGTTGATCGCGAAGCCGGTCTCCAGGAGGCCGGCCAGGATCACCAGGGCCCATGCCATCGCGTGCTCTCCCTGTCGATCGACGGGCCGGGCCGTGATCCGGCCCGACTTTCCTATGATCACCAGGCTGGCCCGCTCCGACACCTCGAACGCGGCGAAAACGGCCGGGGCCGCGCCGTCAGTCGCCCTCGCGGGTCTCCTTGCTCGCCAGCAGACGGCGCAACGAGTACAGCCGGGCCTGCTCCGCGTGGCCGTCCGCGACCCAGGCGTCCAGCGCGCAGTCCGGTTCGTCGTGGCTGCACGCGCGCGGGCAGTCGACGGTGCCGGGCTCCAGGTCGGGGAAGGCGTGGATGACCCGGGACGGGTCGATGTGCGAAAGGCCGAAGGAGCGGAACCCCGGGGTGTCGATCACCCAGCCCGGGTCGAGCGCCTTCTTCGAGCCCGGCTTGGCGCCCGGGGGCGGCGGCAGCCGCAGCGCCAGCGCCGACACGGTGGTGTGCCGGCCGCGACCGGTCACCGCGTTGACCACCCCGGTGGACCGCTGGTGGAGCGGTACCAGGGCGTTGACCAGGGTGGTCTTTCCGACGCCGGAGTGGCCGATGAACACCGTCGAGCGGCCGCGCAGGTGCGCCCGGACGGCCTCGGCGCCCTCGGTGGCCAGCTCGTCCCGCCGGGTGACCACGTAGCTGATGCCGAGCGGGGCGTAGGACTCCAGCAGCGGCTCGGCCGGGGCCAGGTCGGACTTGGTGAGCACCAGCAGCGGCTCCATGCCGGCGTCGTACGCGGCCACCAGGCAGCGGTCGATCAGCCGGGGCCGGGGCTCCGGGTCGGCCAGCGCGGTGACGATGGCCAACTGCTGGGCGTTGGCGACGACGATCCGCTCGAACGGGTCGTCGTCGTCCGCGGTCCGGCGCAGCACCGAGGTGCGCTCCTCGACCCGGACGATCCGGGCCAGGGTGTCGGCGTCCCCCGAGAGGTCGCCGACGATGTTGACGATGTCGCCGACGACGACGCCCTTGCGGCCCAGCTCACGGGCCTTCATGGCGACGATCTCGCGCTCCTGCTTCGTTCCGACGTCCAGCAGGCAGGTCAGCCGGCCGCGGTCGATGGTGAGCACCATCGCCTCGGCCGCGTCGTCGTGCTTGGGCCGGATCCGGGTCCGCGGCCGGGAGCCCCGGCGGGCGGGGCGGTTGCGGATGTCGTCCTCGTCGGCGTCCTTGCCGTAGCGGCGCATGTGCCCAGTCTCCCGCTCAGCCGCCCACCACTGCTCCGCCGAGCAACTCGTCCCACATCCTCGGGAAGTCCGGCAAGGTCTTGGCGGTGGTGGCCACGTTCTCCACCTGGACCCCCTCGACGGCCAGCCCGATCACCGCGGCCGCGGTGGCCAGGCGGTGGTCCTCGTAGGTGTGGAACACGCCGCCGCGCAGCGCGCGCGGGCGGATCCGCAGGCCGTCCTCGGTCTCGGTGACGTCGCCGCCGAGGTCGTTGATCTCCTTGGCCAGCGCGGCCAGCCGGTCCGTCTCGTGCATCCGCAGGTGCGCGATGCCGTACAGGTGGGACTCGGAGTCGGCGAGCGCGGCGACGGCGGCGATCACCGGGGTGAGCTCGCCGACGTCGTGCAGGTCCGCCTCGATGCCGTGGATCCGGCCGGTGCCGGTGAACTGCAGGCCCTCGTCGGTGAACTCGCAGACGCCGCCCATCCGGGTGTAGATGTCGCGCAGCTGGTCGCCGGGCTGGGTGGTGTGCTTCGGCCAGTCGCGGACGGTCACCCGACCGCCGGTGACCAGGGCGGCGGCGAAGAACGGCGCCGCGTTGGAGAGGTCCGGCTCGACCACCATGTCGCGGCCGAGCAGGGCGCCGGGGGTGACCCGCCAGACGTCCTTCTCGCCGCCGTCCTCCGGGGCGTCCACCTGGGCGCCGGCCAGCCGCAGCATCTCGACCGTCATCCGGATGTGCGGCAGCGAGGGGACCGGCCCGCCGACGTGGCGGACCTCGACGCCCTGGTTGTACCGGGCGCCGGAGAGCAGCAGGGCGGAGACGAACTGCGAGGAGGAGGAGGCGTCCAGCTCCACCACGCCGCCGTCCAGCGCGCCGGTGCCGTGCACGGTGAGCGGGAAGGCGCCGCGGCCGCCGTCGTCGATCCGGGCGCCGAGCGCGCGCAGGGCGTTGATCACGCCGTGCTGGGGGCGCTCGTAGCTGCGCGGGTCGCCGTCGAAGTGCACCGGGCCGTCGGCGAGGACGGCGAGCGGGGGGAGGAAGCGCATGACCGTGCCCGCGTTGCCGACGTCCACGGAGGCCGGGCCGCGCAGTGCGGGGGCCGGGATGACCCGCCAGGCCTCCCCGCCGCCGAGGCCGCCGGAGTCGTTGTTGACCTGCTCCTCGATGCCGACCCCGAGCGCCCGCAGGCCGTCGGCCATCAGCTGGGAGTCGCGGCTGCGCAGCGGGCGCCGCACCCAGCCGGGTTCGGTGGAGAGGGCGGCCAGCACCAGAGCCCGGTTGGTGACCGACTTGGAGCCGGGGATGGTGACGGTGGCGTCAACGGGGGTGGTCGCGACGGGGGCGGGCCACAGGGTCTCGGTCATGGGGCAAGTTTAGGGGCCGTACGGGAACTGTCCGCTCCGCGGCCGGATGGCGGGACGGGCCGGTCGGCGGGGCACCGTCGGCCCCGCGGCTCACAGCGGGGACAGCAGCCAGCTCGCGCCGAGACCCAGGCAGGCCAGCGCGGTGACCAGGAAGAGGAACACCCAGGCGAGCCCGGGAACGCCGGTGAGCCGGGCGAGCTGGTCGGCGTCGGAGTCCCCGCCCTGGCCGCGCCGGCGCTGGTGCTGCAGCTCCAGGACCGGGCGGACGGCGCCGAGCAGCAGGAACCAGCTGCCGAGGCAGGCGAAGCCGGCCTGGACGTCGGTGCTGCCGAACCAGGAGACCAGGAAGAAGGCGGCGCCGGCGAGCAGCACGGTGAGGAAGCCGAAGGCGTTGCGGATCCGGACCAGCAGGGCCAGCAGCAGGGCTATCGCGAGCCAGAGCAGCAGGGTGATCCGGTCGGCCGCGAGCAGTGCGGCGCAGCCGAGGCCGAGCAGGGCGGGGGCGCAGTAGCCGGCGGCGGCGGTGAGCACCATGCCCGGCCCGGTGGGGCGGCCGTAGGAGAGGGTGAGGCCGGAGGTGTCCGAGTGCAGCCGGATGCCCGCGAGCTTGCGGCGGGTGGCCAGGGCGGCCAGGCCGTGTCCGCCCTCGTGGGCGATGGTGATCGCGTTGCGGGCGAACCGCCAGAGCGGGCGGGCCGCCACCAGGAGCAGGGCGGCGGCGCCGGTGGCCAGGGTGAGCCAGCCCGGCGGGGCGGGCTGGGTGCCGGTGACGCGGTCCCACACCTCGCCGATGCTCTGTGCGTCCATGCCCGCTCCCGTTCTCGTCCGGCCCGGTCCGGGGCGGCCGCGGTCGGCCGGCCCGGGTGGCAGCCTCCCATGCGGGGACGGCCGGGCGGGAGGCCGCGGTTCGCACTTCGGGATGAGGAAGTGCTGAGAGCGGTGGTCGTGGCAAGCTGACGGCATGTGCGGTCGCTTCGCCTCCAGCCTCCGGCCCGAGGACCTCGTCGAGCTCTTCGGCGTCCAGCAGTGGGACCCGGTCGAGACGCTGGCACCCAGTTGGAACGTCGCGCCGACCGAGCGCGCCTTCGTGGTGCTGGAACGGCAGCGCAGGGGTGAGCCGGCCCCGGTCCGGCAGTTGCGGGTGCTGCGCTGGGGCCTGGTGCCGCAGTGGGCGAAGTCGCCCGAGACCGCGGTGAAGATGATCAACGCCCGCTCGGACACGGTGCACGAGAAGCCCTCGTACCGGCAGGCCCTCGCCTCCCGGCGGTGCATCCTGCCGGTCGACGGCTACTACGAGTGGCAGACCCTGCCGGGCGAGCGCGGCAAGCCCCGGAAGAAGCCGTTCTTCGTCTCCCGGGCCGACGGCGGCCCGCTGGCGCTGGCCGGGCTGTACGAGTTCTGGCGCAACCGGGCGGTGCCCGCGGACCACCCGGAGGCCTGGCTGGTGACCTTCACCGTCGTCACCACCGAGGCGGAGGAGCTGCTGGCCCCGATCCACGAGCGGATGCCGCTCTTCCTGGACCGGGAGTCCTACGACGACTGGCTGGACCCGGGCCTGGTGGACCCGGACGCGATACGCCCGCTGCTGGTCCCGCCGCCGCCCGGCGCGCTGCTGGCCACGCCGGTCTCGCCGGCGGTCGGCAGCATCCGCAACAACGGTCCCGAGCTGACCCGGCCGTGGGTCGAGGCCGAGCACGAGACCACCCTCTTCTGACTTCTTCCGAGCACCGCTTCCCGCCGGCGCGCCTCGTCGGCACCGCTCTCCGAGCACTGGAGTCCACGCCGTGACGCAGGAACTCGTCCCCACCCCCGCCGGGGACGCCCGGATCAGTTACCACCCGGCGGCCGCGCCGAAGGCGCTGCTCGCGCTCGGCCACGGCGCCGGCGGCGGGATCGGCGCGCGCGACCTGGTGGCGCTGGCCGCGGCGCTGCCGCCGCGCGGGATCACGGTGGCACTGGTCGAGCAGCCCTGGCGGGTGGCCGGGAAGCGGCTGGGGCCGGCGCCCAGGACGCTGGACACCGGGTGGACGCCGGTCGCCGAGCGCCTCGCCGGGCAGGGGGTGCCGCTGGTCGTCGGCGGGCGCAGCGCCGGGGCCCGGGTGGCCTGCCGGACGGGCGCCGCCACCGGCGCGGCCGGGGTGGTGGCGCTGGCGTTCCCGCTGCACCCGCCGGGCAAGCCGGAGAAGAGCCGGGCCGGGGAGCTGCTGGAGTCGGGGCTGCCGACGCTGGTGGTGCAGAGCGTGGCGGATCCGTTCGGCGGGCCCGCCGAGTTCCCGGCGCTGCCGGCCGGGCACCGGATGGTGCCGGTGCCCTACGGCAGCCACGGCTTCGAGGTGCCGAAGCGGGCGCCCACCGGGCAGGACGAGGTGCTGGAGCTGATCACCGGGGCGGTCGGCGACTGGGTGCTCGGGCTGCTCTGAGCCGCCCGGGAACGCACGGTCGCGAACCGCTCACCCGTGCGGGTGAAAACCTGCCGGGGGCCGGGAATGCGGGCGCCCTCGGCATGGTTGACACCCTCGTCAGCTTGAGTCCCGGACGGAAGGCAGCACAGATGGGTTCGATCGCGTGCCCCGAGCGGCCGGAGGAGCGCGAGGCCTCCGCGGCCTTCACCCCCTCCTGGTCGGAGTGGATTGCCGCGGGCGAGAAGCCCGTCAGCCCGATATCCTCCATTTCGGGGCGGCCCGCTGTGGGCGGCCATGCCGAGGAGGTGGGTCCGGTCGTCGGGACCGAGCACGAGGCCGAGCCGGGCCGGGGCCCGGAGGAGAGCCTGCCCGCGGGCGAGGCGCTCACCGGTGAGGAGCTGGCCGAGGCGATCGGTGAGGACACCTTCCGGGTGTCCGCGGCGGAGAGCGAGGCGGCCCGGCGGGAGCGCTTCGAGCGCGACGCCCTGGGCTACCTGGATCCGATGTACTCCGCCGCGCTGCGGATGACCCGCAATCCGGCCGATGCGGAGGACCTCCTCCAGGAGGCGTTCGCGAAGGCGTACGCGTCGTTCCACCAGTTCCGCGAGGGCACCAACCTCAAGGCCTGGCTGTACCGCATCCTCACCAACACGTTCATCAACTCGTACCGCAAGAAGCAGCGGGAGCCCCAGCGGACCGCCGCCGAGGAGATCGAGGACTGGCAGCTGGCCCGGGCCGAGTCGCACATGTCGACGGGTCTGCGCTCGGCCGAGACCCAGGCGCTCGACCACCTCCCGGACAGCGATGTGAAGGACGCCCTCCAGGCCATCCCGGAGGAGTTCCGCATCGCCGTCTATCTCGCGGACGTCGAGGGCTTTGCGTACAAGGAGATCGCGGACATCATGGGTACTCCCATCGGTACGGTGATGTCCCGGCTGCACCGCGGCCGCCGTCAGCTGCGCGGCATGCTGGAGGACTACGCCCGTGAGCGCGGGCTGGTCCCGGCCGGCAGCGGGGCAGGGCAGGAAGCGAAGGGCTCGGGCTCATGAGCTGCGGCGATCCGCACGACACCGAGTGTGGCGAGGTCCTCGACCACCTCTACGAATTCCTCGACAACGAGATGGCCGAGGGCGACTACGACAAGTTGCGGGTGCACTTCGAGGAGTGCTCGCCCTGCCTGGAGAAGTACGGCCTGGAGCAGGCCATCAAGGCGCTGATCAAGCGGTGCTGCGGCTGCGACGACACCCCGGCCGACCTGCGGGGCAAGGTGCTGGCCAGGATCGACTCGATCCGGGCCGGGCAGCGCTCCGGCGAGGCGGTGGTGGTCGCCGTGGACGCCGCGGCCGAGGCGCACGGCGACAGCGAGCAGGGCCGGCCGCCCGCGAAGGCCTCCGCCGAGGCGGCGGCCAGGCCCGGTACGCCGGTCGAGGCGGGCGCTCCGGCGGAGTGAGCGCGCCGCCGTCCCACGGCGGGCCGTCCACCCGAGGACCAGGCGACCCCCGGAGCGTGCGCTCCGGGGGTCGCTCCGTCTCTGCTTGCGGGCGCCCTCACTCGTTCGAGTGAGTTGGTGGTGCGCCAACTGCGGCATTCCGCGATCATGCGCCCCGACGCCGGAACAGCGGCCTATCCTCCTGACGGACGCTCACCGCCGGTAGCCCGGTGCGCTGAGCGCGGAGCGGGCCAGGACGGCGGGGAGGTCGAGATCGCTACCGACAGTGGAGGAACGGACCTGCCGACGGGCGCGGTGTGCTACCTCGTGGCCGTCCCGGTGGCGGCGCTCTGCTGCCTGCTGCCCCTGCTGCCGGGGCCCGTCCCGGCCGCCGTGCCACGCTGGCTCGGCGCTCCGGTGGACTGGCCCAAGGTCGGCCTGCTGGCCTTTCTGCACGGCTGCTGGGAATCGCTGGCGCAGGGCCAGCCCACCCCCTGCCGACGGCTGCTCCGGGCCCTGCTGGGCCGGCCGCCGCTGCCCTCCCGGCCACCGGCCCGGCCCCTGGCCAACGCCTTCTTCCCGGTGCTGTTCGCCGGGGTGCTGATGCTCGCCCCGGCCGCCGCCGCCCTGGTCGCGGTGCCGATCGCGCTGTTCGGCGACACCGAGCCGGACTGCCGCCGGCGCCAGGTGTGGAACGGCGCCCAGCTCGCCCTCTCCGCCTTCGCCGCCTCGGCGGTCTTCCACCTGCTCGCCGGACCGCAGCTGCTGCTCGGCTCCCGCTTCCCGGCCGCGCTGCTCCCCGGGGCCGCCGCGCTGGCCGCGTTCTGCCTGGCCAACGGGGTGCTGGTGGGCGGCATGCTGGTGCTGGCCGAGGGCCGGCGGGCGAGTGTCCTGCTGCTCGGCCCGGTCGCCGCGTTCGGGCTGCCGGTGCTGGTGCACGCGGCCGGCGGGCTGATGGTCGCGGTGCTCTGGCAGGGCCCGTACGGGGCCTTCGCGGCGCTGCTGGCCCTGCTGCCGCTCTCCATCTCGGCCTGGGTGTTCGCCCAGGGCCACCGCGAGCGGGACGCCCACCAGGCCACCGTCCAGGCGCTGGTGCAGGCCGTGGAGATCAAGGACTCCTACACCCGGGGGCACAGCGAACGCGTCGGCAAGGCCGCGGTGCTGATCGCCGGTCAGCTGGGCATGGAGGCCGAGCGGCTGCGTACCCTCCGGTTCGCGGGCATCCTGCACGACGTCGGCAAGCTCGGCGTGGCCACCGAGCTGCTGCGCAGGAACGGTCCCCTCGACGAGGCCGAGCGGCGGGCCGTCGAGGTGCACCCGGTGCACGGCTACGAGCTGGTGCGCGGCATCGTCTTCCTCGGCGAGGCGCACGCCGGGATCCTGCACCACCACGAGCGGATGGACGGCCGGGGCTACCCGAGCGGGCTGGCGGGCGAGCAGATCCCCGAGTTCGCCCGGATCATCTCGGTCGCCGACGCCTTCGACTCGATGACCTCCACCCGGTCCTACCGGCGCGGCCGGCCGGTCACCGAGGCGGTGGCCGAGCTGGAGCGCTGCTCGGGCAGCCAGTTCGACCCGGTGATGGTGCGGGCGCTGGTCGACGCGCTCGCCGTGCACGACTGGCAGCCGGTGCTGCCCCCCGACGACGACTGCATCCGGGCGGTGCCCGACATCCCGCTGGGCGTGCCCGAACCGGTGCGGCCGGGCCCGGGCCGGGTGCCCGCCCAGGGCGGCACCGTGCCGACGGCCGGACCGTCGTGAGCGCCCGCCCGCCGGCCGGCGGGGTGGCCGCGGTGCACGCCGCGGCCGTCGTGCTGCTGGCGTTCTCGTTCGGCGCGGTGGCGGTGCGCGGGATGGCCGAGCCCGGGGTGGCGCTGGCGTTCACCGTGCTGATCGCGCTCGGCGAGTGCGTCCGGATCACTCTTCCGGGCGATCGCGAGCAGGCACCGATCGGTGCCGCCGGTGCGCTGGCGTACGCCCTGCTGGGGCCGCTGCGCGGGCTGCCCACCGCGCACGGCGTGCTCCAGGCGGTCGCGGTGACCGGCGCGGGGCTGCTGCTGGCACTGCTCCCGGCGGTGGCGCTGCCCCGCGGGGCCCGGCGGCCGCGGCGGGCGCCGTGGCGGGACCGGGCCCGGCTCGACGGCGCCGCCCGGCGGCTGCTCGGGGCCGGGTTCGCGGCCGCGATCTTCCAGCCGCTCTACAACAGCGGAGTGGTCGACCGGTTCTCGGCGGACGGCCCCGCCTACGGGGTGTTCCTCACGGTGGTGGCGGCGCTGGCCGCGCTCTGCGACGCCACCCTGGCGGCGGTGCTGCGGCGGGCCCGGAGCGGGCTGCGGTTCCCGGCGGCGCTGGAGGACGAGCTGCGGTCGCTGTTCGGGATCGGCTCGGCGATCGCCGCCACCGGGATGCTGGTCAGCCTGGCGGCGGGCGAGGTCGGGCTCTGGGCGCTTCCGCTGTTCTGCGCGCCCCTGCTGCTGGCGCAGGTGTCGTTCCGGCGGGCCGCCGCCGTCCGGGCCACCACCGGGCAGACCATCGCCAGCCTGGCCAAGGCCACCGAGGTGGCCGGCTACACCCCGTACGGCCACGCCCGCCGGGTCGCCGACACGGCGTGCGCGGTCGGCCGCGAGCTGGGGCTGAGCACCCGCGAGCTCGCCCTGCTGGAGTACGCGGCGCTGATGCACGACATCGGGCAGCTGTCGCTGGTCGAGCCGGTGCCGGACGGGGCGACGGCGCTGCTCCCGGAGGAGGAGCAGCAGCGGATCGCCCGGCTGGGCAGCGAGGTGATCCGGCGGACGGGGGTGCCGCGGCAGGTCGCCGAGCAGGTCGCCCGGCTGGCCGATCCCTGGCCCGGGCGGCCCGACCCGGACGAGCGGGCGGTGCCGCTGGCGGCCCGGATCATCCGGGTGGCGAACGCGCACGACGACCTGCTGACGGCGGCGCGCGGGCGCGGGGTGGAGGAGGTGGTGGGGCGGCTGGAGGTGCTGGAGGTGCTGCGGCTGGGGCGGGGCCGGATCTACGACGGACGGGTCGTGGACGCGCTGGTGAGGGTGCGGGGGTAGGGGAGGGGCGCGCGGCGGGTGGGGGCGGCGGGCGCTGTTCAGGGGTTGGGGTTGAGGCGGGGCGTCGGGGCGGGCAGGCTGGGTAGGGGTGGGGCCGGGAGCGGCCGGAACCCCGGCTGCGGGGAGCGCGGGCGACGGCGGGCGTGGTTGGATGCGGTCGTAGCGTGGAACACCGACCCGGGGCACCGGGCCCGTGGCAGCGGGAGCGGACACGGGACTTGAGCGGACGACGACGGCAGGGACGAACGTGAGGATCTTCCACCGGGCACGGCACCGGCCGTCCGCCACCTGGCGGCAGACGACCGATCGGGCTTTCACGCTGATCGGCGACGGCCGCTACGAGGACGCGGGCGCCCTGCTGGTGATGGCGGCCGATCTGGAGCCGTGGCTGTCGGACTCCTGGTTCAACCTCGCGCTGCTGCACAAGTTCCGGCGGGACTGGGAGCAGGCGCGGGCGGCCGGGCTGCGGGCGGTGGCGCTGCTGGACCGCGAGCAGGGCGCCCCCGACTGGTGGAACCTGGGGATCACGGCGACGGCGCTGCAGGACTGGCCGCTGGCGCGGCGGGCCTGGCAGGCGTACGGGCTGCGGCTGCCGGGCGGGGCCGGGGCCCACCCGGACGGCCCGGTCAGCCTGGACCTGGGGACGACGCCGGTGCGGCTGTCGCCGGACGGCGAGTCCGAGGTGGTCTGGGGGCGCCGGCTGGATCCGGCGCGCATCGAGGTGCTGTCCATCCCGCTGCCCTCGTCGGGCCGCCGCTGGGGCGAGGTGGTGCTGCACGACGGCGCCCCGCACGGCGAGCGGGTGACCGACGGGGTGGCGTACCCGGTGTTCGACGAGATCGAGCTGTGGGCGCCCTCCCCGGTGCCCACCTACGTGGTGCTGCTGCAGGCCGCCACCGCGGTGGACCGGGACGCCCTGGAGCGGCTGGTCGCGGACGCGGGGTACGCGGCGGAGGACTGGACGTCGTCGGTGCGGCTGCTCTGCCGGGCGTGTTCGGAGAGCCGGATGGCCTCCGACGACGGGCACACCGCGCACCACGACCCGCACGACGACGGGGACGCGGCCCACCCGGGGCACCTGAGCCATCTGAGCCAGGGCGCCGGCGGGATGTCCTGGCTGGTGGAGCGGGAGTGCGGGATCGCGGCTCCGGCGCTGCTGGTGCGTACGCTGCTGGACCGCTGGGTGGCGGCGGCCCCCGGTACCCGCGCGTACCGGGATCTCGAAGAGGTCTGCTGAGTGGTCCGCTTACCCTTGGTCGGTACGGCCAGACGATCCAGGGAAGCGGAAGACACACAGCGATGGCGGAGCAGCACGACCACCAGCACGACCACGACCACGAGCCCGCGCAGGGTGAGGCCCAGCCGGTGAAGGTGGTCGGCGAGGAGCCGGACCTCTCGAAGGGCACCGCGCGTCCGATCACCGTCTACGGCAACCCGGTGCTGCACCGGGAGGTCAAGACCGTCACGGCCTTCGACGGCGAGCTGTCGGGGCTGATCGACGACATGTTCCAGTCGATGTACGCGGCCGAGGGCGTGGGCCTGGCGGCCAACCAGATCGGCGTGGACCTCAAGGTGTTCGTCTACGACTGCCCGGACGACGAGGGTGTGCGCCACATCGGCCACGTCATCAACCCCGTCCTGGAGGAGCTGCCGGCCGGCAGCAAGCGGGTGCTGGACGACGGCAACGAGGGCTGCCTGTCAGTGCCGACCGCGTACGCCGAGCTGCCCCGGCCGGACTACGCCGCGGTGACCGGCCAGGACAAGGACGGCAACCCGATCCGGGTCGAGGGCACCGGCTTCTTCGCCCGCTGCCTGCAGCACGAGACCGACCACCTGTACGGGTTCCTCTACATCGACAAGCTGTCGAAGCGGGACCGCAAGGACGCGCTGCGGCAGATGGCCGAGGGCACGCCGCGGTACGCGACGGTGTCGAACGGCTGACGTGTCACGGAAGGGCCGGTGCACGCGCACCGGCCCTTTCGCGCGGGTGCCTACCGCGGCACGAACAGCCACTCCGGGCCGTAGGTGAAGCGGGGGGCGGCGGGCAGCTTGACGCCGTTGATCTGCTGGGCGGTCCGGCGCATCTGGCCCATCTGCCCGATCGCCGGGCCGATCGAGTCGGGGCCGGCGTCGCCCCAGGCGCCTTCGAGGGCGTACAGCATGTCGCTGTAGTGCTGGTTGAAGGTCGCCAGGAGGGTGGCGGTGGGCTGGTCGGGCTCGTTGCCGGGGCTGTTGGCCCAGCCGCCCAGGGGGACCCGGGCGACCGGGGAGGTGTCCGGCAGCGGGACCTCCGGGCCGGTGAACCCGTACTTCTTCGTCCCCTCGTCGAGGACGAGCTTGCGGCCTTCGGCGATCTCCTTGAAGGCGTAGTAGTGGGCGAGTTCGCCCGGGGCACCGGGGAAGGGGTTCTCCGGCGAGGCGTCCGTGCCCTCGCCCTGCGACTGGATGACGTGGATGGCGGCCAGCACGTCGTCGATGGTGTTCATCGGGACGATGTCGTTGCCGGCGCCGTGGCTCGACCCGAGCGGGAAGCTCACCTGCCGCTGCCCGGTGAGCAGGTGGGCGAAGGTGGGGAAGACGTTCGCGATCCGCTGGTAGAAGGCGCCGATGGTGTTGCCGTCGGCGGCGAAGGCGAGCGGGTGCTCGGGCTTCTCGATGTCGGCGAACAGGCCCGCCGAATCGCGGGTCAGCCCGCTCAGGTAGACCTCCAGGCCGGGGTTGACGCCGCCGGGGAGCTCACCGGGGTACTTCGGGACGGTGAGCGGGTCGGTGAGGACGACCGTGCCGCCGATGCTGGTGAGCATGTTGCAGACCAGGCCGAAGTGCGACATCTCGTCGAAGACGATCTCGCGGATGGTGTGGCGCACCGGCTTGGAGTTGTCGGGGTCGGTGATCGACCAGAGCGCGGTGGCGTAGGGCGGGATCGTGGACAGCTCCAGCATGATCGCCCGCTGGAGCGCGTCCTTGAGTTCCTGCTCCGTCCAGTCCTCCTCCGCCATGCTCATGAGCTGGACGATGGCGTCGCTCCGGTAGTCGAGGATTCCGGTCGGCACGGTGGGCCCCTTTCGTTCGGCTGTGGCCGGACCGTAGCGGGGGACGGCACCGTCCGTATGCGTGCCGTTCCGGTGGGGCCCGGCGGTTTCATTCGGACGAGCGAACGACGCCGCCCCGCCCGGTGCGAACACCGGGCGGGGCGGCGGCTGTTGGTCGGCCCCCCGGAGGAGCGGGACCGGGCGGGCCTAGAAGTCGTCGTCGAAGGAGACCGAGCCCTCGACGGCGACCTGGTACGCGGAGACCCGGCGCTCGAAGAAGTTGGTCAGCTCCTGGACGTTCTGCAGCTCCATGAACCCGAAGGGGTTGGTGGAGCCGTAGCGGATCGGCAGGCCGAGGCGGGCGAGCCGCTGGTCGGCCACTGCCTGCAGGTACTCGCGCATGGACTCGGTGTTCATGCCCGGCAGGCCCTCGCCGCAGAGGTCACGGGCGAACTGGAGCTCGGCCTCGACGGCCTCCTCCAGCATCTCGGTGACCTGCTGGGCCATCTTCTCGTCGAAGAGGTCGGGCTCCTCCTCGCGGACGGTGTCCACCACCGACATCGCGAAGTCCATGTGCATGGACTCGTCCCGGAACACCCAGTTGGTGCCGGTGGCGAGGCCGTGCAGCAGGCCGCGGCTGCGGAACCAGTACACGTACGCGAAGGCGCCGTAGAAGAACAGGCCCTCGACGCAGGCCGCGAAGCAGATCAGGTTGAGGAGGAACGCGCGGCGGTCGTCCTTGCTCCGCAGCGAGTCGATGTGGTCGACCGCGTTCATGTACTTGAAGCAGAACTGGGCCTTCTGGTGGATGGAGGGGATGTTCTCCACCGCGGCGAAGGCCGCGTTGCGGTCCTCGGGATCGGGCAGGTAGGTGTCGAGCAGCGTCAGGTAGAACTGGACGTGCACGGCCTCCTCGAACAGCTGCCGGGACAGGTAGAGCCGGGCCTCGGGGGAGTTGATGTGCTTGTAGAGGCTCAGCACCACGTTGTTGGAGACGATCGAGTCACCGGTGGCGAAGAAGGCGACCAGCCGGCCGATCATGTGCCGCTCGCCGTCGCTCAGCTTGGCGAGGTCGGCGACGTCGGAGTGCAGGTCCACCTCCTCGACGGTCCAGGTGTTCTTGATCGCGTCCCGGTAGCGGTCGTAGAACGACGGGTACCGCATCGGCCGCAGGGTCAGCTCGAAGCCGGGGTCGAGCAGCATCTTCTCGCGGTCGGGACGGGCTTCGGGGGTGGTGCTCACTGGCAGGCCTCGCAGGACTCGGGGTTCTCCAGGGAGCAGGCCAGCGCGGCCTCCTCCTCCGGGCTGAGGGTCGGGGACGCCACCGGCACCGGCGCGGCGGCGCGGGCGGTGCCCGAGGCGGCCTGGGCGATCCGGGTGGCGGGCCGCGACCGCAGGTAGTAGGTGGTCTTCAGACCGACCTTCCACGCGTACGCGTACATCGAGCTCAGCTTGCCGATGGTGGGCGCCGCCATGAAGAGGTTCAGCGACTGGCTCTGGTCGATGTACGGCATCCGGGCGGCGGCCAGGTCGATCAGCGCGCGCTGGGGCAGCTCCCAGGCCGTGCGGTACAGCGAACGGACCTCGGCGGGCAGCCAGTTGAGGTCCTGGACGGAGCCGTTGGCGTCGCGCAGCGCGTCCCGGGTCTGCTGGTCCCAGACGCCGAGCTCCTTCAGCTCGCGCACCAGGTACGGGTTGACCTGGAGGAACTCGCCGGAGAGGGTCTCGCGCTTGAACAGGTTGGAGACCTGCGGCTCGATGCACTCGTACACACCGGCGATCGAGGCGATCGTGGCGGTGGGGGCGATGGCGAGCAGCAGCGAGTTGCGCAGACCGGTCTCGGCGATCCGGGCGCGCAGCGCCTCCCAGCGGCCGGCCCAGTGCGGCGCGGCCGAACCGAAGTGGTCGATGTGCAGCTCGCCGCGGGCGGCGCGGGTCTCGCCGTAGGCCTCGTGGCGGCCCAGCTGCTCGGCCAGGTCGGCGGAACGCTCGTACGCGGTGAGCATGATGCGCTCGGCGATGAGGGTGGAGAGGGCCTTCGCCTCGGCGGAGTCGAAGTCCAGGCGGAGCTGGAAGAAGACGTCCTGGAGGCCCATCACGCCGAGGCCGACCGGGCGCCAGCGCGAGTTGGACGCGCCGGCCTCGGGGGTCGGGTAGAAGTTGATGTCCACCACGCGGTCGAGGAAGGTGACGGCGGTGCGGACGGTGGCGTCCAGGCGGTCCCAGTCCATCGCGTTCAGCAGGTCGGCGGCGGTGGCACCGGGGGCGACGTGGGCGCCGAGGTTGACCGAGCCGAGGTTGCAGACGGCGGTCTCGGAGTCGTCCGTGACCTCCAGGATCTCGGTGCAGAGGTTGGAGCTGTGCACCGTGCGGCCCGGCAGCGCGGTCTGGTTGGCGGCGCGGTTGGAGGCGTCCTTGAAGGTCATCCAGCCGTTGCCGGTCTGCGCCAGGGTGCGCATCATCCGGGAGTAGAGGGTCTGCGCCGGGATGGTGCGGACGGCCTTGCCGGCCTGCTCGGCCTTCAGGTACGCCTCGTCGAACTCGGCGCCCCAGAGGTCGACCAGCTCGGGCACGTCGGCGGGGGAGAACAGCGACCAGTCGGCGTTCGCGTTGACGCGGCGCATGAACTCGTCCGGGATCCAGTGCGCCAGGTTGAGGTTGTGGGTGCGGCGCGCCTCCTCACCGGTGTTGTCGCGCAGCTCCAGGAACTCCTCGATGTCCGCGTGCCAGGTCTCCAGGTAGACGCAGGCCGCGCCCTTGCGGCGGCCGCCCTGGTTGACCGCGGCGACCGAGGAGTCGAGGGTGCGCAGGAACGGGACGATGCCGTTGGACTTGCCGTTGGTGCCCCGGATCAGGCTGCCGCGCGAGCGGATCCGCGAGTAGGACAGGCCGATGCCGCCGGCGTGCTTGGAGAGGCGGGCGATCTGGGCATACCGGGAGTAGATCGAGTCCAGGTTGTCCAGCGGCGAGTCCAGCAGGTAGCAGCTCGACATCTGCGGGTGCTTGGTGCCGGAGTTGAAGAGCGTCGGCGAGGAGGTCAGGTACTCCAGCCGGCTCATCAGGCCGTACAGCTCGGAGACCTCGCGCACCGACTGCTCGTTGTCGCCGACCGCCAGACCACAGGCGACGCGGAGCAGGAACTGCTGCGGGGTCTCGACGACCTTGCGGGTGATCGGGTGGCGCAGCAGGTACCGGGACTGCACGGTGCGCAGGCCGAAGTACTCGAAGCGGCCGTCGCCCTCGGGGTCGATCAGCGCGTTCAGGGCGGTGGCGTGCTTGGCGACGAAGTCGGCGGTGGAGTCGCCGATCAGGCCCTCGGCGTGGCCGACCGCGATCGAGTCCGAGAAGGTGACCGAACCCTGGCTCACCGCCTCGTCGACGATCTCCAGCGCGAGCAGTCGCGCGGCGAGCTTCGAGTACTGCGGGTCCTCGGCGATCATCGACGCTGCGGCGTCCACGGCCAGCCCGCGCAGCTCGGCGAAGTCCGAGCCGGCGTGGCGGCCGCGCAGCGCGGCGGCGGCGACATGGCCGGGGTCCACCTGGGGGAGGTCGGCGCTGCGGTCGGTCAGCAGCCGGAGCAGTGCGCCACCGGGGTCGGACACCGTCGGGTCGACGGGGGCGGAGCTGGAACCCTGGGCGGGCAGGGTGACTGAGGCAGCGGTGGTCAAGGCGCTCTCTCCTGGCGGCGATCGGCGTCGGCGGTGGCTCGGGCCGGACCGTTCGGGGCAGGGGAGCACGGCGCGCCGGCCCGGAGGCGGCGCGCGACGGTGGCATCCCCGGCCCGCCCGCGAGGCCCGGAAGTGGTGCTGGTGCGAAAGGCCTCTGCGGGGAGGCCAGGCGGCACGCCGTCGGCAGGTATTCGGACTCGCGGGCTCTGTCGGAGCCGCCCGCACACCGCTGCGGGGCAGTCCCGGACTCGCACCGGGTTCCCCTGCGTCGACAGCAGGGATGAGCATACATCTAGTGGTGTCCGCTCGATGCGACCCCACATGTTGTGCGGCGTCGCGTGTCGACGTGATCGCAGGTGGTACCGGCAAGAGGCCTTTCCCGGGCTGTTCCGGGGCCGTTCCGGGGCTGCGGCCGGCCCCCGGCCGCCCGCCGCGGGGGCCGGCGCCGGGGGCCGCCGCAGGGTCGTTCCAGGGCCTTCGCGGACCGCGGCGCAGGGCGTCGCCGGGACTGCCCGGGGCCCGGCCGGTGTTCGGATTCGGAAACGGATCGGCCACCGGGCAGGCCCGCCGTCAGGGGCATGCCCTACGATCTCGGCTCATGAGGGAGCGGAGCCAGCGGGTCGTCGACACCGACGTGATTCGCGGAGCGGCCGCCGAAGGCAGTGAGGGGGGCGCATGAGCGACGGAACGGGCACGCCCGGGGAGTGGAGCGGCCGACCCGGCTCGCCGGGGCAGCAGCCGCCCCCTCCCGCCGGGCCGGGTGGCGCGCAGAACCAGCAGCCGGGCACGCCCGGACAGCCGCCGCAGGGCCCGCCGCCCGCGCCGTACCCCGGCGCGCCGCAGCCGGTGCCGCCGGCCCCGGGCGGGTTCGGTCCGCCGCCCGCCTCGTACGGGCCGCCGGTGCCCGCGCCGCAGCCGGTCCAGCCGCCGGTGCCGTCCGTGCCGCAGCCGCCGCAGCAGGTCCAGCCGCCCGTGCCGCAGCCGGTCCCGCAGCCGGTCCCGCAGCAGCCGGCGCCGGTGCAGCCGCAGCCCCAGCCCCCGGTGCAGCCGCAGCATGTCCAGCCGCAGCCGCAGCCGCAGCCGCAGCAGCACCAGTGGCAGCCGCAGCCCCAGCAGCCCCAGCACCCGCACCCCCAGCCCCTGCCGCAGCACGCCGAGCCGGACTGGGCCGCCCTCGCGGACCGGAACGAGGCGGAGGCCAAGCGCAAGGGCCGGACGCGGATCATCGGCGGCGTGGTCGCCCTCCTGGTGGTCGGCGGCCTGGTCGCCGGCGGCCTGCTGTTCCTGAACAAGGGCGACGACAAGAAGCCGGTCGCGGATCCCACCGGCGCCGCCACGGCGGCCACCCAGCCGCCGGCGCCCACGGCGTCCGGCAAGGCGTCCCCGACGGCCACCCCGAGCGCCACGCCCGAGGACCCGTCGAAGCCGCTCTGGGAGGCGACCACCGACCCGGCTCCGCAGGACGCGGCGGCGCTCTTCTCGGCGCTCACCGTGACGGTCAACGGCGCCACCTGGAACCGCACCGTGGTTTCGCTCGACTCGCCCTGCTGGGACGGCAACTCCACGGTCGGCGGCCTCGGCAAGGTCCTCGGTGACCAGGGCTGCCGCCAGGTGCTCCGGGCCACCTACGTCTCCGGCGACAGCGCGGTGACGGTCGGCGTCGCGGTCTTCGACCACAAGCAGCAGGCCGAGACCGCGGTGAAGAACTACGTCGGCCACCTCAAGGGCGCCGCGGCCCCCGGCTCGCCGGCGTTCTGCACCACCCCCGGCTGCACCAACACCAAGGGCACCCTGGGCCGGTACGGCTTCTTCACCGTCGAGGGCTCCGCCAAGGGCGGCAACACCGCGGACGCCGCCGCGACCGCGGCCGCCGCGGGCTTCGACGAGCACGTGAAGAACCAGCTCCTCCAGCGCACCAAGGTGGCGGGCGGCGCACCGGCCGCCACCCCGGCGGGCTGACGGTCCGCCCGGTTCGGCCCGGTTCCGGCCGGGCCCGCCCCGGTTCGCGCCCGGCGGGTCCGCTCGCCCCGGCCCCGGGGGATGTGGCAGGCTCACCGCCTGTCAGTCGTACACGTGTTCCGGTTGTGACGGCGCAGGCCGGTGCCGGTGAGCATCCGGAGGAGTGTCCGTGGCCCTGCCCCGCGCGCTGCGTGCCAAACCGGCCGTGCTGGCCGCGGCCGGCGCGCTGCTCGCCGCCGGCGCGGTGGTGCTGGCCGGCCAGGACGGCCGGGCCGACGGCGACCGCCGGGACGCGCCCGCCCGCAGCACGCTCACCCTGGGCGGCGCCGGGCGCACCCTGGCGCCGGAGGTCGGCCGCGAGCTGCTGGCCCGCGACCCGCAGGCCTCGCCCAACGCGCGGGCCGTCCAGCAGCTCCTCGCCGACCTGGAGAGCGCGGCCCGCGCCGGCCGCTCCGGCGGGACGGTGATCGGCCAGCACGTCGAGGCGCACAACGAGCTCTACAACCCCGAGTACGGGGACTACCGGGGGACCAAGCCGGTCGGCTACTACTACAAGAAGGCCGCCGACATCACCGGCCGGCTGCCCGGCTTCGTCGAGACCGACCTCGGCCCCGGCTACGGCCAGAACGGCTGGGGCGTCGGCAACCCGCGCTCCTACTCGGCGGGCCGCTGGCCGGCCTGCGCGGTCGGCTGGCAGTACACCGACGACGCCGTCGACCTGATGACCGCCGTCTGGTCCGGCCACCCGCGCCCGGACGACGGCACCTACGGGGCGTCGGGCACCCAGAAGAACTGCGACGGCACCAGCACCGAGCTGCCCGACAACGGCGGCGGCCCGGCCGGACTGGTCGGGATGTCCTTCCACGAGCCGTACCCGGGCTCGGACGTGAAGTCCTTCGACCGGGTGCTCTGCTCGGCCTCGCCCGGCGCGAAGGACCCGGGCTGGTTCGGCCGGGTCGTCGACAGCGCCGGCGACACCCCCGAGTACCGCGCGCTGCTGACGGACCTCTCCTTCCTGGCGGACCACCTGGAGTACCTGGCGGCCCACGACGTGCCGGTGCTGCTGCGGCCGTACCACGAGATGAACGCGGCCGACTGCGCCCGCGGCTTCTGGTGGTCGGGCCGCAAACCCGCCGACTACCAGGCGCTCTGGCGGATCACCTACCACTACCTGGTGGAGACCAGGGGCCTGCACAACCTGCTGTTCGCCTGGACGCCGGTCTCCTGGGACGGCGCCCCGGGCGTCGATCCGTGGGACTACTACCCGGGTGCGCGGTACGTCGACGTGGTCGGGGTGGACGACTACAGCGGCAGCCCGGCGCACCCGATCGGCACCGGCGAGGTGTGGACCAAGCGCTACTACGACGGCCTGGCCGGCTACGGCAAGCCGCGGATCCTGGCCGAGTCCTTCGCCGTGCCGGTCAACTCCCGCCAGCCGGACACCCTGTGGCGGACCCCGTGGACGATCTGGACGGTCTGGGGGCAGTCGCTGACGGCGGACAACCTGACCCCGGACCAGCCCCGCAACTCCAACGCCGACGTCAAGGCCACCTACGGCAATGGCCTGGCGCTCACCGGCGGCTCCGGCCCGTTCGGCGCGGACGTCGACTGGAGCGGTCTGCACGTCCGGTGAACCGGCCGGCCTCGTCCGTGAGATCGACAACACGTCCGCACCCTGCTGAACCGGGGGAATTCCTGGTCCGTTCGCGCGTGTGGCATCCTGTGGCCCGGAATCGAACGGGTTGAAGCCGGGTGCGCCCGGCAGGGGCGGGGGTACGGGAGATGACACAGGCGCGTCCTGACCGTCCGGCCGGTGGCCTCGCGGTGGCCTGGGGGGCGGTGATGCTCGGCTGGGCGGTCTACAACTGCTTCTGGCAGGTCGGCTTCGCCACCTTCGCCAAGGGCGTCTTCTACTACGGCGGCTCCTCGGTGGGCGCCGAGACCGGCAGCCTCAACTTCGCGGTGCTGTACCTGACCTCCGGCATCCTGCTGCTGCGCGGGCGGGACTGGGCGCGCGGCGTGGTGGTCGGCGTGGCGCTGGTCGAGGGCTACAACCGGGTGCGCAGCCTGACCGGCGCGCTGCTGGACGCCCCGCAGCGCCGGTGGTTCACCGGCACCACCGAGGGCTGGCTGAAGCTGGCGACCTTCGGGCTCGGGGTGGCCGTCACCGCGACGCTGGCGGTGCTGCTGGTCGTCTCGCTGCGCCGGACCGGATCCCGCTGGGCGCCGGCGCCGGGCCCGTGGGCGGCCGCCGGGCAGCCCTCGCCGTTCCAGCCGCTGCCCGCCCAGCAGTCGGGGCAGCAGCCCGGCCAACTGCACTGGTCGCTGCTGCAGACCCTGCCGCAGGACCAGGCTCCCGGCCACCCGCCGACCCAGCCCCAGCAGCCCGCGCAGGCCTGGCCGCAGCCCCAGCAGCCCCAGCAGGTTCCGCAGCCCCAGCAGGTTCCGCAGCCCCAGCAGGCTCCCCAGCCCCAGCAGGCTCCGCACCCCCCGCACGACCGGACGCAGCCCGGCTGGACCCCGCCGCCGGCCGCCGTCCCGCCGCAGCCCCCGCAGCCCCAGCACTCGTGGCCGGCCCCGCCGGTGACGCCCGGGCCGGTTCCGCCGGCCCCGGGGACGCCGCCCTACCCGGGGTAGCGAGCAGGACCCGCCGGCCCGGACCGGCGGGGTGAACGGACAGACGCAACAGACGAGGAACGACTTTCGCCATGACAGCACCAGCACCCGCGCGGACGGTACTCACCACGTCCCGCGAGGCCGCTCGGCTCGCCGACCGGCAGATGTCGTGGAAGCCGCGCATCGTCCCGTTCTACCTCTCGTTCGTGATCATCTTCGGCTTCTCGCTCTGGGCGTACGTGCCCAACCCGACCCCGCTCGGCTGGGCGATCACGATCCTCTGGGGCATGCCGGTCTTCGGCGTGCTGATCGGCTTCCAGGGTGTGCTGATGGTCCGCCGCCGGCTGCGCAAGGCGAACCGGATGACCCCGGCGGTGCCGGTCGACGACGACTACCTGATCGTCCTGGTGCCGACCATCGGCCGGCACGACACCTACCCGGCGCTGGAGCGCTCGGTGCTGTCGTACGTCGACCACCTGCCCGCCTACTTCCCGTGGATGCGGGTGGACATCCTCACCGAGGAGGGCTGCGCGGCCGGCGAGAAGATCGACGAGCTGGCCGCCCGCAACCCGCTGATCCGGGTGGTGACCGTCCCGAAGGCCTACCAGACGCCCAACGGAACCAAGTTCAAGGCCCGCGCCAACCACTACTCGCACGAGCTGCGGATCGAGGAGGGCGAGGCCGAGGACGACGTCTGGGTGCTGCACATGGACGACGACACCGGGGTCGGGCCGGACACCGCCGCCGCGGTGGCCCAGTTCATCAACCGGCAGCGCCGGGCCGGGGACGACGCCAAGCACATGGCCCAGGGGATCCTGACGTACCCCCGGGAGAACGCCGTCTCCACCTTCACCTGGCTCGCCGACGCGATCCGCCCGGCCGACGACATCGCCCGCTTCCGCGCGATGACCGGGACCGGGACGCCGATCGCCGGCGTGCACGGCGAACTGCTGCTGGTGCGCTCCTCGGTGGAGGCCACCATCGGCTGGGACTTCGGCCCCGACACCATCGTCGAGGACGCCCAGATGGCGCTCAACTTCTGCGTGCGCTACCCCGGCCGCAGCGACTGGTTCAACGGCCGCTGCTACGGCGCCTCGCCGGCCGGCCTCAAGGACTTCCTCAAGCAGCGCGAGCGCTGGGCCTGGGGCCTGGTGGCGCTCTGCTTCAACAAGAGCATCCCGCTGCGGTTCCGGCTGTTCATCGGGATGGGCATGGTCAGCTGGGTGCTCGGACCGCTCCAGCACGTCGGCCTGGTGCTGCTGATCGCCTGGTTCACCGGGACGATGAACACCTCGCCGGTGACCCAGTCGGTGGTGCTGATCTGGTCGATCAACTTCGCCTACGTGATCTGGACGTACTGGGAGGGCCTGCGCCTGAACGTGGTGGGCTCGGCCGACCACCGGCGCAAGTGGTGGGAGCCGATGGCGGTGGTGGCGGCCATCCCGCTGTTCTCCCTGCTGGAGGGCTGGGGCGGGATGCGGGGGCTGATCAAGTTCCTGCGCCGCGAGGAGAACAAGTTCGTCGTCATCGCCAAGCCGGCCTGACCGGCGACCAGGGGCTGCTGCCAGATATGAAACGCTTCGTCATCTTCATCCTGCCGACCGTCGTGCTCGGCCTCACCGTGGGCGTGCCGATCGTCTGGGGCGACCACCCGATCAAGTTCGACCACAAGCGCCCGACCGAGGTGCACTGGGCCGGTGCACCGGCCGAGCAGGGCCGGGTCTGGGGCTTCGGCAAGGACGCGCCGCCGGAGGACACCGGGCCCAAGGTGGCCCGGCCGTGGGCGAAGGGCAGCCCGGAGTGGGGCGTCCAGGTGTACTGGCTGGACGACCCGGCCGACCCGGAGAGCTTCGTCCAGGGCAAGGCGGACCGCATCGTCAAGTACGTGGTCGGCCTGAACGCCAACGCGCTCTCGGTGTCCTTCCCGTTCTACACGGTGGGCAGCAAGTCCAACGCGGTCGCCGCCCGGCCGACCACCCCGAGCCCGGACCGGCTGGCGATCCTGCTGGACACCGCGCACCGGGCGGGCCTGCGCACCACCGTCCGGCCGATCCTGGACGAGGAGTCGCTGAAGCCGGCCAACAACGGCTGGCGCGGCAACATCGCCCCCACCGACCGGGACGCCTGGTTCGCCAGCTACTCGGCCTTCCTGGCGCCCTACCTGAAGGCGGCCGAGGAGCACGACGCGACCGAGTTCACCATCGGTACCGAGTTCAACTCGCTGGAGGCCGACCCGCACTGGGCCCCGCTGGTCGAGCAGGCCGGGAAGACCTTCCACGGCGAGGTGGCCTACGACGCCAACTGGGACAACTGGTCCAAGGGCGCCGTCGCGGTGCCGACCGGGCGCACCGGCGTCGATGCCTACTTCCCGGCCAAGTCGGCCGGGGACGACGCCACCCCGGCCGACCTGGCGGCCAGCTGGAACAGCTGGCTGGACAAGCGAGGCAAGGGCCCGCAGCCGACCACCAAGCTGACCGAGGTGGGTATCCCGGCCCAGAAGGGCGCCTACAAGACGCCCGGTGACTTCTACACCAAGCGCGAGCTCAACGAGCCCGTGCAGGCCACCTGGTTCACCGCGGTCTGCCAGGTGGCGCAGGAGCGGAAGCTGGCCGGACTGTACTTCTGGTCGCTCTACTTCGGCATCGACCCGACCCTGCCCACCAACCAGGACACCCCGCGGATGGACTTCGCCGGGCGCCCCGCCTCCGAGCAGGCGATCCGCGACTGCTTCGCGCAGACCTACGCCGTCCCGGAGGGCGCGGCCGGCTGACCGGCCGGCGGGGTCGCCGCCCGGCTCGGGCCGGTGGTGGGCTTGCGGGACGGCGTGGTGGTGGGCTTGCGGGACGGGGTCGTCGAGTGGCTCGGGGACGGCTGCTCGGTCGGGGTGGCCTGTTCGGTGGCCGGCGGGGCGGTCGGCGTCGCCGGGGCGGTCGGCGTCGGCTGGGGAGCCGGCGCGTCCGGCGGCCGGACCCCGGCCAGCGCGTCCGCGATCTGCTGCTCCAGCCACGGCGTCACCAGCCGCATGCCGGCCGACGTGAGGTGCACGCCGTCGGTGGCGGGGGAGACCAGGTGGCCGTCCCGGTCCTTCCAGAGGCAGTTGCCGCCGGGGCAGTAGAAGGCGTTCAGGTCGAGCAGCTGGACGGTGCCGCCGGAGGCCTTCACGAAGTCGCCGACCTGCTGGTTGTAGCAGGTGCCCCAGGCCTTGCTGATCGCGCCGTTCTGCACCCGCTCGTTCATCAGCAGCACCCGGGCGCCGTGCGCGCGCTCGCGGACCAGGTCCGTCGCCTGGGTGAGCTGGGCGGTGTACCGGGTGCGGTAGTCCTCGTCGCAGGGGTTGAGCCAGCTGCCGTCCAGGTACTGCTCGGCGGCGTCCCAGCCGAGGTGCAGGACGACCGCCTGCGCCTGGACGCCGTCCAGGCTCTTCGCCCAGAGCGCGGTGCGGTCGCGGCAGTCGTCCGTGGTGTCGAACTCCACCCGGGAGGTGCCGCGGACCTTCTCGGAGCCGAACACGCCGCAGCCGCTGATGCCGCCGTCGACCACCCGGAAGCGGTCGCCGTGCCGGTACAGGCCGGTGGCCAGGTCCTCGGAGAAGGAGTCGCCGAGGGCGAGTACCAGCGGCTTGTCGGCGGGGCCGCCGCGCATGTCGTGCTCGACCCAGGCGGGCAGGTACCAGGCGCCGGCGGTGGCCGTCAGCGCGGCGGCGGCCAGCAGCGGGATGGTCGGCAGCGGCCGCCAGCGCAGCACCCGCAGCCGCTCGGTGCCGGTGTGCAGCAGCCATGCCAGCACCCAGGAGACGGGCGCGCCGATGGCCAGCAGCAGCGCCGGCGAGATGTCGTCGACGAACCGCTGGAGCAGCCAGTAGACCGGCAGGTGCAGCAGGTAGAGGCTGTAGGAGATGGTGCCGGTGAGCCGCAGCGGGGGCAGTGCGAGGAGCCGGACCAGCGGACCGCGGTCGTGGCAGAGCGAGGCGGCGAGGACGGCCGAGAGCACCGCGACGCCGGCCAGCCCGCCCCGGTACAGCCAGGGCTCGTGGTAGTTGTCCACGCTGAGGCTGGCCCAGACCAGGCCGCCCAGGGCGAGGGTGCCGACCACGGTGGGCAGCACCGTGCTCCCGGCCCCCGGACGGCCGGGCGAACGCCGCTGGGCCCGCGAGCCCGTCTCCGGACCCTCCTGGACCGTGCGGCGCAGCCGCAGGTAGACCACGAAGGCGGCGGCGGCGCCGGCCGCGAAACCGACCGCGCGGGACTCGGTGCCCAGGTAGAGCCGGTCGCTGTTGGAGCCGTTCCACATCAGCGGGGCGACGGCGGCGGCGCCGGCGAACAGCACACCGGTCACGATGCCCGCGGCCTTGAGCGAGCGGCGGCAGACGGCGTAGATCAGCAGCAGCAGCAGCGGCCAGACCACGTAGAACTGCTCGGTGATGCTGAGCGACCACATCGCGGCCAGCGGGTCGATGCCGGCGAAGTGCTGCCAGTAGGCGTCACCGCGCTCCAACTGCGCCCAGTTGGCGACCTGGGCCAGCGCGGCCAGCGCCTGCGGGCGCAGCTCCTTCACGTCCTTGAGCGGGCTGAGCAGGGCCGAGAGGAGGACCACCAGGAGCACGGTGACCAGCAGGCCGGGCAGCAGCCGCTTGGCCCGGCGGCGGTAGAAGACGCCGAGGGCGATGCCGTCGGTGCGGTCCAGCTCCCGGATCAGGACCAGGGTGACCAGGAAGCCGGAGAGGACGAAGAAGGCGTCCACACCGAACAGGCCGTTCTGGAACCAGTTGGTGTGGTAGAGCAGCACGGAGGCGATGGCGAGGCCGCGCAGGCCGTCCACCGCCTTGAAGCGCACCGACGGCGGCACCGGCCGCCGGGGGGCGGGCGGCTCCGCGGGGATCGCGTACCGGCTGCCGCGCGGCGCGGGGATCCCGCGCGCCTCGCGCATGTCCTGCAGGGTGGGTCCGCTCGCCGCGGAGGGCGCGCCGATGCCGGGCCCGTCGTACATGAGGTGCTGCTCCTCTGATCGATGGGCTACCACGACGTGTCTCGATCAGAGGTTTATATCAAAAGAGCGGCCTGATCGTTCGTCGGCCGCCGGGGCAGCCGGCCGATCCGGTCCCCGGCCCGCCGCTCCGCCGCCCCCTGCCCGGCGGGCCGGCCCGCGGCCGGGCCGCCCCCGGTGGGCCGTCAGAAGGCCATGCTGTAGACCATCAGGTCCATCCCCGGGTACGGCGCCCAGTCGCGTTCCGGGGTCCGGCGGAAGCCGATCCGCTCGTAGATGCGGTGGGCGGCCGTCATGTCGGGGCGGGTGGAGAAGGCCATCCCGGCCAGGCCGAGTTCGCGGCTGCGGGTCAGGGCGGCCCGCACCAGGCTCTCGCCGACGCCCCGGCCGCGGGCGGCCGACGCGGTGGCGAGCATCCGGATCTCGCCCTCGTCCGGGGTGGCGATGTCGGCCCACTCGGTGCCGCCCACGGCGAAGGTCACGCAGCCGAGCACCCGTCCTTCGGCCGCGTCGACCGCGACGAGGAGCTCGGCCTCCCGGGACCGGCGGGCGGTGTCGCGCAGGAGGTCGACGTACTGGCTCTCGGGCGAGGTGTAACCGTCGCCGACGAAGGCCTCGACGGTGACGTGGCCGGCTGCTTCGAGGTCCGCTTCGCGGGCCGGGCGGATGACGATGTCCATCCGGTCAGTGTGCCGGAGCCGCGGCCGGCGGCGGGCGCCGGGGCGGCTGCCCGCGGACCGGTGGCAGCGGCCGCCGCGGGGCCGGCGACGGCGGGGGTGGTGGTGGCGGCCGGGTCGGCGTCGGGGCGCAGCGAGGCGGCCGGCATGGTGCCGTAGAGCCGGTCGGGCAGCGCCGGGTCGACGGGGTACCCGCCGGGCCGGTGCCAGTTGTCGCGGCCGGTGGCGGCGGCGCGGGCCACGTCGCGCCCGATCAGGGTGCCGAGCAGTCCGAAACCGCCGACGGTCCCGACCAGGGCGAGTGCGCTTGCGAGCGTGTCGGAGTCCATGGCTCCACTCTCGCGGCGCGGCAGGCCGGCCACGAGTGGCAGGAATGCCCGATCCCATCGAAATCCTGCCACCGGGCCCTTCCCCGCGGGCTCCCCGGGGAGGCATCCTGGGCGGCATGCTGAAGAACGTGGTCGCGGTGGTGCTGGAGGAGCTCCACCCCTTCGAACTCGGGGTGGCCTGCGAGGTCTTCGGCCTGGACCGCAGCGCGGACGGCCTGCCCCGGTACGACTTCGCCGTCGCCGGTGCCCGCCCCGGGCCGCACCGCACCCACGCCGGCTTCTCGGTGGACGTCCCGTACGGCCCCGAACGGCTCGCCGGGGCCGACCTCGTCGTGGTGACCGCCACCGGGGTGCGCCCGCACTACCCGGAGCCGCTGGTGGACGCCGTGCGCGCGGCGGTGGAGGGCGGTGCCAGGGTGCTCTCGATCTGCAGCGGCGCCTTCGTGCTCGGCGCCGCGGGGCTGCTGGACGGCCGCCGCTCGACCACGCACTGGCGGCACACCGCGGAGCTGGCCGCCCGGTTTCCGCGGACCACCGTCGAGCCGGACGTGCTCTACGTGGACGACGACCCGGTGATCACCTCGGCCGGCACGGCGGCGGGCATCGACGCCTGCCTGCACCTGGTCCGCCGGTTCCAGGGCGCCGAGGTGGCCCGGGGGATCGCCCGCCGGATGGTGGTGGCCCCGCACCGGGAGGGCGGCCAGGCCCAGTTCGTCGCCCGGCCGCTGCCCGAGGGGGACGGCGAGTCCCTCGCGCCGCTGCTCGACTGGATGCGCCACCACCTGGACGAGGAGTCCACCGTCGAGCAGTTGGCGGCCCGGGTGCACCTGTCGCCGCGCACCTTCGCCCGCCGCTTCCAGCAGGAGACCGGCACCACCCCGCACCGCTGGCTCACCGGGCAGCGGCTGCTGCTCGCCCAGCGGCTGCTGGAGAGCACCGCCGAGCCGGTCGACGCGATCGCCGCGCGCTGCGGCTTCGGCAACGCCGCCACCCTGCGGCACCACTTCGGCCGCCGGCTCGGCACGACTCCGCTGGCGTACCGCCGCTGCTTCGCCGAACCGGCGGCCGGCTGACGGCGGCCCGCCCGGGCCTGCCGCCGTCGGCCGACGGCCCGCGGCCTCAGCCGAGCGTCAGGTGCCCGGTGTCGTTCCAGTGCGCCGGGCGCAGCCGCCCGGCCTCGGCCCGCCACAGGCTGGTGGAGCAGTTGCGGACCGTGTCCAGGGCCGTCAACTGCGCCTCGGTGAGCCGGTCCAGCGCGTAGCGGAGCATCAGCACCGTACAGTCGTGCGCGACCAGCAGGACCGGTCGCCCGGCCTCCTCCGCGCAGATGTCACGCAGCACGCTGCGCACCCGCAGGGCCACGTCCGCCCAGGACTCCCCGCCGGGCGGGCGGTAGTAGAGCTCGCCCATCTTGCGGCGTCTCGCGGCCTCGTCCGGGTGCCTGGCCTCGATCGCGGCCTTGGGCAGCATCTCCAGGATGCCCAGCTCCCGGTCGCGCAGCCGCTCGTCGTAGCGAACGGCGAGCGAGACCGGTACCGCGCCCAGCCCGGCGGCCTGGGCCAGCGCGATCCGGGCGGTCTCGGTGGTGCGCTCGTAGGGGGAGCACCAGACGCTGCGCGGGCGGTCGGCGCTGGGCAGGCCGGCCCACCAGCGGCCGAGCGCCTGGGCCTGCTGCCGGCCCTGGAGCGACAGCGGGATGTCCGCGTCGCGGCAGCTGATCGGCACGCTCAGCGCGCCGGCCGCCTCGGCGAGCTGGAACTCGACGTTGGCGGTGGACTCGCCGTGCCGGGTGGCGATCAGCACGGACGGCAGCGGGCCGGGGGCCGTCACCGGCGCGGTGTGCGGGGCGGGCGCCGCCGGGTAGGGCGCCGCGGTGACCTGCGGGCCGGGCCGGTGGGTGGACTGGTGCTGACCGTTGAGTGTGGTGCCGAGCTCTGCCATCGCCGCTGCTCCCCGTGGGTCGATCGGGTGCCGGCCGGATGCCGGTCCGGTCTGGTGGTGCCCTGCATGTGCGGCCGTTCATACATATGATCGCGCCGCCTCCTCCAGTGTTCACGGAGGAGGCGGCGCGGTCACAGGGCGCGCGCGGAGCGAATCAGTGCGCCGCCACGGGCTCCGGCGCGTTCTTCAGCTCTTCGTCGCCGGATTCGGCGCTGTAGTCGCCCGGCCGGGTCTCGTCCGGCCCGTCCGGCGCCTTGACCGCCCGGAGCACCAGGGTGAGCACCACCGAGACGACCAGGTTGAGCACGAAGGCGGTGAGGCCGATGTAGCCGAGCTCGCCGATGCCGGGGATCTCGGCGGCGTTCCCGCCGAAGTGCTTGGTGGCGGGGCTGGCGATGTCGTACGCCTCCCAGGTGCCGTAGATCATGCCGACCGCCCAGCCGGCGAACAGCGCCCAGTGGTGGAACCACCGGGTGAACAGGCCGCCGACGATCGAGACGAAGGTCTGCAGGATCCACAGCCCGCCGAGCAGCTGCAGGTTGATCGCCGCCTGCTTGTCCATGCTGAGCACGAAGACCAGCGCGCCGACCTTGACCAGCAGCGAGGCCAGCTTGGCGACCCTGGTCTCGTCGGCGGGGGTGGCGGCCGGCTTCAGGAACTCCTTGTAGACGTTGCGGGTGAAGAGGTTGGCCGCCGCGATCGACATGATGGCGGCCGGCACCAGCGCGCCGATCCCGATCGCCGCGAAGGCCACGCCGGTGAACCAGTCCGGGAACATGTTCTCGAACAGCTGCGGCACCGAGAGCTGGGCGTTGAACTTCTTGTCGCCCTTGCCGATGCCGGCCGCGATCGCCATGAAGCCGAGCAGCGCCAGCAGGCCCAGCATCAGCGAGTAGGCGGGCATGATCGCCATGTTGCGGCGGACGGTGTTGCGGGACTTCGAGGCCAGCACGCCGGTCACCGAGTGCGGGTACATGAAGAGCGCCATCGCCGAGCCGATCGCCAGCGTGGCGTACGTCCACTGCTTGTTCTCGGGCACGGTGAGCGAGCCGGCCGACTTGGGAGCGCTGAACTTCTCGCCGACGGCGTCGAAGATGTGCCCGTAGCCGCCGAGCCGCAGCGGGATGTAGATCACCGCGACGATGATCACGATGTAGATCAGGGCGTCCTTGACGAAGGCGATCAGCGCCGGCGCCCGCAGCCCGGAGGAGTAGGTGTAGGCGGCCAGCACGCCGAAGGCGATGAAGAGCGGCAGGTCCTTGACGAACCAGTTGGCGTTCTCCCCGCCGCCGACGCCCAGCACGTCGAGCACCGCCTGGATGCCGACCAGCTGGAGCGCGATGTAGGGCATCGTGGCCAGGATGCCGGTCAGCGCCACGACCAGGGCGAGCGGCTTGGACCCGTACCGCCCGCGGACGAAGTCGGCCGGGGTGACGTAGCCGTGCACCCGGGAGACCGACCAGAGCCGGGGCAGGAAGAGGAAGACCAGCGGGTACGCGATGATCGTGTACGGCACCGCGAAGAAGCCGGCCGCGCCGGTCGCGTAGACCGCCGCCGGGACGGCGACGAAGGTGTAGGCGGTGTAGAGGTCGCCGCCGAGCAGGAACCACGTCACCCAGGTCCCGAAGCTGCGGCCGCCCAGGCCCCACTCGTCCAGGTGCAGGGCGTCGTCGGCCCGGCGCCAGCGCGAGGCCATGAAGCCCATCACGGTGACCAGCACGAAGAAGAGGACGAAGACGGTCAGGGCCGGTACGTTGACACCGGTCATCGCGCGTCACCCGCCTTGCGGGCCTTCTCGTCCCGGTTGATCAGCAGGTACGCGGCCACCGTGAAGACGGCCGAGACCGGCACCCAGAGCAGTTGGTACCAGTAGAAGAAGGGCACCCCGCCCGCCTCGGGGTCGGTCTTGTCGTACGAGGACACCCAGAGCATCGCGACGATCGGCACGAGCAGGGCGAGCCCGGCCAGGACCCGTTCCGGGGTCACCGCCGGCACGGCCGCCGGCCCCGGTGGCTCGGGCATGACAGGTTCGGTGGCAGCAGGATCTGACGACATGGTTCGGCTCCGCTCCAGAGGGCTCACCCCGACGGCGCCGCAGCCCCGGAGCACCGCACAGCCCCCCGGAACCCGCCGAGCAGCACCACTGGTGATCGACAGTCAATACGGCTGCGAAATCTAGAGCATGGCGTGATCTGTGTCACCGGGAACGACAGAACTTCCCGCATTCCGGACGCTCCGCGCGCCGGGGCAGGCCGCCGCGCGCCGGGCCCGTACACGAAGGCACCGGCGTACGCCGTGCGTACGCCGGTGCCGGGAGAGCGGTGGGGGAGCGGCCGGAAGCCTACTCGGGGCGCTTGAGCCGGGTGATGAACTTGTACCGGTCGCCGCGGTAGATGGACCGCACCCACTCGACCGGGGCGCCGTCCGCGTCGAAGGAGTGCCGGGCGAGCTGGAGCATCGGCAGCCCGAGGTCGGAGCCGAGCAGCCCGGCCTCGCGCGGGGTGGCCAGGGTGGTCTCGATGGTCTCCTCGGCCTCGGCCACCGTGACGCCGTACACCTCGCGCAGGGCGGTGTACAGCGAGTTGTGCTTGGCCAGGTTGCGGCGCAGGGCCGGGAAGCGCTTCGCGGAGAGGTGGGCGACCTCGATGGCCATCGGGTCGCCGTTGGCCAGCCGCAGGCGCTCGATCCGCAGCACCCGCCCGCCGGGCTTGATGTCCAGCAGCGGGGCCAGCCGGTCGTCGGCGGTGATGTAGCCGATCTCGATCAGCCGGGAGGTGGGCTCCAGGCCCTGGGCGCGCATGTCCTCGGTGTAGGAGGTGAGCTGGAGCGCCTGGGCGACCTTGGGCTTGGCGACGAAGGTGCCCTTGCCCTGGATGCGCTCCAGCCGCCCCTCGACCACCAGCTCCTGGAGCGCCTGGCGGACGGTGGTGCGCGAGGTGTCGAACTGGGCGGCGAGTGCCCGTTCGGGCGGTACCGGGGTACCGGCCGGCTGGGTCTCGGTGAGCTGCAGCAGATGCCGCTTGAGGCCGTAGTACTTGGGCACCCGCGCGGTGGCGTCCGCGCCGGTCTGCGCGGGGAGGTTCTTCACCTGGGGGTCGTTGACCTGGGCCGTGCTGCCCCCGTCGCTGCTCATCGGACCTGTCTCCCGCTTCTCGCGGGGTCTTTGGGCGCCCCGCCGCATCGTTAACAACTCACATCGTTGCATGTATGGCTACGGAACGAATACCTCATCACGCGATGAACGATGTGCGGTGTCGGCTTGATAACGGGTGGTCCGGATCGGTCTAAGAGCCGTTGACAGGCCCATTGGTCTAGGCCAAGCTCCAGGCATCTGGTCTACACCACTAGATCGGTAACTATGAATCCCCCCACCCGTTCGATGGGGTCCGCGGCACCTTTCCTCCCGCTTTATGTGGGTCTGCCGCTGCCACCCGACGGGGGTCACTCAGGCATCCCTCAGGAGGATGGCGTGAAGCGTCAGCTCATCGCGGCGGTCGGCGTCGCAGCAATGGTCGTCGGCCTGGCGGCTTGTGGTTCGGACGCCAAGAGCGACGGCGACAAGGCCGGCTCGTCCTCGTCCGCCGCCAAGAACTACAGCGGCAAGACGCTCAAGGTGTGGCTGATGTCCGGCTCGGCCCCCAAGGGCTGGGACGACGCGGTCAAGACCGAGTTCGAGTCCACCTACCCGGGCTCCAAGGTCGAGTACCAGATCCAGGAGTGGACCGGCATCGGCCCCAAGGTCACCGCCGCGCTGTCCGAGGGCTCGGTCGACGTCCTCGAGGTCGGCAACACCCAGACCGCGGGCTACGCGGCCACCGGTGGTCTCCTCGACATCACCAAGGACAAGGCCGCCCTGGGCGGTGCCGACTGGAACGACAACCAGAGCGAGTCCGCGATCCTGGACGGCAAGCAGTACGCCGCCCCGTGGTTCGTGACCAACCGCGTGGTCGCCTACAACAAGGAGATCTGGGGCAAGGCGAACATCACCACGCCGCCGAAGACCCTGGACGAGTTCTACGCCGACCTGGAGAAGGTCAAGGCCGTCCCCGGCGTCACCGACCCGATCTACATGCCGGGCCAGGAGTGGTACACCTACTTCGGTCTGCTCACCAGCGAGGGCGGCAAGCTGGCGAAGAAGGACGGCGACAAGTGGGCCGGCGGTCTGTCGACCCCCGAGGCGCAGAAGGCCTTCGACACCTACAAGAAGCTGCAGAGCTACTCGGCCACCGCCGCCAAGGACGGTGACGAGGCCAAGCCGCAGCAGAAGGACGTCTTCGCCAAGGGCGACATCGGCTCGATCATCGGCCTCGGCTGGGAGATCCCGACCGAGAAGGAGATGCCGAAGGAGAAGATCGGCTACTTCCCGCTCCCGGGCAAGACCGCCGACAAGGCCTCCGGCGTGTTCCTCGGCGGCTCGAACCTCGCCATCGCCCAGGCGAGCAAGAACACCGACATGGCCAAGGACTTCCTGAAGATCGCCCTCAACGACAAGAACGAGGGTCTCGTCGCGGGTGCCGGCAGCATCCCGAACAAGAAGTCGCTGGACGACAAGGTGGTCGGCGACTTCGCCGCCGCCGCCAAGGTCGCCGCCTCCTCCGGCGGGATCACCCCGACCACGCCGAACTGGGCGAGCGTCGAGAACAACCCGAACCCCATCAAGGAGTTCCTGACCGGCGCCCTGACCGGTGACTACGCCGCGGCCGCCAAGAAGGCCGACGACGAGATCGCCAAGCGTCTGAACGCCAAGCAGTAGTAGTCGAGCGGCGTCGCTCACCGGCCCCCGGCGGGGGGCCGGTGGGCGGCGCCTGTCCGTCGTGGTCAGGTTCCAGGAAGAGAGAACGATGGCTGTGCATTCGGAGCGGGTGCAGACACAGTCCCCGGACACAGGGAAGGCTGCTGTGGCCACTATTGAGACGAGCGTCGCCGGCGGCGCCGAGGGCACTCCGAAGAAGAGCACCAGAACAGCGGGCGGACCGGGCTTCGGCACGCGGTTCGCCCCGTACCTGCTGCTGCTGCCGGCCACCGTGGTGACCCTGGGCCTGCTGGGCTGGCCCCTGCTGAAGACCGTGCTGGTCTCGTTCCAGAACCTGAACGCGCGCCAGCTCGTCCAGCACCTGACCGAGTGGAACGGCTTCGAGAACTACACCGAGCAGCTGACCAACGCCGACTTCTGGGCGGTCACCGGCCGGACGGTGGCGTTCACCCTGGTCAACGTGGTCCTGATCATGGTCGGCGGTTCGCTGGTCGGCCTGCTGCTCAACCGGCTCGGCAAGAAGATGCGGCTGGTGCTCTCGGTCGGCCTGCTCCTCGCCTGGGCCATGCCGGTGGTCGCCGCGACCACCGTCTACACCTGGCTGTTCGACACCCGCTTCGGTGTCGTGAACTGGTTCCTGGACCAGCTGGGCTGGCACTCGATGGCCGCCTACAACTGGACCGGCAGCCAGTACTCCACCTTCTTCGTGATCATCCTGCTGATCGTCTGGGGCTCGATCCCCTTCGTGGCGTTCAACATGTACGCCGGTCTGACGACCATCCCGAAGGAGCTCTACGAGGCGGCCCGGATGGACGGCGCCGGCCCCGCCAAGATCTTCACCTCGGTGATCTTCCCCAGCCTGCGGCCGTTCTTCCTGGCCACGACCTTCCTTGAGGTCATCTGGGTCTTCAAGGCCTTCACCCAGGTCTACGCGATCAAGGCGGGCGGTCCCGACTCGCTCACCCGGACGCTGCCCGTCCACGCCTTCCTGGAGGGTTCCGGCGCCCAGCACTACGGGACCGGCGCCGCGATCGCGGTGCTCACCATCCTGATGCTCGGCGTGCTGATGGCGTACTACTTCCGGATCATTCTGAAGCAGGAGGACGAGCTGTGAGGCGCTCGCTCATCGGACGTACCTGGCCGAACGTGATCGCGCTCGTCCTCTTCGTCTTCTTCATCTTCCCGGTCTACTGGATGGTCATCACGGCCTTCAAGGACGACAAGGACATCGTCAGCCGGACGCCGGTCTTCCTGCCGATCCACGCGACGTTCGACCACTTCACCACGGCGGTCAACGCGCCCAAGTTCTGGACGTACGTCACCAACAGCTTCACGGTGACGGTCGTCGCGGTGCTGATCTCGCTGGTGATCGCGACCCTGGCGTCCTTCGCCATCGCCCGGATGCGGTTCCGCGGCCGCAAGGCCTTCGTCCTGGTCGTGATGGCGGCGCAGATGGCGCCCTGGGAGGTCATGACCATCGCGGTCTACCTGATCGCCCGCGACAGCGAGATGCTGAACAGCCTGGTCCCGCTGACCGCCTTCTACATGATGATGGTCCTGCCCTTCACCATCTGGACGCTGCGCAGCTTCATCGCCGCCGTCCCGAAGGAGCTGGAGGAGTCGGCGATGGTGGACGGCTGCACCCGCACCCAGGCCTTCGTGAAGGTGATCTTCCCGCTGCTCGCCCCGGGTCTGATGTCGACCTCGCTGTTCGGCTTCATCACCGCGTGGAACGAGTTCCCCCTGGTCCTGATCCTGAACAAGACCGAGGGGCAGACCCTGCCGCTCTGGCTGTCCTCGTTCCAGACCAACTTCGGCACCGACTGGGGTGCCACCATGGCCGCCTCGACGCTGTTCGCCCTCCCGGTGCTGATCCTCTTCGTATTCCTCCAGCGCAAGGCCGTCGGTGGCTTGACCGACGGTGCAGTGAAGGGCTGACGCGACGTGAGCATCCTTGTCCCCACCCTCCCGGCCAGCGACCAGCTGCACCGTGACGCGCTGACCGTCCTGCAGCCCGGCTTCGTCGGCACCGAGCCCCCGGAGTGGGTCCGCCGCCACCTCGCGGCCGGCCTCGGTTCGGTCGCGCTCTTCGACCGCAACGTCACCGGTCTCGACCAGCTGTCGGCGCTCACCAGGGCGCTGCGCGAGGAGAACCCCGACCTCCTGATCGCGATCGACGAGGAGAGCGGCGACGTCACCCGACTGGAGGCCGGCTCCGGCTCCTCCTGGCCGGGCAACTTCGCCCTCGGCGCGATCGACGACCCGGCGCTGACCCGCGACGTCGCCCGCGAGCTGGGCCGCGCGCTGGCGGCCGCCGGCGTCAACTACAACTGGGCGCCCACCGCGGACGTCAACTCCAACCCGCGCAACCCGGTGATCGGCGTCCGCTCCTTCGGCGCCGACCCGGAGCTGTGCGCCCGGCACACCGCGGCCTGGGTCGAGGGCCTGCAGTCGGCCGGCGTGGCCGCCTGCTCGAAGCACTTCCCCGGGCACGGCGACACCGCGGTCGACTCGCACCACGGCCTGCCGGTGATCGACGTCGACCTGGCGACTCTGCGCGCCCGCGACCTGATCCCGTTCCAGGCCGCCATCGCGGCCGGGACCAAGGCCGTGATGACGGCCCACATCATGATTCCGGCGCTCGACCCGAAGCTGCCGGCCACGCTCAGCCCCCGCGTGCTGCGCGACCTGCTGCGCGCGGCCCCGGCCGACGGCGGCCTCGGCTACCAGGGCCTGATCGTCAGCGACGCGATCGAGATGGGCGCCATCGCCGACACCTTCGGCATGGGCGAGGGCACCGTCCTGGCCCTGGCGGCCGGTGCGGACGCGATCTGCGTCGGCGGCGGGCTGGCCGACGAGGACACCGTGCTGCTGCTGCGCGACGCCATCGTGGCGGGCGTGCGGGCCGGCAAGCTCCCGGAGGAGCGGCTGGCCGAAGCCGCGGACCGGGTGCGCGCGCTCGGCAGCTGGGGCCGGATCGCGGCCCAGGGCGAGCGGCTGGAGCCCGATCTGGCGGTCGGCCTGCGGGCCGCCCGCCGCGCGCTGCGGGTGGTCCGGGCACCGGGCCGGGAGGCCCTGCCGGTGACCGAGCGCCCGTACGTGGCCTCGTTCTCCGACGAGCCCAACATCGCCGTCGGCGCGGTGACCCCGTGGGGCGTGGCCGACATGCTGGCCGACCGCTTCCCCGGCACCCGCACCCGGGAGGTCGGTCCGAAGGACGCCGCCCCGGAGCAGCTGGACGCGCTGGTCGCCGAGGTGGTGGCCGGCGCCGAGGGCCGTCGCCTGGTGCTGGTGGTCCGCGACGCGCACCGCTACGCCTGGATGTCCGCCGCGCTGTCCCGGCTGGTGGCGGCCCGCCCGGACGCCGCGGTGGTCGAGATGGGCCTGCCGCAGTCCGAGCCGGTCGGCGCGCTCCACATCGCCACCCACGGCGCCGCCCGGGTCTGCGGACTGGCGGCCGTCGAGGTGCTCACCGGCCAGTCGGGAGCGATCGGCTGAGGTCCCGTCGGACCGTGACCCCGGGGACCGGGAAGGCTTCCGCGAACGGGCCCGTCATGCGCATGGCGCATGACGGGCCCGTTCCGTTTTCCCGCCGTTGGCCCTGCGGCGTTCCCAGATGACGGTGTTCCCTCAAATCAGCCTTAAGACAGCCTTAAGTTCTACTTAGGGTGATGACGTCGCAACTGATCGCCACGGGCTACAACAGGTCTGCAACGTCCTTGTCGGCCTGGCCATTTGGCGTTGACACCGCCAGTGGTCTAGGCCAGGCTCCAGTCCATCCGGTTCGAACTTCAACCTCACCGGATGTGGTATAGGCCCTTCCTGAAGCACTTCGCCGTCCCCGCCCGGATCCCTCCCGGCGGACGCGCCATCACGCTGCCGGCGGGCACAGGCTCTAGCACCCTCGGAGGATGGCGTGAAGAAGCGTCAGCTCATGGCGACGTTCGGGATCCTGGCGCTCGCCGCCGGATTGACGGCCTGTTCCTCGGGCGGCTCGCCCTCGGGGGACGGCAAGGCCGCCACGGCGGACCCGAAGTCCGCCACCGGCACGGTCACCGTCTGGCTGATGGACGACGCCCAGAAGAACTGGCCGGACCTCGTGCAGCGGGTGAACGACGAGTTCGCGGCGAAGTACCCCAACGTCACCCTGCGGCTCGCCTACCAGGGGTGGGCCGACAAGGTCGGCAAGCTGGACAAGGCGCTCGCCGAGGGCAACGCCCCCGACGTGGTGGAGCTCGGCAACACCGAGACCATGAAGTACGTGCTCGCCGGCGCGCTGGCCCCGGTGGAGCGCTCCAGCTTCGACAACTCGGACGCCTGGATCAAGGCGCTCGCCAACACCTGCACCTACCAGGACAAGCTCTGGTGCGTGCCGTACTACGCGGGCGCCCGGGTCGCCATCTACAACGCGACGGCCTTCCAGGCGGCCACCGGCAGCGCGGAGTTCCCCAAGACCGAGGACGACCTCAAGGCGGCCCTGGACAAGGTCGCGGACAAGAACAAGGCCGACAAGGGCTACTCCGCGCTCTACCTGCCCGGCCCGTACTGGTACGCCGCGATGAGCTACGTCTCCGCGTACGGCGGCGCCATCGCCCGCTTCGACAGCGCCGGGAACTGGCACGGCACGCTCAGCGACCCGAAGTCCCAGCAGGGGCTGAACCACTTCGTCGACCTGGTGCGCAAGTACAACAAGGGCGACCTGGCGGTCAACGAGCAGAACCAGTTCGAGGCGATGGCCCGCGGCCACGCCGGGGCCTTCTACGGCAACGGCTACGAGGCCTCCAGCGTGACCGCGCCGGTCACCGGCGACCCGACCCTCAAGGACGCCGTCAAGCTGGCCACCATGCCCGGCCCGGGCGGCAAGCCGCTGCCGACCTTCATCGGCGGCTCGGACCTCGCCGTCACCGCCAAGTCGCCGTCGGCCGCGCTGGCCACCGACTGGGTCCGGATGTTCACCAGCACCAAGTCCCAGCAGGCGCTGGCGGACAAGGACATCCTGCCGAACAACCTCACCCAGCTGAACCCGCTGAAGAGCAAGCCGGCGACCGCCGCCGCGGCCAACGCGGTGCCGGACGCCTGGTTCACCCCGCTGGCGCCGGGCTGGGGCGCGATCGAGAAGCAGAAGATCCTGCCCGACATGCTCACCGCGATCCTCAAGGGCAACAAGCCGGTGGACCAGGCCGCCAAGGAGGCGGACGCCGCGATCGACCAGCTGATCAACAAGCAGGGCTGAGCCGCGCCGGCGGGGCCGGCGCCCCGGGGAGAGCCCCTTCCGGACCACCGGGAGGGGCTCTCGGATGTGCCGCGCGGAGGAGTCCCCGTACGATTGCCGCAGGAATCACGGAACCACCGCAGCGAGTGTGCGGACTCGCCGCCGTAGAGGTCCTCGCCGGGCATCCCCGTCCGGGCGGGGTCGAACCATCTCATCGGAGGCACATCCTGATGTCCGACCCGCAGACTGCTCCCGTCCCCGGCCGGATCATGGCGGCGGAGATGGCCGAGCAGCCGGCCGTCCTGCGGCGCATCCTCGACGAGGGCGCCCCGAAGATCTTCGACATCGCGGCCCGGATCGCCGCCCGCAACCCTCGCTTCGTCCTGCTCACCGCGCGCGGCACGTCCGACAACGCGGCGCTCTACGCCAAGTACCTGGTCGAGATCCTGCTCGGCAAGCCGGCCGGTCTGACCTCGATGTCCACCACCACCGCGTACGGCGCCAAGCCGGACCTCACGGACGTGCTGGTCGTCACCGTCAGCCAGTCCGGCGGCTCGCCGGACCTCGTCGCCTCCACCAAGGCGGCCCGCGAGGCCGGTGCGATCACGCTGGCGGTCACCAACAACGCCTCCTCGCCGCTCGCCGAGGTCTCCGAGTTCCACATCGACGTGCTGGCCGGCCCGGAGAAGGCGCTGCCCGCCACCAAGACCTACACCGCCGAGCTGCTCTCGCTCTACCTGCTGGTCGAGGGCCTGCGCGGCGGCGACGGCACGGCCGCCCGCGAGCTGCCGGAGCTGGCCGCCGGCATCCTGGCCCGGCAGCCCGAGGTGAAGGCCCTGGCCGAGCGCTACCGCTTTGCCCAGCGCCTGGTCATCACCTCGCGCGGCTACGGCTACCCGACCGCCCGTGAGGCGGCGCTGAAGCTCATGGAGACCACGTACATCCCGGCCTCCCCGTTCTCCGGCGCCGATCTGCTGCACGGCCCGCTGGCCATGGTCGACAACGTCTCCCCGGTCATCGCGATCGTCCCGGAGGGCAAGGGCGGGGAGGCCCTGCAGCCGGTCCTGGACCGCCTGCGCGGCCGCGGCGCGGACCTTGTGGTCATCGGCCAGCGGCAGCAGGTGGACGCCGCCTCGGCGGGCTTCGTGCTGCCGGCCGGCGTACCCGAGGAGGTCCAGACGATCCTGGAGATCCTGCCGCTGCAGCTGCTGGCCTACGAGGTCACCATCGCCCGTGGCCAGGACCCCGACGCCCCGCGCGCCCTGGCCAAGGTCACCGAGACGCACTGAGCGCGGGCGCCACGAACGCCGCACCCCCGTCCACGGGCCGTGGACGGGGGTGCGGCGTTTGAGCGGCCGGAGCGGTCCGCGGGTGTCCCGCCGGGGCGGGGAGCGCCCCCGGCCGGGGGCGGGAAGCACTACGGGCCACGGCGCCGACACGGGACCCTCAACCCATGCGGCACCGCAGCCCGGAGCTGTCGTCGGGCACCGGGACGACCGAGAACTGTGCGGGGTCCTCGCTCGGCGGTATCCGACCGAGGAGCGGCGTCGCGCGGTCAGGGCAGTTGCGCGGCGGCCTCTCCTTGGTGCTCTTTCATTGTGGACTAGACCAATCTGGGTTGTCCAGGGGACCCCGAAAATTGGTCTGGACAACCTGCGGCCACCCGCGCGCGGGCGGGTGCGCCACGTCCGCGCCCGGGACCTGGAGCTACGCTCGCCATGTGCCCTCGCTGAACGAACTCGTCCGCCGCCACACCACCCTGACCGGTGCCGACGTGGACTGGCTCCACATGCTGGTCTCGGAGTGGCAGCTGCTCTCCGACCTCTCCTTCGCCGACCTGGTCCTGTGGATCCCCACCTGGGACGGCATCCGGTACGTCTCGGTGGCCCAGATGCGGCCCAACACCGGGCCCACCTCCTACCAGGACGACATGGTCGGCCACCTCGTCCCGCGCGGCCGCCGGCCCCTGCTCGACGCCGCCTTCGACGAGGGGCGGATCGTGCGCGAGGGCGACCCGGAGTGGCGCGAGGAGGTGCCCGTCCGGGTCGAGTCGATCCCGGTGCGGCGCGAGGGCAAGGTGCTCGGCGTGATCGCCCGCAACACCAACCTGCTGACCGTCCGCACCCCCAGCCGGCTCGAACTCACGTACCTGCAGAGCGCCTCCGACCTGGCCCAGATGATCGCCGCCGGGACGTTCCCGTACCACGGTGTCGAGCAGACCGACATGGACGCCGCCCCCCGGGTCGGCGACGGCCTGATCCGGCTCGACGCCGACGGCATCGTCACCTACGCCAGCCCCAACGCGCTCTCCGCCTACCACCGCCTCGGGCTCACCACCGACCTGGTCGGCAGCCACCTCGGCCGGGCCACCGCCGAGCTGGTCCCGCCCTCGCGGTCGGCGGTGCACGAGGCACTGGTGAAGCTGGCGAGCGGCTGGGCGCCGCGCCAGACCGAGGTCGAGGTGCAGGGCGGGGTGGTGACCCTGCGGGCGATCCCGCTGAAGCCCAAGGGCACCCTGACCGGCTCCCTGGTGCTCTGCCGCGACGTCACCGAGCTGCGGCGGCGCGACCGCGAGCTGATGACCAAGGACGCCACCATCCGGGAGATCCACCACCGGGTGAAGAACAACCTGCAGACGGTGGCGGCCCTGCTGCGGCTGCAGTCCCGCCGGATGGACTCGGACGCCGGCCGGGCCGCGCTGGACGAGGCGGTCCGCCGGGTCGGGTCGATCGCGATCGTGCACGAGACGCTCTCCCAGGCGCTGGACGAGCAGGTCGCCTTCGACGAGATCGCCGACCGGGTGCTGGCCATGGTGATGGAGCTGTCCCAGGACGGCCGGGTGGCGACCCGGCGCAGCGGCAGCTTCGGCATCCTCTCCGCCGAGGTAGCCACCCCGCTGGCGATGGTGCTCACCGAGCTGCTGCAGAACGCGCTGGAGCACGCCTTCGGGCCGTCCGCCTCCGGGAACCTGGAGGTCAGCGCGTTGCGCGGGCGGGCCCCGGCCACCGGCATGGGCTGGTCGGACAGCTGGAACGGCGGCGCCCGGCCGGAGGAGTACCTGCTGATCACCGTGCAGGACGACGGCCGGGGCATGCCGGAGGGCTTCGACCCGCAGCAGGCGGGCAACCTCGGGCTGCAGATCGTCCGGACCCTGGCCACCGGGGAGCTGGGCGGCACCTTCGACATGGTGGCGGGACCGAACGGCGGCACCAAGGTGATCCTGGAGATCCCGGTGCCCTGAGCCGTCCCGGCTCGACGGACACGGCGCGGCACCCGAGGCGCAGTGGAGTGTGTCGGGGGCGTGTACCCGCAACGGGCGCCGGGTGCGCACCTCCGCACCACCGCAGGTGGCGATCGGGAAGCGCCCCGAACGGCGGGTGGCCGCCGCGCGTGACCGGACGCGGAAACAGAAACGAGGCCCTGTCGACCGGGGGGGGTGGGTCGACAGGGCCTCTCAACCCGTTCCGGCCGTCGGGGGGAGTCGGCCGGAACGGGGGCTCTGGGTGATACGACACCTCACCGGTGCGTTGCACACGGTGAGCGCCTCAGCTCCACAATATTGCTCTAAGTGAACAGTATCAAGTGCCTGGGCGGCCCGGTGTCGTCGGACCGTGTCGAGCAAGGCCCTTTGTACGGAAGGCTTCGCCAGGAAGTGCAGGGAAGCCCTTGATCATGTGTTGATCGGCACTGCGGTCACTACTGGTGTTACGGCGTGTGATCAGGCGGTGCGGGCGCGGTTGCGGGCAGCGCGGCGCTTCATCGCGCGACGCTCGTCCTCGCTCATACCGCCCCAGACGCCGGCATCCTGGCCGGTCTCGAGCGCCCACTGCAGGCACTGCTCCATGACCGGACAGCGGCGGCACACGGCCTTGGCTTCCTCGATCTGCAGCAGAGCAGGACCGGTGTTCCCGATCGGGAAGAAAAGCTCCGGGTCCTCTTCGCGGCAGACAGCGCGGTGGCGCCAGTCCATGGTCGTCCAACTCCTCCTGCCGGCGGGGGTGACCCGATCGGCATAATCGATGGCTTGTGAATGTGAACGCTTTCACGAATCCCGCAACAGCAAAAGAGACCAAAGGCCCATCGGGCCCGGGTGGTCTGTGCTGGGGAGGGATTCGGCGATTCGAGGGACACTCCGCGGTCGGCACCCGCCAGGGTCTGTGGTTGCCGTCGCTGCGATGTGTCCCGATCGCCATGTAGAGGTTCGCAAACCTCGGGCCCGGATACAACCCCCTTCAGGGAGGAATTTTTGATTCTTCGGTGTCGCCTAGCTCACAGCCAGTACTTCTATGGAGTGAAGGGGGCTTGTGCGTTCGAGAAGAAGGGAGAACCCTCCTTCCAGTCACACAATCACACGCAGTGCCCGCCGTACGCCTGTGAAACTGACGCGACTCCTGTCTCCAAGGTGGTCCCCGTCCACCTGGAATGGGGCCGGTTCCTGCGAAACCAAGGTGAAGTGCCGAGCGTCGTGGTAGGAGACGACGTGCTTTCCGGACGGGCCGGCAGGGGCGGCGCCATCGGCCGAAGGCGTGTGCGACCGCAGGATCTGACGGACCGTTCGAGCGGTGCCGAACGCGGTCATCCGGGTGATGCCGAAGACATCGAGGTCCGTGTCGAAGGAGGCGAGCGGGGAGGGATAGACCGGGCGGTTGCCCAGGAACGTCCACGGCGAGGTGTTGCTGACTATGGCCAGCACCAGGCCCGGCACCGGCGCCCGGCCCGGCAGTTGCAGGGTGACGGGGCCCGATCGGCGCTGCTCACGCTGGGTGACGTAGTGCCGGAGCGCCTGCCCCACGTAGAGCGCGTGGGTCGACCTGCGCCCCGCTCTGCGCTGCTCCTCCACCCGGCCCACCACGCCCGCGTCGAAGCCGAGGCCGGCGGTGAAGGTGAACCAGCGGTCCGGCAGCCCCTCCGTCATCGCCTTGCCCAGGCCGATCGGCCGCTCCCGGCGCTGGTCCAGGGCGTTCAGCAGGGCCCCGGTGGCCTCCACGGGGTCGTTGGGCAGACCCAGCGCGCGGGCGAACACATTGGTCGACCCGCCGGGCACCACGGCCAGCCGGGGGACCTTCTCGCCCGGGCCGTGCGTCAGCAGTCCGTTGACCACCTCGTTGACCGTGCCGTCGCCGCCCAGGGCCACCACCAGGTCGACGGCGCCGTCCTCGACCGCCTCGCGGGCCAGGTCGCGCGCGTGGCCGCGGTACTCCGTCTGGGCCACTTCCAGCTTGAGGTCGCTGCGCAGGGCATGGATCAGGACATCCCTGGTGCGGCCACTGGTGGTGGTCGCTTTCGGGTTGACGACCAGGAGAGCGCGCATGTGCTCAGCCTACGGGGCGGTACGGACCAACCGGCGGCTACCCTGCTGGAGTGACCGCAGAATCCTCCGCACCCGTACCCGCGCCCGGCGCCGACCGGCCGGCGGCCCTGACCGCGGGCGCCGCCATCACCGCCCTGGAGGGCGCCGCACTCGCCGTCGTCGGCGTCTGGGACATGGTGTCCGCCGTGTCCGGCGACTCCAGGCAGCTCGCGCTGAACGAGTTCGGCGGCCTCGTGATCGTCCTGCTCGGCGTGCTGCCGCTGCTGGCCGCCCGGGCGCTGCTCAAGGGCCGCCGCTGGGGCCGCAGCCCGGCGGTGCTGACCAACTCGATCTGCCTGCCGGTGGCCTACTACATGTGGCAGACCGGCGGCGCCATGGTGGCCGTCGGGGCGGCGATCGGCCTGCTCGGGCTGGCCGGCATCGGCGCCCTGCTCAGCCCGAAGGCGACGACGGCCCTCTACGCTCCGCACGAGGGCTGAGCGCGGAGGGCCGGCGACGGCGGCCGCTGAGCGGCCGTCAGTCCTACTCCTCCACCAGGAGCTTCTCCCGGAGCTGGGCCAGGGTACGGGCCAGCAGCCGGGAGACGTGCATCTGCGAGATGCCCACCTCGGCGGCGATCTGCGACTGGGTCATGTTGCGGAAGAACCGCAGCACCAGGATCTTCTGCTCCCGGGGCGGCAGTTGGGCCAGCAGCGGCTTGAGGGACTCGCGGTACTCGACGCCCTCCAGTGCCTCGTCGGTGGCGCCCAGGGTGTCCGCCACGGCCGGCGACTCGTCGTCGCTGTCGGGGACGTCCAGCGACAGCGTGGAGTACGCGTTGGCGGACTCCAGGCCCTCCAGCACGTCCTCCTCGGAGATCCCCAGGTGCTCGGCCAGCTCGTGCACGGTGGGGGAGCGGCCGTGCCGCTGGGAGAGCTCACTGGTCGCCGTGGTCAGCGACAGCCGCAGCTCCTGGAGCCGGCGCGGTACCCGGACCGCCCAGCCCTTGTCCCGGAAGTGGCGCTTGATCTCGCCGACGATGGTCGGCGTCGCGTAGGTGGAGAACTCGACCCCGCGTTCGTGGTCGAAGCGGTCCACCGACTTGATCAGTCCGATGGTGGCGACCTGGGTGAGGTCGTCCAGCGGCTCGCCCCGGTTGCGGAACCGCCGGGCCAGGTGCTCCACCAGGGGGATGTGCATCCGCACCAGCTGGTTGCGCAGCTCGACGCGCTCCGCGGAGCCCTCGGGCAGCGCGGACAGCCGGACGAACAGGGCCCGGGCCGCCTCCCGGTCCGGCGCCCCCGAACGGTGCGGCGCCTGCGAGGGCACCGCACCGCGCAGCGCCTCGGCCGCGTCGGGCACCGGGGACTCCGGGGCCGCGGACGGCGGCGAGGGCGTGGGCGACGGATCAGACGTCGGCTCGGTCGGCTGGCTCATCCGGTGGGCGTCCTTCGGGTGCGCTTCGTCGTTGGCGGCGAGGCCGGGAACGCTCGCCTGGGTCGGTACGGCAGGGCCCGCCGTCGCGAGGCCGGTACGGTCCAGATCACTCACGGCCATTCCCCCGTTCCGTTCCGGGAGCACCGGGACCTGGGGCGGTCCCGGATTCGTCTCGTTGGTCGTACCGCGTGGTGGGCGGTACCGGGAGCCGTCCGCCGGCCCGGGTGGCGCCGGACGGACGGCTCTTGTTCGGTGCTGCTGTGGCGGCCCTAATGGGCGGCGGACCCGCCGCGCTTCTTGTGCAGGCTGATCGAGACGGTGTTGTCCTCGGCGACCGAGGACTCCACCTCGCCGGCCAGCGCGGAGAGCACCGTCCAGGCGAAGGTGTCCCGTTCCGGGGCACGGCCGTCCGTGGTCGGGGCGGAGACGATGACCTTCAGCGAGTCGCCCACCAGCCGGAACTCGCAGGAGAGGACGGAGCCGGGCACCGCCTGCTGGAGCAGGATGGCGCAGGCCTCGTCCACCGCGATCCGGAGGTCCTCGATCTCGTCCAGCGTGAAGTCCAGCCGGGCCGCCAGCCCCGCCGTCGCTGTTCGCAGCACCGAGAGGTAGGCCCCCGCCGCGGGCAGCCGGACCTCCACGAAGTCCTGTACTCCGGGCTCGCCGTCGATCTGGGACACCCTCACCTCCTGGGTGACGCGCTGTGCTTCCGGGCCGGTGGCCGCGGCACTGTCTGTTGCTTGGCTCAACTGCTTCGCCCCAACTGTCCAGAGGGGTGGTGCGGTACGTACCGGTCATACCCCGGGAGGGGTGGTCGGACGCCGCGCATCCGCCCGAGACGTTACCGCTATCGGTGGGCGGATGTCGCGATCCGGTCCCGCCTTCACGGGAACGAGCGACACCGGGTGCGAGGGTCACTCATGGTAGGCCCTCGCGACGCAGGGTGGCAGCCCCCGGGAGGGACTCGTGGCACCCGGTCGGTCAGCGGGTGCCGGCCGCGGTGAGCGCCGGGCCGGTGAGCCGGTGCACGGTCCACTCGTCCATCTGCACCGCGCCCAGCGACTTGTAGAAGTTGATCGAGGGCTCGTTCCAGTCCAGCACCGACCACTCCACCCGCGAGTAGCCACGCTCGACGGCGATCCGGGCCAGCTCCAGCAGCAGCGCCTTGCCGTGGCCGCCGCCGCGGGCCTGCGGGCGGACGTAGAGGTCCTCCAGGTAGATCCCGTGCGTCCCGCGCCAGGTCGAGAAGTTGAGGAACCAGACCGCGAACCCGACCGGCTCGCCGGTGGTGTCGTCCTCGGCGACCAGCCCGAACACCGCCGGGGCGGCGCCGAACAGCGCCTCGCGCAGCTGTTCCTCGGTGGCGACCGCCTCGTGCGGTGCCTTCTCGTACTCCGCGAGTTCGCGGATCATGGCGTGAATGACCGGGACATCGGTGACTACGGCGGTGCGGATCATGCCACGAGCCTACTTGGCCCGCCCGTCCTCGTCCCAGGCCTGGATCGAGGTCTGGTCGACGATCCGGCCCTCCCGCAGGTCGGCGACCGAGGTGACCAGCACCCGGACCCCGTCGGGATAGCGGCAGGACTCCATGAAGGCGAGGCGGTCGCCGTCCAGGACCACCCGCTCCAGCGTGTGGCGCGTCTCCCGGCCGTAGACGTCGTTCAGCAGGGCGCCGATCTCGTCCCGGCCGTGCACCACCAGCGGGTGGCTGGGCTGGGTCTCGCGGTCGACCACGCGCAGTTCGGCGTCGTCCGCGTACAGCGCCAGCAGCGCGTCGGCGTCGCCGCGCTCGATGCCCTCGCGCAGCACGCCGGTGTCGAAGGCGGACGGCGCGGCCATGGTGCTCATGTTCTCGCTCCTCCGGTCGGTTCCGTCGGCTCGTACCTCCGAGCGTACGCCCGCCCCCCACCGCGGCTCAGCCGGCCGTCACACCGCGCAGGTGGGCCGCGAGCGCGGTGATCGCGGCCGGGTTGCGCGGACTCTCCACCAGGTCGACGTAGTCCAGGACGAAGATCCGGCCGTTGCGGACGGCGGAGACGCCGGCCAGCGGCGGGAAGGACGTGAGGAACTTCCGCTTGGCCTCGGCGTCCGGGGAGCCGTAGTTGTTGATCACGATCACCTCGGGGTCGCGCTGGACCACGCTCTCCCAGCCCACGGTGGTCCAGGAGTCGGCGAGGTCGCCCATCACGTTCTCCCCGCCGGCCCTGGCGATGATCTCCTGGGGCGCGGCGAACTTCCCCGAGGTGTACGGCTTGTCCTCGCCGCTGTCGTACAGGAAGACGCGCGGCCGGCGCTCGGGCCGCGGGACGGCGGCGACCTGCGCCCGGAAATCGGCGATCAGCGCGTCGGCCCGGTCCCGGACGTCGAAGATCTCGCCCAGGTTGGCCAGGTCGGTGTAGAGCGCGTCCAGCGGGGACATCACCCCGCGCTCGGGGCCCTTGCCGCTGCGGCAGGACTCGCTGAGCACGTACGAGCCGATGCCGAGACCGGCCAGCGCCTGCGGGGTGAAGCCGCCGGCCTCGTCGAAGCCGTAGTGCCACCCGGCGAAGACCAGGTCGGCCCTCGCCTCCAGCGCGATCTCCTTGGTGATCTGCTGCTTGGAGAGCCACCTGGTCTGCTGGTAGCCGTCCTTCCAGGCCACCTTGTCGACCTGGCCCTTGTCGTCGGGCATCACGTAGCCGGCCATCCGGTCGGCCAGGCCGAGCGCGAACATCAGCTCGGTGATGCCCACGTCGTTGGTCACCGTCCGGGCCGGCTTCCGCTCGAAGGTGACCTTCGTACCGCAGTTGTCGACGGTCACCGGGTAGTGGGCGGAGCCGGCGGCGGCGTCCCCGGCGGGGGCGATCTCGGCGCCGCAGGCGGTCAGCGCGAGGGTGAGCAGGGCGGCGGTGGCAACGGCCTTGGTACGCATGGGGTTTCCTCAGCAGGGGGAGTCGGCGGAGTCGGCGGGGCCGGGGGAGGTCCGGCCGAGCCGGTCGAAGAGCAACTGGACGGCGCCGGTCCCCGGGTGCTTCACGGGCGTCGCGCGGACGCCGAACACCTCGGCCAGCAGGGCCGGCTCCAGGACCTCGGCCGGCGGTCCGGAGGCGACGATCCGGCCGGCCGCGATGACGTACAGCAGGTCGCAGTGGCCGGCCGCCAGATTGAGGTCGTGCAGGGCCGTGAGCACGGTCGTACCGGCCTCCCGGACCAGCGCCAGCACCTCCAACTGGTGGGCGATGTCCAGGTGGTTGGTGGGCTCGTCGAGCACCAGCACCCGGGGCTCCTGGACCAGCGCGCGGGCGATCAGCACCCGCTGCTTCTCGCCCCCGGACAGGCTCAGGAAGCCGCGCCCGGCCAGGTGGTCCGCGCCCACCCGCCGCAGGGCGCGGGCGCACCGCCCGGTGTCCTCGGCGGTCGGCCGGGCGAAGCCGCCGCGGTGCGGCAGCCGGCCCATGCCGACCACCTCGGCCACCGTGAAGTCGAACTCGGCGGAGTGCTCCTGCGGCAGCGCGGCCACCCGCCGGGCGGCCTCGCGGGCGGCGAGCGCGTGCAGGTCCTCGCCGTCCAGCCGGACGGCGCCGGCGGCCGGGCGCAGCGCCCGGTAGACGCAGCGCAGCAGGGTCGACTTGCCGCTGCCGTTGGGCCCGACCAGGCCGACCACCTGCCCGGCGGCGGCGCCGAGGGTGACGTCGTGGACCAGCCGGGTGCCGGCCAGGTCCACCGAGACGCCGTCGAGGGCGAGATCCATCAGCGGCCTCCGAAGGTGTAGCCGCGACGGCGCATCAGCAGCAGGAAGCAGGGCACCCCGAGGACGGCGGTGACCACCCCGACCGGCAGCTCGGCCGGCGCCAGCAGGGTGCGCGAGACGATGTCCACCCAGACCAGCAGCAGCGCCCCGGCGAGCGGCGCGACCAGCAGCACCCGGCGGTGCCCGGCGCCGACCAGCATCCGGGTCAGGTGCGGCACCATCAGGCCGACGAAGCCGATCGCGCCGCTGACCGCGACCACGGTGCCGGTGACGGCGGCCGTCACCACGAACAGCTCGCGGCGCAGCCGGTCGCCGTCCACCCCGAGCGAGGCCGCCGTCTCGTCGCCCATGGCGAGGGCGTCCAGCCGCCCGGCCGCGCCGGCCAGGTAGGCGAGACCGGCCAGCACGGTGGCGGCGGCGATCGGGACGGACCCCCAGGTCGCCCCGCCGAGGCTGCCGAGCAGCCACATCATGGCGCTGCGGGCGGCCTCACCGCGCGCGGCACCGAACACCATCAGCGCTGTCACCGCCGAGAACCCGTAGGACATCGCGGTACCGGTCAGCACCAGCCGCAGCGGGGTGAGCCCGTACGCCGTCCGGGCGGCGGCGTACACCAGGACCATCGCCAGCAGGGCGGCGGCGAACGCGGAGACCGAGATCGCCCAGACTCCGAGCGAGGCGAACGCGCCCAGCAGCAGCACGGCGTTGGCGCCGACCGAGGCGCCGGAGGAGATGCCCAGCACGAACGGGTCGGCCAGCGCGTTGCGGACCATCGCCTGCACCGCGACCCCGGTGGCCGCGAGCCCGGCGCCGACCACGGCGGCCAGCACCGTGCGCGGCAGCCGGATCTCCCAGACGATCGCGTACGCGGCGGCCTCCCCGGCGTCGAGCCGACCGCCCGTCAGTCCGGCGCCCAGCAGCCGCAGGACGCGGGCCCAGCCGAGTCCGGAGGCGCCGAGGGCCACCCCGCAGACCAGCGAGAGCAGCAGCGCCGCGAGCAGGCCGGCGGCCAGCGCCGCGGCGGGTATTCGACGGGCCGCCGGTACGGGGGCCGGTGCGGTCACTGCGGTGCTCACGGGCGGCGCGCCTTCGCCTCGGGCCGCGGACGGCAGCGAGGCGGCGCGCCCGGGCACGGAGCTGCCGGGGCGCCATCCCCTCGCAGTCCACGGCGAGTTGTCGGGAGATCGGCGTCCCAGGGCGATCGGGCTCGCGGGCACAGGGCTCCGCCCACCGTTGCGGGTCAGCGCCGGATTCACACCGGACTTCTCCCTCGGACGCCCTGGCAGCATAACAAGCGCCGGGCCAGAGCGACCCTTACCGGGTTCGCGCGCGCGAAAACGCGCGACCGCCCCTGTCCGGCGCTGCGGACGGGGGCGGTCGGCGGTGCCTGATCGGTGATCAGGCCTGCTTGGTCTCCCAGAAGATCTTGTCGACCTCGGCGATCAGGTCGAGCAGGGCCTGGCCGGTGGCCGGGTCCGTCGACGCCTTGGCGGCCGAGGCGGCCTTCAGGGTGTCGTTGATCAGCTGGTGCAGCTGCGGGTACTTCTCGAAGTGCGGGGCCTTGAAGTAGTCGCTCCACAGCACCGAGATGTGGTGCTTGACGGCCTCGGCGCGCTGCTCCTTGATGATCAGGGCGCGGGTGCGGAACGCCGGGTCCTCGTTGGCCTGGTACTTCTCCTGGGTGCCCTTGACCGACTCGGCCTCGATCCGGGCCTGCGCGGGGTCGTACACGCCGCAGGGGAGGTCGCAGTGGGCGTGGGCGGTGGCGCGCGGTGCAAACAGACGAGAGAACATGGGAGTCCTTCCTTAGATCGTCTTCCCGCGAGCGAGATTACCCTTCCGGGCACCGGGTTTCGCGGCCGGGCGGCGGGCCTAGGGCAAAAGGCGGAGCCGGAACCGGGCCAATTCGGGCATCGGCCGCGGACGGCCCGTACGGCAGACTGGACGCGGCGAGCCGGGAGGAGCAGGCGTGGCGCGGATGACGGAACCGGAGGGCGGCACCCCGGGGGGTGGCGCGCCGTTCGGGCTGATCGACGTGGCGGGGCCCTCGATGGTGCCGACCCTGCGCGAGGGCGACCGGCTCCTGGTCAGGTACGGCGCGCGGATCAGACCGGGGGCGGTGGTGGTGTTCCGTCACCCCTTCCAGCAGGACCTGCTGGTGGTGAAGCGGGCCGTCGAGCGGCGGGCCAAGGGCTGGTGGCTGCTCTCCGACAACCGGCCGGTCGACAGTGACAGCCGCAGTTACGGCGCCGTCCCGGACGAGCTGGTGCTCGGCCGGGTGCTGCTGCGGCTGCGCCCGCGCCCGGCCTGGCTGGCCCCGGGGCACCGGCTGGAGCGGCTGCTGCTGGCCGGCCCGCCGGCCCGGATCCCGGGCCTCGCCCGCCGGCTGGGCGTCTGGGTCGACCCCGGCGCCTGGTAGCCGGGGTACCGGTCAGCCCCCGGCCAGGGCCGAGGCGTCCTGGGCCTCCTGCCGCTTGCGGGCCCGGTACGCGGCGACGTTGGCGCGGGTGGCGCACCGGTCGGAGCAGTACCGCCGGGAGCGGTTGGTGGAGGTGTCCAGGTAGGCGTTGCGGCAGGGCGAGGCCTGGCAGATGCCGAGCCGGTCGGCGCCCAGCTCGGTCAGGTGGACGGCCAGTCCCATGCAGGCGACGGCGCTGAAGTGCGCGGTGGCGGTGGGCGAGTTGTCGGCGAGGTGCAGGTGCCAGCGCGGCCGCCCGGCGTCGTCCAGGTAGTCGTGCCCGGAGACCAGTGGGCTGACGGGGTACTCCATCAGCAGGCTGTTCAGCAGGTCGACGCCGCGGATCTCGTCCCCCTCGGCGGCGGCCTCGAACACTCCGCGCAGCCTGGTCCGGACGGCGCGCAGCCGCGGCAGGTCCGACTCGTCGGCGAGCGCGGCGGCCCGGGAGGATTCGGAGAACAGCGACCGCACGGCGTCCACGGAGGTCAGGGTGTCGGTGCCGCGCTCGGGCTCCTCGGTGTTCACCAGCCGAACGGCCCGTTCGGCGTACGAGGCGAGCTCCACGGTGGTCCTTCCAGAGTCGGTAACAGGCTGACTAGCTCCAGCCTATTACCCGGGCGGGGAAAACGTCGGCGCCCGGCAGGACCGGCCTGCCGGGCGCCGTGCCGGTGCGCTCAGAGCACCTTGGAGAGGAACGCGCGGGTGCGCTCGTGCTGGGGGTCGGTGAGGACGTCGCGGGGGTTGCCGGACTCGACCACCACCCCGCCGTCCATGAAGACCAGGGCGTCGCCGACCTCGCGGGCGAAGCCCATCTCGTGGGTCACCACGACCATGGTCATGCCCTCCTCGGCGAGGCCGCGCATGACGTCCAGGACGTCGCCGACCAGCTCCGGGTCGAGCGCCGAGGTGGGCTCGTCGAAGAGCATCAGCTTGGGCTTCATGGCCAGCGCCCGGGCGATCGCGACCCGCTGCTGCTGGCCGCCGGAGAGCTGCGAGGGGTAGTTCTTCGCCTTGTCGGCCAGGCCGACCCGCTCCAGCAGGGCCATCCCGCGGGTCCGGGCGTCCGCCTTGGACTCGCCCTTGACCTGCACCGGCGCCTCGATGACGTTCTCCAGGGCGGTCATGTGCGGGAACAGGTTGAAGCGCTGGAACACCATGCCGATGTCGCGCCGCTTGAGCGCGACCTCGTTCTCCCGGAGCTCGTAGAGCCGGTCGCCCTTCTGCCGGTAGCCGACCAGCTCGCCGTCGACCCAGAGCCGGCCGGCGTTGATCTTCTCCAGGTGGTTGATGCACCGCAGGAAGGTCGACTTGCCGGAGCCGGAGGGGCCGATCAGGCAGAACACCTCGCCCTGCTTGACCTCCAGGTCGATGCCCTTGAGCACCTGGACCGTGCCGTAGGACTTGTGGACGTCCTCGGCGCGGACCATCGGGCCGCCGTTGCCGGCGTCGGCGGGGGTCTTGGTCAGATCGGTCATACGTGACCACCTCCCTCAAGCCCCGGGACCACGTCGGCGGTGGTCTTCGGGGTGGGCTTCCCGGCGAACAGCCTCCGCAGCCGCTGGATCGGCGTGGGCGGGAGCGTCCGGTTGGAGCCGCGGGCGTAGTGCCGCTCGATGTAGTACTGGCCGATGGTCAGCAGCGACGTGAAGAACAGGTACCAGAGGCTGACCACGATCAGCAGCGGGATGTTCTGGTAGTTGCGCGAGTAGATCACCTGGCCGGCCCGGAAGATCTCCTCCAGGGAGATCACGCTGACCAGCGAGGTGGTCTTCAGCATCGAGATGGTCTCGTTGCCGGTGGGCGGGATGATCACCCGCATGGCCTGCGGGAGCACGATCCGCCGCATGGTCTGGAAGCGGCTCATGCCGAGCGCGTGCGAGGCCTCGCTCTGGCCCTCGTCGACCGACTGGATGCCGCCGCGGACGATCTCCGCCATGTAGGCGGCCTCGTTGAGGCCCAGGCCCAGCAGGGCGGCGACGAAGGTCGGGATCAGCACGTTGGTGGACTCGGACCAGAACTCCGGTCCCCACGGTACGCCGATCGAGAGCTTGGCCCAGATCAGGCCGAGGAAGTTCCAGAAGACCAGCTGCACCAGGACGGGCGTGCCGCGGAAGATCCAGATGTACATCCACGCGGTGCCGGAGAGCAGCGGGTTGGGGGAGAGCCGCATCACCGCGAGGATGATGCCGCCGACCACACCCATGATCATGGCGAGCGCGGTCAGCTCCAGCGTGACGAGCATGCCGTGCACGATGCTGTCGTGGAAGAGGTACTTCCCGACGATGTCCCACTTGAAGGCGGGATTGGTGAAGAGGGCGCTCAGCAGCATCGCCGCGAGCAGGGCGATGACGACGGCGCCCGCCCAGCGTCCGGGGTGGCGCACGGGGACGGCCTTGATGGTCTCAGGCCGTCCCTTCGTCGCCTTCCCCTTGTCCAGAGAGTTCACGGTGTGGCCTCGGGGGAGAGAGAGTCAGGCGGAGGGTCAGCTGACGGCGCCGTTGACGGTCGACTTGTCGATCGCACCGGCCTCGACGCCCCACTTGGAGAGGATCTGCTTGTAGGTGCCGTCGTCGATCAGCGACTGCACGGCGCTCTGGACGGCGGGGGTGAGGGCCGAGCCCTTGGCCAGCGCGATGCCGTAGGGGGCGGCGTCGTAGGTGGCGCCGACCTTCTCCAGCTGCCCGCCGGACTGCTTGACCGCGTAGTCGACGACCGGGGAGTCGGCCATCATGAGCTGGTCGCGGCCGGAGACCACGGCGTTGGTGACGTCGGTCTGGAGGTCGAACTTGTCACCGTCGTTGACGATGCCCGGCTTGCCGGCCTGGGCGCAGGCGGGGTTGCGGGTGTCGGTGATCTCCTGCGCCTGCGTGGTGCCGGTCTGGACGGCGACCTTCTTGCCGCACAGGTCGGCGGGGTCGATCTTGTCCGGGTTGCCCTTCTTCACCGCGACGGCGCTGCCCGCGTTGAAGTAGGTGACCATGTCGACGGTCTGCTCGCGCTCCTTGTTGTCCGTCAGGGACGACATGCCGATCTGGAACTTGTTCGACTGGATACCGGGGATGATCGCGGTGAAACCGGAGTCCTGGACGTCGACCTTGAGACCGAGCCTGGCGGCGACCGCGGTGATCAGGTCGACGTCCATGCCCTCGATCTTGCCGTTGTCGGCCTTGAACTCGTTGGGCGCGTACGAGGCGTCCGAGCCGACCGTGAGCTTCCCGGCGGACTTGATGTCGGCGGGGACGAGGGCGACCAGCTTGTCGTCGGCCTTCACCTCGTTGACGGTCGCGCCGGCGTTGGGGGCGCCGGTGCTCTCGTCCTTGCTGCTGCTACAGGCGGTGAGGGCCAGGGAGACGGACGCGAGTACCGCGCCGGCGGCGAGGAGACGGGTGCGCGGGGTACGGGCGGTCATGGGGGATCTCCTCCTGAGGGAGAGGTCGGGCGGAGCGCGCCGCGGGGAGCGGCACACCGGGGCAGCAGGCCGTACGGCGCTGTACGGGGTGTATGTCGCTGTACGTCGTCGAACGGGCAGAGCCGGTCGTGCTGGGCCTGAGCAGGCTTCGCGCAGGGTGGTGCGTGGTACTGCTTCCGCCACCCTCCGCCGAGGTGGACGTTGATCGAACCGCCTCGACCAGTGGCCGGCTCGATCGGAGATGGGGGGAATCCTGCCATCTGATGACGGTCGGATGGCCCTCATTCAGATCAAAATCGGATAACGGGGGGTCACACTGTCCGCTATTCGGACCAATACCGTGTCCCTGTCACCCTGCGTATAAGTATGCAGATCTCCCCGCGCTCTGCCCGGAGGCCCGCCCGTGTACCCGCCGGACGGGTCCCCCGGCCGCCACGCCCGGTGATGACGCCCGGTGACGGCGTCCGCGACGGTGCCCGGTGACGGCGCCCGGGGCCTGCCCCGCGCGGCCGCTCAGATGCCGCCGTTGACCACCGCGTTCTGGGCCGCCCCCGCGGCGACGTTCCACTTGGCGAGGATCTTGTCGTACTCGCCGCTGCGGATCAGCTGGTCCACCGCCTTGGTCAGCACGTCGCGCAGGTCGGTGTCCCCCTTGCGCACCGCGATCCCGTACGGGTTCGACCGGGACTGCGCGCCGGTCACCTCGAAGCGGTTGCCGCCGTCGGTGGTCTTCGCCGCGTAGGCGGCCACCGGGAAGTCGTCCAGGCCGGCGGCCGCCGTGCCCGCGGCGACCTCGGCCAGCGCCTTGGCGTCGCTGTCGAACTTGTGGACGGTCAGCGGCTTGCCGCTCCGGCCGCAGGCCAGCACCTGACGGGCGACGATCTCGTCCTGGGTGGTGTTCTGCTGCACCGCGACGACCCGGCCGCACAGGTCGTCCAGGGTGCGGACGCCCTTGGGGTTGCCCTTCTGGACGATGATCGAGGTACCGGCGATGAAGTAGTCCACGAAGTCCACGCCCGGGTCGACCTGCTTGCCCGCGTCGTCGACGCCGTCACGGCGCTGGCGGATGTCGCTCAGGCCGGACATCGCCACGTCGACCTGCTTGGCGTGCAGGTTCGGTATCAGCTTCTCGAACGGGGTGTCGACGACCTCGATCCGCAGGCCGAGGATCTTGCCGACGGCGTTGGCGATGTCGGGGTCGATGCCGTCCGGCTTGCCGTCCGCACCCCGGAAGTCCACCGGCGCGTAGTTGAGGTCCGAGGCGATCCGGAGCACGCCCGCGGTGCGCTGGGCCTGGGGGATGCGGCCCCGGAGCTCCTGGACCGGGTCCTTCGCGGCGGCCTGCTCGTCGCCGCCGCAACCGGTCAGCAGCAGGGCGCCGGCGGTGGCCAGGCAGAGGGCCGCGGCGGCCGGTCGGCGGGGGTGGGCGCGGTGGTGCATGAGGGTGCTCCTGTGGGAGGGAGGTGGTGTCGCCACGCCGTCGCGGAGATGTACGCGAGACGGCGGAAGAAGGGATCCTCCCATCCCGACCTGCCGGTCCCGGCGGCGGGTGTGTCAGAATCCAGTACCGGGTGACCCCCGATGCTCGAACCGGACCACCGAGTCGCGACAGGCTCGGGGTGCGCAGGAACGGAAGTCCACGACGACGCCGACTCCGTATCCGAGGCACCGCCTCCCCGTCGTGTCCTGGTTCACTCCTGCGAGTGCGCGTGCTCGTCCGCTGTTGCCGCCACCGGGGCCCGGTGTTCCAGACACCAGGCACCCCGTCTTTTGGCCGCGATGCGGAGGAAGCACGCGCGACGAGGACGAAAAGGCATAGGTGCGATGCCGTCGTCCGACCTACGCTCGGCCCGGGAAGAAGCAGCAGCACAGCGCAGGCTCAACAGTTACACAACCCTCATTCCGAGGGCGCGGCCCCGACGGCGGCGCCCCGATCCAGCCCTCCCCGGGTCCGCCTCGGCGTACCCGGTTTCAAGTTTCCGGCCGGGTCGTCCGCCCGTCGGCCACGCGTCCTCGCTGATCAATGACGAAGAGGTCATCGTGGCAGCGGAGATCATCCACAGCAGCACCCAGGACACCGTCGATCCGGTCGATGCCGTTTTCGCGCTCCACCGCGGCGGCAAGATGGAGGTCCGGGCGACCGTTCCGGTGCGCGACGCGGACGACCTGTCCCTCGCCTACACCCCCGGTGTCGCACGGGTCTGCACGGCCATCGCCGAGCAGCCGGAGCTGGTGAACGACTACACCTGGAAGGCCAACACGGTCGCCGTCGTCACCGACGGCACCGCGGTGCTGGGCCTCGGCGACATCGGCCCGGAGGCCTCGCTGCCCGTCATGGAGGGCAAGGCCATCCTGTTCAAGCAGTTCGGCGGCGTGGACGCGGTGCCGATCGCGCTCGCCTGCACCGGCGTGGACGAGATCGTCGAGACCGTCGTCCGGCTGGCGCCCTCCTTCGGCGGCGTCAACCTGGAGGACATCTCCGCGCCCCGTTGCTTCGAGATCGAGCGCCGCCTCCAGGAGGCGCTGGACATCCCGATCTTCCACGACGACCAGCACGGCACCGCGATCGTCACCACCGCGGCGCTCTGGAACGCGGCCCGGGTGACCGGCCGGGAGATCGGCACCCTGCGGGCCGTCATCTCCGGCGCCGGCGCGGCCGGGATCGCGATCGCCAAGATGCTGGTCGCCGCCGGCATCGGCGACGTGGCGGTCTGCGACCGCCGGGGCGTCGTGTACGAGGGCCGCGGCGACCTGACCGACGTCAAGGCCGAGATCGCCGCGCAGACCAACCGGACCGGCGTCAAGGGCTCGCTGGCCGACGCGCTGGCCGGCGCCGACGTCTTCATCGGCGTCTCCGGCGGGACCGTGCCGGAGGAGGTCGTGGCCACCATGGCCGAGGGCGCCTTCATCTTCGCGATGGCCAACCCGAACCCGGAGATCCACCCGGAGGTCGCGCACAAGTACGCGGCGGTCGTCGCCACCGGTCGCAGCGACTTCCCGAACCAGATCAACAACGTGCTGGCCTTCCCCGGCATCTTCGCCGGCGCCCTCCAGGTCCGGGCGACCCGGATCACCGAGGGCATGAAGCTGGCCGCCGCCAAGGCGCTGGCCGGTGTGGTCGCCGACGAGCTGACGCCGCAGAAGGTGATCCCCTCGCCGTTCGACGAGCGGGTTGCCCCGGCCGTCACCAAGGCCGTCGCCGAGGCCGCCCGGGCCGAGGGCGTCGCCCGGCGCTGACGCCCGGGCCGGGAGCGCCCCCTGCGGCGGGGGCGCTCCCGGCCGGCTCCGCGCTCCCGGCCGAACCCGGGACGCGCGTCACAGTCACAGCCTGTTCCGGGCCCCGGCCGACGCCGCTATCGTCCGGACCATGTTTGCTGCCTATGCCGCACGAATCGACGCCGACGACCCGCTGAGCGGGCTGGAGCTGGGCGAACTCCCCGAACCGCAGGCGCGTCCCGGGTGGAGCGTGGTCACGGTCAGGGCCGCCAGCCTCAACCACCACGACCTCTGGTCGCTGCGCGGGGTCGGCCTGCCCGCCGGGAAGCTGCCGATGATCCTCGGCTGCGACGCCGCCGGTGTCGACGAGCACGGCAACGAAGTGGTCGTCCACTCGGTGATCGGCCAGAGCGGCCACGGCGTGGGCCCGGACGAGCGGCGCTCCATCCTCACCGAGCACTACCAGGGCACCTTCGCCCAGCGGGTGGCGGTGCCGACCTGGAACCTGCTGCCCAAGCCGGCCGGGCTCAGCTTCGAGCAGGCCGCCTGCCTGCCCACCGCCTGGCTGACGGCCTACCGGATGCTGTTCACCAACGCCGGGGTGAAGCCCGGCGACACCGTGCTGGTGCAGGGCGCCGGCGGCGGTGTGGCGACCGCCCTGATCGTCCTCGGCAAGGCCGCCGGACTGCGGGTCTGGGTCACCGGCCGGGACGAGGCCAAGCGGGCCCGGGCCGTGGAGCTCGGCGCCGACGCCGCCTTCGAGAGCGGCGCCCGGCTGCCCGAGCGGGTGGACGCGGTGATGGAGACGGTCGGCGCCGCGACCTGGGCGCACTCGGTGAAGTCGCTGCGCCCGGGCGGCACCGTGGTCATCTCCGGGGCCACCTCCGGCCCCAACCCGAGGACCGCCGAGCTGAACCGGATCTTCTTCCTGGAGCTCAGGGTGGTCGGCTCGACCATGGGCACCAAGGAGGAGCTGGCCGGGCTGCTCTCGCTCTGCGCCACCACCGGCGTCCGGCCGCAGATCGACTCGGTGCTGCCGCTCGCCGAGGCCCGGGAGGGCTTCGCCCGGCTCGCCGGGGGCGACGTCTTCGGGAAGATCGTGCTCACCCCCTGAACGCCGGCGGGCCGGCGCTCCCGGGGGAGCGCCGGCCCGCACGGACCCGTCGGCCCGGTCAGCCCAGCAGGCGGCGCAGCCGCTCGCCGGCCGTGCCCAGCACCGAGCGGGCCTCGGCCAGCCGCTCGGGCGTCACCCCGCCGTCCCGGGCCGCGTCGCGGACCTGGTCCCGGAAGCGGTCGAGCAGCCGCTCCAGCTCGCGGGCCGGATCACCGGCCGGGTCGGTCGCGGTCCAGGCCGGAAGGTCGGCCGGGGCGGTGCCGGCCGGCTCGTCCTTGTCGAGGTCGATCCGGGTGACCCTGACCTTCTCGGCGGGTGCGTCGGCGTCCTGCGCCGGGTGGCCCCAGCGGGCGGCGTCGGCCAGCCCGGCCAGACCCTTGGTGAGTTCGGAGAGCCCCTCGGCCAGTCCGGTCGGCCAGTCGCCGCGGGCCGCGTGGTCGCGGACCTGCTGCTCGACCCGGCGCTTGATCCGCAGCGCCTCCTGCTGGGCGGCCGTCCGCGCCGCCCGGGACTGCTCGCGGAGCCTGCGGGCCTCCTCCTCGGCGGCCTTCGCCTTGGCCTTGGCCGCCTTCTCCTGCTCCTTGGCGCGCTTGGCCTGCTCCTTGGCCTGCTTCTTGAACTGGGCGAACTCGTCCTTGGCGCGCTGCCAGGCGTCCTTGTCCCCCCAGGGGCCGGCCCACGGGTCCCCGCTCTCGGCGCCCTCCGGGCGGGGTGCCTGCTTCGCCGCCCCCCACAGCTCCTCGCGCAGGCTCCGGGCGCCGTCCCGGACGTCCTCGCGGATCGCCCCGGCGAGCTGGGCCACCGAGTCGCGGATCTCCAGCTCCAGCTCGTCCAGCTCGCCCTGGCGGGCCGCCAGCTCGCTCCGGCCGGCCTCGGTGAGCCGGTAGACCTTGCGGCCGCCCTCGGTGCTCTGCGTCACCAGGCCCTCCTGCTCCAGCTTGGCGAGCCGGGGGTAGACGGTGCCGGCCGAGGGCGCGTACAGGCCCTGGAAGCGCTCCTCCAGGAGGCGGATGACCTCGTAGCCGTGCCGCGGTGCCTCGTCGAGCAGCTTCAGCAGGTAGAGGCGAAGGCGGCCGTGGCCGAAGACGGGGGTCATCTCAGACCTCCTTGGTGAGGTCGGGGCCGGTGCCGAGGTCGGGGCCGGCCGGGAGTTCCTTGACGATCACGGGGCCGTCGTCCTCGGCCTCCGGCCGGCGGAGCACGGTGACGGCGCCGGAGACGGTGGTCACCACCAGGTTGCCCCGGCCGTCGCCGAGCTTGCCGGAGAGCCGCTTGGCGCCCCAGGAGCCGCCGACCTTGAGCTGCTCGAAGGTGCTGGTGACGTCCCCGCTGTTGGTACCCGCCTCGACCTTGGTGTCGACCAGTGAGGGCAGCCGGACGCCGACCGAGCCGCTCACCGTGGTGACCCGGATCTCCGACGGGGTGGCCACGTCGAGGTCGAGGGTGACGTCCCCGTTGACCGAGTGGACCTGCACGTTGTCCGAGGTGCCGGCGACCAGGGTGACCTGCCCGGAGGCGGTGTTGACCTTGAGGTCACCGGAGAGCGACTGGGCGTCGACGTCCCCGGAGACGGTGTGGGCCTCCGTCCGGCCGGTCAGGCCGACCAGGGTGGCGTCGCCGCTGGCGCTGTGCACCGAGACCGGCGCGGTGATGCCGGAGACGGTGGCGCCGGCCGAGACGGTGCCGGCCTTGACCTTGGCGCCGGCCGGTACGGCCAGCGAGACCACGGCCCGGCGGGTGCGCCGCAGCCCGCCGAAGAACGACTTGATGGACTGCACCGACTTGACCGACTCGCCGAACTCGCTCCAGCTGAGGTCCTTGTAGGTGACCGTCAGCACCCCCTCGGCGAGGGTGACCTGAAGGGGCTCCCCCTCCAGCTCGGTGACCTCCAGCCGGGCCGGGCCCTCGGTGGCCACCACGTTCACGGCGCCTCCGACGATCCGTACGTGGAGGGCGTCGACCTCCCCGTCGATGGTGATCCTGTCGGGGCCCTCGACCGTCCACTGGCTCATGTCTGCCGCCTCCCGTTACGACTCGCGATGTATCGCGTCCTCTTCCAAAGACGATATATCGCGTGACGGCGAAGTCAAGGGATCCGGCCCCGAGGGCGCCCCGGAGAGCGACCCGGAACGAACCCCGAGACGCCCCCTACGGGGCGCGGCACGCGAAGGGCCCGGGAGGCGGGTGCCTCCCGGGCCCTTCGGTCACGGTCTACCGCGTCACTCGTCGTCCTCGTCGTCGAGCCGGGCCAGCCAGGTGGCCAGCCGCTCGACCGGGATCTCGAAGTCCGGGTTGAGGTCGACGAACTCGCGCAGGCGCTCGGCCAGCCACTCGAAGGTGACCTCCTCGTCGCCGCGCCGGTTCTGCAGCTCCTCGATGCCGCGGTCGGTGAAGTACACGGGTTCGCTCCGGTCCGGTGGGGATTCGACCTGGTCAGGATAGTCCGGGCGGGCGCCCGGTCAGCTGGCCCGCCAGGTGCTCACGGTGAGCTTGACGGCGCCGGTGGTGCCGTCGGCGATCTCGACCACCGCGATGGCGATGTTGCGGGTGAGCCGGTCGCGGACGCAGAGCAGGCGTCCGGGCGAGACCCGGTTGAAGGACAGGTCGGTGTCGGGCCGCGAGTCGATCGCGATCGCGCACTGCTCCGGCGTCACGCTGGCCTCGGTGATCACCGCGAAGTCGGACTTGTCGTCCCCCGCCGTGGTGAAGGAGTTGGCCTTGCTGCTGCTGCCGGTGGCGTTCAGCCCCAGGCCCCACTTGAGGTCGTTGCCGCGCGGCACGACCGTCCCGCCGTCCAGGTCGATCCGGTAGGAGTCGTAGTACGCCTCGGTGCCGGGGATGGCCAGCGGCTTCTTGTCGAGCAGCGGCGTGTAGCCGACCGGCCGGGCGGGCGCGGTCACGCCGTTGCTGGTCGTGGCCGACGGCGCGGCCGTCACCTTCCCGGCGGACGACGGGGTCGGCGAGGGGCTGTGCGAGCCGGCCGCCCCGGCGTCCGCGGTCTGCGACGGCAGCGGCTGGGGCTGGTTGTCGGGGCTCTGCTGGGCGGTGCTCGCGCTGTCGTTCTTCTTGTTGTCGTCGCCGAGCTTCTTCACCAGCACCACGCCGCCCGCGGTGCCGCCGAGGGCCATCACCAGGGCGACCACCAGCAGGACCTTCCAGGAGACGCCCTTGCGCCGGGGCTCGGGCGCCGGGGTGTCCGTCACCACCGGGCCGGGCGGGGGGGTGTCGTAGGACGGCGGCTCCTGGCGCAGCTGAACGGTCGGCGGCGAGGGCAGCACCGGCGCGGTGGGGGCCTCGTAGCCGGGCTGCGGAGGGCCGTACGCGCCGAGCGGCGGCGGGGTGAAGCCCGGCGGCGGGGTGACCGGCTGCGGCCGGGGGGTGCCGAAGTCCGGCACGCCGAAGGAGGCCGCGGTGGCCGGGTGGGTCGGCGGCGCGAAGGGCTGCGGCGGGGTGGTCGGCGGGCCGCTCGGAGGCGCGGTGGGCGCGGCCGGCAGCGGGGTCGGCGGGGTCTTCGGCAGGTCCGAGCGCCGGGTGATCTCGGTGTTGACCTGCCGGGGCAGCCAGTCGTCGGCGAACCGCAGCTGCCCGCCGACCGACGGGTGGTTGCGGGCGATCTCGATGATCTCGGCGGGCTTCGGGCGGTCCTCGGGGGACTTCGCCAGGCAGCGCATGATCAGCTCGCGCAGGTCGGCCGGCACGGCGTCCAGGTCGGCCTGCTCGTGCACCACCCGGTAGAGCACGGCGGTGTCCGGGCCGTCGCCGAACGGCGCGGTGCCGCCGGCCACGTACGCGGCCAGCGCGCCGAGCGCGAAGACGTCGGTGGCCGGGGTGACCGGGCGGCCCTGGGCCTGCTCCGGCGACATGAAGGCGGGCGAACCGATCCGGTAGCCGGTGCCGGTCAGCGCGGTGGCGTCGGCGGCCCGGGCGATACCGAAGTCGATCACGCGCGGCCCGTCGCCGGCCACCAGCACGTTGGCCGGCTTGAGGTCGCGGTGCACCACCTCGACGCTGTGGATTGCCTGCAGCGCCTCGGCGATGCCGCCCATCAGCAGCAGCACGGTGCGCACCGGCAGGGCGCCGTTCTCGCGGACCACCTGCTGCAGCGACGGGCCCGGCACGTACGCGGTGACCAGCCAGGGGGCGTCCGAGTCCAGGCCGCCGGAGTCGATCACCTGGGCCGTGTAGAGGCCGTGGATCCGCTGGGCGTTGCTGACCTCCTGCGCGAAGCGGCGGCGGAACTCGCCGTCCTCGGCGAACTCCGGGCGGACCACCTTGAGCGCCACCGGACGGCCGCCCGGGGTGTACGACAGGTAGACCCGGCCCATGCCGCCGGCGCCGAGGCGGGCGAAGAGCCGGTAGCCGCCGACCTCGCGCGGGTCGTCCGGGTGCAGCGGCTGGAAGACCGGCGGGAGCGGCGAGGCCGTGGCGTCCCGTGGTGTGTCGGCGGTCATGTGGTGATCCCCCTGGGAGAGCGGTGAGGTCATCCGGTCGGTCACGGGCGCGGTGAGGGCGCCCGGGCATCGGTCCGGCGAGGCATAACCTACCGACCCGTCAGCTGTGCTCGCAGGTCGGTGGCCGTTTGGTTGCAGAGCTGGAACCTTGGCACGGCGCCGTCACACGGGCCGCGGGACACCGGAACGGCCCCGGCCCCCGCGCGGTGTGCGCGGGGGCCGGAGCCGTTCGAGCCCGACCGGAGCCGGGGCGGGCTCAGATGGTGAAGATCTCCTCCAGCAGCGCCTGCTGCTCGGCGGCGTGACGCTTGGCCGAGCCGACCGCGGGGGCCGAGGAGGCCGTGCGGGCGACGCGGCGCAGCCGCGGCGAACCGTTGGCACTGCGGCCGATGACGACCTGCAGGTGGTCGACCAGGTTCATCGCGATGAACGGCCAGGCACCCTGGTTGGCCGGCTCCTCCTGCGCCCAGACGAACTGGACGTCGTCGCCGTAGCGGGCCAGCTCCTCCTGGAGCTCGGCCACCGGCAGCGGGTAGAGCCGCTCGACCCGGACGATCGCGGTGTCGGTGACCCCGCGCTCGGTACGGGCCGCCTCGACGTCGTAGTAGAACTTGCCCGCCGTGATGACGACCTTGCGGACGTTCGCCGGGTCGACGGTGGTGTCACCGATGACCGGGCGGAACGAGCCGGACAGGAACTCCTCGGTGGCACTCGCCGCGGCCTTCAGACGCAGCATCGACTTCGGGGTGAAGACGACCAGCGGCTTGTGGTGCGGGTTGTGCGCCTGCCAGCGCAGCAGGTGGAAGTAGTTCGACGGCAGGGTCGGCATGGCGACCGTCATGTTGTTCTGCGCGCACAGCTGCAGGAAGCGCTCCGGGCGGGCGGACGAGTGGTCCGGGCCCTGGCCCTCGTAGCCGTGCGGCAGCAGCAGGGTGACGCCGGAGTGCTGGCCCCACTTCTGCTCGGCGGAGGCGATGTACTCGTCCACCACGGTCTGCGCGCCGTTGACGAAGTCGCCGAACTGCGCCTCCCACATGACCAGCGAGTTCGGCCGCGTCAGCGAGTACCCGTACTCGAAGCCCATCGCCGCGTACTCGGACAGCAGGCTGTCGTACACGGTGTAGCGGGCCTGGTCCTCGGTCAGGTACAGCAGCGGGGTGTAGTCCTCGCCGGAGACCCGGTCGATGAGCACCGCGTGGCGCTGGCCGAAGGTGCCGCGGCGGCTGTCCTGGCCGGCGAGGCGGACGGGGTGGCCCTCCATCAGCAGCGAGCCGATGGCGAGGGTCTCGCCCATCGCCCAGTCGATGGTGTTGTCCTCGACCGAGGCGGCCCGGCGCTGCAGCTGCGGCAGCAGGCGCGGGTGGACGGTCAGCCAGTCCGGCAGGTTGACCTGCGAGGCGGCGATCCGCTTCACCATCTCCTGGGAGATGCCGGTCTGGATGTTGACCGGGAAGTCCGCCTGCGGCTTGCCGTTGGAGGCCGGGGCCGGCGTCTGGGCGGCGTCGCGGACCTCGGCGAAGACCTTCTCCAGCTGGCCCTGGAAGTCCTGGAGCGCCTGCTCCGCCTCTTCCATGGTGATGTCGCCGCGACCGATCAGGCCCTCGGTGTACAGCTTGCGCACCGAGCGCTTCTTGTCGATCAGGTCGTACATCAGCGGCTGGGTGAACGACGGGTTGTCGGCCTCGTTGTGACCGCGGCGGCGGTAGCAGATGAGGTCGATCACGACGTCCTTGTGGAACGCCTGGCGGAACTCGAAGGCGAGCCGCGCGACGCGGACCACGGCCTCCGGGTCGTCGCCGTTCACGTGGAAGATCGGCGCCTCGATCATGCGGGCCACGTCGGTGCAGTACATCGACGAGCGGCTGCTCGCGGGCGCGGCGGTGAAGCCGACCTGGTTGTTGACCACGACGTGCACGGTGCCGCCGGTGCGGTAGCCGCGCAGCTGCGACATGTTCAGGGTCTCCGCGACGACGCCCTGGCCGGCGAAGGCCGCGTCGCCGTGGATCTGGATCGGCAGCACCGGGAAGGTGGTGCCGCCCTGGTCCAGGATGTCCTGCTTGGCGCGGGCGATGCCCTCGACGACCGGGTCCACGGCCTCCAGGTGGGAGGGGTTCGCGGCGAGCGAGACCTTGATGGTCTCGCCGTCCAGGCCGGTGAAGGTGCCCTCGGAGCCGAGGTGGTACTTCACGTCGCCGGAGCCGTGCATCGACTTCGGGTCGAGGTTGCCCTCGAACTCGCCGAAGATCTTGCCGTACGGCTTGCCGACGATGTTGGCCAGCACGTTGAGGCGGCCGCGGTGGGCCATGCCGATGACGGCCTCGTCCAGGCGGTGCTCGGCCGCCGAGTCGATGGTCGCGTCCAGCAGCGGGATGAGCGACTCGCCGCCCTCCAGCGAGAAGCGCTTCTGCCCGACGTACTTGGTCTGCAGGAAGGTCTCGAAGGCCTCGGCCGAGTTCAGCCGGCGCAGGATGCGCAGCTGCTCCTCGCGCTCCGGCTTGGTGTACGGCTTCTCCAGGCGCTCCTGCAGCCACTTGCGCTGCGTCGGGTCCTGGATGTGCATGTACTCGATGCCGACCGTGCGGCAGTACGTGTTGCGCAGCAGGCCGAGGATGTCGCGCAGCTTCATCATCCGCTGGCCGCCGAAGCCGCCGACCGCGAACTCGCGCTCCAGGTCCCACAGGGTGAGGCCGTGCGTGGTGACGTCCAGGTCGGGGTGCTTGCGCTGCTTGTACTCCAGCGGGTCGGTGTCGGCCATGAGGTGGCCGCGGACCCGGTAGGAGTGGATCAGCTCGATGACGCGGGCGGTCTTGTTGACCTCGTCGTCGTGCGTGGTGGCCACGTCGGTGGCCCAGCGGACCGGCTCGTACGGGATCCGCAGCGACTCGAAGATCTCGTCGTAGAAGCCGTTCTCGCCCAGCAGCAGCCGGTGGATCTCGCGCAGGAACTCGCCGGACGCCGCGCCCTGGATGACGCGGTGGTCGTAGGTCGAGGTCAGCGTCATGATCTTGGAGACGCCCAGCCGGGACAGCGTCTCCGGGGCGGAGCCCTGGAACTCGGCCGGGTACTCCATGGCGCCGACGCCGACGATGGTGCCCTGGTTCTGCATCAGGCGCGGCACGGAGTGCACGGTGCCGATGCCGCCGGGGTTGGTCAGCGAGACCGTGACGCCGGTGAAGTCGTCCATGGTCAGCTTGTTGGCGCGGGCCCGGCGGACGATGTCCTCGTAGGCCTGCCAGAAGCCGAAGAAGTCGAGGGTCTCGGCCTTCTTGATCGCCGCGACCACGAGCTGGCGGTCGCCGTTCGGCTTCACCAGGTCGATGGCCAGGCCCAGGTTCACGTGCTCGGGCTTGACCAGGTACGACTTGCCGTCCTTCACCTGGTAGCTGTGGTTCATGCCCGGCGAGGCCTTGATGGCCTGGACCAGGGCGTAACCGATCAGGTGCGTGAAGGAGACCTTGCCACCGCGGGCGCGCTGCAGGTGGTTGTTGATGACGATGCGGTTGTCGATCAACAGCTTGGCCGGCACGGCGCGCACGGAGGTCGCCGTCGGCACCTCCAGCGAGGCGTCCATGTTGGTCGCCACCGCCTTGGAGGGGCCGCGGAGCTGGACCAGCTCGGGGCCGGTCTCGGCGGGCGCGGCCGGCGCCGGAGCGGCGGCCTTCGGGGCCGGGGGCGCGGCAGGAGCTGCGGCGAGGGGCGCGGGCGCCGGGGCCGCGGCGGCGGGCGCTGGCGCGGCCGGTGCGGCGGGGGCGGGCGCGGCCGGAGCAGCAGCGGCGGGCGCGGGGGCGGCAACGGGGGTCGGCGTGGGGCCGACCTGGGTCGCGGCCTGGGTCACTGGGGTCACCTCGGTACCGGGCTTGTAGTCGGCGAAAAAGTCCCACCAGGCTCGGTCGACCGAGTTCGGGTCCTGGAGGTACTGCTGGTAGATCTCGTCGACGAGCCACTCATTGGGGCCGAAGCCCGTGGAGCTTGCCGAGCTGTTGGGGGTTTCTTGGGACTGTGGCGACACGGCGGCAACCGCCCTCTTCCGCTTCCTTTTGGGATGTTTGGACAGCGGGGATTAAGGCTACGCCCCTGACCAGTGATCGCGCAGTCCCCAGGGCTCAGGCGTCGCCCAGATCACAGTCCTGACCTGCAGGTTGGCTGAAAATGTGCGTTAGAAAGCCGCCTCGGATGGGAAGCGATCGCTTCCGATCAGCCGCTATATATGGATGAAACCGGACAAATCATAGTCCGGAGCCACCTGGATCGTCCGTCCACGTCTGTGTCGCTTCTGTGACATGCGGGCGACGTCCGATCGACGCGGGCGGGTGCCCGGGGCCGCCGAGCGGACCCCGGGCGGGCGCTAGCGCGGGCCGGGCAGCCGGACCTCGATCCGGCAGCCGGGGGAGGCCTCCGCCACCTCGATCCGCCCGCCGTGCAGGTCCACCGCCCAGCGGGCGATGGCCAGCCCCAGACCGGTGCCGCCGTCGGAGCCGGGACCCTGGGCGGTGGCGGTGCCGCTGCGGCTGAACCGCTCGAAGACCCGGGTGCGGTCGGCCGCCGGGATGCCCGGCCCCTCGTCCTCGACCTCCAGCAGCAGCGCGCCGGGCTCGCCGCCGGGCCGGGCCCGGACCGTCACGGTGCCGCCGGGCGGCGAGTGCTTGCAGGCGTTGTCGACCAGGTTGGCGACCACCTGGTGGAGCCGCTCGGTGTCCGCCACGCCGGTCAGGCCGGCCGGGCTGACCTCCAGGGCCAGCCGGACGTCCCCGCGCCGGGAGAAGGCCCCGCCGGCCGTCGCGCCGTCCACGGTGACCCCGCGCAGCACGCCGTCCAGGAACTCGCGCACCTCGAAGGGGCGCGCGTCCAGGTCCACCACGCCGTCGTCGATCTTGGACAGGTCGAGCAGGTGGGTGACCAGCCGGCCGAGCCGTTCGGTCTGCTCCAGGGCGGCGCCCAGGGTCGCGGGATTGGGTTGGACCACGCCGTCCACCACGTTCTCCAGCACGGCGCGCAGCGCGGCGATGGGCGTGCGCAGCTCGTGGGAGACGTTGGCGACCAGCTCCCGGCGGTGCCGGTCGGCGGCCTCCAGGTCGGCCGCCATGTGGTTGAAGGTGGCCGCCAGCTCGCCGATCTCGTCCCGGGAGCTCACCTCGACCCGGCGGCTGTAGTCGCCGGAGGCCATCGCGCGGGCGGCGGCGGTCATGTCGCGCAGCGGGGCGGTCAGCCCGTGCGCGAGGAACTGCATGAAGAGCAGCGAAGCGATCATGGAGAAGACCATGATGATCCGGATCTGCGTCTCGGAGCGGATCGCCACCACGACCATGCCGGTGGCGAGGAAGACCGAGACGATCACCAGGAGGGCGAGCTTGCCCTTGATCGAGCGGACCGGGTCGAGCGGCCGGATGTCGGCCCACACCCGGTGGGCGGCGCGGGCGGCCAGCGTGGGCCGGACGCCGTCGGCGTCGCCGTTGCGTTGCTGTGGAAAGGTCATTGGTCCCCTGTGATCCCCGCGGGTCCGCGCGGCGGTTCGGGACACGGGCCCCCCGGAGGCCCGGTGCCCGAGGCGCCGCTAGGAGAGCGGGGCCTCCAGCGCGTAGCCGACCCCGTGGACGGTGCGGATCCAGCTGGCGCCGATCTTCCGGCGCAGCGCCTTGACGTGGCTGTCCACGGTGCGGGTGCCGGACGCGTCCGTCCAGTCCCAGACCTCGGCCAGCAGTTGCTCGCGGGTGAGTACCGCCCGCGGCTGTGCGGCCAGGCAGGCGAGCAGGTCGAACTCGGTCGGCGTCAGGTGGACGTCGCCCGAGGCCAGCCGGACCCGGCGCTGCACGTGGTCGATCTCCAACTCGCCGAAGCGCAGCGAGCCGAGCGCCGGTGTGCGGGCCGCCTGCTGGGCACGCTCGACGCGGCGCAGCAGGACGTTGACCCGGGCCGCCAGCTCCCGCATGGAGAACGGCTTGGTCATGTAGTCGTCGGCGCCCACGCCGAGACCGACCAGGAGGTCCGTCTCGTCGTCACGCGCGGTCAGCATCAGGACCGGTACCGGGCGTTGGGCCTGGATCCGGCGGCACACCTCAAGGCCGTCGAAGCCGGGCAGCATGATGTCGAGCACGACCAGGTCGGGCTGCCAGGTGTGGAACCCGTCGACCGCGCCCGGGCCGTCGTGGGCCACGGCGACCTTGAAGCCCTCCGCGCCCAGCCGGGCCGCGATCGACTCGGCGATCGTGGGCTCGTCCTCCACCACCAGCACTCTGCGCTGGCTGCTCACCGTGCCGCCGCTGTTCTGGTTGTCCTGCTGAATTTCTGTCACGGTCACGCCACCGCCCCCAGGGCTGCGGGCCGGCCACCTGTGGGGATGGCGAGGCTCCGCTCGTAGTCTTGTTCCGTCGTGGACTGTGCCGGGTCCGCCGTCCCGTAGCGCGTGCGGAGTCGGAGGACAGGTGTGGACTGCCCACCGCTCCCGCACACTTCGCAGCGTACGGACACCCGGTGCTTCCCGGCAGGTGGACCGGATGTTTCCGGCCCGTGGGCCGGCCGTCCGGCCGCCCGTCGACCCACTCGGAAGTGGGCACGGGCCAGTACCTTACCCGCCGATTTTTCACTGCGTAACGGTACGTATGCACTCCAGTTGACGACAAGCCGCCGGTCAGAGCCGCTACTCGTGCGTAGACGGAGTGCAGGTCTGTACCAATCGTGGAGTCGCGCGCCACATGGTGTTCACGGGGTATTCCCAGCTGGCTCCCAGGACCCCGAAGTACCGTGGTCACGACAAGTCGCACAGGTGGGATTTCCGGCGCGCGCCGGTACGTTGAGCACCGGACGGGGGCCGGAGGCTGCGGGTCTGGAGCGGAGGCGGCATGGCGGAGCTGCGGAGGAGCGCTGTGGTGAGCGGGCCGCGTCCGGGGCCGCCGTACGGGATGCTCCGGTTCGGCCTGCGGACCGGCCCGGCCGCCTGGGTGCTCGCCCGGGTGCCGACGCCCCGGCGCAACCCCTTCGCGCTCGGCTACCTCGCCGTGGTCGTGGCCACCACCACCTTCGCCGGGCTGGCCGACCCGGGCCTCGTGCTCCGGCTGCAGGAGGCTTCCAGCTCGGACGGGCACAACCTGGTCCACCACCCGCTGCGCGCCCTGCTGTTCAGCGGCTTCTGGGTGGCCGGGACGATCTGGATGCCCTACCTCTGGGCCTTCGCCTTCACCGTCGCGCCGCTGGAGCGCCGGGTGGGCGCCGTCCGGGCCGCGGCGGTCTTCGGGATCGGGCACGTCACGGCGACGGTGCTCTCCCAGTCGGTGGTGATCACCGCCGTGGCGACCGGTCGGATGGAGCCCCGCGCGCTGGACTGCCTGGACATCGGGGTCAGCTACGGCGTGCTGGTCAGTCTCGGTGCGCTGGCCGGGCTGCTGCCGCCGCGCGGGCGGCTGCTCGCGCTCGGCGGCGCCGCCGTCCTGGTCGCCGAGCAGATCGCCGGCGACCGGGACCTGGTGACCGGGGTCGGCCACCCGGTGGCGCTGCTGACCGGGGTCGCGCTCTGGCGCTGGCTGCGGAACGGGCCCGGCCCCCGGTGGCGGCGCCCGGAGGCGGCGGCCGTCGGCGCCACGGGCCCGGCGCAGGCCCAGGGGGCGACCGCCCTGCTGGACCGCGCGTAACTCCCGGGTGCTCCCGGGGGGCGGTGCGCGCCCCCGCGAGGCGTTTTTGACACCCCTGCCCGGACCCCTTCTTGTTCGCTCCCGGCGAACAGGGCGGGGGGAACATTCCATGGCCGGGAATCCTTAGTCAGGGCAACTCAACTTCGCTGACTGGGGAGAGATCATGGCATCGACGTCCACTCCGCTCACCCTGCCCGTACTGCCGCTCGACGACGAGGTCGTGCTCCCGGGCATGGTCGTCCCGCTGGACCTCAAGGACACCGAGGTGCGTGCCGCGGTCGAGGCCGCGCGGGCCGCGGCGGCCGGCGCCGGCAAGCCCCAGGTGCTGCTGGTGCCGCGGGTGGACGGCTCGTACGCGGCGGTCGGCACCCTCGCCACCGTCGAGCAGGTCGGGCGGCTGGCCGACGGGGAGCCGGCCGCGCTGGTCCGCGCCGTGCGCCGGGTCCGGATCGGCGTCGGCACCACCGGGCCCGGCGCCGCGCTCTGGGTGGAGACCACGCCGTTCCGGGAGTCCTCGGAGGGCACGCCGGTGGCCGGCCGCGCCGCCGAGCTGGTCAGGGAGTACAAGGCGCTCTCCACCCAGTGGCTGCGCAAGCGCGGCGCCTGGCAGATCGTCGACCGGGTGGCCCAGATCGAGGGCGTCGGCGAGCTGGCCGACAACATCGGCTACGCGTCCTTCGTCACCGCGGAGCAGAAGCTCAAGGTGCTGCTGGAGGCCGACCAGGTGGCCCGCCTGGAGTACGCCCTCACCCTGCTGCGCGACCACCTCGCCGAGGAGGAGGTCAACGACACCATCCGCAAGGACGTCGAGGAGGGCGTGGCCAAGCAGCAGAAGGAGTTCCTGCTCCGCCGCCAGCTGGAGGCCGTCCGCAAGGAGCTGGCCGAGCTGAACGGCGACCCGGCCGACGAGGAGGGCGACTACCGCGCCCGGGTCGAGGCCGCCGACCTGCCCGGGAAGGTCCGCGAGGCCGCGCTCAAGGAGGTCGACAAGCTGGAGCGGGCGTCCGACCAGTCGCCCGAGGGCTCCTGGATCCGCACCTGGCTGGACACCGTCCTGGAGCTGCCCTGGAACGAGCGCACCGAGGACGCCTACGACATCGCCGGCGCCCGCGCCGTGCTGGACGCGGACCACTCCGGCCTCGGGGACGTCAAGGACCGGATCGTCGAGTACCTGGCCGTCCGCAAGCGCCGGGCCGACCAGGGGCTCGGCCTGGTGGGAGGCCGGCGCGGCGGTGCGGTGCTGGCCCTGGTCGGCCCGCCCGGCGTCGGCAAGACCTCGCTGGGCGAGTCGGTGGCCAGGGCGATGGGCCGCACCTTCGTCCGGGTGGCGCTCGGCGGCGTCCGGGACGAGGCGGAGATCCGCGGCCACCGGCGCACCTACGTCGGCGCGCTGCCCGGCCGCCTGGTGCGCGCCATCAAGGAGGCCGGTTCGATGAACCCGGTCGTCCTGCTCGACGAGATCGACAAGGTCGGCTCCGACTACCGGGGGGACCCGGCGGCCGCCCTGCTGGAGGTGCTGGACCCGGCGCAGAACCACACCTTCCGGGACCACTACCTGGAGGTCGAGCTGGACCTCTCGGACGTGGTCTTCCTCGCCACCGCCAACGTGCTGGAGGCCATCCCGGAGGCGCTGCTCGACCGGATGGAGCTGGTCCGGCTGGACGGCTACACCGAGGACGAGAAGGTCGTCATCGCCCGGGACCACCTGCTCCCGCGCCAGCTGGAGAAGGCCGGACTGACGAGCGAGGAGGTCTCCGTCGAGGAGGAGGCGCTGCGCAGGCTCGCCGGGGAGTACACCCGCGAGGCCGGCGTCCGCACCCTCGAACGCTCGATCGCCCGGGTGCTGCGCAAGATCGCCGCGCAGTCCGAGCTGGGCGAGCGCGAGCTGCCCGCCGCGATCGGCGCGGGCGAGCTGCGCGCGCTGATCGGCCGGCCCCACCACGTCCCGGAGGCGGCCCAGGAGCCCGCCGAGCGGCGGACCGCCGTACCGGGTGTGGCGACCGGCCTGGCGGTGACGGGCGCCGGCGGCGACGTGCTGTACATCGAGGCCTCGCTGGCGGACGCCGAGACGGGCGGCACCGGGCTCACCCTCACCGGGCAGCTGGGCGACGTGATGAAGGAGTCCGCGCACATCGCGCTCTCCTACCTGCGCTCGCGCGGCGCCGAGCTGGAGCTGCCGGTCACCTCGCTGCGCGACCGGGGCGTGCACCTGCACGTCCCCGCCGGGGCCGTCCCCAAGGACGGGCCGAGCGCCGGCATCACCATGACCACCGCCCTGGCCTCGCTGCTCTCCGGCCGCCGGGTGCGCACGGACGTGGCGATGACGGGTGAGGTGTCGCTGACCGGGCGGGTGCTGCCGATCGGCGGGGTGAAGCAGAAGCTGCTCGCCGCCGACCGGGCCGGGGTCGGCACGGTGATCATCCCCAAGCGCAACGAGGCCGACCTGGACGACGTCCCGGCCGAGGTGCTGGAGCGGCTCACCGTCCACCCGGTGGCGGACGTGCGGGAGGTGCTGGAGCTGGCCCTGGAGCCGGCCGAGGTGCTGGTCGCCGCCTGACGGCGGGACGGGAACGGGCGGCGGCCCGGCGGAGCGCGCTGCTCCCGCCGGGCCGCCGCCCGTTCGCACGACCGGGGGCACCGGGCGCCGGGAGCCGCCGGAGCGTCGCGAGCCGCCGGGCCGCCTTCCCGCTGATTCCGTCGGAGGGAGCGTCGGCGGGCCCCGTGCGAAACTGCGAAGATGCCGTCCCCCACTCAGCGCGCCCTGGCCAAGGTGCCGGCGGGGCTGCGCCCGTTCCTGGTCAGGCACCGCAGGCTGGTGAAGGTCCTGCTGGTCGGGGGGACGTGCTTCGTTCTGACAACAGTGATCAACTTCTCACTGAAGTTCACCCTTTTGGAGCACAAACCGGTGGTTGCGCTCACCATCGCGACCGTGGTGGCCACCACCGTCTCCTACGTGCTCAACCGCCGGTGGTCCTTCCGGGCCCGCGGCCACCGGCGTGAGGTGCTGCTGTTCCTGCTCGTCAGCGTGGTGGCGATCGGCGTCAACGACCTCCCGCTGATCGTCTCGCGCTACGTCCTGGACCTGCGCGAGCCGCAGGTGACGCCCTTCACCCAGGAGGTGGCCGACTTCCTGAGCGGCATGGTCCTCGGCACCTTCGTCGCGATGCTCTTCCGCTTCTGGGCGATGCAGCGCTGGGTCTTCACGCGCTTCCCCGAGCCCGTCGCCCCCGCGTGGAGCAGCCGCAGCGGATCCCGTAGCGGGCCGGCGCGGCGGGGGCCGGAGCGGCCGATCCGGCCCCCGGGCCCGGCGGGAGCGGCCGGCCGAACGCGGTTACGCTGCAGACACCGGTCCGAACTGCGGGACCCGCCCACCGGCGGGGCGGGCGGAAGCTGAGCGGGGTGAGCGCGATGCGCGAGACGGACGGCCTCCGGGCCGGGCCGGCCAGCCAGCAGGGCATGCGGCGGGCCAATCTGGCGCTGGTGCTCGGCGTGATCGCGCGGGCCCCGCGCTCGCGCGCGGAGGTCGCCGCGGAGAGCGGGCTGACCAGGGCGGCGGTGTCCTCGCTCGCCGAGGAGCTGATCGCGGCCCGGCTGGTGGTCGAGGAGGGTCCGGCGGCGCCCAGCGGCAAGGTCGGCCGGCCCGGGACGGCCCTGGGGCTCAACCCCGAGGGACCGGCGGGTCTGGGCGCCGAGATCGGGGTCGAGCACCTCGGCGCCTGCGTGGTCGACCTGCGCGGCGAGGTCCGCGCCTGGCACCGTCAGGAGATCCGCAACCGGGACCGGCGGCCCGCCGCCGTGATGGCCGACCTGGCCGAACTGCTGCGCCGGGCGGTCGTCGACGCGGGGCTGCGCCCGGCCGGGCTGATGCTCGCGGTGCCCGGCCTGGTCGGCGACGGCGACGGGGTGCTCCAGCGCGCCGCCAATCTGGGCTGGCAGGACGTGCCGCTGGCCGCCGAGCTGCGGCCGGCGCTGCGCGCGGCCGGCGCGCAGGGCCTGGCCGAGCTGCCGGTCGAGGCCGAGAACGAGGCCAATCTGGGCGGGCTCGCCGAGCTCTGGCTGGGCGGCGCCGCGGATCACTTCCTGCACGTCTCGGCCGAGGCCGGGGTCGGCTCGGCGATCGTGGTCGGCGGCCGGCTGATGCGCGGGGCGCACGGCTACGCCGGAGAGCTGGGGCACGTGCCGGTCCACCCGGACGGACCGCGCTGCGCCTGCGGGGCGCACGGCTGCCTGGAGCAGTACGCGGGGGAGGCGGCGGTGCTGCGGGCGGCGGGGCTGGAGGGGGTCCGGGGCGACTGGGTCGCCCTGCTCGCCGAGCGGGCCGGGGCCGGGGACGAGGAGGTCCGCGGGGCGCTGGACGGGGCCGGGTCGGCCCTGGGGATCGCCTCGGCCGGGGCGGTCAACCTGCTCGACCCGGCCGAGGTGGTGCTGGGCGGCGGCTACGCCCGGCTGGCGCCCTGGCTGCTGCCGGGGATGCGGGCCGAGCTGGCGGCCCGGGTGACCGTCCGCCCCTGGACGGAGGAGCGGCTGACGGTCTCCCGGCTGGGCCGGCGCGGGCCGCTGCTGGGGGCGGCGGTCGGCGTGGTCCGGGCGATCGTCGCGGACCCGGGCCGGCTCGACGGGTAGGGGCGGTGTCGGGCCGGCCCGGGCGGTGGCGGTGGTCCGGCTACCCGGCGGGCAGCTCGCGGCCCCCGCGCGGCCGGCGCAGCACGGCGGCGAAGGTGACGGCGACGCCGACCAGTGCCCAGACCAGCAGCACGAGCAGCGGCATGGTGAGGTTGGTCGCGCCGAAGTAGGCGATCGAGCGGGCCGCGTCGGTGCCGGCGCCGTTCGGGATCCAGGCGCCGATGGCCCGCCAGAACGGGGGCACCATCGGTGGCGGGAAGACCCCTCCCGCGCTGGGGTTGCCGAGCACCACGAAGATCAGTACCGCGACGCCGATCCCGATGATGTCGAAGAGGCACTGCAGCGCCATGGTGAACGCGCCGACCGTGAACACCACCAGGGCGCCCAGCGCGGCGAGCCCCCAGGACGAGCCGGGCAGGGCGTTCAGCGCCGGTCCGACGATCACCGCCCCGCCGATGCCGGCCGCGATCGAGTACAGCGCGAGGGCGGCGAGCCGGATGGCCGCCCGGTAGGCGTTGGCGGGCTTCGCCCCGGCGCTGACGCCGAGGATCGAGGCGACCAGGTAGCCGCCGACGCACCAGCCGATCACCAGGTAGAAGGAGGACAGGCCGTTGGTGTCGCCCTTGGCCAGCGGGATGGTGTCGACGGTGCGCACCGTCCGGCCCTGGGTCTGGTCCACCGCGGTGACGATGGTCTGGGCGGCCCGGGCGGCGGCCGGGCCGCGGGCGTTGGCGACCAGCAGGGTGTCCTCGGTGCCGGCCGGGTCCACCACCAGCGCGGCGTAGAGCTTCTGGTCCTTGATCCGGGCGGTGGCGGTCTCCGCGTCGGGCGCGGTGGAGGCCCGTACCGCGCTGTCGGGCACCCCCTCCAGCGCCTCGACCAGCTTGGGGGAGACCTGCGGCGGCGCGACCACCGCGATCGAGAGCTCGTGCGGGGTGGGGCTGTGCAGCGCCCCGACGTACGAGGTGATGAAGCCGAGCTGGAGGAGGAGGACGGCGATCACCAGCAGCGCCGCGCGCGGGGTGACCGCCCCCTTCAGTTCGGCGACGAGTCCTGGCCTCGGTCCCTGCCCTGGGGCGGTCATCCACATCTCCTTGCGTATCGGGAAAACGGATACTTCATACCATCAAGTAGTTGGCTTTCCCGATTTCCCGCGCCGTATGTGGGGGCACTGTGCTGCGGGATACTTGCGCGGTGAGTGCGGCGAATGACGAGGAACCCCTGCTGGCGGTGGAGCGCGAGGTCGCGCTGATGTTCCGCCGGGGCCGGGCCCGGGTGGCGGAACTCTCCCGCCGGGTGCACCCCAGCCTGGAGGGGGCGGCGTACAGCATGCTCGGCTACATCGAGCAGGCCGGGCGGGTGCGGGTGACCGACGTCGGCGTGCACTTCGCGGTGGGCAAGGCCACGGTGAGCCGGCAGATCCGGGCGCTGGAGGAGCTGGGCCTGGTGACCCGGGAGGCGGATCCGCTGGACCGCCGGTCCGCGCTGGTCTCGCTCACCGACGACGGCCGGCGGCGCTACCTGGGCGCGCGGGACGCCCGGATCGAGCGGGTGCGCGAGCTGATGGCCAACTGGTCCGAGGAGGACGTGATCCGCTTCGCCGGGCTGCTGCACCGCTTCAACGACGTGGTCGGGGAGGCCGTCGGGACCTGAGGTCCGGCGGTCCGGCGCGGGTCGCGGGGCGGGACTTTACTTGGGCTTGAAGAAAGTTGCCTTAAGCAACCATTGATCCTATGGTTGCTTAAGGCAACGACTTTTCCGTTCCCCGTCGCCGCCTCCCGCTTCCGCCCCGCACCCGCCGAAGGACCCAGATGACCGTCACCACCCGAGCCGCGACCGGAGCCGCCACCGCCGACGACGACACGCCCATGACCCACCGGCAGGTGCTGGAGGCCCTGTCCGGCCTGCTGCTCGGCCTCTTCGTGGCCGTGCTGTCGTCGACCGTCGTCTCCAACGCCCTGCCGCGCATCCTCACCGACCTGCACGGCGGCCAGTCCGCCTACACCTGGGTGATCACCGCCACCCTGCTCACCCTCACCGCCTCCACCCCGATCTGGGGCAAGCTGTCCGACCTGGCCAGCAAGAAGCTGCTCCTGCAGATCGCCCTGGTGATCTACATCGCCTCGTCCGCGCTGGCCGGCCTCGCCCAGAACACCGGCGAGCTGATCGCCTGCCGCGCGCTGCAGGGCATCGGCGCCGGCGGTGTCACCGCGCTCGCCCAGATCTGCCTGGCGGCGATGGTCCCGCCGCGCGAGCGCGGCCGGTACAGCGGCTACTTCGGCGCGGTCTTCGCCCTCGCCACCATCGGCGGACCGCTGATCGGCGGCGTCATCGTGGACACCTCCTGGCTCGGCTGGCGCTGGTGCTTCTACGTCGGGATCCCCTTCGCGCTGGCCGCGATCGCGGTGCTGCAGCGCACCCTGAAGCTGCCGGTGGTCAAGCGCAAGGTGAAGATCGACTACCTGGGTGCCCTGGTCATCACCGGCGCCGTCAGCCTGCTGATGATCTGGATCACGCTGGCCGGCAAGAACTACGCCTGGCTCTCCTGGCAGACCGCGGCCATGGTCGGCGGCGGCCTGGTGCTGGGCGGGCTCGCCGTGGCGATCGAGAAGCGCGCGGCCGAGCCGATCATCCCGCCGAGCCTCTTCCGCCACCGCACCGTCACCCTGGCGGCGGTCGCCAGCGTGCTGGTCGGCATCGGGATGTACGGCGCGACCACCTTCCTCAGCCAGTACTTCCAGCTGGCCAGGGAGAAGTCCCCGACCATCGCCGGCCTGATGACGCTGCCGATGATCCTCGGCCTGGCCGTCGCCTCCACCGTGGCGGGCAAGCTGATCACCAAGTACGGCCGCTGGAAGGCCTACCTGGTCGCCGGCACCCTGATGCTGGCCGTCGGCTTCGCCCTGCTCGGCACCGCCCGGGCAGACACCGACTACGTGCTGCTCGCCGTCTACATGGCGATCACCGGCATCGGCCTCGGCCTGACCATGCAGAACCTCGTGCTCGCGGTGCAGAACACGGTGCCCCGGCACGAGCTCGGCGCGGCCAGCTCGGTGGTCACCTTCTTCCGCACCATGGGCGGCGCGATGGGCGTCTCCGCCCTCGGGGCCCTGATGAACAACCGGGTCGGCCACTACCTGACGGAGAACCTGGCGGCCGCGCACGTCCCGGCCACCGGCGCCGCGGCCGGCGGCGGCATCCCGGACCTGCACAAGCTGCCCGCCCCGCTCGTCCCGCTGGTGACGGACGCCTTCGGGCACGGGGTCGGCGTGGTCTTCCTGGTCGCGGCGCCGTTCGCGCTGCTGGCCTTCGTGACGGTGCTGTTCATCCGCGAGACCGTGCTGCGCACCGGCCACCAGGGCTGACCGCCGCCGGCGGGGGCACGGGGCAGGACACGGCGAAGGCCGGGGAGCGGACACCGCTCCCCGGCCTTCGCCGTACTCCGTGCGTCAGTGGCCGGCGATCAGGGACAGACCGTAGAGGACGGCGGCGCCGCAGACCGCGAAGCAGGTGTAGGCACCGGCCAGGGCCAGTCGGCCGCCGCCGGCCGGGGCGCCGGAGCCGGCCGCCGAGCGCTGCGCGGTCAGCGCGGCCTCACGGCGGGAGAGGGCCAGGATGCCCAGCGCGAAGACGGTGACCACCGCGACGGTGATGCCGAAGCTGAAGCCGGCGGTCTGGGCCAGGGCGTTCCACTTGATGTGCATGCTGTGTGCTCCTCAGCCGCCGGCGCTCAGGCCGCGACCGTGGTCGAGGCGGGAGTGGTGGGGGTGCCGGCCGCGGCGGTCGGGGTGATCTCGACCGGGGTGATGTCGCCGGCCTCGTTGACGTTGTCCGCGTGGACCGGCTGGCGGCGGGAGATCAGCCACATCGCGCCCGAGCCGGCGACCAGGACGGCGCCCACCAGGACCACGCCCCAGGTGCCCTGCTCGACCACGAGGGCCGCGAGGCCGGCCACCGTGGCGGCGGCGGGCAGGGTCAGGCCCCAGGTGTAGACCATGCGGCGCACCAGGCTCCAGCGCAGCTCGCCCTTCGGGCCGCCGAGGCCGGCGCCCATGATGCCGCCGGAGCAGACCTGGGTGGTGGAGAGGCCGAAGCCCATGTGCGAGGAGGTCAGGATGACGGTCGCGGCGGCGGACTCGGAGGCGAAGCCCTGCGGCGCCTGGATGTCCGCCAGGCCCTTGCCCATCGAGCGGATGATCCGCCAGCCGCCCATGTAGGTGCCGAGCGCGATCGCCGCACCGGCCGAGACGATCACCCAGGTGGGGGGCAGCGCGCCGGTCGGCAGGGCGCCGACCGAGACCAGGGTCAGAGTGATGATGCCCATCGTCTTCTGGGCGTCGTTGGTGCCGTGGGCCAGCGAGATCAGCGAGGAGGAGAACACCTGGCCGGTTTTGAAGCCCTTGGTGACGGTGGCGCCGTCGCTCTTGCGGGTGATCGCGTACGCCAGCTTCGTGGCGCCCCACGAGGCCAGGCCCGCGACCAGCGGGGAGGCGATCGCCGGGATGAGGATCTTGGTGACCACGGTGTCGAAGTTGACGCCGTTGAGACCGACGCCGACCACGGTGGCGCCGATCAGGCCGCCGTAGAGCGCGTGCGACGAACTGGACGGAAGGCCTCTCAGCCAGGTGATCAGGTTCCAGAGGATCGCGCCGACCAGTGCGGCGAAGATGATCTCCGGATGGATCCCGGCCTTCTCGTTGACGATGCCGCCGGAGATGGTGGTGGCGACCTTCACCGAGAGGAACGCCCCGGCGAAGTTGAGGACGGCCGCGATGGTGACCGCGACCTTGGGTCGAAGGGCTCCGGTGGCGATGGAGGTGGCCATCGCGTTGGCGGTGTCGTGGAACCCGTTGGTGAAGTCGAAGGCGAGCGCCGTGATGATCACAACGGCCACCAGGAACGAGATGTGTTCCATACCCAAACAATCGTCGTAGTTGTCGCACTGACGTTGGTGTCGATCGTGACGGTAGGGAGCCTCGGTGAACGGAAGGTGAACTGAGACGGGCCGCGTGGTTCCGGACGTGTCCAAGGGGTTGCCATGACCTTGCCAGGAGGTGTCTCTGGGCCCGCTGAACTGGGCATTGGCGCAGAACGTCCTGGTTCGCTCCGGTTTGCTGAGACCTGTCTCACAACCGACCGAAGAATTCATCGGGCCGTACGGGTGCGGTCTGTTTCTGCCGGGTGACCCATGACAGGATCGGCGAGGATCCGGGCATCCCGGGGATCGGCAGGGGCGGGGAGGAACGAATCCATGGGCGGGGCCGCACAGCGCACGGAGACAGCGGGAACACGACCGTGGGTGCGGGCCGCCCTGCGCTGCGGAGCCGTCCTGGCGGCCGCCGCGCTGGCGCTGCCGCTGGCCGCCCAGGCCGCCTACGCGGCGCCGGACCCGGGCAACCCGGGCATCACCGCCCCGGCCGCCGTGCCCGGCGCGGACCCCCTCGCGGAGGCCAAGGCCACCCTCGGGCCGCTGCTCGACCGGCTGCACGAGCTGTACACGGGGGCGGAGGCAGCCACCGAGCAGTTCAACGCCGCCGTCACCAAGGTCGCCGAGCAGCAGGCCACCGTCACCGACCTGGGCGACCGGCTGGACCGTCAGCAGAAGCTCGTCGACGCCGGTACCGACGTGGCCGCCCAGCTCGCCGCCGCCCAGTACCGCAACGGCGCCACCTCGGCCTACGCCGAACTGCTGCTCTCCCAGGACCCGTACGAGGCCGTCACCATCGCCGAACTGCTCTCCGCCGCGAGCCGTTCGCAGTCCGAGTTCCTGGACCGGCTCAAGCTCGACCGCGAAGCGCTCACCGGCCTGCAGAAGCAGAGCGAGGAGGCGCTGAAGAACTCCCAGGCACTGGTCGCCCAGCAGGACGCGGCCAAGGCCAAGCTCGCCACCGACCTGGCCGCCGTCGAGCAGCTGGTCTCCTCGCTCACCGGTGCCCAGCGCACCGAGCTGGAGCAGCTGGAGAAGGCCAAGGCCGACGAGGCCCAGCTGGCCTTCCTCGCCTCCGGCGCCCTCGGGAAGGGCGAGCGCACCCCGTCGCTGGCCGGCCGCGCCGCCGTCGCGTACGCGCTGGCGCAGCTCAACAAGCCGTACGTGTGGGGCGGCGCCGGCCCGGACGTCTTCGACTGCTCCGGCCTCACCTCGCAGGCCTGGCTGCACGCCGGCAAGCCGATCCCGCGCACCAGCCAGGAGCAGTGGGCCCAGCTCCAGCACGTCGCGCTGAACCAGCTGCGCCCCGGTGACCTGGTCATCTACTTCGAGGGCGCCACCCACGTCGCGCTCTACATCGGCGGCGGGCTGGTCGTCCAGGCGCCCCGTCCGGGCGCCGTGATCAAGGTGTCGCCGATCGGCTCGATGCCGATCCTCGGTGCCGTCCGCCCCGACCCGGAGACCGCCTCGGACGAGGCGGGCGGTGCCTGGAAGGTGCCGGACCTCCCGGCGGGCTGGGACAGCGTCACCCCGATCGCCCCGAGCCCGGCCAACCAGGTGCCGGTCGACCCGAACGCGGCGAACCCCGCGCCCGGCACGCCGACCGCGCCCGGTACGCCCACCCCGGGGACGCCGACGCCCGGCACCCCGCAGCCCGGCACCGGCACACCGACCGACCCGGGGACGCCGACCGGTACCCCGACGGGGACGCCCACCGGGACGCCCACGGGAACGCCGACGGGCACGCCCACCGGGACCCCGACGGGGACGCCGACCGGCACGCCGACCGGGACGCCCACGGGCACGCCGACCGGTACCCCGACGGGCACCCCCACCGGGACGCCGGCCGGGACTCCCGCGGGCTCGCCCAGCGGCACCCGTACCGGTTCGGCCACCGCCTCGGCCCCGGGCTCCACCTCGGCCACCCCGCTGCCGGCGGGCCAGCACTAGCTCGGCCCGACGGCCCGACGGCCCGACGGCCCGGGGAACCCCGGGCCGTCGGACGGTTCAGCTCGCGCCGCTGTCCGGCTCGAAGCGGATCAGCACGGCCTTGGAGGTCGGGGTGTTGCTGATGTCCGCGGTGGAGTCCAGCGGCACCAGCACGTTGGTCTCCGGGTAGTACGCCGCCGCGCCGCCGCGGGCCACCGGGTAGTGCACCACCTTGAAGTGCGGGGCGCGCCGCTCCACGCCGTCCTTCCACTCGCCGACCAGATCGACGTACCCGCCCTCGGTCAGGCCCAGCTCGGCGGCGTCGACGGGGTTGACCAGCACGACCCGGCGGCCGCCGGTGATGCCGCGGTAGCGGTCGTCCAGGCCGTAGATCGTGGTGTTGTACTGGTCGTGCGAACGGAGCGTCTGCAGCAGCAGCCGGCCCGGCGGGACCTCGGGCGCGGTGAGCGGGTTGACCGTGAAGTTGGCCAGCCCGGTCGCGGTCGGGAAGGTCCGGGAGTCGCGCGGCCCGTGCGGCAGGGTGAACCCGCCGGGCCGGCGGACCTTGTCGTTGAAGCCGTCGAAGCCCGGCACCACCCGGGCGATCCGGTCCCGCAGGGTGTCGTAGTCGTCGGCGAAGTCCTCCCACGGGACGTCGTCCCCGGGGCCGAGCGCCGCGCGGGCCAGCCGGCAGACGATCGCCACCTCGGAGAGCAGCCCCGGCGCCGGCGGGCGCAGGCCGCCGCGCGAGGAGTGCACCTGGCCCATCGAGTCCTCGACGCTGACGAACTGCGCGCCACTGGCGGTGACGTCCCGGTCGGTGCGGCCGAGGGTGGGCAGGATCAGCGCCCGGGCCCCGGTCACCACGTGCGAGCGGTTGAGCTTGGTGGAGACGTGCACGGTGAGCCGGCAGCGGCGCATCGCCGCCTCGGTGACCTCGGTGTCCGGGGTGGCGGCGACGAAGTTGCCGCCCATCGCGAAGAACACCTTCACCCGGCCGTCGCGCATCGCGCGGATGGTGTCCACCGAGTCGTAGCCGTGCGCCCGCGGCGGCTCGAAGCCGAACTCGCCGCCCAGCGCGTCCAGGAAGGCCGCCGAGGGCCGCTCGAAGATGCCCATCGTCCGGTCGCCCTGGACGTTGCTGTGTCCGCGCACCGGGCAGACCCCGGCGCCCGGGCGGCCGACGTTGCCGCGCAGCAGCAGGAAGTTGACCACCTCGCGGATGGTCGGCACGGCGTGCTTGTGCTGGGTGAGGCCCATCGCCCAGCAGACGATGATCTTCCGGGAGGAGAGCACCAGGCGGCCCAGCTCCTCGATCTGCTCCCACGGCAGGCCGGTGGCGGCGAGCACCTCCTCGCGCCGGGTCTGCCGGGCCTCGGCGGCGAACTCCTCGAAGCCGTGGCAGTGCCGCGCGACGAACTCCTCGTCGACGCCGCCGTCCGCGTCGAGGACGAGCCGGTTGAGCGCGCGGAACAGGGCGAGGTCGCCGCCGAGCCGGATCTGCAGGAAGAGGTCGGTCAGCTTGGTGCCGTGGCCGGCCAGGCCGCGCGCGTTCTGCGGGTTCTTGAACCGTTCGAGGCCGGCCTCGGGCAGCGGGTTGACGCTGACGACGGTGGCACCCGCGCGCTTGGCCCGCTCCAGGGCGGAGAGCATCCGCGGGTGGTTGGTACCCGGGTTCTGGCCCGCCACGATGATCAGGTCGGCCTGGTAGAGGTCCTTGAGGCTGACGCTGCCCTTGCCGACGCCGAGCGTCTCGGTGAGCGCCGAGCCGGAGGACTCGTGGCACATGTTGGAGCAGTCCGGCAGGTTGTTGGTGCCCAGCCGGCGGGCGAACAGCTGGTAGGCGAAGGCGGCCTCGTTGCTGGTCCGGCCGGAGGTGTAGAAGGCCGCGCCGTCCGGGGTGTCCAGGGCGCGCAGCTCCTCGGCGATCAGCGCGAAGGCGTCGTCCCAGGCGATCGGCGTGTAGTGGGTGGCGCCCTCGTCCAGCAGCATCGGCTGGGTGAGGCGGCCCTGCTGGCCGAGCCAGTAGCCGGAGCGTTCGGCCAGCTCGGCCACCGGGTGGGCGGCGAAGAACTCGGCGCGGATCCGGCGCTCGGTGGCCTCCTCGGCGACGGCCTTCGCGCCGTTCTCGCAGAACTCGGCGGTGTGCGTCTTCCCGGGCTCGGGCCACGCGCAGCCGGGGCAGTCGAAGCCGTCCGGCTGGTTGACCTTGCGCAGGGTGGCGAGGGTGCGCCGGGCGCCCATCTGCTCGGTGGCCATCCGGAGGCTGTGGCCGACCGCCGGCAGTCCGGCCGCGGCGTGCTGGGGCGCGGACACCACGGGGGCGTCCTGCGCGGGATCGCTCTGCGGGGCCGGTTTGGCCATGACTGCGCTCCTCGGCTGTGCTCGTCCGGCCGCCGCTCCGTCGCGTGGCCCGCCGTCCATCCTTCCACCCGTTCGAGTCGTCCGGGCCATCCCGGTACCGGTACCGGCCGACCCCGCACGGTGCGTCGATGGGGTGCGGCCGCTTCGAGAGGCGGGGGCGCGGGCGACCGGCCACCGCGCGGGCCCGGCACGACCTGCCCCGACCAGCAGCGGCCGGCGCTGTCCGCGCGCCGGGCCTGCCCGCGCGCCGCGGCCTGCCCGCGCGCCGCGGCCCCGGGTGGCCCGCCGGGCCAGGAGCGCCCCGGCCGGGGCCGTGGTGCCGATCCGGCGCCCTCCTGGCCCGGGGACGTCGCCTCGGGCCAGGAGGCCGGTGCCTGCCTGACCGCGCTGGAGCGCGGGACCGGCATCACGCCGAGCGGGAGCTGGATCGTCGTGTCAGCTCCGGACCACGTCACCGCCGAGGACCTGGTCGAGGAGCTGTTCGGGCCCCGAGCCGGCCGGGCGGGGCCCCGGGCCGACCACGCGGGCCGCGAGCGGCGCGGTGGGCCGCCCGGTGGGCCGCCCACCCGCCGCCGGGACGGCCGCCAGGGCCCGCAGGATGGCCCGGGCGGCGGCGTCGTTCTGGCGAAAGCCCGGGGAGTCGGTGCGCGGCCGGGCGAAGGCGGCCGCCGCGCGCAGACTGGTGTGCGGGCCGAGGGCGGTGCGCCGCGGGTGCGGCCCGCCGTCCAGGGCCGGGTCCAGGACCCGGCTGTCCCCGGGCCGGATGGTGAGCAGCCCGGAGCGGTGGGTGTGCTCCTCGTCGCTGACCACCTCCTCCACGATCCGCCCGGCGCGGTGCAGGTCCCGCAGGACCGGGTCCCGGGTGCGGGCCAGCGCGTGCTTGGGCAGGTACGCCTCGATCAGCGCGGTGGCCTCGACGCGGTGCCCGGGCACGGTGCTACCGGACGCCCGCCAGGTGCCGGTCGCCTCGTCCCGGTCGACCCGGACGCCCGCGCCCAGGAAGCGGACCACGCCCGCCTCGGAGAGCGCGAGCAGCTGGCGCAGCCGGAAGCCGGGCGGGCCGGAGGCGAGGTAGCTGAAGTAGCCGAAGAACCACTCGTCGACCTCCTCGCCGACCGAGCGGGCGGTGAGGCGGCCGGAGGCCAGCACGCGGGGCAGTTGGCCGAAGAGCGAGAGCAGGGCGAGGAAGGCGCCGAGGTCGGCGCTGTGGGCCGGGTCGGCGCGGCGGTCGGCGTCCTCGGCGATGTAGCCGCGCAGATGGCGCTGGAGCTCCTCGGCGGAGCCGAGTTCGAGACCGGCCAGCGGGAAGTCGAGCCGTTCGAAGTCCAGCCGGTCGGCCTCGTCGGGGACGGCCCGGGCGATCAGCCGGGCGAGCTCGGGCGCGTACCAGTCGTGGGCGTCGTAGCCGGCGAGGAACTCGGCCCAGGGGAGCGCGGTGCGTTCGGGGTGGGCGTGGAACAGTTCGTGGTAGTGCCCGAAGCCGATGTCCTTCGCCATCAACGGCCAGAAGTCGCGGCGCAGTTCGAGCGGCCCGGGGCGCGCGAGGACGGCGTCCACGGCGGCCGCGTCGAAGTAGCGGGGGAGCGGGGCGGGCGGCCCCTGGAGCCGGTAGCCGGTCTTGGAGTGGTAGGGCACACCGCGCCGGGAGCCGACGTGGATCACCGGCTCGCGGCCGGAGGGCCGGTAGACCGGGCCGTCCGGGGTCTCCTCGAAGCGGCCGCCCCGGCCTTCGGTGAGCAGGGCGACCAGGTCGACGAAGGCGAGCCCGAAGCCGCGCAGGACGACGTGCTCGCCGGCGCCGATGCCGCTCAGGTCGGCGTCGGCGGAGAAGGCGGGCGGCAGGTGGAAGCGGCCGTGCCGGGCGGCGAACCCGGCGTCCGCGGCGTACCGGGGGTGCGGGGCGGAGTCGAGGTGGCCGAGGGTCAGGGTGACGTGGTCGGCGGTGAGCACCCGGTCCCCGAGGTGGACCAGCTGCGGGCCGTCCACCGGGCCCTCGACCCGGCGGACGGTGTCCCGGTGCACGGTGACGGTGATGTGCGGCGGGAGGTCGGCGACGGCGCGGCGGAACACCCAGTCCAGGTAGGCGCTCTGGGCCCGGCGGGTGGGGAAGTCGGTGGGCGCCAGGGCGCCCAGCTCGGCCCGGACCGCCGGGTCCTCGACCTCCCGGTAGGGCGCGAACTCCGTCTGCCGGGCGGCCCATTCGGCCAGCGAGGGCCCGGGGCGGACCGGTCCGTCGATGGTGGACCGCTCGTCGGTGAACATCGTGACGTCCTCGGCCATCGAGTTCATCCGGAGCAGCGGGGACTGGTCGTAGCGCCAGATCCGGCCCGCGCCGGGCGGGTGCGGGTCGACCAGGTGGATCTCCAGCGGGCGCTCGGAGGGCAGGAGTTCGGCCGCGTTGGCGGCGATCCGCTCCAGCAGCCCGGTACCGCGCGGGCCGGCGCCGACGATCACCAGGGTGGTCAACGCGTCCCCCCGGCTGCGGTCTTGGCGCCGGTCGCGGCGTCGGCCCCGGCCGGGGCGTCGGCGGCGGCGCGCAGCCGGCGCCAGGCCGCGCGGGCCTTCTGCAGCGGGGTGGGCGGCAGGCCGTCGCGGGTGGCGCCCTTGGCGTAGTGCCGCTCGACGTAGTACTGGCCGACGGACAGCACGGTGGTGATCACGATGTACCAGATGGTGGCGACCATCAGCATCGGGATGACCTGGTAGGACTGCAGGTAGACCAGCTGCACCGAGTAGAGCAGGTCGGAGACGGCCAGCACGCTGATGATGCTGGTGCCCTTGAGCGCGCTGATCAGCATGTTCCCGGCGGTGGGGACGATCGAGCGCATCGCCTGCGGGACGATGATCCGGCGCAGCACCCGCCACCGGCCCAGCCCGAGCGCCGAGGCGGCCTCCAGCTGGCCGCGGTCGACCGAGAGGATCCCGCCGCGCACCACCTCGGCGGCGTACGCGGCCTCCAGCAGGGTCAGGCCGACCACGGCGGTCAGGGTGGGGCCGAACAGGTTGACGGTCCGGACGGTGACGAACTCCGGGCCGAACGGGATGCCCAGGCCGAGCGTCGGATAGAGGGCGCCGATGTTGAAGAAGAGCAGCAGCTGCACCAGCGCCGGGGTGGAGCGGAAGATCCAGATGTACGTCCAGCTCAGCGTGCGCAGCACCGGGTTGCTGGAGAGCCGCATGGTGGCGAGCACCGTGCCGAGGACGAAGCCGAGGCCGAGCGTGACGGCGGTCAGCCAGAGGGTCAGGGTGAGGCCGTTCAGGACCGAGGTGGCGGTGAACCAGTCGGCGACGACGTCCCATTGGAAGGCCTTGTTGCGGATCACCGAACTGAGGGCCATCGCGAACAGCAGCAGCGCGACGGCGGCGGAGACCCACTGGCCGGGCCGGCGGCGGGCGACGAGCCGGGCCGAGGGGTCGACGACGGCGCCGGCGGGCGGCCCCGGGTCCGGCACGGGGTTCTCGGTGAGGGAGGGCGCGGGAAGGACATCCTGCGGGGTGGCCATGAGGAGGCTCCAGGCGGAAGCTGCGGGCAGGCGGGAGGTACGGGGGTGGTCACGTACGGCCGTCGGGCCGGCTCGCGTCCCTCAACGCGACCGGCTCCGCACTGCTCTCCGCATTGATCGTACGCATGCGCGAACGAGGGCTGTCAAGGGTGGTGCCGCCGGGGCACACGGCGACAAGTGATCGCAACAGAGCGGTAATGGACGGTGGTTGACGCCGTGCATCCTTCACTGCTCAACTTGTGCTCATGTACGCCGAGCAGCTCCTGGTCACCCGCGACCACATCGACTTCGGTCGGGTGTGGTCCGCGGCGTGTCGCGGCTGACCCGGCAGCGGGCCGTCCAGCCGGCCCTGTCCTCCTAGGAGCCTCCTCCCTCGGAGGCCCTCCTCGCGGAGACCTCTCCCTCGGTGCCCCGTCGCGGGCCGGGTAGGCCGTCCAGTCCCGTACGGACGGCCGTTTCAGGCGCACGCTGCCGCCTTCAGCCTTCCGTACCCCACTGCACTCCGGCAGTTCTCCGTCGCCCTTCCGCCGACGTCTTCGCCGTCGTCGTCACCGTCACGTGCCCGTGCCCGTCGATCCGCGCGCTCCGCTCCGCCCTCCCGCTCGGCCCTCTTCGCTCCGCGCTCCCCGCTCGGCCTTCTCGCTCCGTGCTCCCTGCTCCCCGCTCCGTGCTCCAAGCCTGGCTCTGCCACGGCCTGTTCCGGTCTGCCCACCCGCAGCCGCCGGATTCCGTACGACCCGAAAGGTCAGTCACCATGCCCGTCGAATTCCTCGGCATCGCCGCCACCGGTGATGGTTCGGAGACCACCCCCCGCTCCACGGCGGCCTTCGACCGCGACTACACCCTGCGGCTGGCCCGGGCCCACGAGGACAACGGCTGGGACCGCGTGTTGTTCGCCTACGCCGCCGGCGCCCCCGACCCGGCGGCGGCCGCGGCGTTCCTCGCGGCCCGGCTCGACCGGCTCCAGATCCTGCTGGCCCACCGGCCGAACGTCTCCTACCCGACCTACGCGGCGAAGACCTTCGCCACCCTGGACCGGATCAGCGACGGGCGGCTCACCGTCCACTTCATCACCGGCGGCAACGACCACGAGCAGCAGCGCGAGGGCGACTTCCTGACCAAGGACCAGCGCTACGCCCGCACCCGTGAGTACATCGGGATCGTCAAGAAGGCGTGGACCAGCACGGAGGCCTTCGACCACGAGGGCGAGTACTACCGCTTCAACGACTTCGTCTCGGACGTCTTCCCCGTCCAGGCCCCGCGCCCGGGCGTCTCCTTCGGCGGCTCCTCGGAGGCCGCCTACGCGGCCGGCGGGGCGGAGGCGGACATCTACTGCCTCTGGGGCGAACCGCTGGCCCGGACCGCCGAGCAGATCGAGCGGGTCAAGGAGGCCGCGCGGGCCGCCGGCCGGACGGACGTGCCGCGCATCCAGGTCGCCTTCCGGCCGATCATCGCGCCGACCGAGGAACTGGCCTGGGAGAAGGCGTACCGGACGGTGGACGCGATCCGGGCCCGCAAGGAGTCCGGCGAGCTGGTCCGGCGCGGTGCGGCCGCGGCCCGGACCCCGGAGAACACCGGGTCGCAGCGGCTGCTGGAGATCGCCGCGGCCGGCGAGCGTTACGACCGCGCGCTCTGGACCCCGACCGCGGCCGCCACCGGCGGGGCCGGCAACTCCAACGCCCTGGTCGGCACGCCGGAGACGGTCGCGCAGGCGCTGCTCGACTACTACGACCTCGGCGTGGACATCCTCTCCGCGCGCGGCTACGCGCTGCTCGACGACGCGATCGACTTCGGCCGGTACGTCATCCCGCTGGTGCGCGAGGAGGTCGCCCGGCGGGACGCCGCGAAGGCGGCCGAGGCGGCCGAGCGGGAGGCCCGGGCCGAGCGCGACCGCCACCAGCTGATCGCGGTCCAGGCGTGAGCGGCACCAGCCTGGCGACCGAGGTCCGCCGGGTGACGATCGACGATCCCCTGGTCGAGCCGCTGCTGCGGGAGCTCACCCACGAGTACGTCACCCGCTACGGGCCGGATGCCCGGGAGGAGATGAGCCGGTACCCGAAGGACGCCTTCGCGGAGCCGGCCGGCGTACTGCTGCTCCTGCTGGAGGACGGCGAGCCGGTGGCCGGCGGTGCGTACAAGCGGTACGACGAACGGACCGCCGAGGTGAAGCGGATGTGGACGCATTCCGCGCACCGCCGCCGGGGGCTGGCCAGCCGGGTGCTGGCCGAGCTGGAGCGGGCCGCGCGGGCGGTCGGCTACACCAGGATCTTCCTCACCACCGGCCCGCGCCAGCCCGAGGCCAGGGGGCTCTACCTGGCGACCGGCTACACCCCGCTGTTCGACGTCGACGCCGATCCGCTGGAGATCGGTCCGCTGGCGTTCGAGAAGTCCCTGCCGGCCCGCACCGACAGCGAGCGGGCCGAGGCCCCCGCGCGACCCCATCACGCACCGACCCCGAAAGGCGCCCACCTCCCGTGAGAACCACCACCGTCCGCCGCCGCCTGCTCGCGGCCACCGCCCTGCTGCCGGTCCTGGCCCTGGCCGCGTGCGGTTCGGACCCGAAGACCGCCGCCCAGCCGGGCGCCGGCCAGGCGGCGGTCGACGCCGCCGCGCAGGACCTCGTCTCCGGTGTCGCCAAGTCGGACGCGGCGGCCGCCCTGCTGCCCGAGGACGTCCGCAAGGCCGGGACGGTGAAGTTCGGCTCGGCGATCGCCTCGCCGCCCGCCGCCTTCTACGCCGACCAGGCCACCAAGAAGGCGGCCGGGGTGGACATCGACTTCACCGACGCGGTGGCCAAGGTGCTCGGCCTGACCGTGGAGCGCGAGGAGGCCGCCTTCGAGACCATCCTGCCCGCGCTGGGCAGCGGCAAGTACGACGTCGGCACCGGCAACTTCGGGGTCACCGCCGTCCGGTTGAAGACCATCGACTTCGTCACCTACATCGACGACGGCCAGGGCTTCGCGGTCAAGAAGGACAACACCAGCGTCCAGCCGGTCACCGACCTCGCGCAGCTCTGCGGGCTGGTCATCGGCACCGGGGCCGGCACCACCTTCGAGACCACGCTGAACGCCAAGAAGAACGTCTGCACCGACGCCGGCAAGAAGCCCTTCGAGGTGAAGGCGTTCAGCGACAACGGCGCCACGCTGACCGGCCTCCAGCAGGGGCGGATCGACGTCGTGATGTCGACCATCAACGGCCTGCGCTACCAGGCGTCCCAGGAGGCGTCGGGGACGAAGTTCCTCGGCGAGTTCCACCGGCTGGACGTCGGCTTCGCGTTCAAGAAGGGCTCCCCGCTCGCCCCGGCCTTCCAGGCGGCGGTCAACCAGCTGATCAAGGACGGGACGTACGACAAGATCGTCAAGAAGTGGGGAGTCGTCGATTCGGCGATCAAGGAATCCCAGATCAGCCCGCCCGAGCACGTGTGACCCCCTGTCCGGGCCCCGGGCCTGTTGGAGGAATCCCCCCATGAGCATCACCACCACCGAGGCCGGTCCGCCGGCCGGAAGAACCGCCACCAAGGCGCCGGCCGCCCCGGCCGGGCGCGTCGACCTCGGCGAGCTGACCGGTCTGCGGACCGTCCGGGCCCGCCACCCGTGGCGCTGGGCGGCCGGCCTCGCCGCCGTCGTCGTCCTGCTCCAGTTCGCCCACGGGCTGGCCACCAACCCCGGCTGGGACTGGGCGACCTTCCGGGTCTACTTCTCCGCCGACACCATCCTGCGCGCCGTCGGCCGCACCATCGAACTCACCTTCTACGGCACGCTACTGGGCTTCCTGCTGGGTGCGGTGGTGGCGGCGATGCGGCTGTCGCGCAGCGCGATCCTGCAGTCCATCGCCTGGGCCTACGTCTGGGCGTTCCGCTCCATCCCGCTGATCGTGCAACTGGTCTTCTGGTTCAACCTCTCCTACCTCTACAAGCGGTTCGGCATCGGGATCCCGTTCGGCCCGACCTTCGCCGAGTTCGAGACGATGGGGGTGCTGGGCGCGCTCGGCGCCGCCGTGCTGGGGCTGGGCCTGCACCAGGCGGCGTTCGCCGCGGAGATCATCCGCGGCGGCATCATCGCGGTCGACGGCGGGCAGCGCGAGGCCGCCGCCGCGCTGGGCGTGCCGCGCTGGCGCCAGGCCTGGCGGATCGTGCTGCCGCAGGCCATGCGCGGCATCCTGCCGGCCGCCGCCAACGAGGTGATCTCGCTGTTCAAGGGCACCTCGGTGGTCTACGTGATGGCCATCGGCGAGCTCTTCTACCAGGTGCAGGTCGTCTACGGCCGCACCGGCCGGGTGGTACCGCTGCTGATGGTGGCCACCGTCTGGTACGTGCTGCTGACCACGGTGCTGTCGCTCGGCCAGTACTACGTCGAGCGCTACTTCGCCCGGGGCGCCGAACGCACCCCGCCGCCCACCCCGCTGCAGCGGGCCCGGGCCTTCGTCCAGGGCCTGCGGGCCGACCGCACCCCCGTCGAGACCGCTACCGGAGGACGCTCGTGACCACCCCCGTCGTGGAACCCATGGTGCAGGTCAGGGGCCTGCACAAGAGCTTCGGCCCGCTCGCCGTGCTGCGCGGCGTCGACCTCGACGTGCCGGCCGGATCGGTGACGGTGGTGCTCGGCCCCTCCGGCTCCGGCAAGTCGACGCTGCTGCGCTCGATCAACCACCTGGAGAAGCTGGACCGCGGCTTCGTCGCGATCGACGGCGAGCTGATCGGCTACCGCCGCTCCGGCGACCGGCTGCACGAGCTCAGGGAGCGCGACGTCCTGCGCCAGCGCACCAACATCGGCTTCGTGTTCCAGAACTTCAACCTGTTCCCGCACCTCACGGTGGTGGAGAACATCATCGAGGCCCCGGTCAGCGCGCTGCGCCGGCCCAAGGCCGAGGCCCGGGCGGCCGCGCTGGCACTGCTGGAACGGGTCGGCCTCGCCGACAAGGCGGACGCCTACCCGCGTCAGCTCTCCGGCGGCCAGCAGCAACGGGTGGCGATCGCCCGGGCGCTGGCGCTGGAGCCGAAGGTCCTGCTCTTCGACGAGCCGACCTCGGCGCTCGACCCGGAGCTGGTGGGCGAGGTGCTGGACGTCATCAAGGACCTCGCCCGGGCCGGCACCACCATGATCGTGGTGACCCACGAGATCGGCTTCGCCCGCGAGGTCGCCGACACCGTGGTCTTCATGGACGGCGGGGTGGTGGTCGAGCAGGGCCCGCCGAAGGCCGTCCTGGACGATCCGCAGCACGAGCGCACCCGCGCCTTCCTCGCCAAGGTCCTCTGACCCCCCTCGCCGATCCCCTTCGCCGACCTCCCCTCGCCGACCCCCTCCCGCTCCCCGACCCTCTTCCAGCCATCAGGAGTTCCGCCATGTCCCTACCCCGTCGCGCCCTCGTGACCGCCGCCGCCGCGCTCGCCGCCACCCTCACCCTCGCCGCCTGCGGCAGCTCCACGGACGCCGCCGCGGAGCTCGCCCCCGCGAAGGGCAGTACCGCGCCCAACGGCACCACGGTGAACCTGACGCCGAATCAGAACCGCATCACGACGGCGAAGGTGGACGCCATCGCGGCGCTGGTTCCGGAGGAGGTCAGAAAGAGAGGGACGCTGACGGTCGCCAACTCGCTTGGTACCACGCCGCCGCTGGACTTCTACGCGAACGACGACAAGACCATCATCGGGGTCGAGCCCGACCTCGCCTCGCTGGTCGGTGACGTCCTCGGCCTGAAGGTCGAGTTCAACCCGGTCTCCTGGGAGAACGTCTTCGTGGGCCTGGACAGTGGCAAGTTCGACGTCGGCATGACCAACATCACCGTCACCGAGGCCCGCAAGGAGAAGTACGACTTCGCCACCTACCGGCTGGACATCCTCGGCTTCGAGGCCAAGAAGGGCACCGGCTGGAAGGTCGCCGGCCCCAAGGACGTGGCCGGCAAGACGATCGCCGTCTCCTCCGGCACCAACCAGGAGAAGCTGCTGATCTCCTGGAACGAGGAGAACGTGAAGAACGGCCTCAAGCCGGCCGACATCAAGTACTTCCAGAGCTCCTCCGACTACTACCTGGCGCTCTCCTCCGGCCGGATCGACGCCTACGTCGGCCCCAACCCGAGCTCGGCCTTCCATGCCGTGCAGACCGGTCAGACCGAGGTGGTCGGCACCTACTCCGGCGGCGGCGCGGACGTCCTGGGGAAGATCGCGGCGACCACCAAGAAGGACAACGGGCTCGTCCAGGCACTGAACGGGGCGATCAACGAGATCATCAAGAACGGCACCTACGGCCAGGCGCTGAAGCGCTGGGGTCTCGACGGCGAGGCCGTCCAGACCTCCGAGATCAACCCGCCCGGCCTGCCCAAGCCCAAGCCGTAGCCCGTTCACCCCCATGTCCTCCCCCGACGCTATGGTGGCCCCGGTCACGGTGGACGCTGTTCGTATCCGGTGCACCCGGGGGTTGGGGGAGACATGAGGGCTGGGGAGGTTCTGGACGGCCGCTACCGGCTGGACCGGACGCTCGGCCGGGGCGGCTTCGGGGTGGTCTGGGCGGCCCACGACAACAACATCGGGCGGGCGGTCGCGGTCAAGGTCCTCTCCGAGGAGAAGGCGAGCGACGAGGAGGCGGTCGCGCGGTTCGTCCGCGAGGCCAAGACCGCCGGCAGCCTGTCCAATCCGCACATCGTCACGTTGCACGACTACGGCCGGGTCCAGCAGGGCGCCTGGTCCACCCACTACCTGGTGATGGAGCTGGTCCGCGGCCGCCCGCTGTCCGCGGTGCTCAAGGAGGGCACGCCCGACCCGGCGCTCGCGCTGAAGTGGGCCCGGCAGGTCTGCAAGGCGCTGGACGCCGCCCACCGTTCGGGCGTGGTGCACCGGGACATCAAGCCGGAGAACATCATGATCGCCGAGAGCGGCGAGGCCAAGGTGCTGGACTTCGGCATCGCCCGGCTGCTCACCCAGTCGGGCACCGGGCTCACGTCGACCGGTGTGGTCATCGGCACCCCGCCGTACCTGGCTCCCGAGTGCTGGGCCGGCGGCGCCATCGACGGCCGGGCCGACCTCTACGCGCTCGGCGTGGTGCTCTTCCAACTCTGCACCGGACAGCGCCCGTTCAACGCCGGATCGCCGGTCACCATGATGTACCAGCACCTCAACGACCCGCCGCCGCCGGTGCGCACCCCCTACCCGGCGCTCGCCGCCCTGATCGGCCGGCTGCTCGCCAAGGACCCGGCCGACCGGCCCGCCGACGCCGCCGAGGTGCGCCGCCGGCTGCGCGAGATCCCGGTCGGGCAGAGTATCCCGGTCGGGCAGAGCACCCCGGTCGGCCGGAGCACCCCGGCCGCCCCGGCCCCGCCGCCCGAGCCGCCCGAGCCGCCCGAGGCGCTGCGGCAGCGGGCCGACCGGGCCTGGGAGTACGGCGTGGAGGGCCGGCCCGAGGAGGCCGTGCGAATGCTGACCGAGCTGATCCCGCGGTTCGCCCGCAGCTTCGGCCCGGCCGACCTCCGCACCCTGCGCACCTGTCACGACCTCGCCCTCTGGCTGGCCCGCGCCGGCAGCCCGGGCGCCGCCGCCGCGCTGCTGCGCGAGCTGGCCCCGGCCCTGTCCGGCGAGCCGACGGCGCACGCCGACGTCCTGCGCGACCTCGACCGCTGGGAGCGGGAGCGCGACGAGGCCGGCCCCGGCCCGGCCCGGGCGCAACCCCTGGACCAGCTCCTCGGCGGCCCCGCGCAGAGCTGACGCCCCGGGCGGCGGCAGCCGACGACCGACCGGCGCCGGGCCGCCCACCCGCGCGTTCACCCCGGGGGGGAACCCGTCCGCCCACGGTGGAGCCCTGTGGTCGAGCCCCGCGGTGGAGCCCCGTGCCGCCCGGCCCGCCGGGTGGCCGTAGCCCGGGCCGGGGGCTGTCAACCGTACGGGCACCTGATTCGGTGCTGCTCCGGGTTGTGGGAATTGATAGGAATTCGCCGAGCTGGACTGTCTGGTTCGCAGGCGGCAGCCGTTGATATACCTCGCAACAAGAGTTCGGTGCGGTGTGTGCGGCCGTACCGGCGAGCTGAGACGAAAGTGGTGGTGACGCTCAGATGAAGCTCCTCCGTGTCGGACCACCGGGCGCCGAGCGTCCGATCGCGCTGGGCCACGACGGCACCGCGTACGACCTCTCCGGGCGCGCCCGGGACATCGACGGCGCCTTCCTGGCCGGGCTCGACCCGGCCGCGCTGGCCCGCGACGCGGCCGCCGGCCTGCTGCCGGTGGCCGACATCGCCGGGCAGCGGGTCGGCGCTCCGGTCACCCGGCCGGGCAAGGTGGTCGGGATCGGGCTCAACTACCGGGACCACGCCGCCGAGGCCGGCGCGGCGATCCCGGACGAGCCGGTGATCTTCCTCAAGCCGAGCAACACCGTGGTCGGCCCGTACGACGAGGTGCTCGTGCCCCGGGGCGGCGAGAAGACCGACTACGAGGCCGAACTGGCGATCGTGATCGGCCGCACCGCCCGGTACCTGGACGGCCACCGGGAGGCGGCGGAGGCGATCGCGGGCTACACGATCGCCAACGACGTCACCGAGCGGGCCTTCCAGCTGGAGCGCGGCGGCCAGTGGGACAAGGGCAAGTCGGCGGAGACCTTCACGCCGCTCGGCCCCTGGCTGGTCACCGCGGACGAGGTCGCCGACCCGCAGCGGCTGCGGCTGCGCCTCTGGGTCAACGGCGGGCTGCGGCAGGACGGCTCCACCGCCGAGATGATCTTCCCGGTGCTGGAGATCGTCCGGTACGTCAGCCAGTTCATGGTGCTGGAGCCGGGGGACGTGATCGTCACCGGCACTCCGGCCGGCGTCACCCTGGGCCACCCGGGCACGCCGTTCCTGACTCCCGGGGACGTCGTGGAGATCGAGATCGACGGGCTGGGCCGCCAGCGTCAGGTGCTCGGCAAGGCCTGACGTCCGGGCGGCCCGACCCCGACCCCGGGCACGGGGGTCGCGGGTCGGGCCGCGAGAGCGAGCCGGACCCGCCCGCGAAGAACCGCCGCGCCCCGCGCCTCAGCCGCCGAGCGCGGCCCGCAGCCGGGCGGTCCGTGGTGCGTCCGGGCCCTCCAGCGCCAGCAGCGCGGTCAGCACCTGCGCCGTCTGCGGATCGTGCAGCGCCGTCGCCGCGGCCATCGCCACGAACTGGTCCACCAGCCACTCCCGCAGCTCGTCCACCGGCAGCGCGCGGCCCTCGTCCAGCCAGGTCAGCGAGGTGCCCTCGACCACCGCGATCCACGAGCGCACCAGCAGGGTCAGCCGCGGCCCGGCCTCCCGGACCCCGAGGTGGCGCAGGGTCCGCTTGAGCGCCGCCCGCCGGACGTCGTCCACCATCGCCGAGGTGCGCTGCGTCTCCACCACCGAGCCGCCGCGCAACAGGGCCGAGTATCCGGCGTCGTGCTCGGCCACGAAGGCGAAGTAGCTCTCCAGCACGGCGGCCAGCTGCTCGGTCGGGCTGCCGGTCAGCGGCACCGTGAACCGGCTGGTCAGCTCCTCCGCGGCGGTGCGCAGCGCGGCCTCGTACAACTGCTGCTTGCCGCCCGCGAAGTAGCGGTACACCAGCGGCCGGGAGGCCCCGGCGGCCTCCGCCACGTCGTCCAGGCTCACCTCGTCCGGCGGCCGCGAGGCGAACAGCTCCAGGGCGACCGCGATCAGCTGGTCCCGTCGCTGCTGCACCGTCAGCCGCCGGTACCCGCTGCGCCGCGGCCGGGCCTCGGAGGACGGTGGGACGGGCGCTGAGCTGGCTTCCATGGCGGTCAGCGTAATGGTCGCCGGTCCGATCGGATCCTTGCCTGCACCGATCATTCCGAACGGATGTTTGCCGCCCGGCCGGCCCAGCCGCCCGGCCGGCCCAGCCGCCCGGCCGGCCCAGCCGCCCGGCCGGCCCAGCCGCCCGGCCGGCCCAGCCGCCCGGCCGCCCCGGCCCCCGCCGCCCCGATCTGCCCCGGCCCGTTCGTGACCCGCCGCCGCTCCGCGACCGCCCGCCCCGGCGGGTCGGCCCGCCGCACGGCGGGCCGGGCGCCGACCATGGGGACGGATCGTCGCCGTCGCTTCGAGGAGGGCCGCCGGATGGCGCGGGCAGTGCAGTGGACGGCGGCCGTGCGCGGGGTGCCGGGCGCGGTCCTCCGGTGGGTCCGGTCGGCGCCCGGGACGTACCTGTGGCTGCTGCTCCTGGCGGCCACGAGCTTCGTGGTGGCGCGGATGGACCCGGCGCGGCTGGACTGGTTCCTGGCCGCCCGCTCGACCAACCTGGAGAACCTCCGCTCGGACCCGGTGCACGTCCTGGTGGCCAGCGCGCTCTGGACCGAGCAGTCGAGCTTCCTCCTCTACTTCGTGCTGTTCACCCTCTTCCACGCCAACGCGGAGCGCTGGCTGGGCACGCCGCGCTGGTTCACGGTGGCCGCCACCGCCCACGTGCTGGCCACCCTCGTCAGCGAGGGGGTGGTCGCCCGGGGCATCATGCGCGGCCGGCTGGGGGAGAGCCTGGCCGGCACGGTGGACGTCGGCGTCTCGTACGCGCTGGCCGGTGTGGTCGCCGTGCTGACGTACCGCTTCGCCGGCCGCTGGCGGCTGCTGTACGGGGGCGGCGTGCTGGTCTTCTACCTGGTGCCGCTGGTCGGTTCGCACACCTTCACGGACCTCGGACACTTCTGCGCGGTGCTGATCGGCCTCTGCTTCTTCCGGTTCGCCCGCGGCCGGTCCAGGTGGGACCCGGGACTGCTGCTCCGGCGCAGGCGGGAGCGTCGGGCGGAGGTCTGAAATGGCCGGTCCATGCCACAGGGTAGGGGCTTGCAATCGGCCCGGGCCGCGAAATGATGTCCGGATGGTTGAAGAACTGATCAGCTCCGACGGCACCACCCCGCGCCGTATTGCCGACGACTACGTGCAGGCCCTGGCCGAGCTCGACCCGCTGACCGCGGTGTACCTCGGGCTCAACCTCGACGACGACCGACTCCCCGACCTCTCCCCGGCCGGTGACGAGGCGCTCGCCGAACTCGGCCGCCGCACGCTCGCCCGGCTCGCGGACGCGGAGCGGGCCGGAGCTGCCGAGGACGAGGCCGAGCGCCGCTGCGCCCGGCTGCTGCGCGAGCGGCTCACCGCCTCGCTCGCCGTCCACGACGCGGGGGAGGGCTTCCGCGCGGTTCGCAACCTGGCCTCACCGGTCCACAACGTGCGGGACGTCTTCACCCTGATGCCCGCCGACACCGAGCAGCAGTGGGCGGTGATCGGGCGCCGGCTGGCCCGGGTGCCCCTCACGCTGGAGCAGTACCGGGCCACCCTCGCCGCGGGCATCGAGCGCGGTCTGCTCTCCGGCCCCCGTCAGGTGAGCACCGTGGTCGAGCAGCTCGGTGACTGGCTGGAGGGGGACGAGGCCGGCTGGTTCGGCGTCTTCGTCCGGCAGGCGCCCGAGGGGCTGCGCGCCGAGCTGGCCAGGCCCGCCGCCGCCGCTGCCGCCGCGGTGGCCGCGCTGCGCGACTGGCTGCGCGACGTCTACGGCCCGGCCGCCGCCGGCACCTCCGACACCGTCGGGCGCGAGCGCTACGGCCGGTGGGTGCGCTACTGGACCGGCGCCGACCTCGACCTGGACGAGGCGTACGGCTGGGCCTGGCAGGAGTTCCACGGCCTGCTCGCCCAGATGGAGGCGGAGGCCGAGAAGGTGCTCCCCGGCTCCACCCCGATGGAGGCGATGCGGTGGCTGGAGAGCGACGGCCCCGCCGTCCAGGGCGCCGAAGCGACGCGTGAGTACCTCCAGGGGCTGATGGACGGGGCGATCCGCGACCTCCAGGGCACCCACTTCGACCTGGCCGAGCCGGTCACCCGGGTCGAGTCGATGATCGCCCCGGCGGGCAGCGCGGCCGCGCCGTACTACACCTCGCCGTCGCTGGACTTCACCCGCCCGGGGCGGACCTGGCTGCCGACCATCGGCCGGGAGCGCTTCCCGGTCTGGGACCTCGTCTCCACCTGGTACCACGAGGGCGTTCCCGGCCACCACCTGCAGCTCGCGCAGTGGAACTACGTCGCCGACCGGCTCTCCACCTACCAGGTCAGCATCGGCGGGGTGAGCGCCAACATGGAGGGCTGGGCGCTGTACGCCGAGCGCCTGATGGACGAGCTGGGCTACCTCACCGACCCGGGCCACCGGCTCGGCTACCTCAACGCCCAGATGATGCGCGCGCTGCGGGTGATCGTCGACATCGGCATGCACGTCGGGCTGGACTTCCCCGCGGACTCCCCGTTCCGCCCGGGCGAGGCGGTCCTGCCGGACGCCGCCCGGGAGTTCTTCGGCCGGTACTGCGGGCTGGCGCCGGAGGTCCTGGACAGCGAGCTGGTCCGCTACCTCGGCATGCCCGGCCAGGCGATCGGCTACAAGCTCGGCGAGCGGGCCTGGCAGCGCGGCCGGGCGGCGGCCCGGGCGGCGCACGAGGCGCGCGGCGAGGAGTTCGACCTCAAGGCCTGGCACATGGCGGCGCTCTCGCAGGGCTCGCTGGGGCTGGACGACCTGGTGGCGGAGCTGGCCGCGCTGTAGTGCGGTGCCGGCGACGGCGGGTGCCCCGGCCCGGGCGGCCGACGGCACGGCCCCCGGGTGCAGGGGCACCCGGGGGCTCTTCGCCGCCTCCGGCCGGGGCGGGCCTGGTCCCGTGGTCCCGGGCCAGTGGTCAATTAGTCCCATTCGTCCGATTTGGTGAGCTTTTTCCTTGCCATTCGCCGCGCGGAGCGTTTGGCTGGAAGGCGACTGCGTGACCTCTCCGAACCCCTGCGGAAGGCTCCCCCAGTGTCTGCTCAACCTGCCACCGGTCATAAGGCGGCGGACAGTCGTCGCTGGTGGGCATTGGCGGTCATCGCCATCGCCCAGCTGATGATCGTCCTCGACATCACCATCGTGAACATCGCCCTGCCCTCGGCCCAGAAGGACCTCGGGATATCCGACGCCAACCGGCAGTGGGTGATCACCGCCTACACGCTGGCCTTCGGTGGTCTGCTGCTCCTCGGCGGCCGGCTCGGCGACCTCTTCGGCCGCAAACGCGTCTTCATCATCGGCCTGCTCGGCTTCGCCCTCGCCTCCGCGATCGGCGGCGCCGCGTCCGGATCGGCGATGCTGTTCGCGGCCCGCGCCCTCCAGGGCGCCTTCGGCGCGCTCCTCGCCCCGTCCGCCCTGGGCCTGCTCTCCACCACCTTCAGCGATCCACGGGAACGCAGTACGGCGTTCGGCATCTTCGGTGCCATCGCCGGCGGCGGCGCCGCGATCGGCCTGCTCCTGGGCGGCCTGCTGACCGAGTACCTGAACTGGCGCTGGTGCCTGTTCGTGAACACCCCGATCGCCATCGCGACGGCCTTCGCCGCCTTCTCGATCCTCACCTCGGACCACGTCGCCAAGGGCCGCCGGGTCAAACTCGACCTGCCCGGCGCGTTCCTGGGCTGCGGCGGCCTGCTCGCCATCGTCTTCGGCACGTCCGAGGCGGTCAGCCGGGGCTGGGTGGACTGGCTGGTGCTGGGCTCGCTGGTGCTCGGCGCGCTCCTGCTGGTGGCCTTCGTGCTGGTGGAGCGGCGCACCGAACACGCGCTGCTGCCGCTGCACATCGTGGGCGAGCGCAACCGCGGCGGCGCCGCGCTCTCGATCGGCCTGGCGATGGTCGGGATGTTCGGCCTGTTCCTGTTCCTCACCTACTACCTCCAGGTGATCAAGCACTTCTCGCCGGTGATGTCCGGCGTCTCCTTCCTGCCGATGACGGCCGCCATCGTGATCAGTTCGACCGGGTTCGCGGCCCGGCTGATGACCAGGGTGCCCTCGCGCAACCTGATCGGGCCCGGGCTGCTGCTGGCCGCGGCCGCGATGGCCTGGCTGACCCAGATGAAGGTGGACAGTCCGTGGGCCGGCATGGTGCTCCCCGCCGAGCTGCTGCTCGGCTTCGGGATGGGCCTGGTGTTCATGCCGGCGATGAGCCTGGCCACCCTGGGCGTCGCCCCGAACGAGGCCGGCGCCGCGTCGGCCACTATCAACTCGGCCCAGCAGGTGGGCGGTTCCGTCGGTACGGCGCTGCTGAACACGATCGCGGCCAGTGCCACCGCGACGTACCTGGCCACCCGGATCGCAGGAAATCCCCAGGTCCAGGCCCAGGGTGCGGTGCACGGGTACGTGATCGCGACCTGGGTGGCGATGGGCATCCTGCTGGCGGCGGCGCTGATCGCCTTCCTGATGATCAACCACCGCCCGGCACCCGGCGAGGCCACCGGGGAGACCGTGTCCGGGGCGGGCGCGCAGGCCGGCGCGACGGCCACCGCGGGGGCGGCGGCGCCGAGCCACCGGCAGCGCGCCCGATGAGCCGCGGCCCCGGTACCCGCGCCCACTGAAACATGCCCCGAGGTCCCGCAGTCGACCTCCGGCGCCTCCCCGCTCCCGGCCACCCCGGGAGTGGGGAGGCGCCGCCGTGCCGGGGGGGCGCCGGACCCGGGGTGACGCCTCGGGACCGACCGGCCCCGGGCCGCCGGGCGGAGGATTTCTCATCCGGCTCCCAGCCGGACATCACAGCCCTCCCAGCTCCCTGGGCCATAGTCGGACGGTACTCGCACCGACATCCAGGTCAGGAGGACCAGGCATGGGCCAGCACCGTCGCCTTCAGCCCCGACGCAGGCTTCTGGCCCCCACCCTCCTCACCCTGCTCACGGTGCTCACCGTGGCGGCCGTCGTCACGGGCGCGCACAGCGTGACCTCGGAGGTGACGGCGGCGGGCAGCCCGACGGTGACCGCCCCGGCGGCCGCCACGTCGTCCCCCTCGCCCGCGCCCTCGTCCTCTGCCTCGGCGCCGGACGCGGCGGCGCACGCGGCGGCCCCGGCCGCCACCGGGGCGCCCACGGACGGGGCCGCCGGCGAGGCCACCACCGACCAGGCCGCCGCCGAGGCGCCCACCGGCCCGGCCACCGCCGCCGTCACCGTCCCGGGCCCGCTCGGCACCACCGCGGTGGCCCCGGCCACGCCCGAATCCGCCACCGTGGGAGCCCTGTTCAGCGGCAAGGTCACGGCGGGCGACCACTTCTGCACCGCCAGCGTGCTGCACAGCACCACGAAGAACCTGCTGATCACCGCCGCCCACTGCCTCGACAGCGCCGCCGGCGTCACCTTCGTCCCCGGCTACCGCTACGGCGCCGCCCCCTACGGCACCTGGCGGGTCACCGCGATCCACACCACCACCGGCTGGTCGCGGGACGGCGACCAGGACGAGGACTTCGCCGTCCTGGAGACCGCGTCCGACGGCGGCCGCCGGATCGAGGACGTGGTCGGCGCCAACCAGCTCGGCACCGACGAGCCCTTCGGCGTCACCGTCCGCCTCTACGGGTACCCGAGCGGCACCGAGGCACCGCTCCTGTGCGGCAACACCACCGGCCGCCAGAGCACCTACCAGCGCGTCGTCGACTGCCCCGGCTACCCCGGCGGCACCAGCGGCGGCCCGTGGATCAGCACCACCACCGGCCATGTGGTCGGCGTCATCGGCGGCTACCAGGAGGGCGGCGACAGCCCCGACACCTCCTACAGCGCCGCCTTCGACCACACCGTGGCGGCCCTCTACGAGGAGGCGGTGGACGCGGCCTCCTGAGCCCGGCCCGGACAGCGGTTCGAACGGCGTTCTTCACATGAAACACTCTCCGTCGACGAAACCGACACACCCGGAGAGCCCCAACCGTGACCACCTCCCGCACCACCGCCCTGACGATCGCGGCGACGGCCCTGGCCCTCGCCACCGTGGCGGGGTGCAACGACGACACCGGGTCGGCCGCCCAGCCGGCCCCGACCTCCGCCGCGGCCTCCGCTGCCCCGACGGCCTCCCCGACGGCCACCGCCTCCTCGCCGGCCACCACCGCCCCGGCGCCCGCGAATTCGGCCGCCACCGCGTCCGCGAGCCCGGCCGCCGAGGGTGCCTTCGACCCCGAGCAGGCCCTGGCCGCGGCCGACAAGTCGCCCTACGCGGTCTCGGTGGTCATGATCACCGAGAGTGGCGGGGTGGCGCTGTCGACCATGAAGGGCCGCAGCAACCTCAACGGCGTCTGGACCGGCCGGATGGAGATGCGCACCACCGCGCCCGGTGTCGCCGAGCCGATCCTCTGGATCGAGAGCCTGACGACGGCCGACGCCAGCTACCTGCGCGACCTGTCCACGCCGGGTGACGAGTGGGCCAAGATGCCGCGCTCCACCGACAACGCGGTCGTCGACTACACCGACTACGCCAAGCTGCTGCTGGCCGCCGGCCCCGGTGCGCGCAAGGGCATGGAGACGCGTGACGGCGTCGCCGTCTACCACCTCACCGGCCACATCAGCACCGAACAGCTGAGCACCGTCGACCCGCGGACGTACAAGTCGCTGAAGGCGAAGGGCACCACCGGCTTCGACTTCGACCAGTGGATCGACCGCGCGGGTCGCACCCGCTACGCCGAGCAGCAGGTCGAGATGAAGGGCGTGAAGGCGGTCAACAAGGTCACCTTCTCCGACTTCGGCCCGGCCGAGACCTTCGCCGCCCCGGTGGCCGGCTGACCGCGAGCCGCCCGGAGCGCCGGGGCCGCCGTCCTTCCCGGGCGGCGGCCCCGGTCATGCCGCCCGCCCCGCCGCCGACATGACGAAGGCCCAGATCCGTGGATGAACTCCACTGATCTGGGCCTCTGTTGCACTTCTCGCGAAGTGCCCCCGGCAGGATTCGAACCTGCGCACCCGCCTCCGGAGGGCGGTGCTCTATCCCCTGAGCTACGGGGGCCTGCTTGGTGTTGTCGTCGCGTTCGCTTCGACGTGGAGAACATTACCAGGCCCGGGGCGTGGTCCGTGCACGGGTTTCCACCACCGGCCCGGCGGAGGGGGGCCGGAGGGGGGCCGGAGGGGGAGCGGAAGTCCGGAAAGGCCGGACGGGGCGGCGGGCGCGCCGATACCCTCGGTGAGGTGTCGGGAGTGTCCGGGCGGGTCCTCGTGGTGGACGACAGCGAGGTGATCCGTCAGCTGATCAGGGTCAACCTGGAGCTGGAAGGCTTCGAGGTGGTGACCGCCGCCGACGGCGCCGAGTGCCTGGAGGTGGTCCGCCGGGTGCGGCCGGACGTGGTGACGCTGGACGTCGTGATGCCGCGGCTGGACGGTCTGCGGACGGCGGCCCGGCTGCGGGCCGCGCCGGTGACCAGCGGGCTGCCGATCGCGATCGTCAGCGCCTGCACGCCGGCCGACCTCGATCTCGGCGAGGCGGTCGGGGTGGACGGCTACCTGGGCAAGCCCTTCGACCCCGCCGATCTGGTGGCACTGGTGTGGCGGCTGATGGCGCGGGCGGCGAGGCCGGACGGGTTTCGCCCTGAGCGAACAGAGCGCACGGATCGCGGCTGAGCACGGCGCGCGGGCGTCTCAACCGGCAAACCGGGTGGCGAGCGGGTACCCCGTCTCGCCTACGCTTGGCGTCGTGACCCCCGCAGAGCTTTCCCAGGCAGTCCAGGCCGCAGTGAGCGCCGCCGTCGAGGCGGGCGAGCTGGCCGTCGCCGTGCCCGAGCACGTGACGGTCGAGCGACCCAAGAACAGGGACCACGGCGACTACGCGACGAACGTGGCCCTCCAGCTCGCGAAGTCGGCCGGTCGGCCGCCGCGAGCCGTGGCCGACCTGGTGGCCGCCCGCCTGCGTGAACTGCCCGGGGTCGCCAAGGTCGACATCGCCGGGCCGGGCTTCCTGAACATCACGCTCGACGCAGCCACCCAGGGCGCGCTGGCGCGGAGCATCGTCGAGGCGGGCGAGTCCTACGGCCGCAACGAGGCGCTCAAGGGCCTGAAGATCAACCTGGAGTTCGTCTCCGCCAACCCGACCGGCCCGATCCACATCGGCGGCGTCCGCTGGGCCGCCGTCGGCGACTCGCTCGCCCGGGTGCTGCGGGCCACCGGCGCCGACGTCACCACCGAGTACTACCTGAACGACGCCGGCGTGCAGATCTCCAAGTTCGCCGGCTCGCTGAAGGCCGCCGCCAACGGGCAGCCCGTGCCGGCCGACGGCTACGTCGGCGAGTACATCGTCGACATCGCCAAGGCGATCGTGGACGGCGTCCCCGGCGTGCTCGACCTGCCCGAGGGCGAGCAGCTGGAGGTGTTCCGCACCGAGGGCCTCAAGCTCATGGTCGCCGAGATCCAGCGCTCGATGGAGGAGTTCGGCACCCACTTCGACGTCTGGTTCTCGGAGAAGTCGCTGCACGACTCCGGCGCCGTCGAGAAGGCCATCGAGCGGCTGCGCGAGCAGGGCCACGTCTTCGACCGGGACGGCGCGATCTGGCTGCGCACCACCGACTTCGGCGACGACAAGGACCGCGTCCTGGTCAAGGCCGACGGCGAGACCACCTACTTCGCCGCCGACGCCGCCTACTACCTCTCCAAGCGCGACCGCGGCTCCGAGGTCTCCGTCTACATGCTGGGCGCGGACCACCACGGCTACGTCAACCGCCTCAAGGCCATCTCGGCCTGCGCGGGTGACGACATGGACCGCAACATCGAGGTCAAGATCGGCCAGTTCGTGAAGATGCTTCGCGACGGCGAAGAGGTCCGCATGTCCAAGCGGGCCGGAAACATCATCACCATCGACGACGTGGTCGACTGGATCGGCGTGGACGCCGCCCGGTACACCCTGGCGCGCTCCTCCACCGACTCCACGATCACGCTCGACATCAACGTGCTGACCAGCCAGACCAACGAGAACCCGGTCTACTACGTCCAGTACGCGCACACCCGGATGTGCGGCGTCGCCCGCAAGGCCGCGGAGCTCGGCGTCGACAAGGGCCCGGCCGGGGACTTCAAACCCGAGCTGCTCGCCACCCAGTGGGAGAACGACGTCCTCGGCGCCCTCGGTGAGTTCCCGCGGATCCTGGCCACGGCCGGCGAGCTGCGCGAGCCGCACCGGGTCGCGCGCTACCTGGAGGACCTCGCGGGCAAGTACCACCGCCTGTACGAGAACTGCATGTTCCTGCCCAAGGGCGACGAAGAGCTCAACGACACGCACCGGGCCCGGCTGTGGCTGGTCGAGGCCACCCGCACGGTCATGGCCAACGGCCTCACGCTCCTGGGCGTGACGGCGCCCGAGCGGATGTAGGACCACCCCCAAGCGCACAGCGGGGGCGGCGGACGGTCAACGAGGACCGTCGCCGCCCCTCGCCATAAGCCAAGGAAGTAAGCAGAGATGAGCCGCTCCGCACACCCCGCAGGCCCCCGGCACGGCGACGTGCTGACCGAGGGCCACTACCAGGCGCCGCCGAGCGACCTGAACGCGCTCGACCCCAAGGTCTGGTCGAAGACCGTCGCCCGCGGTGCGGACGGCGTGGTCACCGTCGGCGGCCTCGACGTCAAGCGGCTCGCCGCCGAGTTCGGCACCCCGGCCTACGTCATGGACGAGGACGACTTCCGGGCCCGGGCCCGCGCCTGGCGCGAGGCCTTCGGCACCGGCGCGGACGTCTACTACGCGGGCAAGGCCTTCCTCTCCAAGGCGGTCGTGCGCTGGCTCCACGAGGAGGGCCTCAACCTCGACGTGTGCAGCGTCGGCGAACTGGCCGTGGCGCTGGCCGCCGGGATGCCGCCGGAGCGGATCGCGCTGCACGGCAACAACAAGTCGGTGGACGAGCTCGAACACGCGGTGAAGACCGGCGTCGGCCACATCGTGCTCGACTCCTACGAGGAGATCGAGCGGCTGGCCGCGATCGCCGGCCGGCAGGGCGTGCGCCAGCCGGTGCTGATCCGGGTCACGGTCGGCGTCGAGGCGCACACCCACGAGTTCATCGCCACCGCCCACGAGGACCAGAAGTTCGGGCTCTCGCTGAACGGGGGCGCGGCGGCCGAGGCGGTCCGCCGGGTGCTCGGCCACCCCGGCCTGGAGCTGCGCGGCATCCACTCGCACATCGGCTCGCAGATCTTCGACACGGCCGGCTTCGAGGTCGCCGCCCGCCGGGTGGTCGGCCTGCTCGCCGAGATCCGCGACGAACACGGCGTCGAGCTGCCCGAGATCGACCTCGGCGGCGGCCTCGGCATCGCGTACACCAGCGAGGACGACCCGCGCGAGCCGGCCGAGATCGCCACCGCGCTGGCCGACATCGTCCGCCGCGAGTGCGCCGCCGCGAACCTGAGCGCCCCCCGGCTCTCCGTCGAGCCCGGCCGCGCGATCGTCGGCCCGACCGCCTTCACGCTGTACGAGGTCGGCACGATCAAGCCGCTGGAGGGTCTGCGCACCTACGTCAGCGTGGACGGCGGCATGTCGGACAACATCCGCACGGCGCTCTACGACGCCGAGTACTCGGTGGCCCTGGTGTCGCGCGCCAGCGCCGCCGAGCCGATGCTGGTCCGGGTGGTCGGCAAGCACTGCGAGTCCGGCGACATCGTCGTCCGGGACGCCTTCCTGCCGGCCGACCTGGCCCCGGGCGACCTGATCGCGGTGCCCGCCACCGGTGCCTACTGCCGCTCGATGGCGAGCAACTACAACCACGCCCTGAAGCCCCCCGTGCTGGCCGTCAAGGACGGTGCGGCCCGGGTGATCGTCCGGCGCGAGACGGAGGAGGATCTCCTGCGTCTCGATATCGGATGACGAAATTCTTGTCTCAGATCATGGAACGACCGTAGATCCGTACGGAAAGTCCCGGAGACTGGTACAGACCGAAGATCCGGCGGATCCCCGAAATACCGCCGGAAACCGAAGCACGAAGAATGCAGAGCGGAGTCGGATGATGCGTACGCGGCCGCTGAAGGTGGCGTTGCTGGGCTGTGGTGTGGTGGGCTCCGAGGTGGCGCGCATCATGACGACGGACGCCGCCGACCTCGCCGCGCGCATCGGCGCGCCGGTCGAGCTCGCCGGCATCGCGGTCCGCCGGGCCGGGCGGGTGCGCCCGGGCGTGCCGGAGCACCTGATCACGACGGATGCCGAGGCCCTGGTCAACCGGGGCGACATCGATGTGGTGATCGAGGTGGTGGGTGGCATCGAGCCCTCCAAACACCTCCTCCTGTCGGCGTTCCGCAACGGCGCCTCGGTGGTCAGCGCCAACAAGGCGCTGCTCGCCAAGGACGGCACCGAGCTGCACGCCGCGGCCGCCGAGGCCGGGGTGGACCTGTACTACGAGGCCGCGGTGGCCGGCGCGATCCCGCTGATCCGCCCGCTGCGCGAGTCCCTGGCCGGGGACAAGGTCAACCGGGTGCTCGGGATCGTCAACGGCACCACCAACTTCATCCTCGACAAGATGGACAGCACCGGCGCCGGCTACTCGGAGGCGCTGGAGGAGGCCACCGCGCTCGGTTACGCGGAGGCGGACCCGACGGCCGATGTGGAGGGCTTCGACGCCGCCGCCAAGGCCGCGATCCTGGCCGGCATCGCGTTCCACACCAAGGTCACCGCGGCGGACGTCTACCGCGAGGGCCTGACCGAGGTGACCGCCGCCGACATCGCCTCCGCCAAGCAGATGGGCTGCGTCGTCAAGCTGCTGGCGATCTGCGAGCGGGCGGCCGACGGCGCGTCCGTCACCGCGCGGGTCCACCCCGCGATGATCCCGCTCACGCACCCGCTGGCCTCGGTCCGCGAGGCGTACAACGCGGTGTTCGTGGAGGCCGAGGCGGCCGGCCGGCTGATGTTCTACGGCCCGGGCGCGGGCGGCGCGCCGACCGCCTCGGCGGTCCTCGGCGACCTCGTCGCGGTCTGCCGCAACAAGCTCGCCGGCGCCACCGGACCCGGCGACTCGGTGTACACCCGGCTGCCGGCCAAGCCGATGGACGAGGTCGTCACCCGGTACCACGTCAGCCTCGATGTGGACGACCGCGCGGGCGTGCTCGCCCAGGTGGCGTCCGTCTTCGCCGAGCACGGGGTCTCCATCGACACCGTGCGCCAGCAGGGCCGCGACGGCGACGCCTCGCTCGTCGTGGTCACCCACCGTGCCACCGACGCCGCCCTGTCGGCGACGGTCGACAAGCTCCGCGCGCTGGACAGCGTGCGGGACGTGGCCAGCATCATGCGGGTCGAAGGGGAGTAGGAAGAGCCATGAACGCCGTGATCGCCAGAGGCGCGCACACCCACCAGTGGCGCGGGCTGATCGAGGAGTACCGTGACCGCCTGCCGGTCAGCGACACCACGCCCGTGGTCACCCTGCTGGAGGGCGGCACGCCGCTGGTGCCCGCCCAGGTGCTCTCCGGGCGCACCGGCTGCGAGGTCTACCTCAAGGTCGAGGGTGCCAACCCCACCGGGTCCTTCAAGGACCGCGGTATGACGATGGCCATCTCCAAGGCCAAGGAGGACGGCGCCCAGGCCGTCATCTGCGCCTCCACCGGCAACACCTCGGCCTCCGCCGCCGCCTACGCGGTGCGCGCCGGGATGGTGTCGGCGGTACTGGTGCCGCAGGGCAAGATCGCGCTCGGCAAGATGGGCCAGGCGCTGGTCCACGGCGCCAAGATCCTTCAGGTGGACGGGAACTTCGACGACTGCCTCACCCTTGCGCGTGAACTGTCCGAGAAGTACCCGGTGGCGCTGGTCAACTCGGTGAACCCGGTGCGGATCGAGGGCCAGAAGACCGCCGCCTTCGAGATCGTGGACATGCTCGGCGACGCGCCGGACATCCACGTGCTCCCGGTCGGCAACGCGGGCAACATCACCGCGTACTGGAAGGGCTACCGCGAGTACGCCGCCGACGGACTGTCCACCCGGACGCCGCGCATGTGGGGCTTCCAGGCCTCCGGTTCGGCCCCGATCGTGGACGGAGCCCCGGTACTCAAGCCGCAGACCATCGCCACCGCGATCCGGATCGGCAACCCCGCCTCCTGGGACTACGCGCTCGCCGCGCGGGACGAGTCGGGCGGCCTCATCGACAAGGTGACGGACCGTCAGATCCTCTCCGCCTACCGGCTGTTGGCCGCGCAGGAGGGTGTCTTCGTGGAGCCCGCCTCGGCCGCCTCGGTGGCCGGCCTGCTGGCCAAGGCGGAGGCCGGCCTGGTCGACCCGGGCCAGCGGATCGTCTGCACGGTGACCGGCAACGGCCTCAAGGACCCGGACTGGGCGGTGGCCGGCGCGCCGCAGCCGCAGGTCGTCCCGATCGACCCCGAGGCAGCCGCCCAGCGCCTCGGCCTGCTCGACTGACCGGAAGCCGTCCGACCGGAACCCGCTTGACCTGGCCGAATCACCGCCCCCGGACCAGGATCCGCCCAGCCGACCCGCCTTGAGCCGAGGGGGCACGGCGACGCCGTAGGGGTGGGAGAAGCGAGGACACTCCGAGCCGAACCCGCCCCGAGCCGACCCCGCCCCGAGCCAAAGGGGCGCGCCGGTGCCGAAAGGGAGAAGCGAGGACACCCCGAGGAACGAGGGGTGTTGGAGCGCCGACCGTCGGCGCCGGGTCGAAGCGCCCCGGAGGCGAGCGGGCGAGTAAGCAGTGGGCCGACCCCCCCTTTCGGGGGGCGGCCCACAGCCGTTCTCGGCTGACACTTTTGTGTCAATTCAGCCACGTATTCCGCTGCCATTCCGGCACGTATTCCGGCCAGAAACGGCAACACACCAGATCGAAGGCCCACGGGGTGTACCACTGTGGAACCTCTCTTCGATACTCTGGGTTCGGCCGTGTGGCACATGCCCCGGGTCCGACCCCTCCAGGGGTCGCGACGACGGCTGTGACCGCCCACCCCGATCGGGGCCCGCGGCCCCTCCCACCCTCGCACCGACGCGCTTCGCGCCGCCCGATTTCCCCAGGAGAGTCCACCGCATGGCCGGTCCTGCGTTCCGTGCCGCCGCCGTCCGGGTCCGGGTTCCCGCGACCAGCGCCAATCTCGGCCCGGGCTTCGACGCCTTCGGACTCGCGCTGGGTCTGTACGACGACGTGGTCGTCCGGGTCGCCGACTCCGGGCTCACCGTCGACATCGCCGGTGAGGGCGCCGAGACGCTCGCCCGGGACGAGCGCCACCTGGTGGTGCGCGCGATGCGCGCCGCCTTCGACCGGCTCGGCGGCCAGCCGCGCGGCCTCGAAGTGGTCTGCGCCAACCGGATACCGCACGGCCGTGGCCTGGGCTCCTCCTCCGCAGCGATCTGCGCCGGCATCGTGGCCGCCCGTGCCGTCACCATCGGCGGCCCGTCCGCGCTGGACGACGACGCGCTGCTGGCCCTCGCCTCCGAGCTGGAGGGCCACCCCGACAACGTCGCGGCCTGCCTGCGCGGCAACTTCACGGTGGCCTGGACGGACGAGGAGTCGGCCAAGGCCGTCACCCTGGAGCCGTCCGACCGGGTCGTCCCGGTGGTCTTCGTCCCGGCGACCGAGGTGCTCACCGAGACCGCCCGCGGTCTGCTGCCCCGGACCGTCCCGCTGGCCGACGCCGCCGTCAACGCCGGCCGTGCCGCGCTGCTGGTCGAGGCGCTGACCCGTCGGCCCGAGCTGCTGCTCGCCGCGACCGAGGACCGGCTGCACCAGGACTACCGGGCCTCGGCGATGCCGGACAGCGCCGCCCTGGTGGGCGCGCTGCGCGCGGAGGGCATCCCCGCGGTGATCTCCGGCGCCGGCCCGACCGTACTCGCGCTCACCGACGAGGCGGGCGCCGACAAGGTGCTGGCCTTCGCCGAGGACGCAGGTCAGGGCGGTGCGGTGTTCGCCGCACACCGTCTGGAGCTCGACCGGGCCGGGGCCTCGGTGCTCCCGCTCGACGGCTGAGCACCGGTCCGGCGGCCCGGATCCGGCCGTGTCCGGGCCGGACCGTCCGGACACGATTGGCAAGCGCAAGGCTGGGGAATGTCTGAGGGGGTCGGTAGTGTTAACCTCATTGCTGCACCAGGTGCCCTCCGGGGCTCGGTGCGCCGCGTCCCGATCCCAGCACTCCGCCCAGGCGGAGTCCCGGCGATGTACGGGACGACGATTCTCCGGGAGCCCACCGCAGCGCGTACGCAGCCTGCCTGCGCGACTTGCGGCCGCATCCCGAAGCCGTGACGGCACCTGACTCCCACCCGCGGCCTCCCACCTTGAGGCAAGGACGGGCGGAGCGCGGGCCACCGTCACGCGACGGGGGCCCGGGATTCGCAGGCAGCGTGGGGGTACCACCCGGCCATGGCCGGCTGGGGGAGGGTCGGCATGCGACCGTCCCACCGCGCCAATCAGCACCACCGTGCATCACGCACCGCACCTCGCAGCTCTCCTCCGACTGGCTACCCGCCATCCGGGGGATCACCGCCTCGGACCGACGCAGTCGAGCGTTGGTCAGGACAGCACAACCGGTCGCCGAGCCAGACAGGCCGACGTCCGCTCCAGGGAAGGACCCTTAGTGAGCGACACCACCGATCTGATGGGCGCGCGCCCGGACGCCGAGGCGTCGGACGCAGCCGCCGCCCCCGCGGCCCCGGCCCGGCGCCGTCGCACCGCTGCCGCGGGCCTGGACGGCCTCGTCCTGGCCGAGCTGCAGAAGCTCGCCTCGACGCTCGGTATCAGCGGCACGGGACGCCTGCGCAAGAGCCAGCTGATCGAGGCCATCAAGGAGAAGAGCGGCGGGGACCCGCTGCTCGCCGCCGGTGCCGCTCCCGCCGCCGCTCCGGCCGCCAAGCGCACCGCCGCCAAGGCCGGCTCCGCCGAGCCGGCGGAGAAGCCCGCCCGCCGGACCAAGGCCGCCCAGGCCGAGGCCCCGGCCGCCGACGAGCAGGCCCAGATCGACATCCCGGTCCAGGCCGCCGCCGAGACCGCCGCGCCGGCCCGTGCCGAGCGCACCCGCCGCCGGGCCACCTCGGCCGCCGGCGCGCCGACCGCCGATGCGGTCGCCGAGGCGCCCGCCGCCGTCGCCACCGAGGCCAAGCAGGCGGAGGCCCGCCCGGCCGAGGCCCGCGGCTTCGAGGGCCGCGAGGAGGGTCGTACCGAGACCCGCCGGGACCGCCGGGACCGCCGCGACCGCCGCGAGGGCGGCGAGCGCGAGGGCCGCCAGGAGGGCGGCGACGCCCAGGCCGGCCAGGACGCCGACTCCCGCGAGTCGCGCCGTGACCGCCGCAACCGCCGGGACCGTGCCGACCGCCAGGGCGGCCAGGGTCAGGGCCAGGGCGGCCAGGGCCAGCAGCAGGGCGGTCAGGGCGAGAGCCAGCCGAGCCGCCAGAGCGGTGGCCAGCAGGCCCAGCCGCAGGCGCAGCAGGGCGGCTACGACGACGACGAGTTCGGCGACGGCCGTCGCGGCCGCCGCGGCCGCTACCGGGACCGCCGGGGCCGCGGCACCCGCCGCGAGGGCTTCGAGGTCGGCCCCGCCGAGCCGCAGGTCGGCGACGACGACGTGCTGATCCCGGTCGCGGGCATCCTCGACATCCTCGACAACTACGCGTTCGTCCGGACCTCCGGCTACCTGCCGGGCCAGAACGACGTCTACGTGTCGCTCGCCCAGGTCCGCAAGAACGGCCTGCGCAAGGGTGACGCCATCACCGGCGCGGTGCGCCAGCCGCGCGACGGCGAGCGCCGCGAGAAGTTCAACGCCATGGTGCGGCTGGACTCCGTCAACGGCATGGACCCGGAGAGCGGCCGCGGCCGTCCCGAGTTCAACAAGCTGACCCCGCTCTACCCGCAGGACCGACTGCGCCTGGAGACCGACCCGGGCATCCTGACCACCCGGATCATCGACCTGGTGTCGCCGATCGGCAAGGGCCAGCGCGGTCTGATCGTCGCGCCGCCGAAGACCGGTAAGACGATGGTGCTGCAGGCGGTCGCCAACGCGATCACCCACAACAACCCCGAGTGCCACCTGATGGTCGTCCTGGTGGACGAGCGTCCGGAAGAGGTCACCGACATGCAGCGGTCGGTGAAGGGCGAGGTCATCTCCTCGACCTTCGACCGCCCGGCGGAGGACCACACCACCGTCGCGGAGCTGGCCATCGAGCGCGCCAAGCGCCTGGTGGAGCTGGGCCACGACGTGGTGATCCTGCTGGACTCGATCACCCGCCTGGGCCGCGCCTACAACCTGGCGGCGCCGGCCTCCGGCCGCATCCTGTCCGGTGGTGTCGACTCGACCGCGCTGTACCCGCCGAAGAAGTTCTTCGGTGCCGCGCGCAACATCGAGAACGGCGGCTCGCTGACGATCCTGGCCACCGCGCTGGTCGAGACCGGCTCGCGGATGGACGAGGTCATCTTCGAGGAGTTCAAGGGCACCGGCAACATGGAGCTCAAGCTCGACCGGAAGCTCTCGGACAAGCGCATCTTCCCGGCCGTCGACGTCGACGCCTCCAGCACCCGCAAGGAGGAGATCCTGCTGGGCAGCGAGGAGTTGGCCATCGTCTGGAAGCTCCGCCGGGTGCTGCACGCGCTCGACTCGCAGCAGGCGATCGAGCTGCTGCTGGACAAGATGAAGCAGACCAAGAGCAACGCCGAGTTCCTCATGCAGATCGCCAAGACGACCCCCGGGTCCGGCGACTGACCGCTGCCGAGCGGCTCGTGAGCACAGAACCCTGGTCCGCGCGAGCGGGCCAGGGTTCTCTGCTTGTTCCAGAGTTGGGACATTTGGAACCCTATGGATCATGTTGTCCGATTTACTCTGGACCGTATGGCCGACCACAAGAGGATCCCGAGCCGCCGCCGCACGGTCCTGCGGGTGGCCGCGTGCGCGTTCGCCGCGCTCGTCGTCCTCGGCGCCGGTGCGGCCGGGTACGCGTACTTCAAGCTGAACGGCAACATCAAGAGCGTCGACATCGACGCCCGGCTGGGCACGGCCCGGCCGCCGTCCGCCACCGACGGCTCGTTCAACGTCCTCGTCCTGGGCTCGGATTCGCGGGCCGGCGGGAACGGCGCGCTGGCCGGCGGGGACACCGGCGACACCGCCCGTTCGGACACCGCGATGGTGGTGCACGTCGACCAGGGCCACACCCGGGCCGACGTGGTCTCCATACCCAGGGACACCCTGGTCACCCGCCCCGACTGCACGGACGGCAAGGGCAGGACCGCCGCCGGTGCCAAGCGGGCGATGTACAACAGCGCGTACGAGACCGGTGGCGCCGCGTGCGCGGTCAAGACCACCGAAGTGCTGACCGGCCTGCGGATGGACCACTACATCGAGATCGACTTCGCCGGCTTCGCCCGGGTCGTCGACGCGCTCGGCGGGGCCACCGTGACCACCACCGTCCCGATCGACGACAAGGACAGCGGGCTGAACCTCGCGGCCGGCGAGCACCACCTCGACGGGCAGCAGGCGCTGGCCTTCGTCCGGACCAGGCACGGCGTCGGCGACGGCAGCGACCTCGGCCGGATCGAGCTGCAGAAGCAGATGGTGAAGTCGCTGCTCGGCCAGGCCGGCGGGATCGGGCTGTTCGGCAACCCGGTCAAGCTCTGGTCGGTCGGCGACACCCTGACCCGCAGCATCACCACCGACTCGGCGCTGGCCTCGGTGAACTCGCTGGTGGGGCTGGCCGAGGAACTCAAGGGGATCGGCCCCGACCAGCTCTCGATGGTCACCCTGCCGGTGGTGACGGCGCCCGGCGACGCCAACCGGGTGGTCGCCCAGCAGCCCCGGGCCGACCAGCTCTGGGCGGCTCTGAAGGCCGACCAGCCGCTCCCGCAGGCCGTCCTGGCCGAGCAGCCGCAGAACCCCGCCCAGGCCACCCCGGCGGCCCCCACGGCGGCCCCCCAGGCCTCCGGCAGGGCCTCCGCGCAGCCCGCCGCGGGTACTGCGGCGAGCCCCTCGCCGCGGCGCTGACCCGCCCGCCGACCGGCCGGCGGCCGCCCCCGTGGCCGCCCCGTCGCTCCCGTCGGCCGGGCCCGGAATATCCCGGAACGCGACCCGGTTTGGGAAGAAGCGACCGGTCCTGGCAGACTGGTACGTCGGTCCCGGTTCACGTGCGGCATTCAAGCCGCCGACCCGGTGCCCTCCCGAACCTAGGAGATCCCCTTGAAGCCCAACGTTCACCCCGAGTACGTGGTCACCCATGTGACCTGCACCTGCGGCGCCGAGTTCACCACCCGCTCGACCGAGACCAGTGGCGAGATCCGCGCCGAGGTCTGCTCGCAGTGCCACCCGTTCTACACCGGCAAGCAGAAGATCCTCGACACCGGTGGCCGCGTGGCCCGCTTCGAGGCCCGCTTCGGCAAGCAGCACAGCGCGAAGGCCTAGCGCTCCCTCGGCGCCGGTTTCCGGTGCCCCCGTACTCGTTCCGGGGGCGCTGGAGACCGGCGCCGTTCGCGTCCCACGACTCGTCCGTGTCATCCCTCCACCGGTTCCCAGGGAAGAAGGCCCCTTCATGTTCGAGGCAGTCGAAGAGCTCCTCGTCGAGCACGCCGACCTCGAAACGAGGCTGGCCGACCCCTCCGTCCACGCCGACCAGGCCAACGCGCGCAAGCTCGCCAAGCGCTACGCCGAGCTGACGCCGATCACCCGGGTCTACCGGGCCTGGCGCCAGGCCGGCGAGGACATCGAGGCAGCGCGCGAACTCGCCGCCGAAGAGCCGGAGTTCCTCGCCGAGGTGAAGGACTCCGAGGCCCGGCGCGAGGAGCTGACCGAGGAGCTGCGCCTGCTGCTCGTCCCGCGTGACCCGAACGACGACAAGGACGTCATCCTGGAGATCAAGGCGGGTGAGGGCGGCGAGGAGTCGGCGCTCTTCGCCGGCGACCTGCTCCGGATGTACCTGCGCTTCGCCGAGCGGATCGGCTGGAAGACCGAGATCATCGACGCCAACGAGTCCGACCTCGGCGGCTACAAGGACGTCTCGGTGGCCGTGAAGACCAGGGGCAGCACCGAGCCCGGCCAGGGCGTCTGGGCCAAGCTGAAGTACGAGGGCGGCGTCCACCGCGTGCAGCGCGTCCCCGCCACCGAGTCGCAGGGCCGCATCCACACTTCCGCGGCCGGCGTGCTGGTCACCCCCGAGGCCGAGGAGGTCGAGGTCGAGATCGTGGCCAACGACCTGCGGATCGACGTCTACCGCTCGTCCGGTCCCGGCGGGCAGTCCGTCAACACCACCGACTCGGCGGTCCGGATCACCCACCTCCCGACCGGTATCGTGGCGTCCTGCCAGAACGAGAAGAGCCAGCTGCAGAACAAGGAGCAGGCGATGCGCATCCTGCGTTCGCGGCTGCTGGCCGCCGCGCAGGAGGAGGCCGAGCGGGAGGCCTCGGACGCGCGTCGCAGCCAGGTCCGCACGGTGGACCGCTCCGAGCGCATCCGCACCTACAACTACCCCGAGAACCGCATCTCGGACCACCGCACGGGCTTCAAGTCCTACAACCTGGACCAGGTCCTGGACGGCGAGCTGAACGCGGTGATCCAGTCCTGCGTGGACACGGACGCCGAGGCCAAGCTCGCCGCGGCCCAGCAGAACTGAGACCGGCCTCCGGGCCCGAATGCACCAGAGAAGCCGCAGCGCAGAAACAAGAGGTCGTTCGTGAACCTGCTGCTTGCCGAGGTGGCCCAGGCCACCCAGCGGTTGGCCGCGGCCGGCGTGCCGTCGCCGCGCTTCGACGCGGAGGAGCTGGCCGCGCACGTCCACAGCGTGAAGCGCAGCCAGCTGCACACGGTGAAGGACGCGGACTTCGACGCCCGGTACTGGGAGGCCGTCTCCCGCCGCGAGGCGCGTGAACCGCTGCAGCACATCACCGGCCGCGCGTTCTTCCGCTACCTGGAGCTGGCGGTCGGCCCGGGCGTCTTCGTGCCCCGCCCGGAGACCGAGTCGGTCGTGGAGTGGGCCATAGACGCCGTCCGCGACATGGACGTCGCCGAGCCGCTGGTGGTCGACCTCTGCTCCGGCTCGGGGGCCATCGCGCTCGCCCTCGCCCAGGAGCTGCCGCGCTCCACGGTGCACGCCTTCGAGCTGGACGAGGGTGCGCTGCGGTACACCCGGCGCAACATCGAGGCCAGCTCCGACCGGGCCCGGGTCACCCTGCACGCCGGCGACGCCACCAAGGCCTTCGAGGACGACCGTTCCTGGGACGGCCGCTTCGACCTGGTGATCTCCAACCCGCCGTACATCCCGCTCACCGAGTGGGAGTACGTCGCCCCCGAGGCCCGCGACCACGATCCGCAGATGTCGCTGTTCTCCGGCGAGGACGGGCTGGACACCATCCGCGGCATCGAGCGGGTCGCCGCCCGCCTGCTGCGCCCGGGCGGCGCCGTGGTGATCGAGCACGCCGACACCCAGGGCGGCCAGGTGCCGTGGATCTTCAACGAGGAAGCCGGTTGGACGGACACCGCCGACCACCGCGACCTCAACAACCGGCCCCGCTTCACGACGGCCCGAAGGGTCTCGCTGTGAACACCCGGTGCACCACCACCGGGCGCGGAGCCGCGCTGTGAACGCCGTCATGAGTCATCTCGGAAGGGGACCGCACCGATGAGCCGCCGCTACGACTGTGCCGATGCCGGAGACCGCGCCACCGGTCTGCGCGAGGCCGCCTCGGCCATCCGCCGCGGCGAAATCGTCGTGCTGCCCACCGACACCCTGTACGGGGTCGGCGCCGACGCCTTCTCGCCGGAGGCCGTCGCCGCACTGCTGGCCGCCAAGGGCCGGGGCCGCAACATGCCCTCGCCCGTCCTGGTGGGCTCGCCGACCACCCTGCACGGACTCGTCACGGACTTCTCCGAGCAGGCCTGGGAGCTCGTCGACGCCTTCTGGCCGGGCGGGCTGACCCTGGTCGCCAAGCACCAGCCCTCGCTGCGCTGGGACCTCGGCGAGACCCGCGGCACGGTCGCCGTCCGGATGCCGCTGCACCCGGTCGCGATCGAGCTGCTGAACGCCACCGGCCCGCTCGCCGTCTCCAGCGCCAACCTGACCGGCGGCCCGTCCCCCGCCACCTGCGACGAGGCCCAGCAGCAGCTCGGCGACGCGATCTCCGTCTACCTGGACGGCGGCCGGGCCGACCACGCCGTCGCCTCCTCCATCGTCGACGTCACGGGCAAGGTCCCGGTCCTGCTGCGGGCCGGCGCGATCAGCGCCGAGCAGCTGAGGGAGGTCGTCCCCGACCTGGAGGCCGGCAGTTGACGACCGCCTCCCTCCACTCCGGGCCCGGCATATCGCCGTACCTGAGCGTGGGCCCCAGGCCGCTGGACCACTTCCGCATCCTGTTCGTCTGCACCGGGAACATCTGCCGCTCGCCGATCGCCGAGCGGCTCACCCGGCGTGAACTGGACACCCGGCTCAGCCCCCGGGTGGCCGGCCGGATCCTGGTGGAGAGCGCCGGCACCTGGGGCCACGTGGGCGCGCCGATGGAGGACCACGCCGCCACGGTGCTGGACGAGTACGGCGCCGACAGCGGCGGCTTCGCCGGCCGCGAGCTGCTCGACGAGCACGTGGTCGAGGCCGACCTGGTGCTCACCGCGACCCTGGACCACCGCGCCCAGGTGATCTCGATGGGTCACGAGGCGGGGCTGCGCACCTTCACCCTGAAGGAGTTCACCCGCCTGGTCCGGACGATAGACCCGGGCACCCTGCCCGATCCGCGCCGCGGCGCCGACGTCACCGAGCGGGCCCGCGCCCTGGTCCGGGCCGCGGCCGCGCTGCGCGGCTGGCTGCTCGCCGCCAGCCCGGAGTCCGACGAGGTCCACGACCCGTACGGGGCGCCGATCGGCATGTTCCGCAACTGCGGCGAGGAGATATTCGACGCGGTGGACCCGGTGGTCACCGCCCTCACCGGCATGCCCTCCCCGCGCTCCGTGCGGTGAGCCGCCGCCGGCCCCCGGGCCGGCGCCGCCCGGGCGGGTGCATCGGGTCCGCGTCGGCAGGCCGCGGGCGGGGCCCGGTCCTACGCTGGAGGCACCTGCCCGACGCTGCCCGGGAGCTCCGCCATGACCGTCACCGATGCCGCGACCGGTTCCTCCGAGACGACGGGGCGGTGGGCGTCCGAAGCGCTGCGCCGGGCCGACCCGCAGCTGGCCGATCTGCTGGCCGCCGAGGCCGAGCGCCGCGCCGAGACGATCCAGCTGCTGGCGGGGGAGAACCTCACCGATCCGGCCGTCCTGGCCGCCCTGGGCGGCCCGCTGATCGACAAGTACGCCGAGGGCTACCCCGGACGGCGCCACCACACCGGCTGCGCCCTGGCGGACGCCGCCGAGCTGCTGGCGATCGACCGGGCCCGTCAGCTGTTCGCCGCCCCGCACGCCAACGTCCAGCCCCGCTCGGCCACTTCGGCGATGCTGGCGGCGTACGCCGCGCTGCTGCGCCCCGGTGACGTGGTGCTGGCGATGTCGCTGGAGCACGGCGGCCACCTGAGCTGCGGCTCGCGCGCCAACTTCTCGGGCCGCTGGTTCGAGTTCATCGGCTACGGGGTGCGCGAGGACGACGGCCTGATCGACCTCGACCAGGTCCGCGAGCTCGCCCGCCGGCACCGGCCGAAGGCCATCGTGGCCGGCTCGATCTCCCACCCCCGGCACCCCGACTGGGCGGCCTTCCGGGCGATCGCCGAAGAGGTGGACGCCTATCTGATCGCCTCGGTCGCCCAGACCACCGGCCTGGTCGCGGCCGGTGTGGCGCCGTCCCCGCTGCCGTACGCGGACGTCACCGTGGCCGCCACCCACAAGCTGCTCCGCGGCCCGCGCGGCGGCCTGCTGCTCTCCACCGCCGAGCTGGCCGAGCGGATCGACCGGGCGGTCTTCCCGTTCAGCCAGGGCGGCGCCGCGATGAACGAGGTGGCCGGCAAGGCCGTCGCCTTCGCCCGGGCGGGCACCCCCGAGTACCGCGCCTACGCCCACCGCACGGTCGCGGGGGCGCGGGTGCTGGCGGCGGGGCTCGCGGAGGCCGGGATGCGCCCGTTGACCGGCGGTACCGACACCCATCTGGTGACGGCCGACGTCCGACCGCTCGGGGTCAGCGGCGCCGAGGCCGAGCGCCGCTGCGCCGCCGCCGGTCTGCTGCTCGGCAAGTGCGCGCTGCCGTACGACTCCGCGCCGCCGTCCGAGGCCTCCGGGATCCGGCTCGGCAGCGGGACCGTCACCACCCAGGGCATGGGGGAGGCCGAGCTGGCCGAGATCGCCGCACTGGTCGGTCGCCTGCTCGTCGAGGGCACGGACGTCCGGATCGGGGCCCGGGTCCGTGAGCTGGCGGGCGCCTTCGCCGCCCCGGGCCGGGGGGCGTCGCACTCTCCTACCCGGTAGGGCGAACCGCGATGCACGCGCCGGGCGTCCGACTCAATAAGGTGTGTGCCGTGGCGACGCACCTCGAACCCCGGACAGGCACGGGAGTACCTTCGGTACCGACCCGTCGGACAGTGACGCAGGAGGCCAGTGGTGCGTGAGTATCTGCTGGTGCTGTTCTGCACTGCGGCCGTCACCTATCTGCTGACCGGCCCGGTCCGGAAGTTCGCGATCGCGGCCGGCGCGATGCCGCCGGTCCGCGCCCGTGACGTGCACCGCGAGCCCACGCCCCGGCTGGGCGGCATCGCCATGTTCGGCGGGCTCTGCGCGGGCATCCTGGTCGCCTCCCAACTGGACAACCTCAGCAAGGTGTTCTCGCAGGGCACCGACATCCGCGCGCTGCTCTCCGGCGCCGGGATCATGTGGCTGCTCGGCGTGCTCGACGACAAGTGGGGCGTGGACGCCCTGGTCAAGCTGGGCGGTCAGATGATCGCCGCCGGCGTGATGGTCTGGCAGGGCGTCACCGTGATCACCCTGCCGGTGCCCGGCGTCGGCGCGGTCGCGGTCAGCCCCACCCAGGGCATGGTCATCTCGGTCACCATGGTCGTCGTCATGGTCAACGCGGTGAACTTCATCGACGGCCTGGACGGTCTGGCCGGCGGCATGGTCTGCATCGCCGCGATGGCGTTCTTCCTCTACTCGTACCGGCTCTGGTACGGCTACACGATCACCGACGCGGCGCCCGCCGTGCTGTTCAGCGTGCTGCTGATCGGGATGTGCCTGGGCTTCCTGGCGCACAACCTGCACCCGGCGCGGATCTTCATGGGCGACTCCGGCTCGATGATGCTCGGCCTGATGCTGGCCGTCGCCGCGATCTCCATCACCGGCCGGGTCGACCCGGACCTCATCACCAGCGAGACCGGTTCGCAGACCGCCACCGTGCACGCCCTGGTCCCGATCTACATCCCGCTGCTGCTGCCGCTGACCGTCATCGCGCTGCCGCTGGCCGACCTGCTGCTCGCCGTGGTGCGCCGCACCTGGGCCGGCCAGTCGCCGTTCGCCGCGGACAAGCGGCACCTGCACCACCGGCTCCTCCAGGTCGGCCACTCGCACAGCCGGGCCGTCCTGATCATGTACTTCTGGGCCGCGCTGATCGCCTTCGGCACCGTGGCCTTCTCGGTCACCAACACCGGACGCACGGTCGCCCTCACGCTGGCCGGGCTCTGCCTGGTCGGCCTGGTGGTGCTGCTCACCCCGCGCTTCCGCCCGCGCGCGCCGCGGGCCGTGCAGGCCTTCGTGCCGCCGCGCTACCGGCGCCGCAAGCCGGTCCGCGCCGTCGCACCGGTCGCCGAGGGCGAGGCCCCGGCCGCTGCCGCGGCCGCCTCGGAGCCGATGGCCGAGCTCTCCGCGAAGGACAAGGAGCTGCTCGGCGGCCTGGGCAAGGGGGGCTCGTCGGCGGTCGGTGGCCGGGGTCACGGCAGCGGTCGCGGCCACTAGTCCGAACGGCGGGTCCGACACCTGACACGTCGTCAAGGTGGTTCACCCGTACGGAGGCACCCTTGGGCCGTCAGTGTGACAGGTGCCACACAATCATGGTAAAGCTCTCATCAAATAGTTTGTGATACCGTTCACGAGTACCGAGAACACGCCGAAAGACCTGACAGGTGGAGGACTTCCGTCCCCGGTCGGTCTCCCTCGACGGACTCGCCGCAGAGCGGCCGGTCCACGGCGGTCCCTTGGTCGGTACCACCACCACGTTCTGTGCCCGTCCCCCTGCCACATCGACATGCCGCCGGAGCTGCCGACATGCCGTCCAACGACGCCCGGATCCTCCGAGGCGCCGCGATCCCCACTGCGGTCGCCGGAGTCATCGCCATGGCGATCTCATTCGCCGTCGCAGGTGGCAAGGGACTGCTCGGCGCCTTCTTCGGCGCGCTGCTGGTGGTGGCGTTCTTCAGCTTCGGCCAGGTCGCCCTCGACCGGCTGACCAGGTCGAACCCGCAGATGATGATGGCTGCGGGGTTGCTCGTCTACACCACGCAGATCCTGCTGGTCGGCATCGTCCTCGCGGTCTTCAAGAACACCGAACTCTTCAACCGGCAGGCGTTCGCCTTCACCCTGCTGGGCTGCGCCCTGATCTGGACGGGCTTCCAGGTGCGCGGTGCGCTCAAGGCCAAGACCTTCTACGTCGAGGCCGACGCCTCCGAAAACAAGGGCGACAAGCCCTCGGACTCGGGGCGTCAACAGTGACGAGGCCCGGCTGTCCCCCCAACGAGGGGGGCAGTGTTTATGCCGCACTGACGGACTGCTATCGTCCGTCGCAACAACGGAGTACGGGAAGAGGCCAGGTCTGTCCGCACGATGGACGGATCGCCCCCCGGATCCTTGCAGTCTTCGATGATCCCGCTGTGGTGCAGCGCACCGCCGTGCGGGATCGGCGAGAAACCCATCAAGTTCCAGTGCCGCACCGTGGCCTCGGGCCACGCCGACACACCGAGGTTGCCGTAACCATGCGTCACGACGAAGGAGTCCGTGGTGAGTGCTGAACTCACGTCTTCGCTCGCCTCAGGCAGTTGCCACTTCGGGGACGCTGGCTGCGGCTTCCCGGCCCCGGGCCTGAACGAGTTCCAGTTCGAGCCGATCTTCACGATCGGCAGCGTCGAGTTCAACAAGCCGATGCTGCTGTCGATCATCGTCTCGCTGCTGGTGGTCGTCTTCTTCTGGGCCGCCTTCGCCAAGCCGCGCCTGGTCCCGGGCAAGCTGCAGCTGGTCGGTGAGATCGGCTACGACTTCGTCAAGCGGTCCATCGTGCTGGAGACGATCGGCAAGAAGGGCGAGAAGTACGTCCCGATGCTCGTCTCGATGTTCTTCTTCATCTGGCTGATGAACATCATGTCGATCATCCCGTTCGCCCAGTTCCCGGTGACGGCCGCGATCGCCTTCCCGGCAGCCCTGGCCGGCGTCGTGTGGATCACCTACATGACGCTGACCTTCAAGAAGCACGGCTTCGTCGGCGGCTTCAAGAACCTCTGCTGGCCCTCGGGTATCCCCGGCTGGGTCATGTTCATCCTGGTGCCGATCGAGTTCTTCTCGAACATCTTCGTGCGTCCGTTCACGCTCGCGGTCCGAGCCTTCGCGAACATGTTCGCCGGCCACCTGCTGATCGTGATGTTCTCCATCGCCTCCTGGTACCTGCTCAGCCCGACCCTGGGCGCGCTCTACGGCTCGGCGTCGTTCATCGTCGCCGTCGCGCTGACCGCCTTCGAGCTGCTGGTCCAGTTCCTGCAGGCCTACATCTTCGTGATGCTGGCCAGCAGCTACATCGCCGGTGCCCTCGAAGAGGCGCACTGAGCCAGGGGGCCTCGGCCCCTCTCTGAACCAACCTCCCGGATCGCCCGGTGGCCAATCACCACCGGTTCACCACCCTGCAAAGGACAACTGCAATGAGCTTCCTCGCTGAGGGCACTGTCTACGGTTCCGTCGCTTCCATCGGCTACGGCCTGGCCGCGATTGGCCCCGGCATCGGCGTCGGTCTCATCTTCGGTAACGGTGTCCAGGCCATGGCCCGTCAGCCCGAGGCCGCCGGCCTCATCCGCTCCAACATGTTCATCGGCTTCGCGCTGACCGAGGCGCTCGCCCTCATCGGCATCGTCATGCCGTTCGTCTTCGGCAACAAGTAATCCCGCCGTAGACCCTTTCGAGGAAGGTCCAGATATGACCATCGCGGCTCAGTTCGCGGCTGAGGAGAAGATGAATCCTCTCCTCCCCGCGTGGCCCGAGATCATCATCGGCCTGCTCTGCTTCTTCATCGTCTTCGGTCTGCTCGGCAAGAAGCTCCTCCCCAGCATCGAGAAGGTGCTGTCGGAGCGTCGGGACGCCATCGAGGGCGGCATGGAGCGCGCCGAGGCCGCTCAGGCCGAGGCCCAGGCCCTGCTTGAGCAGTACCGCGCCGAGCTCGCCGAGGCACGTCACGAGGCTGCCCGCATCGTCGAGCAGGCTCGCGAGCAGGGCGCTGCCCAGCTCACCGAGATGCGCGAGGAGGGCCAGCGTCAGCGCGAGGCCATCGTCGCCGCCGGCCACGCGCAGATCGAGGCCGACAAGAAGCAGGCGACCACCGCCCTGCGCCAGGACGTGGGTTCGCTCGCTTCGCAGCTGGCCTCCCGCATCGTGGGCGAGTCCCTCGAGGACCACACGCGGCAGAGCGGCGTGATCGACCGGTTCCTGGACGAGCTGGAGGCCAAGGCCACCGTTGCTCCGGGTGCGGCCAAGTGATCGGCGCTAGCCGCGAGGCCCTCGCCGCCGGGCGGCAGAACCTCGAAGCCCTGACCGACTCCACCTCGGTGGACGCGGTCAAGGTCGCCGAGGAGCTCACCGCCGTCACGGTCCTCCTGGACCGTGAGGTGTCGCTGCGCCGCGTCCTGACCGACCCGTCCCGGTCCGGCCAGGACAAGGCCCAGCTGGTCTCCTCGCTGCTGACCGGGCAGGTCTCCGGCGAGACCATCGACCTGGTCTCCGGCCTGGTCCGCTCCCGCTGGTCGGGGTCGCGCGACCTGGTCGACTCGGTCGAGGAGCTGGCCGCGTACGCCGAGGTCATCGCCGCCGACAAGGCCGGTGTCCTGGACGACGTCGAGGACGAGCTGTTCCGGTTCGGCCGGGTGGTGAACGGCTCCACCGAGCTGCGCTCCGCGCTGACCGAGCCCAAGGCCGGCGCCGTCGCCAAGGCCGAGCTGATCAAGAAGCTGCTCGGTGGCCGCGCCAACGCGGGCACCGTCCGGCTGGTCACCGCCCTGGTGAACCACCCGCGTGGCCGTAGCCTGGAGCAGGGCCTCGAGTCCTACTCGAGGCTCGCCGCCGCACGGCGCGGGCGCGTGGTGGCCCTGGTCACCACCGCGGTGCCGCTGTCCGACAGCCAGAAGGATCGCCTGGAAGGCGCTCTCGGCCGGCTGTACAGCCGCCGGGTCCACCTGAACATCGACGTCGACCCCGAGGTCGTCGGCGGTGTCCGGGTCCAGATCGGCGACGAGATCATCGACGGCACCGTGTCGAGCCGCCTCGAAGGCGCTCGCCAGTCGCTCGAAGGCTGAGCACCGAAGAACATCCGACCCTCGGTCGGGAACCGGCTCCACCGGAGCCGGCAAATCGTACGGCCGGTTCGAGAGACCCGGCCGAGAGTCGAATACTTGCGGCCCTCAATGGCGGGCCGAGGATCGCAAACTAGGAGAGCAGGGAAGCCTGATGGCGGAGCTTACGATCCGTCCGGAGGAAATCCGGGACGCGCTGGCCGACTTTGTCCAGTCGTACCAGCCGGACGCCGCCTCGCGTGAAGAGGTCGGCACGGTCACTGACGCGGCGGACGGCATCGCCCATGTCGAGGGTCTGCCCTCGGTCATGGCGAACGAGCTGCTGAAGTTCGAGGACGGCACGCTCGGCCTCGCGCTGAACCTCGACACCCGTGAGATCGGTGTCGTCATCCTCGGTGAGTTCGGCGGCATCGAGGAGGGCCAGACGGTGCGCCGCACCGGCGAGGTCCTCTCCGTGCCGGTCGGCGACGGCTACCTCGGCCGCGTCGTGGACCCGCTGGGCAACGCGATCGACGGTCTGGGCGACATCGCCTCCACCGGCCGTCGCGCCCTGGAGCTGCAGGCCCCCGGCGTCATGGTCCGCAAGTCGGTCCACGAGCCGATGCAGACCGGTATCAAGGCCATCGACGCGATGACCCCGATCGGCCGCGGCCAGCGTCAGCTGATCATCGGCGACCGCCAGACCGGCAAGACCGCGGTGGCGATCGACACGATCATCAACCAGCGCGACAACTGGCGCTCGGGCGACCCGAAGAAGCAGGTCCGCTGCATCTACGTCGCCGTGGGCCAGAAGGGCTCCACCATCGCGTCCGTGCGTGGCGCCCTGGAGGAGGCCGGCGCGCTGGAGTACACCACGATCGTGGCTGCTCCCGCCTCCGACCCGGCCGGCTTCAAGTACCTCGCCCCGTACACCGGTTCGGCCATCGGCCAGGAGTGGATGTACGACGGCAAGCACGTCCTCATCATCTTCGACGACCTGTCGAAGCAGGCCGAGGCGTACCGCTCCGTGTCGCTGCTGCTCCGTCGTCCGCCGGGCCGCGAGGCCTACCCGGGTGACGTCTTCTACCTGCACTCCCGCCTGCTGGAGCGCTGCGCGAAGCTCTCCGACGAGCTGGGCGCCGGCTCGATGACCGGTCTGCCGATCATCGAGACCAAGGCCAACGACGTCTCGGCGTACATCCCGACCAACGTCATCTCGATCACCGACGGCCAGTGCTTCCTGGAGTCCGACCTGTTCAACGCCGGCATCCGCCCGGCCGTGAACGTCGGTATCTCGGTCTCCCGCGTCGGTGGTTCGGCCCAGATCAAGGCCATGAAGTCGGTCGCCGGCCGTCTGCGTCTGGACCTCGCCCAGTACCGTGAGCTGGAGGCCTTCGCCGGCTTCGGTTCCGACCTGGACGCGGCCTCCAAGGCCCAGCTGGAGCGCGGTGCGCGCATGGTCGAGCTGCTCAAGCAGGGCCAGTACCAGCCGTTCCCGGTCGAGGAGCAGGTCGTCTCCATCTGGGCCGGCACCACCGGCAAGCTGGACGACGTCCCGGTCGCGGAGATCCGCCGCTTCGAGCGCGAGTTCCTGGACCACCTGCGCCTTCAGCACAAGAACCTGCTGGCCGGCATCGTCGAGACCTCCAAGCTGGAGGACGGCACCATCGACGCGCTGACCTCCGCGATCGAGGCCTTCAAGCAGGGCTACACCACGGCTGACGGCAAGCTGCTCTCCGAGCAGGCCTGAGTCCGGTAGCGAGGGAAAGGACGTAACGACCCATGGGAGCACAGCTTCGGGTCTACAAGCGCCGGATCCGCTCTGTCACCGCGACGAAGAAGATCACCAAGGCGATGGAGATGATCTCCGCGGCGCGCATCGGTAAGGCGCAGCGCGCGGTGGCCGCCTCCACTCCGTACGCCGATGAGCTCACCCGGGCGGTGACGGCGGTGGCCACCCGGTCCAACGCCAAGCACCCGCTCACCAGCGAGAACCCGGCCGCCACGCGCGCCGCGGTACTGCTGATCACGGCGGACCGCGGTCTGGCGGGCGGCTACTCGTCCAACGCCATCAAGGCCTCGCTGGTGCTCGCCGAGCGCCTGCGCGGCGAGGGCAAGGACGTGGTGACGTACGTCGTCGGCCGCAAGGGCGTCTCGTACTACAGCTTCCGTGACCTCGCGGTCGCGGAGTCGTGGACGGGCTTCTCGGACAAGCCGACGTACGGCGACGCCAAGGCGGTCTCGGCCGCTCTGATCTCGGCCTTCACGGCCGAGACGGACGGTGTCGACGAGGTCCACGTGATCTCGACGCGGTTCGAGTCCATGCTGACCCAGACCGCGGTGGACGCCCGGCTGCTGCCGCTGAAGCTCGACGAGGTCGAGCTCAGCGACGAGTCGAAGGCCACGCACGAGATCTTCCCGCTGTACGACTTCGAGCCGTCGGCGGAGGGCGTCCTCGACGCACTGCTGCCGCGGTACGTCGAGAGCCGGATCTACAACGCCCTGCTGCAGTCCGCCGCATCGGAGCACGCCGCTCGCCGGCGCGCGATGAAGAGCGCGACGGACAACGCCGGAGAGCTCATCAAGTCGCTTACGCGGCTTGCCAACTCGGCCCGTCAGGCCGAGATCACCCAGGAAATCAGCGAGATCGTCGGCGGTGCCAACGCCCTCGCCGACGCTAGCCGCGGGAGCGAATGAGAATGACCACCACTGTTGAGCCGACCACGGCGACGGGCCGCGTCGCGCGGGTCATCGGCCCGGTCGTCGACGTGGAGTTCCCCGTCGACGCGATTCCGGAGATGTTCAACGCCCTGCACGTCGAGGTGGACAACCCCGACGGCTCGGGCAAGAAGGTCCTGACCCTCGAGGTCGCGCAGCACCTCGGCGACGGCATGGTCCGCGGCATCTCGATGCAGCCGACCGACGGCCTGGTCCGTGGCGCGCAGGTCTCCGACACCGGCTCCGCCATCTCGGTGCCGGTCGGCCAGATCACCAAGGGCAAGGTCTTCAACGCCCTCGGTGAGGTGCTGAACGTCGACAAGGCCGAGTTCGAGGCCGAGGTCAAGGTCCGCTGGCCGATCCACCGCAAGGCGCCGGCCTTCAAGGACCTCGAGTCCAAGACCGAGATGTTCGAGACCGGCATCAAGGTCATCGACCTGCTCACCCCGTACGTCACCGGTGGCAAGATCGGTCTGTTCGGTGGTGCCGGTGTCGGCAAGACCGTTCTGATCCAGGAGATGATCTACCGCGTCGCCGAGAACTTCGGTGGTGTGTCGGTCTTCGCCGGCGTCGGCGAGCGCACTCGTGAGGGCAACGACCTCATCCACGAGATGGTGGACTCGGGCGTTCTGGACAAGACCGCGCTGGTCTTCGGCCAGATGGACGAGCCGCCGGGCACCCGTCTTCGCGTCGCGCTCTCCGCGCTGACCATGGCGGAGTACTTCCGTGACGTCGAGAAGCAGGACGTGCTCCTCTTCATCGACAACATCTTCCGGTTCACCCAGGCCGGTTCCGAGGTGTCGACCCTGCTCGGCCGGATGCCCTCCGCGGTGGGTTACCAGCCGAACCTGGCCGACGAGATGGGCCTCCTCCAGGAGCGCATCACCTCGACCCGCGGTCACTCGATCACCTCGATGCAGGCGATCTACGTCCCCGCGGACGACCTGACCGACCCGGCCCCGGCCACCACCTTCGCCCACCTGGACGCGACGACCGTTCTGTCGCGCCCGATCTCGGAGAAGGGCATCTACCCGGCCGTCGACCCGCTGGACTCCACGTCCCGCATCCTCGACCCGCGGTACATCGCGCAGACCCACTACGAGACGGCCATCCGTATCAAGGGGATCCTGCAGAAGTACAAGGACCTCCAGGACATCATCGCCATCCTCGGTATGGACGAGCTGTCGGAGGAGGACAAGATCACGGTCCACCGTGCCCGTCGCATCGAGCGCTTCCTCTCGCAGAACACCTACGTGGCGAAGCAGTTCACCGGCGTCGACGGTTCGACCGTGCCGCTGTCGGAGACCATCGAGGCCTTCAACGCGATCGCGGACGGCAAGTACGACTCCGTCCCCGAGCAGGCCTTCTTCATGTGCGGTGGCATCGAGGACCTCGAGAAGAACGCCGCCGAGCTCGCGAAGAAGTAGTCGCGTCCGGTAGCAGCCGAGTGTGATCGTGAGGGGTGGGCCCCAGCCCTGGGACCCACCCCTCACGTCGCACCGGCTGTGATTCCGGTCAAATCCGTGCCGCCGGTTTCATGCCGGGGGCGCGGGCCCGTTATTCTTACCGAAACTCCCGAGTAATCGGGGGTTGCATGAGCCTAGGAGCCCACGTTGGCTGAGCTGCACGTCGAGCTGGTCGCAGCCGACCGCAAGGTGTGGTCCGGTGCGGCCACCATCGTCGTCGCCCGTACGGCCTCCGGTGACACCGGCATCATGCCGGGGCACACCCCGGTGCTGAGCGTGCTGGAGACCGGTCCGGTCACCATCCGCACCGTGGACGGCGGCACCGTGATCGCCGCTGTGCACGGCGGCTTCATCTCCTTCGCCGACAACAAGCTGTCTCTGCTCGCGGAGATCGCCGAGCTGGCGGACGAGATCGACGTCGCGCGCGCCGAGCGTGCACTGGAGAAGGCACAGTCGGACCTGGACGAGCACGCCGAGCGACGCGCCGAGGTGCGTCTGTTCGCGGCGCGCGGTCTCAAGGCCCACGCCTGAGTGCGCAGGACCCTCGCTTAGCGGGGTCGACCGACGGTCCCGGGGACGCGCGAGCGTGACCCCGGGACTGTCGTCTCAGTTGGTAGGTCAACGCGGTCGCCTGATACGACCGATACGGGGAACGCGGGTAGCGAGGAGGTAGGTGAGCATGGTCCTCGCCCTTGTGGTGTGCGCGGCGGTCGTTGCGCTGGGTGTGATCGGCCTGGTGGCGTTCGCGGTACGGCGCCGTGTGATCCAGCGGGTCGGCGGAACGTTCGACTGCAGTTACCGGCTCAAAATGCCCGCCGACGCCTCGACGCAGCCCGACCTCGACGAGAACGGCAAACCCACCTCGGCCCCGGTCCCCCAGACCGATGGCAAGGGGTGGGTTTTTGGTATCGGGCGCTACAGCGGTGACTCGATCGAGTGGTTCCGGGTCTTCTCGTACGCCCCGCGCCCGCGCCGGGTGCTCCCCCGCCGGGAGATCGAGGTGCTCGGCCGGCGCTACCCCGAGGGCCAGGAGGAGCTGGCGCTGCTCTCCGGCTCGGTCGTGCTCCGCTGCCTGCACAACGGCGCCCCGCTGGAGCTGGCGATGAGCGACGACGCCCTGACCGGCTTCCTCGCCTGGCTCGAAGCCGCCCCGCCCGGGCAGAGGGTGAACGTCGCGTAGCGGCGACACGCTCGGGGTGGGGGCACCTCCCGGCCGGAGGCTGGGGGAGGGTGAACGTCGCGTAGCGACGAGACCCTCGGGCCGGGGGTTAACGCGGCCTAACCCGGCTCGCTAGGCTGGGCGGCATGGTCAATCTGACGCGCATCTACACCCGTACCGGCGACGACGGCACCACCGCGCTCGGTGACATGAGCCGCACGACCAAGACCGACCCGCGCCTGATCGCGTACGCCGACACCAACGAGGCCAACGCGGCGATCGGCGTGGCGATCGCCGCCGGAGGCCTCGCCGAGGACGTCACCGCGGTGCTCGTCCGGGTGCAGAACGACCTCTTCGACGTCGGCGCGGACCTGGCCACCCCGGTGGTGGAAGACCCGAAGTACCCGCCGCTGCGGGTGCTGCAGTCCTACATCGACAAGCTGGAGTCGGACTGCGACCACTACCTGGAGTCGCTGGAGAAGCTGCGCAGCTTCATCCTCCCCGGCGGCACCGTCGGCGCGGCCCACCTGCACCTGGCCTGCACGGTGGTGCGGCGGGCCGAGCGGGCCACCTGGGCGGCGATCGAGGAGCACGGGGACACCGTGAACCCGCTGACCGCCAAGTACCTCAACCGGCTGTCCGACCTGCTGTTCATCCTGGCCCGGGCGGCCAACAAGGAGCGTGGCGACGTGCTCTGGGTGCCGGGCGAGAACCGGTGAGCCGACCGCCCCGCCGGTCGGCGGGGCGGTCGGGCGTCCGGCGGCGGGCCGCTACTGCTGCTGGGGGATCTTCCAGCCGACCACGTGCCCGTCCTCGACGATCGCGCCGGCCGGCGCCTCCTTGGGCCAGAGCGAGTAGCAGCCGGCCACGATCACGTTGATCCCGGCCGCCATGCCCAGCCGCAGGTACCAGCCGGTGAAGGTGCCGAAGCCGGCGGCGCCGTCGGAGAGCGGGACGAGCGCGGTGATCAGCGCCAGCGTGATGGCGGCCGAGACCACGGTGCGGCGGCAGACTTCCCACTCGTGGCGGGTCCGCGCGGGCCCGTACTTGGGGGCGCCCTTGGGCTTGGGGCCGCCGGCGAAGCGGTACAGGAAGTGCCGGTCGGCCCAGCGGACCAGGGACGGCCCGAAGCCGATCGAGAAGCCCGCGTAGCTCGCGGCCAGCGCGTGCGTCCAGCTCGCGGTGGCGCCGCCGCGCAGGTCGAGCACGGTGAGCACGAAGAGCGTGAGGTCCACCACCGGCAGGCCGACCAGCAGCGCGGTGCTCACCCCGCGCAGCCGCAGCAGGTAGCGGGTGGCGAGCCCGAGGGCGAGGAGCACCCAGAAGGCGACCTCGGCCCCGATGACGAGGGTGACGATCATGGTGACTCCCGGACTTCTCGGCGGTACCCCCAGCCTTGCCGCCCGGGGCGCCCCCGTCGTCGTCGCCGACGCCGAACCGGGCCTGCACCTTTCGATGTACGGCGGCTCCTCCCTGGACCGGAGCCGGGGACCGGCCGGGGATGATCTGATAGGGGAGTGCGCAGACCGACACTCACCCCGCGGCAGGAGGACCGGGCGATCGCCCTCTTCGGGGTGCTCGGCGGGCTGGTGCTGATCGCGTCCAAGGTCTACGACCACTCCTCAACCGTGCCGCGCTGGCTGGTGCTGCCGCCGCTGCTGGTCACGGCCGCGCTGGAGCTGTTCCGGCGCACCCGCCCGATCCTGACGGTGACGCTGGGCGGGGCGGTCTTCGCGGCGAGCATCTTCAGCGGTGCGCTGATCGCGACCACCATCATGTACACCGACCTGCTCTACGCGGCGGTGGTCTACGGGCGCCCGCGGATGTCCCGTGTCCTGCACCTGTCCGGCGCCGCCTCGGTGCTCGTCCTGAGCAGCCTGTCCTTCCTGTACAGCGACGCCCCGACGGCGCTGGCCGTCGTGGTGCTCACCTCGCTGATCTTCCTCGGACCGGTGTGGACCGGGGACCTGGTGCGCAGGCACCGTGAGGAGGCGGAGAGCCAGCGGCTGCGCGCCGAGCAGACCGCGCTGCTCTCCGAGATGGACCGGCGCGAGGCGGTGGTCGCCGAACGGGCGCGGATGGCGAGGGAGTTGCACGACGTGGTGGCCAACCACCTGTCGGCCATCGCGATCCACGCCACCGGCGCCCAGTCGGTGGCCCGGCGCCAGCACCGGACGGCGGAGGATCCGCTGGTGGCGGCGCTGGGGGTGATCCGGGAGAACAGCGTGCAGGGATTGGCCGAAATGCGCCGCATGATAGGGCTGCTGCGCGACAGCGGCGGCGGCGAGGCCGACGCGTCGTACGCCGCGCCCGACCTGGGTGCGGTGGACGCGCTGCTGGCCAAGGCCGGGGACGCCGGGCGGGCCGTGGGGCTGGAGTTCGAGCTCGCGGAGCACGGCGAGCGCGGGGAGCCGGCGGTGCCGGTCGGGCTGGCGGCGTACCGGATCGTGCAGGAGTCGCTCACCAACGCGCTCAAGCACGCCGGCCCGGGCCGGGTGCACGTCCTGCTGGAGTACCTTCCGCAGGAGCTGCGGATCACCGTGGACAGCCCGTACCGCACCGACGTGGGCCGGGAGCTGCCCGGCGCCCGGGCGGGGATGGTGGGCATGCGGGAACGGGCCGGGCTGCTCGGCGGCAGCTTCGAGGCCGGTCCGGTCGGGGACCGCTGGACGGTACGGGCGGTGCTGCCGCAGGAGCCGGTGGCGGCGGAAGGGGAGCGGCGGGCATGACGATTCGGGTGCTGGTGGCTGAGGACCAGGCGGCCGTCCGGGCGGCGCTGGTGATGATCCTGCGGGCGGAGCCGGACCTGGAGGTGGTCGGGGAGGCCGCGGACGGCGAGGAGGCGGTGCGGCTGGCCCTGGAACTGCGGCCCGACGTCGTCCTGATGGACGTGCAGATGCCCCGGCTGGACGGCGTCTCGGCGACCGGCCGGGTGGTGGCCGCGGGGGCCGCCCAGGTGCTGGTGCTGACCACCTTCGACCTGGACGAGTACGTCTACGGCGCGCTGCGGGCCGGCGCGGCCGGCTTCCTGCTGAAGGACCTGGAGGCGGACACCCTGGTCGAGGGCATCCGCACGGTGGCGCGCGGGGACGGCATGCTGGCGCCCTCGGTGACCAGGCGGCTGATCGGCACCTTCGCCCGCCCCGGCCGCGCGGTCGGACCCGAGACGCGGGAGTCGGTGTCGGGGCTCACCCCGCGCGAGCGGGAGGTGCTGGCCTGCATCGGCGCGGGGATGTCGAACGGCGAGATCGCCGAGCGGCTGGAGATGGCCGAGGCGACCACCAAGACGCACGTCAGCCGGATCCTCGCCAAGCTGCGGATGCGCAGCCGGGTGCAGGCGGCGATCCTCGCGCAGGACCTCGGTCTGACGATCTGAACAACGGCCTTCCGGTATCGGGCCAGGTCAGTCGCAGATCACACTCCCGGATGACACCACGGCGGGCGGAAGGGCATTAGAGTCCGGCGCATGAGCGGCGCGGCTCATGAGCGGGTGACCCCTGCGCTGAGCCGCCTTCAGGGCCCGCCCGCAGGGCGGCGACGGCATCCGGGAGACCCAGCCATGAGCAACGCGTCCAGCAAGCAGATCGCCGTGATCGGTGCCGGCCTGATGGGTGCCGGTATCGCCCAGGTCTCCGCCCAGGCCGGACACCCGGTGGTGCTGCGGGACGTCACCGAGGCCGCGCTGCAGCGCGGTGTGGCCGGTATCCGGGCCTCGTACGAGAAGTTCGTCGCCAAGGGCCGGCTGACCGCCGAGGACGCCGAGGCGGCGCTCGGCCGGATCACCACCACGACGGACCTGGGCGCGGTGGCCGAGGCCGACATCGTGGTCGAGGCGGTCTTCGAGCAGCTGGACGTCAAGGAAGCCGTCTTCAAGGAGCTCGACAAGCTCGCCAAGGACGGCGCGGTGCTGGCCTCCAACACCTCGGCCATCCCGATCACCCGGATCGCCGCCGCCACCGGGCGCCCCGAGTCGGTCGTCGGCGTGCACTTCTTCTCGCCGGTGCCGCTGATGCGCCTGGTGGAGCTGGTGCGCGGCTACAAGACCAGCGACGAGACGCTCGCCACCGCGCGCGCCTTCGCCGAGGGGGTCGGCAAGGAGGTCGTGGTGGTCAACCGCGACGTGGCCGGCTTCGTCACCACCCGCCTGATCATGGCGCTGGTGGTCGAGGCCGCCAAGCTGTACGAGTCGGGCGTCGCCAGCGCCGAGGACATCGACACCGCCTGCCGGCTCGGTTTCGGACACGCCATGGGCCCGCTGGAGACCGCCGACCTGACCGGCGTCGACATCCTGCTGCACGCCGCCCGGAACATCTACGCCGAGACCAAGGACGAGAAGTTCGCCGCGCCGGAGATCATGGCCCGCATGGTCACCGCCGGTGACCTGGGCCGCAAGAGCGGGCAGGGCTTCTACCCGTACCCGGCCAAGTGACCCGCCGGGGCCGCTGACCGACCGGGCCGTGCGGTCGCCGCACCGTACGGCCCACCTCGCCGGGGGCGGGTGAGTTTCCTCACGCCGGGTGCCGCAGACGGGTGATTTGGGCGGTAATCGAGCGTAGGTGTGGAGACTTCCTGCGTATATTCCCTCGGACGAGTGAAGTTGCTTCAGATCTGGCCGGAACCAGCAACCTGCGGACCTGGTTCACCGTCAGATGAGGGGGACCCGGCCCACGCCGACGATGCTGCGGCCGGCCCGGGCGCGGGGCTCCACGCCCGCCCGGTGGACACCCGATCCGGGCCCGCGCGGCCGGGGCGGAACGACCCGTACCAGTGACCGCCAGGCGGAGGAGGAGACCATGCGCATCACGGGCGACCAGACGGCGCTGGCCATCGAGGGCCGCCTCGACGTGCGCACCGCCGCCGACGCGCGGGTCCGGCTGCACCAGGCCGTCGACGGCGGTCGGGGCGACCTCGTACTGGACCTCACCCGGCTGGAGTTCTGGGACGCCACCGGCCTCGGTGTGATCATGGGGACCCACCGCCGGGCCGGCCGGATCGGCCGCCGGCTGGTGCTGCGCTCCGTCCCGGCGCAGCTCCAGCGCCTGCTGGTGGCCACCCGGCTGCACCGCATCCTCGCCGTCGAGGGCGTCGTCCCCGAGCCCTACGGCGCCACGCTGCCCGCCCTCGGCCCGGTGCTCTAGGGCTCCCGCGCGCCCCCCGGAGAGGGACCGCCCTGCGCGGTCCGGACCGGATGTGCAAGAGTCTGCCGTCAGAAGACGGCCGCCGGGGACAGGACCGGCTCCTTCCCGCCCCGGCGGGGTGGGGGTCCCCCCGGCCGGAGGCAGGGGCGCACCCCCGGTCCGGAACGGCCGTACCGAGTCGTCGGCCGACCAGGGGCGGAGCAGATCGTGGGACAGCCATCCGGTGAGTTCCGGCAGGAAGCCGTCCGCACCCGGGGCGGTGAGCTGGTCTCCGGGGCCCTGCTGGTGACCGTCGGCACCCCGGAGGGGTCCGAGGTCCGGCCCTGCCCCGAGGAGTGGCGGCCCCGCCCGCGCCGGATCGGGCGCACCGAACCCGCCCGCGGACCGGTCGGCGGCCCCGGCCGCGCGGTCGGACCGCTCGCCCTCGGCGCCGGCCCGGCCGACCTGCCGCTGCTCGACCGCGAGGCCGACATCGCCCACCTGCTCGGCCTGCTCGCCGAGGGGCGTTCGATACGCCTGGTCGGCCAGGCCGGCTCGGGCCGCAGCGCCCTGCTCTCGGCGGTCGCCGAGGCGGCGGGCGACCTCGCGCCCGGCGGCGTCGTCCAGCTCTGCGGTCACCGCCGCACCGGCGACGACCTGCTCCAGGACCTCTTCGCCGCCACCCACCAGGCCCCCGGCTTCCGGCCCGACCCGGGGCAGCTCGCCGAGCACCTCGCGCAGGTCGGCGCGGTCGTGGTCGTCGACGAGGTCGAACCGGTCGGCGCGGAGCTGGAGCGGGTGCTCGCCGCCGCCCCCGACTGCGCCTTCCTGATCTCCGTCGCGCCCGACAGCCCGCCGCTGTCCGCCGACTCCCGGCTGCGGGACCACCTGGTGGCCGGGCTCTCCCGGTCCGCCTGTCTCGCGCTCGCCGCCCGGCTGGCCGGCCGGCCGCTGGACGCGGCCGAGAAGGCCTGGGCGGTCGACCTCTGGTTCGAGTCCGAGGGGCTGCCGCTGCGCTTCGTCCAGGCCGCCGCGCTGCTGCGTCAGCGGGACGTCGCCGTGGACGCGCTGGTCGCCGCCGAGGAGGACCGGCTGGACGTCTTCGGCGCGGTCGAGGAGCCCGACCGGCACCCCGACCCGGCGGTCCGTGAGAGCGAGCTGCGCGGGGCCGTCCCGCTGCCGTCGGTGGCCGAGAGCGCCTCGCCCGCCGTCCGGCTCGCCGAGGGCCTCAGCGAGCCGGCCCAGGCCGTGCTGAGGCTCGCGGTGGCGCTCGGCGGCGAGTGCCCGACCGCGCCGCACCTGCCCGCGCTGATCGACGTCGGCCAGGGCGAGAGCGCGCTGCACGAACTCGCCGACGCCGGGCTGGCGGTGTCCATCGGCGGCCACCACCGGCTCACCGCGGGCGCGCTGGACCTGCTCGCCCCGCACTGGCCGGCCCGCCGCAGCATCGACGGCGCCGCCCAGCACTTCGCCTGGTGGGTCGGGCACAGCTCGGTCTCCACGGAGCAGATCGCCGCCGAGGCGGAGGTGGTGATCGGGGTGCTGCTGGCCGACCGGGCCGCCGGCCGGCACGCGGCCGTCCTGCGGCTGGCCCGGGCGGCCGGCCCCGCGCTGGCCCTGGCGCTGCGCTGGGGCGCCTGGGAGCGCGCCCTGCTGCTCGGCCTGGAGGCCGCCCGCAACACCGGCTCCCGGGCCGACGAGGCCTGGTTCCACCACGAGTTGGGCGTCTACGCGATCTGCGTCCGGGAGCCCGGGCGGGCCGTCGCCGAACTGGAGTCCGCCCTCACCCTGCGGGCCGCGCTCGGCGAGCCGCGCGGGGCCGCCGGCGCCCGCCGGATGCTCGATCTGCTGCGCGCCGACGGCCGGCAGCTGCCCGCCGCGGCGACGACCGCCCCGGCGCCCGTCCGACGTCCCGTCATCCGGGCCATCGCGCAGGTGCCGTGGCGGTTCAAGACCACCCCCGGCACGGCCGGCGGCACCCGGCGCACGGTGATCGCCGCCTCGGCGGCCGTCCTCGCGCTCGGCGTGCTGGGGACGGCGGTCGGGCTGAGCGTCACCGGGCCGGACGAGCACCGCGGCAACGACCCGCTCAGCAGCACGGACGACGGCACCGGCCTGCCGGCGGGGCGGCCGGCGCCCCGGCCGAGCCTGAGCCCCGAACCGACGCTGTCCGACGACGCGTCGGGCTCGCAGGGCCCGCAGACCCCGTCCGCGCAGGACCCGGCGGGCCCGGAGTCGTCGGCGGGCGGCGGGACTTCGCACTCGCCCTCGGCGTCCGGGTCGGCGTCGAAGAAGCCGAGCAAGTCGCCGACCGCGACCGGCTCGCAGTCGCCGTCCCCGGGCCAGTCGCAACCGCCGGTGGTCCCGTCCGTGCCGCCGCCGGTTCAGCCGACCGTCCCGCCCTCGGTGCCGACCAGTTCCGGTCCGGGCACGACGCCTCCGACGACCGCTCCGTCGACCCCGGGCTCCCCGACCACCGCGCCGAGCACGCCCGGGACCCCTTCGCCGACGGCGACCGGCACGGTCACAACGGGCTGATCGGTCAGAACAGCTTGAGCTTGTCGTCGTCGATGCCGCGCAGTCCGTCGTAGTCGAGCACCACGCAGCCGATGCCGCGGTCGGTGGCGAGGACGCGGGCCTGCGGCTTGATCTCCTGCGCGGCGAACACGCCCTTCACCGGGGCGAGCAGCGGGTCGCGGTTGAGCAGCTCCAGGTAGCGGGTGAGCTGCTCGACGCCGTCGATCTCGCCGCGGCGCTTGATCTCGACGGCGACGGTCGTGCCGTCGGAGTCGCGGCAGAGGATGTCGACCGGGCCGATCGCGGTCGGGTACTCGCGGCGGATGAGCGACCAGCCGGCGCCGAGCACCTCCATCCGGTCGGCCAGCAGCTCCTGGAGGTGTGCTTCGACACCGTCCTTGATCAGGCCGGGGTCCACCCCGAGTTCGTGGGAGGAGTCGTGGAGCACCTCCTCCAGCGTGATGATGAGCTTCTCGCCGGCCTTGTTGATCACTGTCCAGACCCCGTCGCCCACCTTGAGGGTGCACGGCGGGGACATCCAGTTGAGCGGCTTGTAGGCGCGGTCGTCGGCGTGGATGCTGACGCTGCCGTCGGCCTTGACCAGGATGAGCCTGGTGGCGGAGGGCAGATGGGCGGAGAGCCGACCGGCATAGTCGACTGAGCAGCGGGCAATTACGAGACGCACGGTCGACCACGCTAGCCCACCGGGGCCAGTTGATGCGATTCCGCGACGGCCGGGTGAAGAATCCGCGAACCCCGCGAACATGGAAGTTCGGCGATCCCGCGAATGCCTGTCGGCACTCTGGCGCCCATTCCCACGGGCAGCTACGGTGTGTGACGGCTTGCTTGCAGCGGAGCTGTCAACGGGGACGGAGACTTCAGATGAACGATCCAGCAGGATCCGGCCAATCTGGTGCAGCAAGGCGTATTTACGGAGCAATCCACAGGAATCCCCGGCCTCGCCCCCGATCGGCTGCCACGCTGTCCTGAGCGGCCGGTGCCCCCGACGCGTCCTCCGACGCGGCCTCGGCGCCGCCGCCTCCGCGCGGTGCCGGAAACAGCCGTCCGACGGCGTTCCGGACATCACGCGCGTTTCGCCCACCCTCACCCTCAGCTTGGACTACGCATCACCACCCGGGCGCCGCGCGGGTGGACCGCGAGAGGAGAATCCATGTCGCTCGACGTCTCACCGGCCCTGCTGGAAAAGGCCGAGCGGGGCGAGGTCGACGAGCGGGAATTCGTCGACTGCGTCCGCGTCTCCCTGCCGTACGCCTGGGAGCTGATCAGTTCGCTGGTCGCCCAGGCGAAGGTCGACGGCACCGACTTCGCCGACAACCACGTTCCGCCGCCCAGCGAGCAGGCCCGCGGCCAGCTCCTCCGGGCCCTCGCCAGCGACGCCATCCGGGGTGCGCTGCAGCGCCACTTCGGCGTCCGGCTGGCCTTCCAGAACTGTCACCGGGTGGCGGTGTTCCTGCCGTCGGACTCCAACGAGGCGCGGTTCGATCGCTTCACGTCCGTCCGGGAGCAGCTGCTCAACCAGTCCGAGGAACTCCGGGACTGCTGATCGCGCGGGCCGACCGTGCCGGTTCGACGGCGCGGGGAACGCCGGTGCCGCCGCCGCGGCACCGGAACCGCCACCGGGCCGCCCCACTCCGCTCAGGGGAGGGGCGGCCCGGCGACGTCAGCCCAGCTGCGGCAGCACCTCGGAGCCGAGTCGGGCGATGTTCCGCAGGGTGGCCTCACGGTCGCCGCTGCCCTCGGCGAGGAGGGCGAAGCGCCGGATGCCGGTGCGCTCGGCGGTGGCCAGCAGCCGGTCGGCACACTGCTTCGGCGTTCCCACCGCGTGCAGGTCGCAGAGCAGTTCGGTGTACGCGTGCGGGTCGCGCATCTTGCGCTCCCGGCCGTCCACCGTGCGGTGGGCGCCGAGCCCGTACTCGAACCAGCCGGGCATCGCGCGCAGCAGCGTGGCCCGGGCCGTCGAGGTCCGGTCGTCGACCTGCGCCACCCCGGCCGCGACGTGCTGGCGGCCGATCCGGCGCAGCTGCTCCTCGCCGCGCCCGGCGGCCAGCCAGGCGGTGCGGTAGAGCTCCAGCATCCGCAGCTTGTCGTCGTCCCCGGAGTGCATGCCGAGCAGCATCGGCAGGCCGCGTTCGGCGGCGAGCCGGACCCCGCCGGGTGAGGTGCAGGCCACCACCAGCGGCGGGCCGGTCACCGGGCGCCCCGAGGCGGTGAGTTCGTCGACGGGCGCGTCCGCCTCCACCCGCTGGCGGGGGAAGCGCAGCAGCCCGGACTGGTCGCCGAGCCCGAGCCAGGCGCCGAGGTCGGGCCGGCGGGGCGGTTCGGTGGCACGCGGCACCACGGCCACCTCGGGGAAGCTGAACTGCGGGCCGTCCGCGCCCACCCGGGAGCCGCGCAGCCAGCGCAGCAGCAGGTCGAGCCGCTCCGGGAAGCCCTGCTCGAAGGCCTCCACCCCGCCGCCGAAGACATCGAGGTCGATCCACGGACCGCCGCGCCCCACCCCGAGCGTGAAGCGCCCGTCGGAGACGAGGTGCAGCATCGCGGCCTGCTCGCCGAGGGCCACCGGGTGCGCGGTGGAGAGCACGCTGACCGCCGTGCCGATCCCGATCCGGCGGGTGCGGCCGAGCAGCATCGCGGCGAGCGTGGCCGCGTTCGGGCAGACGCCGTAGGGGACGAAGTGGTGCTCGGCGAGCCAGACGCTGTCCAGGCCGGCCCGTTCGGCCTCGACGGTGGCCCGGACCGTCCGGTCCAGCGCCTCGCCGTGGGTCTGTCCGGGGAACTGGGCCGAGAGCAGGAAGGCACCGACCTTGACCGGTGCGGTGTCCGCGGGGCGTGCGGCGGAGCGCTGGGGCGCCGGCAGGGGGGCGCCGGTGGCGGTGGCCGGGCCGGCGGTCGTCGATGCCGGGCCGACGGTGGGCGGCCGGACTCCGACGGGTCGGCGGGTCTCGGCGCGGGCGCTGGTCTTGGTCATCCTTGGGCCTCCTCGGGTGCGCGCAGGGTCTGCGGGCCCCGCCTCTCCCCTTGTGAGTAACCGATGTCATGTGCCAATGGCACGCCGAACCACGAATTTCACAGAAGAACGGGTGGATATCACGGGAAACACCGAAGCGCCGGGCGGCGCCGTGATAGTGGCTTCGAGGGGTGCGCGCCGGCCGTAACCTGGAACGGTCACGAGCCCCCGTAGAGAGGTAGCCAGACGTGTCGCCCCGCCGCAACCGGATCAAGAGCGCAGCCGACCACGAGGACTCGGCGCCGGCCGCTCCGCTCGGCGGCGCGCTGCGCCGCACCGAGAGCTACCGGGGGGACGAGTGGGTGGTGCAGACGGTGGCCGGCACCGCCGGCCGGCACTACCGCTGCCCGGGCTGCGACCAGGAGATCCCGCCGGGCGTGGGCCACGTGGTGGCGTGGCCGATGTACGGGGCCGGGGTGGACGACCGCCGGCACTGGCACCGGGCGTGCTGGGGCGCCCGCGACCGCCGGGCCTCGAACATCCAGCGCGGCCGCGGCGCACCCCGGTACTGAGGGCGCCGCGGCCGCGTCGGCGAGCCGGTCAGGCGTCGCGGTTCTTCAGCACCAGCGCGCCGCCGACCAGCGCGGCCACCGTCCAGGCCAGGCAGATCGCGAAGCCGGCCCACGGCCCGTACGGCTGGTTGTGCTGCTCGTAGACGAGCATCATCCGCGAGCCCGCGTAGTCGGGGAAGTAGTGCGCCAGCGTCTTGACCTTCGGCACCGCCGAGAGGATCGGCGAGAGCAGGAAGAAGAACGGCACCAGCACGCCCAGCGCCAGCGTCTGGTTGTGCAGCATCGCGGTGACGCCGGCCGAGAAGAGGCAGAGCAGCGTCAGGTACATCGCCGCGCCGAACACCGCGCGCAGCACGTGCGGCTCGCCGAGGCTGGTGGAGTGGTCGCCGAGCAGCGCCTGGCCGACGAAGAACGTGATGAACGCGGTGACCAGGGAGACCGCGAAGGCCAGCGCGCCGAGCACCACCATCTTGCCGGTGAGCAGGGTCCCGCGCTGCGGGACGGCCGCCAGGGTGACCCTGATCATCCCGCTGCTGTACTCGTTGCCGACCGCCAGCACGCCGAAGACGATGATGGCCAGTTCGCCGAGGATGATGCCGGAGAAGGCCGTCCCGGTGGCGTCGAACGGGCTGTCCGCGTCGCCCCGGAACTCCTCGAAGTTGTTGTTGGTGAGCAGCGACAGCAGGGCGCCGATACCGAGGGTGACCACGAAGGCCAGCGCGAGCGTCCAGACCGTCGACCGGACACTGCGGATCTTCGTCCACTCGGAGCGCAGCACCGCGGGGAAGGACGCCATCTCAGTTCTCCTTCTGCTGTACGGCCGCCGGCTCCTGCTGCGCCGCCGCGCCCTGCCAGTTCGTGCCCCAGGTGCCGGGCGCCCCGGCCGCGTCGCGGCCCTCGCCGCTCCCGGCGTGGTACTCCACCGAGTCGGCGGTCATCTGCATGAAGGCCTCCTCCAGCGAGGCCTGCTGGGGGCTCAGTTCGTGCAGCACCACCCCGTGGGCGGCGGCCAGGTCGCCGAGCGCGGCGAGCTCGCCGTCGACCACCTCGTAGGAGCCGTCCGGGCCCGGTTCGCCGCGCAGCCCGGCACCGGCCAGGACGTCCAGCAGCCGCTCGGGCTGGGGGCTGCGCAGGCGGACGGCGGTGCGGGAGTTGCGCCGGATGAACTCGGCCATCGGCAGGTCGGCGAGGAGCCGGCCCCGGCCGATGACGACCAGGTGGTCGGCGGTGACGGCCATCTCGCTCATCAGGTGGGAGGAGACGAAGACGGTCCGGCCCTCGGCGGCGAGGCGCTTCATCAGGTTGCGGATCCAGAGGATGCCCTCCGGGTCGAGCCCGTTGACCGGCTCGTCGAACATCACGATCTCCGGGTCCCCGAGCAGGGCGGAGGCGATGCCGAGCCGCTGGCCCATGCCGAGCGAGAAGCCGCGGGCGCGCTTGCGGGCGACCGGGGTGAGGCCGACCAGGGCGAGCACCTCGTCGACCCGCCCGGTGGGGATGCGGTTGCTCTGGGCGAGCCAGAGCAGGTGGTCGCGGGCGGTCCGGCCGGGGTGGACGGCCTTGGCCTCCAGCAGTGCCCCGATGTACTTCAGCGGCTCGCTGAGCTGCCCGTATCTCTTGCCGTCGATGGTGACGCGGCCGCCGGAGGGCCGGTCGAGGTCCAGGATCATCCGCATGGTGGTGGACTTGCCGGCGCCGTTGGGGCCGAGGAACCCGGTGACCACACCCTGCGGCACCTGGAAGCTGAGCCGGTCCACCGCGAGCGTCTTGCCGTAACGCTTGGTCAGTTCGTGCAACTCGATCATTCGCGCTCCCTCACTCTCCGTCAGGCTATGACAAACCGGACAGGGTGGCCCGCTGAGTGGGCCCGCCGGGCGCACCGAACTACGGTGGGCGCATGACCCAGCTCCCCTCCGCATTGTCGGTCCGCGAGAGTGGTACCGGAATGCCCCTCGTGCTCCTGCACGCCTTCCCGCTCGATGCCTCGATGTGGTCCGCCCAACTGGACGGGCTGCCCGGGACGACCGGCCACGAGGCCCGGGTGCTCGCGCCCGACCAGCGCGGCTTCGGCAGTACCGAGCTGGGCACGGACGAGCCCTCGCTGGACGCGGTGGCCGACGACGTCGCCCTGCTGCTGGACGCGGCCGGGATCGACCGGGCGGTGATCGGCGGTCTCTCGATGGGCGGGTACGTGGCGCTCGCCTTCGCCCGCCGCCACCCGCGGCGGATGGCCGGTCTGCTGCTGGCCAACACCAAGGCGACCGCCGACACGGATGCCGCCCGGGCCAACCGCGAGCGGATCGCCGCCGCCGTCCTGGCCCGGGACAGCGTCCAGCTGCTGCTCGACGAGCGGATGGCGGCGGGCCAGCTCGGGCCGGACTCCGGGCACCTGGTCGACCGCGTCCAGGGCATGATCGCCGCCGCGTCGCCGGCGGCGGTGGCCTGGGCGCAGCGGGCGATGGCGGCCCGGCCGCAGACTCTGGACGTGCTCGCCGGGGTACGGGTGCCGACCGCCGTCGTGGCGGGGGAGCTGGACGGCCTGATGCCGCTCGAAGAGGCCGAGTTGATGGTGCGGGCGCGGCCCGACGCCGAGTTGACCGTCATCCCCGGCGTGGGGCACCTGAGTGCGCTGGAGGCGCCGGAGGCGTTCGACGCGGCGGTGCGCGGGCTGCTGGCGCGGGTGACGCGATGAAGGAGGAGCGGGCGGAGACCGGCGGCTGGGACTTCTCGGCGCTGGAGGTGACCGGCCGGGTACCGGTCACCAACCGCGGGGAGGGGCTGCTCGAACTGACCCTGGAGCCGCTCGGCGAGGACTACTGGATGCGTCCGGGGGAGACCTTCATCGTCACCTCGTACGGCGACTACGGCTCCGGACACCCCTTCGAGGTGCAGTACTGGCGGGACTCGGTCTCGGTCTGGTGCACCTCGTGGTTCGGCACCGTCTCGGACGACGACGGCAACCAGCTGAGCTGTGGCCACCAGCGGCCCGACGGGGCCTATCCGCGGTGAACCCGGGGAGTGGGGAGTCGGGCCGGCCGACTTCCCGCTCCGGGCCGCCAGGGGCCGCCAGGGAGCCGCCCCGGGGCCGTCGCCGGGGGACAGCAGGACGGGCCCCCACCCGCAAGGGTGGGGGCCCGTCCTGCCGCGGCGTCAGCGCGACTGCTGGGCGGGCACGCCCATGGTGTCGTCGTTCGGCAGCGAGGCGGCGGCCACGGCCGCGCCGGTCAGCGTCGCCAGCATCTCGCGGACGTTGGTCAGCTGGGCGTTGATGCTGTCGCGGCGGTTGGTGAGCGCCGCCAGCTCGCGCTCGGACTCGCTGCGGATCCGGTCGGCCTTGGCGTTGGCGTCGGCCACGATGTCCTCGGACTGGCGCTGGGCCGTCTCCACCGTCTGGCGGGCGCGACGCTCGGCGTCGGTGCGCAGCTTCTCGGCCTCCAGGCGCAGCTGCTCGGCCCGGTGCTCGATCTCGGCCAGGCGCTTCTCGGCCTTGGCCTGACGGGCGGCCAGGTCGCGCTCGGACTGCTCGCGGCGCTTGGCCAGGTTGGTCTCGAACTCCAGCGCGGCCTGGGCGGCCTTGGTGCGGGTCTCCTCGAAGAGGGCGTCCGCCTCCTCGCGCTTGTTCTGGGCGTCCTTGTTGGCCTCGGCGCGCAGCTGGGCGCTGTCGCTCTTGGCCTTGTCGACGATCCGCAGACCCTCGTCCTCGGCCTTGGCCTTGCGGTCCTTGGCGTAGTTCTCGGCCTCGGTGCGGACCTGCTGGGCGGCGGCCTCGGCGAGCTCGCGGTGCTGCTCGGCAGCGCGGTGCGCCTCGTCGCGCAGGTCCTTGGCCTCCTCCTCGGCGAGTCGCAGGATCTTCTCGACCCGGGCGCCGAGACCGGCGTAGGAGGGCTCCGCCTCGGTGACCGCCGCCTGCGCGGTCTGGGTCTCCAGGTGGAGCTCCTCGATGCGCTTCTCCAGCGCGCTGATCCGGGTCAGGGCACTGTCACGGTCGGCCACCAGCTTGGTGATCCGCTCGTCGACCTGGGCGCGCTCGTACCCACGGCGCACCAGGTCGAAGCCGTGAGGGGAGTGACTGTCGCTCATGGGGTTCTGGGCTTCCTGTCGTCAAACCGCTGAGGTGGTTGAGGGAATCCTGACACGGTACCGGAGTGTCGTCGGCGAAATGCCGTTGTCTTGCGGAGAATGTCCGCTCAATCGGGTGGTGCGCTGCCGGAACGATTGCCACCCGACCGGGGGGAGCCGACTCCGGCACCCGCCTTGGCCCCCCCGTCTTTCTTGCTCGTACTTCCCCCGTTTGCCTGCACGACCGGTGACGGTGCTTCGAACGCCTCCAGCGCGGACAGCACGTCCTGCACCCTGGAGATCTCGGTGTTGATGTCCTTGCGGCGGCGCACCAGCTCGTCCAGCTCGCGCCGGCCCTCGTCGGTGACCCGCTTCGCCTCGGTCCGTGCCTCGGCGAGCACCCGCTCGGCCTCCGCCTTCGCCAGCTCGATCTGCTCGTCGGCGGCCTCGTCGGCGGTCCGCAGGCGCTTCTCCGCCTCGGCCGCCGCCGTCTCGATCCGCTCCTCGGACTCCTCCTGGGCGGACTTCAGCTTGGCCTCGGCCTTGATGATCAGGGCCTCGGCGCGGTCGGTCGAGTCGGCCAGCTTGGTCTCGGCCTCCTTCAGCAGGCCCTCGGCCTTGCGGACGGCCGAGATCCGGACCTTGCTGGCCTCGGCGGACGCCTGCGAGTTCAGCTCGTTGGCGTGCTCCTCGGCGGCCGCGATCAGCGCCGCCGCCCGCTCCTCGGCCTCGGCGACGGCGGCCACCGCCTGCTCCTCGGCCTCGGTCAGCTGCTCCTGGGCGGCCGTCACCAGCGCGTCCACCCGCTCGCCGGCCGACTTCATCGCCTGCGCGTTCTCCTTGCGGGCGCGCTCGTGCAGGGCCTCCACCTCGGCGTCGGTGCGCTCGCGCAGCTCCTCGGCGCGCTCGCGGATCGCGGTGGCGTCCCGGCGGGCCTCGGAGAGCAGGGCGTCGGCGTCGGCCCGGGCCTTCTCGACCGCGGCCTGCCCGGCCGCCTCGCCGGCCGCGACCAGCCGGTCGGCCTCCTTGCGGGCGGCCGCGACCATCGCGTCCGCCTGCTCCTCGGCGGCGGCGGTGGTGGCCAGCGCGGTGGTCTGGGCGTCCTCGCCGAGCGCCTCGGCGTCGGCGAAGGCCCGCTCCAGGACGGACTTGGCCTGCTCGCGGGTGGCCTTGTCGAAATGCTCGGCGGCCTCGCGGATCTCCGCGTCGAAGGCGTCGGCGCGGGCGTGGGTGTCCGCGTCGTAGTCGTCCGCGAGGGACCGGGTGGCCAGCGCGTACTCCTCGGCCTCGGCCCGCAGCGCGGCGGCGAACTCCTCGGCCTCGGCGATCGTGGCGGCGGCCCGCTCCTCGCCGGCGGCCACCGTCCGGGCGGCCCGGTCCTCGGCGGCGGCGCGCTGCTGCTCGGCGTTCTCCCGGGCGGCGTGCAGTTCGGCCTCGGCCTCGGCGCGCAGCTGCTCGTCGTAGGCCTGCGCCTCGGCGCGGCGGCGGGCCAGCTCGGCCTCGGCGGCCTGGCGCTCGCCGGCCAGCTCCAGCTCGGTCTGCTCGCGCAGCGCGGTCGTCTCGGCGGCGGTCCGGGCCCGCAGGTCCGCGGTCTCCCGGTCGGCCAGGGCCCGCTGTTCGGCGGTCTCCCGGTCGGCGCTCTCGTGCTGCTCGGCGATCGCGCGGGCGGTGCGCTCGCGCAGCTCGGCGGTCTCCCGGTCGGCCAGCGCGCGCTGCTCGGTGGTCTCCCGCTCGGCGGTGTCGCGCAGTTCGGCGGCGGCCTGCTCGGCCTCCCGGCGGACCTCGGCGGCCTCGCGCTCGGCGGTGGCCCGCAGCTCGGCGATCTGCAGGGACGCGGCCTCGTGCATCCCGGCCACCGACTGGCGGACCTCGGCGGCCTCGTCCTCGGCGTTGGCGACCAGCTCGGCGGCCTCGGCCCTGGCCGCGGCCGTCAGCTTCTCGCCGTCGATGCCGGCCTGCTCCAGCACCGCCCGCGCCTCGGCGCGGATCGACTCGGCGGTGGCACGCGCCTCGGACAGCTCCCGGCCGGCCTCGGCCCGGACGGTCTCGGCCTGCTCGGAGGCCAGGGCCAGGTCGGCCTCGGCCCGCTCGCGCAGCGCCGAAGCGGCGGCCTCGGCCTCGGCCGTCCGCTGCTCGGCGGCGGCCCGGGCGGCCTCCAGCGCCTCCTCGGCCTCCGCCCGCAGACGGGCCGTCTCGGCGGCGGTGTACTCGGTGAGTTCGGCGGCGCTCTGTTCGGCTTCGGTGCGGAGTCGGTCGGCGTGGGCCTCGGCGGCTTCGCGGAGCGCGGTGGTCTCGGCGGCGGTGCGCTCGGTGAGTTCGGCGGCGGTCCGTTCGGCTTCGGTGCGGAGTCGGTCGGCGTGGGCCTCGGCGGCTTCGCGGAGCGCGGTGGTCTCGGCGGCGGTGCGCTCGGTGAGTTCGGCGGCGGCCGTCTCGGCCTGCTCGCGGGCGGTCCGGGCGGCGGCCAGCTGCTCGGCGGTCTCCTCGCGCTCGCGGAGCAGACCGGCGGCGGCCTCCTCGCGCTCGCGCCGGCTCTCCTCGCGCAGCGCCTCGGCGGCGGCGTCGGCCTCGGCCCGGGTCCGGGCCAGCTCGGCGTCGGCCTCGGCGCGCAGCCGCTCGGCGTCGGCGACCGCGGCGTCCAGCACGGCGGTGGCCTCGGCCTGCGCGTCGGCCCGGACGGCCTGCGCGTCGGCGTTCGCCCCGGCCCGCACCCGCTGGTCGAACTCCGTTGCCTCGCGGCGCAGTTCGGCGGTCTCACGCTCGGCGGCGGAACGGTTCTCGGCGGCCGCGGCCTTGGCCGCGGCGAGCGCGTCCTGGCCCTGCTGCTCGGCACCGGCGACGATCTTCTCGGCCTCGGCGCGGGCCCGGTCGAGGGTCTGCTCGGCGCGGCCCTGGGTCTCGGCGGCCTGCTGCTTGGTCTGCTCGCGCAGCCGCTCGATCTCGGCGGCCGCGCCGGCGCGCAGCTCGTCCGCGTCCGTCTTGGCCCTCGTCAGCAGCTCCTCGGCGTTCTTCGCCGACTCCTCGATCTGCACGACGGCCTGCCGGCGGGCCTCGCCGCGGACCCGGTCGGCCTCGGCGGCGGCCTGGGCGCGCAGCTCCTCGGCCTCGGCCCGCAGCCGGGCGGCCTCGTCCTGCATCTGCCGGACCCGCTCGCGGATGCCGGCCGCGTCGTCCAGGGCGGCGTTCTGGGCCTGCTCGACGGCGGCTTGCGCCTGCTCGCGCAGCCGCTCCGCCTCGGCGGCGGCCTCGGCGCGGATCCGCTCGGCCTCCGTGGTGGCCTCGGCCCGGATGGCCTCGGCCTGCTTGGTCGCCTGGGCGACCATCCTGGCGACCTCGGCGCGGGCGGTCTGCGAGCGCTGCTCGCTGGCGGCCTCGCCGTCGGCGACCTTGCGGACGGCGGCGGCCTCGGCATCGGCCTGGAGCTGCTCGGCGGCGGCCTCGGCCTGGGCGCGGAGCTCGGCGGACTCCCGACGGGTGCGCTCGGCCTCGGCGATCGCCTCGGCGCGCAGCCGCTCGATCTCGGCCTGGGCGTGGGCGAGCGCCTCCTCGGCGCGGGCCTGCTCGGCGCTGGCGTGCTCCTTGAGCCGACCGATCTCGGCCTGTGCGGCGGCGAGCTGCTGTTCGGCGGCGGCGTGCGCGGCGGCCAGCTGCTGCTGGGCCTCGCCGCGGGCGGCGTTCACGTCGGCGGCGGCCTGGGCGCCGGCCTGCTGGGCCTGCTCGGAGGCGGCGCGCAGCAGGCGCTCGGCGTCGGTCTGGGCGCGGTGGAGGGCGGCCTCGGCGGCGGCCTGGGCCTCGCCGCGGGCGGCGTCGACGTCGGCGGCGGTCTGGGCACGGGCGTGGTCGGACAGCGCGGCGGCCTCGGCGCGGGCCGCGGCCATCATCCGCTCGGCCTCGGCGCGGGCCTCCTGGAGCAGGCGCTGGGCCTCCTGCTCGGTGCCGGCCCGGGTCTGCTCGGCCCAGTTGACGTTCTCGTTGACGTGCTGTTCGGCGCTGCGCCGCAGCTCGGTGAGCTCGTCCTCCAGCTGGCGGCGGCGGGCGGCCAGCTCGGCCTCCAGCCGGGCGGTGCGCTCGGCGGCCTCGGCCATCAGGCGCTGGGTGGCCTGCTGGGAGTCGCGCAGCTGCCGCTCGGCGTCGGCACGCAGCTGCTGGGCCTGCATCTCGGCGGTGCGGAGCAGCTGCTCGGCCTGGCCGGAGACGGCGTCGAAAGCACGCGGCTGGGCGAGCATGCGACGGGACTCGTGCAGCTTGGCCCGGAGCACCTCCACCTGGTAGGCGAGGTCCTCGGCATGCTCGACGGTCTTGTCCCGCTCCTTGCGAGTCCGATCCATCTCGGCCTCGAACTGGGAGAGGTGATCGTCAACCTCGTAGCGGTCGTAGCCCCGCACTCCGCGGTCCCATCCATCTCCTGGTCGCGTCCTCGACCCGGCCGCACCCCGGCTCCCGTGTCCGGGGCCCCGGTCCGACTGGTCCTTGCATCCGCAGCCGGTGGACGGCCCCTGTTCTGGTCGGGGGCGTCCGCCACGGTTGTCGAAGTCCTGGGCGTCGGAGCGCGGTCGTGCCGCGTTCCCCCGTCCGGGTGGACTCCTGGGCGAACTCTTGCCTTGTGGAGAATGGTGACAGATCCGAACTGCGACTGTTCAGCCGTGCCCGCGTAATGGACTCCCCTGCGACGGGCCGGTCCACCGCTGGGCGGACAGGCCTGTCATCGGCCGTGCCCGTCGCCTCCGTCCCCCGGAGTCTTCGCGCACCTGGGCATTGTAGTGGGAGCGTCCCACGGGGGAATGGCCGCGTAGGGGTTTTCCGGGCATCGGGCGACATTACTGACGGGTCATGAGGGCCGCGGGCCCCTCGGCGGGCCCTGGGCGGACCCCCGGCGGGTGCCGTCGGAACCCGACGGCACCCGGGTGCGGGTCAGTGCTCGTCGTGCTCGCCGGGCTCGGCGGCGGTGACCAGCTCGGTCAGCACACCGCCGCAGTCCTTGGGGTGCAGGAAGGTGATCCGGGAGCCCATCGAGCCGATCCGGGGCTGCTCGTAGAGGACCCGGATGCCCTTGGCGCGGATGGACTCGGAGTCGCCGTCCACGTCGGCGGTGCCGAACGCGATGTGGTGGACGCCCTCGCCGTTCTTCTCCATCCACTTGCCGACGGCGGAGTCGGGCCGGGTGGGCTCCAGCAGCTGGAGGTAGGAGGCGCCGCCGTCACCGGTGTCGTTGATCTTGAGCATGGCCTCGCGCACCCCCTGCTCCTCGTTGACCTCGCTGTGGAACACCTCGAAGCCGTAGGTGGCGCGGTAGAACTCGACCGTCTTGTCGAGGTCTCGGCAGGCGATGCCGATGTGGTCGATGCGGGTGAGCACGGTGGCCTCCGGGTCTGGGCGGGCTACGGGACGGCAACAGTGCAGCGCATGCGGCCGGGGTGCGCCAGCGATCCGGGTGCGAGCCTGCTCACACGGGCGGGGTTCACCCGGACCGGGTTGACACGGTGTTGACTGGATCGTGCCAGTGCGCTCGATCACACCGTCGGTCCGGTGACGGACGGGTAGCAGGTCAGTACATTGAGCGGAATCCTCACCTGGCCACGACGTGCGAAGGGGCTCGTCCCATGACCAACACCACCTCTGTGATCGTTGCCGGTGCGCGGACCCCGATGGGTCGCCTGCTCGGTTCGCTCAAGGGCTTCTCCGGCGCCGACCTCGGGGCCGTCGCGATCAAGGCCGCCCTGGAGCGGGCCGGCGTCGCGGGGGACCAGGTCCAGTACGTGATCATGGGCCAGGTGCTGCAGGCCGGCGCCGGCCAGATCCCGGCCCGCCAGGCCGCCGTCAAGGCGGGCATCCCGATGAACGTCCCGGCGCTCACCATCAACAAGGTCTGCCTCTCCGGACTGGACGCCATCGCGCTCGCCGACCAGCTGATCCGGGCCGGCGAGTTCGACATCGTGGTGGCCGGCGGCCAGGAGTCCATGACCAACGCCCCGCACCTGCTGCCGAAGTCCCGCGAGGGCTACAAGTACGGCGCGATCGAGCTGCTGGACGCGATGGCGCACGACGGCCTCACGGACGCCTACGAGAACATCCCGATGGGCGAGTCCACGGAGAAGCACAACACCCGCCTGGGCATCCCGCGCGACGTCCAGGACGAGATCGCCGCCGCGTCCCACCAGCGGGCCGCCAAGGCCCAGCAGAACGGCGTCTTCGAGGCCGAGATCGCCCCGGTGGAGATCCCGCAGCGCAGGGGCGAGCCGCTGGTCTTCAGCCAGGACGAGGGCATCCGGGCGGACACCACCGTCGAGGGCCTGGCCAAGCTGCGCCCGGCCTTCACCAAGGACGGCACGATCACCGCCGGCACCTCCTCGCAGATCTCCGACGGCGCCGCCGCGGTGGTCGTGATGAGCAAGGCCAAGGCCGAGGAGCTGGGCCTGAGCTGGATCGCCGAGATCGGCGCGCACGGCAACGTCGCGGGCCCGGACAACTCGCTGCAGTCGCAGCCGTCCAACGCGATCAAGCACGCGCTGGCCAAGGAGGGCCTGGAGGTCGGTGACCTCGACCTGATCGAGATCAACGAGGCGTTCGCGGCCGTCGCCCACCAGTCGACCAAGGACCTGGGCGTCTCCTCCGACATCGTCAACGTCAACGGCGGCGCGATCGCGCTCGGCCACCCGATCGGCATGTCCGGTGCCCGCGTGGTGCTGCACCTGGCGCTTGAGCTCCAGCGGCGCGGCGGCGGCATCGGCGCGGCCGCGCTCTGCGGCGGCGGCGGCCAGGGCGACGCGCTGATCGTCCGCGTTCCGAAGGAGCAGGCCGCGAAGGCCTGATCATCCGACTTACCTCAGGGGCTGCGGACCGCCACCAGCGGTCCGCGGCCCTTCGGCGCTAGGAGCTCCTGATGATCGATGTCGCGACCCTGGTCGAGCAGGCCCGCGCGGGCCGGCCGCGTGCGGTGGCCCGGCTGATCTCGCTGGTCGAGAACGCCGCCCCGCAGCTGCGCGAGGCGATGGCGGCGCTGGCCCCCTACACCGGCCGGGCCTACACCGTCGGGCTGACCGGCTCGCCCGGCGTGGGCAAGTCCACCTCGACCTCCGCCCTGGTCACCGCCTACCGGCGGCTCGGCAAGCGGGTCGGGGTGCTGGCGGTGGACCCGTCCTCGCCGTTCTCCGGCGGCGCGCTGCTCGGCGACCGGGTCCGGATGCAGGACCACGCCACCGACCCCGAGGTGTTCATCCGCTCGATGGCCACCCGCGGCCACCTCGGCGGCCTCTCCTGGTCGGCCCCGCAGGCGCTGCGGGTGCTGGACGGGGCCGGCTGCGACGTGATCCTGGTGGAGACCGTCGGCGTCGGCCAGTCCGAGGTGGAGATCACCGCCCAGGCGGACACCACCGTGGTGCTGCTCGCCCCCGGGATGGGCGACGGGATCCAGGCCGCCAAGGCCGGGATCCTGGAGATCGGCGACGTCTTCGTGGTGAACAAGGCGGACCGGGACGGCGCCGACGCGACCGCCCGGGAGCTGAACCACATGCTCGGCCTCGGCGAGACCCGCGAGGCGGGGGACTGGCGGCCCCCGATCGTGAAGACCGTGGCGGCCCGCGGCGAGGGCGTCGACGAGGTGGTCGAGGCGCTGGAGAAGCACCGCGCCTGGCTGGAGGAGCACGGCGAGCTGGCCGTGCGCCGCCGCCGCCGGGCCGGCGACGAGATCGAGGCGATCGCGCTGGCCGCGCTGCGCTCCCGGATCGGCGACCTGCACGGTGACCGCCACCTGGCCACCCTGGCCGAGCGGGTGGTGGCCGGCGAGCTGGACCCGTACGGCGCCGCCGACGAACTGGTCGCCGGACTCACCCAGGGCTGAACACGACGAGGGGCCCGGTCACCCGTCGCACCGACGGCCGACCGGGCCCCGGCACAACCGGCCCACTCCGATCCCGCCCTGCCACCCACCCGACCCGCCCCGAGCCGAAGGGGCGCGCCGGTGCCGGCCTTCCGTAGCCGCGCCACCCACTTGAGCGCCCCGGAGGCGAGCGGGCGAAAGTACAGCGAGCGGGCGAAGTTACGCCCGGCCGCGGAGGTCCCGCAGGTGTTCGGCGACGGGGGCCAGGGCCTGGTACATCGCGTCCAGCTGCTCGGGGCTGAAGCGGTCGATGAAGTGCGTCCGGACGCTGCGCACGTGGTCCGGGGCGACCTTCTGCATGGTCCCCCAGCCCTGCTCGGTGAGGTGGGCGTAGAGGCCGCGCCGGTCGCCCGGACACTCCTGCCGCAGGACCAGCCCGGCCGTCTCCATCCGCGTGATCTGGTGCGAGAGCCGGCTCTTGGACTGCAGGGTCGCGGTGGCCAGGTCGGTCATCCGCATCCGCCGCTCGGGTGCCTCGGAGAGCACGACCAGGATCTCGTAGTCGTTGATCGCGAGGTTGTGCGGCTGGAGTTCGCGGCTGAGCTGGTAGTCCAGCAGCTTGGAGACCTCCAGGTGGGCGCGCCACAGCCGCTGCTCCCGGGCGCTGAGCCACGGAGTCCCCTCCTCCGGCTGCGAGGGGGGGACGTCGGCGGCGTCGATCGTGCGCGTATCCATGGTGCGAGCATACCGCATTTAGTTCAATCTTGTACGACTTTACAGGCCGAAACGCCGCCCGAGGTCGCCCAGGTTACCGAGCCCGGGCACGTTGAGGTTGCCCCCGCCGTGGCCCGCGGCCGCGGGCTGCGACGGCACCCCGCCCATCGGCACGCCCGCCTCGGCGTGCACCTGGCCGACGTTGCGGTCGGCCATCAGCACCTCGGTCGACTGCAGCAGCACCTGGCCGGCGCCGATGAACTCGAACTGGTGCTCCTCGCCGGACGCCCCGCCCAGGCCGGTCAGCCGGCGGATCCCGCCGATCACCCCGTGCATGTAGTCGTGGTCGTAGTGGTGGCACGGCGCCGGGCAGTCCGCCCAGCCGACCAGCGCCTGCGGGTCCACCCGGATCGGCGGCTCGACGAAGTGCACCGGCCCGTTGGACGCGGCCACGAACTTGCCGCTGCCGATCAGCGTGAGGAATCCGGGGATGATCGACTGCTTGAGCCGCAGCGTGGGCTCGTACGCCAGGAGGTTGCCCGAGCGGACGGTCAGGTTCCCCTCCTCCAGGTCGTAGGAGTTGAGGTCGAAGGCGCGGTCGGCCAGCAGCAGCTTGCCCCGGCCCTCGGCGACCACCCAGTCCGCCGCGTGCATCGGCGAGTTGAAGTGCTGGCCGAGCATCCGGTCGATCGCCCCGGCGCCGACGCCCTTGAAGGAGATGTCGCCGTAGTAGGCGATCATCTTGCCCTTCTGCAGGAAGTACGACCCGTTCAGGTCGACCGAGAAGGCGTACGGGTTGACGTTGTCGTTCGCCGGCAGGCTGTGCACGTCGTGCACCACCGGGCCGGAGCCGTCCGGCGCCTTCGGCAGCGGGGCCTGGGCGCCGCCGTACTGCTCCTGGGCGTACTGCTGCGGCTGCTGCTGCGGGTAACCCTGCTGCTGCGGAGGCGGCGGGTAGCCCTGCTGCGGGTAGCCCTGCCCGGGCGGCGGGCCGTAGCCGGGCGGCGGCGGGGCGGCCGGGTAGCCGGGCTGGGTGGGCTGGTTGTACGGCGACGGCTGGCCGTACGGCTGCGGCTGGCCGTACGGGTCGTGCGGCTGCCCGTAGGGGGGCTGCGGCGGGTAGGACATCAGAGCTTCTCCTCGCTCGCCTGCACGAACACCGTGCCGTTCCCGGACAGCTCCAGCTGGAAGGCCTCGCCGGAGCCGCGTCCGATCATGTCGCGCCACCCCAGCGCGGTGGACAGCTTGTTCTGGACCTGGCCGCGGTGCGCGACGTAGGCCTGGGGGTCGACGTGGACCGGCTGGTGCGGGGTGATCGGCAGTTCGAAGACGCCGCCGTGCGCCATCACCGCCACCGCGCCGTGGCCGTCCAGCTTGGTGGTGAACAGGCCCTGCCCGGTCACCTGGCCGCGGACCATGCCCATCACGCCGCCCTGTGACCCCATGAACATCGTGGACTGCTGCAGCGAGCCCTCGAAGGCCAGCAGCCGGTCCGCCTCGACGTACAGGGTGTCGCCGGCCAGGTCGATCACGTGCACGTGGTGGCCGCCGTGGCCGAACATCACGGTGCCCTGGCCCTCGACGGTCATCAGCGGGGTGTCCTCGTTGGCCACCCGGCGGCCGATCATCGACATGACGCCGCCCTGGCCGCCGGTGAGGTTCGGCGTGAACCGGACCTCGCCGGTGTACGCGAGCATCGCGCCGCGCTGGCTGAACATCCGCTGCCCGGGGACGACCCGGGCCTCGATCATCTTGTTGTTGATCCTGGTGAACGGCATCAGACGTCGCCCCCGATGGTGATCTTCTCGGACGGCTGAACGTAGACCAGGCCCTCGCCGGAGAACTCCACCTGGACCGCCTCGCCGCCGCCCTCGCCGATGAAGGTCGACCAGCCGGCGCCCGACTTGAGGCTGCGGCTGAGGTTGCCGGTGTGCGCGACGTACGCCCCCGGGTCCACCCGCAGCGGCATGCCCTGGGAGACCCGCAGGATGATCGCCGGCCCCTTGGAGGTGAGCGCGGCCCAGCCGTGGCCCTCCACCTTGGTGGTGAACAGGCCGTTCCCGGAGGAGATGCCGTTGAGCCCGGTGAAGCTGGTGCCGGTCTTCAGCGTGCCCTCGGTGCAGAGGAGGTTGTCCGACTCGACGTAGAGCGTCTCGCCGTTCAGCCGGACCAGGTTGATTTCGGTGGCTCGGTCGGCGAAGTAGCAGGTGCCCTGCCCCTTCACCTCCATGACCGTCATCTGCTCACCGGTCAGCCGTCGGGTCACGACGCCGCGCAGCCCGTCACCGCCGCCGCTGAGCTTCTTGAAGTTCATCTGGCCGGTGTACGCGACCATCGAGCCGTTTCTGGCTTTCACGCCATCGCCCGTCATGTCGACGGCGAGCGTCTTGGACCCTTGGAGTCGAAACTGTGCCACCGCCGCAATGTAGCGGGATCCGGCAGCTCGGGGGGAGGGGGTGGGGTCGTTCTGGTACCTGTCTGCGACAAAACCGGCCCGTCGGACACCGGCTGTACCGGCTCCGTATCCCCTGCGTGTCCGCCGCCGGACCCCGGGCCCGCCGGCGCCGCACCCCGGGAGCGGGGTCGGACATGTGCTCGGTGATAATGGCGGGGATGCTTGTGAGCCGGTTCACAAGCGATCTTCGACTCCTGACTGAGGTGCCCATCGTGAACAGCAGTGCCGTCCACCGCCTGCGTCTGGTCTCCGGCCCCGAGGGCCTCTCGTTCCTCCTGCTGCTGGTCTGCTCGGTGCTCAAGCGCACCACCAGCTTCGACGCGGTGCCGGTGATGGGCATGATCCACGGGATCCTGTTCGTCCTGTACGTGGTGTTCTGGATCATGGCCTGGCAGGCGCAGAAGTGGGACGCCAAGCGCGGCATCCTACTGTTCGTCCTCTCGGTGCTGCCCACCGGCGGCTTCTTCGCCGAGCGGACCCTCGCCAAGGAGGAGCGCGGCGAGCTCGTACCCGCCCGCGAGCCCGCCACCGCCTGATCGCCGCCCGACCGACCGCGGGCAGGCCGACAGGCTGCCGGGGCCTCCTCTCCCAGTGGGCCCCGGCAGCCTGTCGCCGTTTCCAGGTGTGGTTCCGGTGGTGACTAGTTGACGTTCACCGCGCTCCAGGCCGCGGCCACCGCCGCGTACTGGGTGCTGGTGGTGCCGTAGAGGTCACCGGCCGCCTTCAGGGTCGCCGTGCGGGCGGCCTTGTAGTTGGTGGTGGAGGTGAAGTAGACGGTCAGCGCGCGGTACCAGATCGCGGCGGCCTTGTCCCGGCCGATGCCGGTGACGGTGGAGCCGTTGGAGGTGGGGCTGTTGTAGCTGACGCCGTTGATGGTCTTGGCGCCGCTGCCCTCGGCCAGCAGGTAGAAGAAGTGGTTGGCCACGCCGGAGGAGTAGTGGACGTCCACGTTGCCGACCCCGGAGTACCAGGAGTCCTTGGACGCGCCGTCCTTCGAGGGCTTGTCCATGTAGCGCAGCGGGGTGCCGTTGCCGTTCAGGTTGAGCCGCTCGCCGATCAGGTAGTCCGGCACGTCCGAGGGCAGGTTGGCGTACCACTCGACCATGGTGCCGAAGATGTCCGAGGTGGCCTCGTTGAGGCCGCCGGACTCGCCGGAGTAGACCAGCCCGGCGGTGGCGGAGGTGACGCCGTGGGTCATCTCGTGGCCGGCCACGTCGATGGCGGTCAGCGGGTGGGTGTTGCCCGAGCCGTCGCCGTACGTCATGCAGAAGCAGGAGTCGTTCCAGAACGCGTTGACGTAGTTGGAGCCGTAGTGCACCCGGCTGCTCGCGCCGACGCCGTTGTTCTTGATGCCGCTGCGGCCGAAGGTGTTCTTGTAGTAGTCCCAGGTCGCGCCGGCGCCGTACTGGGCGTCCACCGCGGCGGACTGGGTGTCGGAGGCGAGCCCGTTGCCCCAGACGTTGTCCGCGTCGGTGTACAGCGCGTTCCCGCTGGCGGCGTTGCCCGTCCACTGGTTGCCGCGGGAGGCGTCCTTGAGCTGGTAGGTCGAGCCGCTCTGGGTGGTGGTCAGCGGGACGCTGCCGACGAAGACGCCCTTGCCGCTGCCGTTCGCGGTCTGGAACTCCTCGTGCGTGGAGAGCACCTCGCCGGTGGCCGCGTCGGTGACCAGCCGCTGGCTGCTCGGCGTGCCGTCGGCCCGCTCGCCCTTGACGACGGTCTGGTACGCCAGTCGCGGGTTGCCGTCGGCGGCCCAGACCACCAGGGTGGCCGTGCCCGCGCCGTCGACCCGGCTGATCGCCGACTCGTCCTTGTCCGCGGCGATGCCGACGGTGGCCCGGACGGCGCCGAGCGCCTGGGCGCCGGCCTTGTCGGCGGAGAGCGCCGGGGTGAGGCTCGGCAGCGAGAGCTGCCCGCCGAACGCCCGGTCCACCGAGGTGATCGCGCCGTTGGCCTTCTGGTGCACCACCAGGTCGCCGCCGAGGACCGGCAGGCCGCCCAGGGTCCGCTCGTAGCGCAGGTGACGGGTGCCGTTGGCGTCCACCACGGCGTCCTTGGCGACCAGCCGCTCCTGGCCGCCGAGGGCGAGCGCCTGCGCCACCGGCGCGGCCTCGGTGCCGGCCAGCGAGATCAGCGCGTCGTGCTGCTGCACCACCGAGGGCGCGGCGGCCTGGGCGGGGGCGGCGGCGACCTGGATGGCGCCGGCGAGCAGGGCGGTGGCGGAGAGTACGGCTCCGGCTGTCAGCTTTCGCTTCACGTACGGGGTTCCTTCCACGAAACCGCGTGTGCGCGGTCACGCCGCGTACCGGGGCGCCGGGGTTGGCGCCGTGGGGCGGTAGGGCGCTGACGTGCTGCTCCCGTGCGGTTCCGACGGCCGGTCGGTGGGTGGGGCGACAGCCGTCGAACGGGGCTTTGGTCAGAAGCATGACAAGCGCAGGTCGTGAAAGGACAGGGCGCCGCCGGCGATTGGCCAGGTCTCGCCAGTCGTCGGGTACGGGTGGTTCCGGTGTGCCGGGTGACCGGTTCGGGGTGCTTCGTCCCGCTGGCGGGATCCCGCCAGCGGCCGCCCTTGTCGCCCGCCGCGGCCCTTGCTACGGCGCCGGGCCGGGCGCCGCTCCGGCCCTCCCCGGCCCTCCCCGGCCCGGCGCGGACGCGCGAACGCCCGGGGCCTCCCCTCCCAGTGAGGCCCCGGGCGCTGTCGTGCGGACGTCAGCTGACGTTGACGCCGCTCCAGGCCGCGGCCACCGCCGCGTACTGGGTGCTGGTGGTGCCGTAGAGGTCACCGGCCGCCTTCAGGGTCGCCGTGCGGGCGGCCTTGTAGTTGGTGGTGGAGGTGAAGTAGACGGTCAGGGCGCGGTACCAGATCGCGGCGGCCTTGTCCCGGCCGATGCCGGTGACGGTGGAGCCGTTGGAGGTGGGGCTGTTGTAGCTGACGCCGTTGATGGTCTTGGCGCCGCTGCCCTCGGCCAGCAGGTAGAAGAAGTGGTTGGCCACGCCGGAGGAGTAGTGGACGTCCAGGTTGCCGACGCCGGAGGACCAGGAGTCGGCCGAGCCGCCGTCCTTGGAGGGCTTGTCCATGTAGCGCAGCGGCGTCCCGTCGCCGTTGATGTCGATCTCCTCGCCGATCAGGTAGTCCGGCTTGTCGGTCGCGAGGTTGGCGGAGAACTCGACCATGGTGCCGAAGATGTCCGAGGTGGCCTCGTTGAGGCCGCCGGACTCGCCCGAGTAGTTGAGCCCCGCGGTGGCGGAGGTGACGCCGTGCGTCATCTCGTGGCCGGCCACGTCGATCTCGGTCAGCGGGTGGGTGTTGGCGTCACCGTCGCCGTACGTCATGCAGAAGCAGGAGTCGTCCCAGAACGCGTTGACGTAGTTCTTGCCGTAGTGGACCCGGCTGGTGGCGCCGACGCCGTTGTTCTTGATGCCGTTGCGGCCGAACGCGTTCTTGTAGAAGTCCCAGGTGGCCGCCGCGCCGAACTGGGCGTCCACCGCCGCCGACTGGGTGTTGGAGGCGAGGCCGGTGCCCCAGGCGTTGTCCGCGTCGGTGTACAGCGTGCCCGAGCCGGAGGTGCGGCCCTTGAGGTCGCTGGTGGACTGGTTGCCGCGGGAGGCGTCCTTGAGCTGGTAGGTCGAGCCGCTCTGGGTGGTGGTCAGCGGGACGCTGCCGACGAAGACGCCCTTGCCGGTGCCGGTCGCGGTCTGCACCTGCTCGTGGGTGGAGAGCACCTCGCCGGTGGCCGCGTCGGTGACCAGCAGCTGGCTGCTCGGGGTGGAGTCGGCGCGCAGGCCCTGGACGACCGTCTGGTACGCCAGTCGCGGGTTGCCGTCGGCGGCCCAGACCACGAGCTTGGCGGCGCCGGCCTGGCGCACCTCCCGCAGCGGCGACTCGTCCTTGTCGGCGGCGATGCCGACGGTCGACTGGACCGCGCCGGAGGCCTGCGCGGCGGCCTTGTCGGCCGGGATCTGCGGGGTGAGGCTCGGCAGGTCGATGGTCGCGGCGACGGCCTTGTCCACGGCCTCGACCGAGCCGTTCGCGGCCTCGTGCACCACCAGGTCGCCGCCGAGGACGGGCAGGCCGGCGAAGGTGCGCTCGAAGCGGAGGTGGCGGGTGCCGTCGGCGTCCACCACGGCGTCCTTGGCGACCAGTTGCTCCTGGCCGCCCAGGGCCAGGGCCTGCGCCAGCGGGCCGGTCTGACCGCTCGCCAGGGCGATCGCCGCCTCGCGCTGCTGCGCGGCCTGCGCCTGCGCGGCGGGGGTCGGGGCGGCCTGGGCGGCGGTGGTGCCCACCTGGATGACGCCGGTGAGGAGGGCGGTGGCGGAGAGTACGGCGCCGGCTGCGAGCTTTCGCTTCACGTACAGGTCCTTCCAGGGAAACCGCGGATGTGCGGTTGCGCCGCGTCCCGGGGTGCCGGGGTTGGCACCTGAGGGGCGGGACGGGCGCTGACGTGCTCCTGCTCCGTGCGGTCGAGCGGCGGTGCCACCGGTGAGTGGGGCGGTGGCTGCCGAACGGGGCTGGGCGAAAGCATGACAATCCAACAAGTGAAATGACAGGTCTTGTTCATCGATTGGCCAGGTCTCGCCAGCCCGGCGGAAGGTAAACGGGGCGACAAATCCGGTCGAACCACCCCGCCTTGCAGCGGGTTACCGCCCGAACCGAGGCCTGACTACGGGCCGAACGCCGGATCGGCGGCCAACGGGCGGCCGGCGGCGGGCGATTGGCGGTGGTTCACACCCCCGCAATGTGCTGGTACGGACCTGTGCGCCCCACTGGCGTGATCCCGCCACGTGTCGCGCTTGTCCACCATCAGGACGCCTGGTAACACCCTGGCCGCCCGCCGGTACGGTAAGGGGCGTGGCCAAGCCCCTCGCACTCGACTTCGACCCGATCGCCCGCGCCGACGAGCTCTGGACCCGCCGCTGGGGCGGAGTCCCCTCGATGGCGGCGATCACCTCGATCATGCGCGCCCACCAGATCCTGCTCGCGCGGGTGGACGCCGTGCTCAAGCCGTACGGGCTGACGTTCGCCCGGTACGAAGCGCTGGTGCTGCTCACCTTCAGCCGGACCGGTGAGCTCTCGCTGTCCAAGATCGGCGAGCGGCTGATGGTCCACCCGACCAGCGTGACCAACACCGTCGACCGCCTGGAGCGGGCCGGTCTGGTCGGCCGCCGGCCCAACCCGCTGGACGGCCGCGGGGTGCTCGCGGCGATCACCGCCCGCGGCCGCGAGGTCGTGGAGGAGGCCACCCGGGAGCTGATGGCGATGGAGTTCGGCCTGGAGGAGTACGGCCCCGACCAGTGCCGTCAGGTGTTCGACCTGCTGAGGCCGCTGCGGGTGGCCGCCGGGGACTTCACCGAGCCGGACGCGGAGCCCGCGGAGTAGGGCGCTGCACGGCCCACCCGTAAGCGGCGGCTACCCTCGTGGGGAGCGGTGCGCGGATCCGGGCGTACCGGCCCATTCCGGCGAGCGAGGCGATGAAGAGTATGAAGGCGAACCCCCTGCTGGGCTGGTACCGGGCCCTGGCCATTGCGACCGGTGTGGCCCTGCTCGTGTTCTGCGGCTTCATGGTCGCGAAGTACGGCTTCGACACGGCCGAGGACCTGACCACCTACGTCGCGATGCTGCACGGCTACCTCTACGTCGGGTACTTCGTGGTGACCTTCCTGCTCGGCCAGAAGCTCAAGTGGCCGCTGGGCCGGATGCTCCTCACGCTGGCCGCCGGCTGCATCCCGTTCGCCTCCTTCGTCGCCGAGCGCCGGGTGGTCCGCGAGGCCGGCGAGCGGCTCCCCGCCGCCGGCGCCGCCCGGCAGGCCGCCGGCGTCTGAGCCACGCGCCGTCCACCGCGCCTTCGAGGGCGCCCCTCCCCGCGCCGGGGAGGGGCGCCCTTCGCTTTCCGGAGCCGCGAACCGGCCCTTCTCGTGCCCGAACCGGCCCTTTTCGGCGTTTTCCGGCGCGTTCGCCCCCGGCCGGGCCCCGGCTCCATCGACAATTACTAGGACGTCCGAGTAAATTGATAGGACGTCCTAACAGTTGTGCCGTCCACGTGCCGTGGCGGCCGTACGGAGCGGAGTTCGGGGTCATGGACGCCGAGGAGATCGAGCGCGGACGGCAGCGCTGGCAGCAGCGGTACGACAGCTCCCGCAAGCGGGACGCGGACTTCACCACCCTCTCCGGTGACGAGGTCGAGCCGGTCTACGGCCCGCCCGCGGGCCAGCCGGTCGAGGGCTTCGAGCGGATCGGCTGGCCCGGCGAGTACCCGTACACCCGGGGGCTGCACGCCACCGGCTACCGGGGGCGGACGTGGACCATCCGCCAGTTCGCCGGCTTCGGCAACGCCGAGCAGACCAACGAGCGCTACCGGATGATCCTGGACTCGGGCGGCGGCGG